>JBGANO010000004.1:0-114343 GCA_044222305.1 Anaerolineales bacterium
TTTCAGAACGCGTCCCATCGTTGGCTGGATCTGCTTTGAAACTTGGCACATCAACGATGGTGAAACCCGGCATGAATTTTTTGATTTCGTCCGAAGTGTCCGGCAGGATGAACATATTGCGAACGAATATGCTGTGCCAGGCTTCCTCTGTTACGAAGCGCACATTCAAGCGATAGTTGGGGTCGGCGCCGGCGTACACGTCCTGCACGAAGACATCGCGCCCTTTGAGATATTCGGTCATGCGGTTATACAACGCGTCGAACTTTGCGCCCTCGAACGGGCGGTTCCCGCCCCACCAAACAATATTTTCAGAATCAACATGCTTGACCACGAATTTGTCGTTGGCTGACCTGCCGGTGTGTTTACCGGTGTGAGCCACAAATGGACCTCCCTGCGTCGTTGCGCCTTCACCACGAAAAACCGCCTCCTCGTACAGCCCTTCGGTGGGCAGATTCCAGTAGGCGGTTCGCAAGCCAGTGATGCTGTGATTGGACAAGTCATAGTCTGCGCGGCGAGCCAGCGCGGCGCTTTCGGCTGGAGTTTTTCCATTTCTTGAGTTGCTCATTAAGTCACCTCGAAAGTTTGGGGTTGATTAGGGTGTTTGAAGGGAACTTCCCTCGCGTTAATCATAACACCGTCGCATTACCGGGGAATTGAGATTCATCCTATCAAAACCTGTCAAACTACTGACAGGCAACAGAACCTGGCTCCGGGTCCGTTCCCTGCGACCAGATACGGTCGAATTCCTGCATGTACAGAGCCGCGATCTCGGGATTGTCGAGGATGATAACATTCTCGTCGTTACTTTCTTCAGCGCTGGTGGAAAAATTTAACGAGCCAGTGATAACGAAGCGACTATCCACAATGATGACTTTGTTGTGCATAAAACCGGGGTTGCCGTCGCGCCGAACCGGGATGCCGGCGCATATCAGCGTGTCAAACTCCGCCGCGTCTGTGTCGCTCCCCACGTTTTCGTACACGCCCGCCACGTTCACCCCATTGCGGGCGCGCTCGATCATGGCGCTGGCAAGCGGATAGTCGGTAAAACTGAATGCCAAAAAGCGGACGCTCGATTGGGCAAAATTCACGATGGGGATGATCGCCTGTTCCAGCGCGGCATCCTCCGAAGTGAAGACCACCCAAATCTGCGTTCCGTTCACGTTGACCGATTGTTCGCTCAATTGCGAAGGTGACTTCGGACCGAACTGTCCATCCCACATTTCCTGAAACTCTCGCTCGTAAATCGCCGCCACCTCGGGCGAGCGCAAAACAACCACGTTATTTTCCTGCTTGAAGACCCCGTTCTGCGTGAGGTTGGTCGAGCCGGTCCACACGGTTTGATAATCAAAGATGATGAATTTGTTGTGCATCAATGCCGAACGATTGTCGGCGCGGATTTCAATGCCGGCATTTTGCATTGCCGAAAATTGACCGCGACCCGGCTCCTCATCCGCTTCCAGTCCAAATTCATCATCGGTCACCCAGCGCACATCCAATCCGCGCTGGCGGGCGGCGATCAAGGCTTCGGCAACAGGCGTGAGATTGAATTCGAAAGCGGCGATGTGAATGGCATTCTGCGCGGCGTTGATCTTTTGGATCAGCGCGCCCTCGATGGAGTTCTGCCATTGCGCTGGATCGTTGATGGCAAGGCGGTCGGTGAAATACACTTCCCACCACAAACCGCCCGGGGGTTGGACAGACGGCAGAGGGGCGATCAAGGTATCCGCTGGAGGGGCAAATTCACTTGGGGTTTGAGGCGGGAGTCTCGTCGCAGTTTCCGCGCCAGGCAAGGGCGCATTCCCCGCATCGTACCCGGTCAGGGTTGTGATGAATCCGATGATCACGATCAGGATCAATCCGAGGAGTGTCCCTAGCGTGTTACGCTGTGACGTCCTGCGCCGATTCGACATGAATGCTATTTCGAGAGGGTCAGCGATTCTTTTAATTTCAAGATTAATTGACGGGGAGTGTTCTTTTTATCGTCAACGAGATTCAACAGATTCCCGATTTCGGCAGGAGCATCCGCGCTGAGCATGGTCTTCCACTGTTCGGTCATTTTGTTTTTCAATTCCGGGCGGGTTGCGGCGTCATATTGTCCTGCCGCCCAATTACCCGCGCCTCGCAGAAAATGCCGCAGGGCTTTCATGCGCGGCTCCATGTTTTGCTCGGCGGCGGTGTCGTCCATGCTTTCTGTGGCTTGCGCGATCCGCGCCGCAAGTTCGATGCCCCAATTCATCAACTCGGTGGCGGACTCTGTCTCGAGCATGTCGAGCATAGACACGTTGCCGGTCACTATTTTTTTCGCGTTCTCCATGCGGGTTTTTATATCGGTCATGATCACTCCAGCGCGGAAAAATCTTGCGGATTACCCAGCGGGAATCGTTGCGTGGCAGAATCGATGCGCTTCACCAACCCCAACAGGACATCCCCGCTTCCTGCCTCGACGTATGCCTGTATGCCGCTCCCCATCATCGCCTGCACTGACTCGGTCCAGCGCACGCGCGATTGCATCTGCGCTTTGATGTCTGCGCGCAACTCGTTGGCGGTGGTCATTGGCTTCGCATGGACATTGCTGATCACAGGAATTTTTGGATCGGTCATCGCGCACGAGTCTACAGCCGCGTTCCACTCGGATTGAATCGAATCCATCAGCGGAGAGTGCGCCGCAATGCTCACTGCCAGCGCAAGCGCGCGTTTCGCGCCGGCGGCTTTGGCTCCAGTTATGGCTCGCTCCAGCGCGGGTTTGTGACCGGAGATCACCACCTGCCCCGGGCAGTTATCGTTGGCAACCTGCGCGATCTCGGCGGCTGTGCTGGAGTCGGCGCAAACCTTTTCCAATGTGGGAATATCCACACCGAGGATTGCCGCCATGCCGCCCGGGTTCACGTCCCCGGCGCGTTTCATCAATTCACCGCGCGCGCGCACGAGTCTCAGTCCATCGGCAAACGGCAAAGCTCCGGAGGCGGTCAGCGCGGATAACTCGCCGAGGGAATGTCCCGCCAGCGCGGCAGGCTGGGCATCTGGGTGAAGATGTGTGAAGGTCATCCACGCGGCAACCGAATGAAGATACAACGCCGGTTGCGTGTTGACCGTTTCGTCCAGTTGCTCCTTCGGTCCATCCCACATCAATTGCGAGAGAGAGAAACCGAAGAGCGCGTCGGCTTCGTCAAAGTATTGGCGGGCAAACGGGTATTGCGCGGCAAGGTCTTTGCCCATGCCAACGGCTTGCGAGCCTTGACCGGGAAACAGGAATGCGGTTGTTTGAGTATTAAGTTTCATAGCGTTTAAAACACAAACGGGTCGTGATGGTCACGACCCGTTTCAGGCGAGCGCGCCTCGCCCTTACTCAGCCTTTTTCTTTTCCTTCTTTACTTCGACAACTTCACGCCCTTCGTAAAATCCGCAATTCGGGCAGACCGTGTGCGGTAGGCGCAGGGAACCGCAATTCGCGCAGGAGGTGAGGTTGCGGGGTTGCAAGGCATCGTGCGCGCGGCGCATGTTGCGACGGCTCTTCGAGTGCTTGCGTTTTGGATGTGGAGGCATTGGTCTTTCTCCTTGATAAATTCAGTAGCGCCGACCCAGGTTGGCGCTACGGTTTTGACGACAGCGGGCAGATTATAGCGGGTGGAGGTAGGAGCGTCAAGGATGGATGTTGCAAGCGAAATGGCTTTCTCAAGAAACGACCCACCAGTTTTTTGGCGCGCGGATTTCGCGGATATGAAAGCCTTTTGTAAGGGATTTAATGCGACCACAAAGCGCGTCTCGACAAAAGTTCATCGTATAATTCAAGCGTGTTCGGCCAAGAATAACAAAACCACACAAGGAGTTGGGAACGATGTCGACAACATTCATAATCATTTTACTCATCGCGATCGTGATGGCTGTTATCGGAATCTCCATGAACAGGTCGCGCATCGGGCGCCAGCGCCATGGTAGTACATTACGGCAAAGCGGAGAAAACCGCAGTCGCGACACTTCCGATGGTAAAGACGGAAAATAACTAACCGCAATCAACTCCATAGTAAAATCAAGGCATGGAGTTTCAGATCGCTGTCGCCAAGATCAATAAATACGCTATATCTGAAAGCGGGGATACACTCGAAGTCGTCGAACGCCCCAACGGAGGGCTGTCCGTCGTGCTCGCCGATGGGCAGACATCGGGACGCGGCGCCAAAGCGGTTTCGCAACTGGTTGTCCGCAAGGTGATCGGTTTGCTCGCCGAAGGAGTCCGCGATGGCGCGGCGGCGCGCGCAGCTTCCGACGCGCTGTTCACCGACAAACAAGGGAAAGTGATTAGCACGCTCAACATTGCCTCGCTCGACCTGCACAGCCGCACCATCGTCTTGACCCGCAACAACCCCTCCCCTCTGTATATTTGCCGCGGCGAAACAATTGACCGTGTCGACGCGGAAAGCATTCCTCTCGGAACCTCGCGCGATGTGCGCCCACTCATCACTGAATTGCCCATCGAAGCCGGGCTGACCATCGTCATCTACACCGACGGGCTGACTCACGCCGGGGAACGGCGAGGCAGACCGATGGATGTCGGCGAAGCGATTCGGTCTGTGCTGGAGGATCAGGATCCCAGCCCGCAATCGCTGGCTGATTCGCTTCTCGTTCACGCGGTCCGCTTGGATGAGGATCGTCCGGCGGATGATATCAGCGTGTTGGTGTTGAAGTTTTCATCGAACATCGGGGACAACGTCCGTCGCATGACGGTGAGATTGCCGATTAATGGAGTTTCCGTATGAAAAAATTTGGCAAGGTTTTTTAGACACGATGGAGCCTCCAAGTAAGCAACCGGTAATCGGGGTTGTTGGTCCGTGCGGATCGGGCAAATCAACCTTGATCGCCGGGCTTGAGAAACACGGCTTTACCTGCCGACACATTGCGCAGGAACATTCCTACGCGCAAGCCATGTGGCAGATCATCGCCAAGCCAGATATTCTGATCTACCTCCACGCCTCTTTTGAAACCAGCACGGCGCGCCGAAAACTCGATTGGCTCGAAAAAGATCACGCCGAACAACTGCGGCGTCTCGCCCACGCGCGTGACCATGCCAACCTCTTCATCGAAACCGACAAAATGACCCCAGCCGAAATTTTAAAAACCGTTTTGGATTTCCTCCACAGGACTCCTTCATGAAACCCCGCATCGCTTCTCTCCTCCTTTTCAGCCTGTTTGCCCTTTCCTGCTCATTGTTCCAGCCCACGCCGACTCCCGCTCCCGAAGTTTCCCCACCTCCCGATCCGCTCGACACCCCATGGGATGATCGCTCTATCTTCAAAGATGGATTGGTTCCCTCCGCTCAATGGGCATTGGGTGAACTGGACGGCGCAACGGTGTACCATATCGAGATGGCTATTGCCGATAACCTTTCCCACGTAAACGGCTCTGAGGAAGTCCGTTACACCAACACTGAAAACGAGCCGTTAAATGAAGCGCGATTCAGATTGTTTCCAAACATCCTGGGTGGCAAGATGGAGGTCTCCAACCTTCTTGTGAATGATGCAAAAGCCACGCCTCGTTATGACCTGCAAAACAGTTTGATGATCGTCCCCATCGTCGCGCCGATTGCGCCGGGGGAAAGCGTTGTGATCCGCATGGATTTTTCTGTGGAGGTGCCTCGCACGGTGGAGTTGAATTACGGCGTGCTCGCCTACGACCAGGATGTGCTCGCCCTCGCTCATGCCTACCCGATGATATCTGTGTTTGATGATGAGGGGTGGAATGCCGAAATCCCACCGCAGGAAGGGGATGTGACTTATGCCGACGCGTCGTTTTTCATCGTCAAGGTTACCGCCCCGAAAGGTGTGACAGTGGTCACCTCCGGGCGGCGAGTCGGCTTCACGGAGGCTGAGCAGACGCAATCAGTGATTGTTGCGAGCGGTCCTGCGCGGGATTTTTATCTGGCGGCGAGTCCGAACTACGTGGAAACGACCATCAACACGGATGGCGTCCTGATCCGCAGTTACACCCCAGCAGACTTTGGCGAAGGCTCGCAGTATCTGGTCGAAACAGCCGCGCGCACAATAAAAATTTTCAGCGCGCGCTACGCGCCGTATCCATACACAGAACTCGATTTTGTATCGACCCCCACGCTCGCGCTCGGCATCGAATACCCCGGCATGATCGCCATCACCTCGTGGATCTATGATAAGGAAAACGACTTCGCCAACGAATACCTTGAGGCGACGGTCGCGCATGAGGTGGGGCACCAATGGTTTTATAACCTCGTCGGCGACGATCAACTGGACGATCCCTGGCTCGACGAGTCGCTGACTCAATTTATCACTTTGCAATATTTTATCGATACATACGGACTCGCTGGAAGCGAAGGGTTCAAGAGCTCGCTCGAGTTTCGCTGGGATATGATCGCGCGCGAGACTATCCCGATCGGCTTGCCCGTGGAGGAATATGATGGCGCAACCTACAGCGGAATCGTCTACGGCCGTGGACCGTTGTTCTTCGTCGCGCTCAGAGACGCGATGGGCGAGTCTGCCTTCGATGCGTTTCTAGCGGAATACGCACAAACCCTCACGTGGAAGATATCCACGCCTGAAACGCTTCAATCGCTCGCGGAAAAAAATTGCGCCTGCGACCTGGATGATATTTTCAACGAATGGGTGTACCCATAGGCGGATGGTAGTATAATAACCGCCGCGTGGCGACCAAGCCTGAGACGGCGAGTGCGCCACATTTTCTTGGATGGAGAAAATACCCGCATGCTTCGCAACCTAACCAACAGACTTTTACTCATTGCCCTTGTGCTTATGCTCGCAATCTGGGTGGACGCAAACGAAAATATCCAGATCCCCAACCCTTTTAAAGACGACGGCTCGCCTCTTGTTCAAATCGATGTGAAGCCCCGGCTCGGTCTCGACTTGCAAGGCGGTTTGCAAGTTTTGCTCGAAGCCGACCTTGCTGAGGATGTACAGGTTTCGCGCGATGAAATGGAAACCGCCCGCAACATCGTCGAAAACCGAACCAACGCCCTGGGCGTCAGCGAAAACGTCATCCAATTGGCGGGTGATCGGCGCATCGTGGGCGAATTCCCCGGCGCGGAAGACACCGACGCGATCCTCGATATTATTCAACAAACGGGCTTGCTTGAATTTGTAGCCACCGGGGATTACGCCCCTCCGGAAGGAAGCGCTCTGCAAACCGATTTTGTCCCCGGCGCTTCCACCCCGCAAACTCCCGCAGACGGCGCTACGATCTTCCACACGATCATGACCGGCAAAGTACTGCAAGGCGTGAACGTGAGCGTCACCCAAACGGGAGAACCCGCGATCGATTTCGTGCTGAATCAAGAAGGGGCGGCCATATTTGGCGAACACACCTCGGCGAACATCGGAAAGTATCTCGCGATCGTCCTCGACAAGCAGGTGATTAGCGCGCCAATCATCGAATCGGCAATCACCGGCGGGCAGGGCTCCATCAGCGGTAACTTCACGCCGGAATCGGCAAACGCGCTGGCTGTCCAACTACGTTACGGCTCGCTCCCCATCCCGTTGAAAGTTGTCGAAACGCGGATCATCGGGCCCACGTTGGGTGAAGATTCGCTACAGAAAAGTCTCGTGGCTGGGTTGGTTGGTTTCATCATTGTTGCCCTGTTCATGATCATTTACTACCGCCTGCCCGGTCTCTCGGCTGTCCTGTCGATTTTGGCATACGCCGCCGTTTTATACGCCATCTTTAAACTAATCGGCGTCACGCTCACCCTGCCCGGTATCGCCGGCATTATGCTCAGCACCGGCTCCGCTTTAGATGCGAACATCCTGATCTTCGAAAGGCTGAAAGAGGAACTGCGTGCCGGGCGAAGCCTGAGGCAGGCGTTCGATCAGGCATGGAAGCGCGCCTGGCCCTCCATCCGCGATTCGAATGTCGCCGCCCTGATCACAGCGGTTATCCTGTTCTGGTTCGGAAGTTCCTTCGGCGCCACGATCGTCAAAGGATTTTCGTTCACGCTTGCCATCGGCGTGATTATCAGTCTTTTCTCGTCGCTTTATGTCACCCAAGCCTTTCTCGCGCTTCTGTTCAACATCGTCAAACCAACAAACTACGAACGCTCGATTGGCATCTAGGAATTACTCATGAATATTCTTGGCAAACGCTACATTCTTTTTGGCTTGTCCCTCTTGATCATCGTCCCCGGCTTGATCATTCTGTTCACCCGTGGGATTCCCCTTTCCATCGATTTCAAAGGCGGGAGCCTGCTCGAAGTGAAATTCGACACAGCGCAACCGGCGCCCGGCGACATCCTTGATGTCTACGACGCCTCGGGCATCAAAGACTCGCAGGTGCAAACCAGCGACACCGGCAGTTTTATCATCCGGTCCGAATTCATGCAAAACGAAACTCGCGATGCTGTTCTTACCGCGCTCACAGATAAGTTTGGCAAACTGGAGATCATACGGTTCGACAGCGTGGGACCAAGCATCGGCGAACAAGTCACCTCGCGCGGAACGCTCGCGGTCATCGTTTCGTCGCTCCTCGTGGTGCTTTTCATTGCATGGTCGTTCCGAGGCGTGCAAAACGCCTTCCGGTACGGGGTTTGCGCCATCCTTGCCATGATCCATGATGTGGCGATCATCTTTGCCATCACCGCCTACGGCAGTCTGCTGTTAGGCTGGGAAATCGACGCGCTCTTCCTGACCGCCCTCCTGACCGTGATCGGCTTTTCGATGCAAGACACCATCGTAGTGTTCGACCGAATCCGTGAAAACATGAGCATCTATCGCCGCCTGGATTTCGAAACACTGGTCAACCACTCCATCGTCCAAACCCTGCAACGCTCGATCAACACCCAGTTGATGACCGTCGAATTCCTTCTGCTGGCGCTCATCCTGTTCGGCGGCGCCACCCTTCAGGAATTTGCATCCATCCTGCTGATCGGGCTGATGAGCGGAACCTATTCGTCCATATTCATCGCCGCCCCCATCCTGGTCTTATGGGAAAACCAGGAGTGGAAAAACTGGTTCAAGCCCAAAGCGATCGCCGGGTAAAACGAAACCAAAAAGGACACCATTCGGTGTCCTTTTATCTTCTACGCAACCACACTAAAATGCTCAACAGAAGCGAACGAAACGTCGTCCGCCTCATGGTGAACATGGGTGGCGGATACTCCTTCTCTTCATAGGACTTCAACCGCAGAAGCAACCGGACAACATCCTGGTTCGGCTTGGTTCGATACATGGTCCGCGCGTGCTCTTGAATCATTAGATATGCATACCGCTAACAGGACGCCTGAAATATAAAGATGTTACACAACAACATCCCGCCAGTCTTTCGGCGGGATGTTGAGAGACGACAACGCGTCATTCGCAGGGACAACTGCCCTGCCAGCGGTTGGCTGATCTACCCCCCCAACTCCACTGCCAGCGTATCGTAATAGGTGCCTGCGCCAAAACCATCGATCAGAACATGGTCGAATGGCTTCAATTGCGGCAATTCCCTGAGAAAAGCGATCATGTTGGAAGCCGCGCTCACATTCCCAAAATCACTCAACAACCACGGCATCGGCAGGATAATCCCGTCGTTTTGCAGGTGTTTTTCTTTAAGTTTATTGATCTTGTAGTTGGCGTGATGAACGATCGCCACAGCGAACGACTTCCCAGCCATGCCCAATTCCTCAAGCCGCGTCTGGTATGCCGCGTACACATCGCGCACCACCTGCACGCCTGTCCGCACGAATAACTTGACCATGCCCATCGGCCCAGCCATGGCAATAGAGGAGCCGTCATGAGGTTCGTGCATCAAACCCGCCACACGGATATTATTTGCCGATGGCTCGGTTACATCCACGTTGTAGCCATCCGCTTTTTGTTTGGAATGGGGATAATACATTTGCACTTGCAGAACGCCGTCTTCGTCAAAGGCTTCATGTGATTTACCGGCAATTAATCTCATGGTTTTGCCGGGGATAACCCCCACCACGCCGGCGGCATTCCCAAATAACTGTAATGCGTTCGCGTCATGCGACGAGCCGACAAACCGACTCAACCCTTCGATTCCACCGACCAGCACCTTCTTCCCATATAACGATTCAGCGATGTTTTGGTGCAATTGCAGGTTCTCAGGCAATGTTGGGTTCAACGCGAGATGAAGCGAACTTGTGGACCCATCACACGCTTTATGAGTGGCCACTTTGAGCGCGCTCTCCGGAATCCCCGCGGCTCTTGAAATCTGGTTAAGGTAATCGGACGAGAGCGGCGCGCTCATGCCGATTAAAACTCCCTCAACTTCGGAGGGCTGCCAGTCGCAGGCTTTGATCGCCTCACGCAGAAATTTCGCCCCCACCTCGATCTCGAGGCGGGAATGCTCATCGGGAGTCAGGTTAAGCGGAATATGGTGCCGGCTACGAAACCCCAGATCAGAGAGATTCAATTTCTCGGCGGCAGGGAGCGGGTGACCCAACCGTTCTTCGATGAAGAAGTGAAGGTTTTCGTTACTAAAACTTTCTCCCCATGTTCCATACACGCCGCCAATACCCACGGAAGGGTTACTGACGGGCTCCATCCCGAACGGAATGCCCGCGCCAATGTCAATTACGCCCTTTGTAACGTTTGGGCGATCGTAAAACGATTCTGTTTTTGTTGCTTCAAGCGTCATCTCAATACTCCTTACTGTCTATGTAGCGCAAACCCCCGTTGTACTCTAAAGTTTCGTATTTTGGATTAATAGTTCCGAAGAATATGCCTCTTTTGAAATGAAAAGACCCTCTTGCGAGAGTCTTTTTTTTGCTGGGGAGCCTGGATTCGAACCAAGATACCATCCTCCAGAGGGATGTGTCCTGCCGTTGGACGACTCCCCAATTCAATTTTCCAGCGGGCGGTATTGTAGCATGGCAGGATAGTTCGGGCAAGTCTACTTGCGCGCGCCGCGACGAGTGTTATCCTCCACATCCAACATGATGAGCAGAACTTTGGATACAGCCTGTAGACCAAAGAAGTAGAAAATTCCGGGGAGCAACTGAGTGAGGTACGGGGACATCATGTTCAAGCCCATCAAGAATCCCATTCCTTTGTCTCCCATCATGCCGTTGGCATATTGGGAAAGGAATAACAATATTTGAAACAACCACGTCAACACGTAAACCGTGAGTGTGACCCACGACAGGATGTCTGCCCAGCGCGACAGTTTGAGAACCGCATCGCGGTCGAAATACGCGCCGAGAAATTTTTCTTGTTTTTCGTTTGATACAGTCATGTCAGCCTCCAGATTTAATTTTCAACACTTCATAAAGTTCGGGCGACAGTTGCACTGTCGCCCGCCTTGACGCAGTACAACTGCGTCAAGAACTTAATCATGTCAGCCTCCGAAGAGGATGGTAAGCTGCGTTCACCGTCATTGCGAGTGGCATCTCGCGCCGCGAAGCAATCTCCACCACTGCGAGGGGATTGCTTCGTTGGGCAACGCCCTCCTCGCAATGACGGAAGGATATGCGTTTGTTATAATCAGTTGACGCCGCAAGCGGGAAAAATGTTTCCCAAGCCGAATCAGGCTGAACGTCGAAAAAGCCCGCACTGAGCTTGTCGAAGTGAAGTGAGTATTTCATCCAAGAGAAGAGACTGAGAATGAGTCCTGAAGAATCCACACCGACTGATTTTATCCGCGAAGCCGTCAAAGAAGATTTGAAAAACGGACGATTCAACTACGTCCGCACGCGCCTGCCGCCTGAGCCGAATGGCTACCTCCACATCGGACACGTCAAGGCGTTTATGATTGACTATCTTATCGCAAAGGAAAATGGCGGCGAGTTGGTTTTGCGATTCGACGATACGAACCCAGCCAAAGAAGAGACTGAGTTTGTGGAAGCCATCGAAGAGGACGCGCGCTGGCTTGGCATCAAATGGGCGAAGGTAACGTACGCGTCGGATTATTTTGATCTGTTGTATGAATGGGCGCAGAAACTTGTGCTGGCGGGCAAAGCCTATGTGGACGATCAGACGCCCGAAGAAGTGAGTAAAAATCGCGGCACGCTCACAGAGCCTGGAAAAAATTCTCCGTTCCGAGACCGCGACATGGAAGAGAACATGGACTTGCTCGAACGCATGAAGAACGGCGAGTTCCCCGATGGCTCGCGGATCCTGCGCGCAAAAATTGACATGGCACACCCAAACATCAACCTGCGCGACCCCGCCATGTATCGAATTCTTCACACACCACATCATCGCACGGGCGACAAGTGGAAAATTTATCCGCTGTACGATTGGTCGCATGGACAAAACGACTCGATGGAAGGCATCACCCATTCGTTGTGTTCGCTCGAATATGAAGACCATCGTCCGCTGTATGAGTGGTTCCTGGAACAACTCGATGTGTTCAAGCCGCGTCAGATCGAGTTTGCTCGACTCAACATGAATTACACCGTGATGAGCAAACGCAAACTTCGCCGCTTGGTCGAAGAGAATCACGTCAACGGCTGGGACGACCCGCGCATGCCCACGTTACGCGCGATGCGTCGGCGCGGATACACTGCGGATGCGATCCTCGATTTCATTCGCAGAGTCGGTGTCGCGAAAAATTACAGCGTTACAGATGTTGCTTTGCTTGAAGCCTGCGTGCGCGAAGACCTCAATAAGACATCGCTTCGCCGCATGGCTGTCATTCGTCCATTGAAAGTGGTGATTGATAATTACCCCGAAGATTTAGTCGAAGAGATGGATGCGGTCAACAACCCCGAAGACCCGACTGCTGGCACACGCAAAGTTCCGTTCTCGAAAGTCATTTACATCGAGCAGGATGATTTCCGCGAGACGCCTCCGCCAAAATATTATCGTTTGTACCCCGGCAACGAAGTGAGATTGCGCTATGCGTACTTCATCAAATGCACGCATGTCGTGAAAAACGACGCGGGCGAGGTGATCGAAGTCCATGCCACGTATGACCCATCCACGCGCGGCGGCGACTCGCCCGATGGTCGCAAGGTGAAATCCACCATCCACTGGGTATCAGCCGTCCATGCGAAAGAAGCGGAAGTCCGCCTGTACGACCGACTCTTCTCAAAAGAAAATCCCGAAGAAGGCGATGATGGATTCCTCAATTGTTTGAATCCGAACTCGCTGGAGATTCTCACGGGCTACGTGGAACCGCATCTTTCCGCGCCTAAGGCTGGTTCGCGCTATCAGCTCGAGCGACTCGGCTACTTCTGCGTGGACAAAGACTCCACGCCCGAGAAGCCCGTGTTCAATTTGACGGTGAATTTGAAAGACGCCTGGGCGAAGATCGAGAAGAAAAGGTTATAATCCTCGGAGAGGTGCGCCATGACCGTAAAAACCTATCAAGGTATAGTAGAAAAAGGAAAAATACTTTTGCGCGAAGGCGCGCAATTGCCCGAGCGCGCAACGGTTTACGTGATTGTCACCGACGAGGCGCTACCCGTAACGATTGACGGCGAGAAGCCCGTTCAAATCCTTTCGCCGCATTTTGTTCGGCGCGAGGATGCGGTTCACTTCAAGTTGACGGTTACCGAGGAAAAACCGAATGCCTGAGTACGACGCCGAAAATTACAATCCTCCCGCGCCAGTTGCCAATGTGACCCTTCGTAATCCAACAACTGGCGGATTGTTATCAATGTTCCCATGCTGGTTGATACGGGCGCGGATGCAACATTGCTACCGTCTGGGGCAGTCGAGAAACTTGGAATAGTCGCCGAGGAAGGCACGGGGTTTGAAGTGCAGGTTTTCGACGGCGATAGGAAATTCTTGAAAACTGTACGACTTGAGTTGTATGTACTGGACAAGAAGTTCAGCGGGGAATACTTACTCGTTGACCGCCCCGTTGGGATTTTAGGCAGAAACGTCTTGAACAATCTCCGCCTCCTGTTTGATGGTCCACGAAACGAGTGGAGTGAACAGAAAAAATAAGGGTTAGGATTTTGCCACTACTCGTGCATGGATAAAGATTCGACGCCTGAAAAATCCATGTTCAATTTGACGGTGAATTTGAAAGACACATGGGCGAAGATCGAGAAGAAAAGCGGTTGAAAGGAAAATCAAATCAACAACCCCTTGCAAGGCGTCACGCTTGAAATGATTCTCACTCGCCTCGTTGAAAAATATGGCTGGGGAGAGTTAGGAAAACGAATCACAATTCAATGCTTCATCAATGACCCAAGCATTAAATCAAGTTTGAAGTTCCTAAGAAGGACGCCATGGGCTAGAAAAAAAGTTGAAGAACTTTATCTAAAGTCAATCGCTGGCGATAATTGACTCCAAGAAACAAGCAAGTTTTACTGCCAATCAAAATTCCCACTTGACAACTCATCCCCCTCTCATGTAAACTCCGAACGCAATCAAATCTCAAGAAAGGAGCGCACGACCGATGATGTTACGAACGAAAAACGATCCCATCCAAAACTTCATACCTTCTCGAAGTGCGCCTTTCGACAGGCTCAAGACGACGCCTGCTAACCGTTTATAACGGTTTAACCCTGTGTCTTCCCAGCCACGGTGCACCTCGCATCGTGGCTTTTTTATTGCTTTTAATACTTTACCGCTAAGCCTTGCATTGAGCTTGTCGAAATGGCGCAAAGGTCGCGAAGAAAACCTTTTAAATCTTAGCGTTCTTAGCGAACTTCGCGGTAAATAATTTTGGTGAACCATGAACCTTTCTTTTTCTGCTTATTACAATCTTTTATCCTCCCACATCCGCCCCCAACGCGGACGGTTCTATCTGCTCGCCGCGTTACTCTTCGGCAGTATCGGGCTTCGCATCTTCGCGCCTCAGATCATGCGTCGATTCATTGACTCCGCGCTCGCGGGCGAAGCATTGCAAACCCTCACATGGACCGCGCTCGCCTTCATTGGTATCGCGTTGATCCAACAAGTCGTCGCGATTGGAGTCACATGGCTTGGCGAAAACGTCGCGTGGACAGCCACCAACGCCCTCCGCGCCGAGCTCGCCGAACATGCCTTGCATCTCGACATGAAATTCCACAACGACCACACGCCTGGCGAACTCATCGAACGGATTGACGGCGATGTGACCGAACTGGCGACGTTCTTCTCGCAATTCGCGTTAAATCTGATTGCCAACGGATTTCTCCTCATCGGCATTCTCATCGCGTTGTTCATCGAAGATTGGCGCGCGGGTTTGGCGTTCACGATCTATTCGTTCCTCACCATTTTCATCCTCGGCAAAGTGAAAGATATCGCCGTGCCGCATCAAAAAGCGCGGCGTGAAGCCGAAGCGCAATACTACGGCTTCATCGAGGAACAACTCTCAGGCACCGAAGACATTCGCTCCAGCGGCGCGGTCGGTTTTTCCATCCGCGAATTGTTCCGCCACCAAGGTGAGATTCTCAAACATAATCGCAAAGCGCATTTCAAACGCTGGATCATCGAAAACGCGATGGGTCTCGCGCTCACGCTTGGCACGTTGCTTTCCATCGTAAGCGGCTATTGGCTTTTCACCGCGAGCGTCATCACCATCGGCACGGTCTATCTTTTCGTGCATTACATCAACTTGCTCGAAGAACCCTTCTGGGCGATGACTCACGAGATCGAAAGTTTTCAAACCATCGGCGCGTGCGTCGAGAGATTGACCGAGTTCAAGGCGTTCAAGCCTGAGGCTGGCACTGAGCTCAGTCGAAGTGTCCGAAATGAAGCGGGCTTGGATGTGGACACTCATCCGATTCAGTTGACATTCGACGATGTGACTTTTTCGTACAATGGCGACGACGCCGTCCTCACACGCCTCTCGTTCGACCTTCAACCTGCTTCTGTTTTAGGTCTGCTTGGTCGCACGGGAAGCGGAAAGACCACCATCGGACGATTGATCTTCCGTTTGTACGACGTGAACAGCGGCGGCATAAAGATCAACAACGCCGATGTCCGTGAACATCATCTCGAATCGCTTCGCCGCGACATTGCCATCGTGACTCAAGACGTGCAATTGTTCAAAGCCTCTGTCCGCGAAAACTTGACCTTCTTCGACCGCACGATTCTCGACGAAAAAATTATCGCCACCCTCGAAGATCTCGAGCTCGGCGACTGGTACGCGAGTCTGCCTCAAGGGTTGGACTCCGTCCTCGAAACAGGATCAAGATCACTGTCCGCGGGCGAAGCGCAATTGCTGGCGTTTACAAGAGTCTTCCTGAAGAATCCAGGCTTGGTGATTCTCGACGAAGCCTCCTCCCGCCTCGACCCTGCCACCGAAGTCAAACTCGAACGCGCGATTGACAAACTGTTGAAGGGACGCACCGCCATCATCATCGCGCACAAACTCGACACCCTGCACCGCGCCGACAACGTGCTGATCCTCGACAAAGGCAACATTCTCGAATACGGCAACCGCAAAGAACTCGCCACTGATTCGTCCTCGCGGTTTTATCGGTTGCTACAAACAGGCATGGAAGAAGTGCTGGCGTAGTGGCTACCTCGGTGGTCGAGTAGTCCTGAGCGAAGCGCAGCGAAGTCGAAGGACGTATCGAGACCACAGGTACGCATACAAACTCTTGTTACAAAATTTCTTTACGGCGTGGTGGTCTCGATACGGGCTACGCCCTACTCGACCACCGATGTAAAAATGAAATAGGAAATTATCATGTCCGAATCAACCCTCACACAACAAGACCTCAACACCCCCTCCCTCCCCGCGTGGAAAGTGATCTGGGAAATGATTCGATTCCGCCCGTGGCTCGACTTCGTTGACCTCGTCAGCGTCGGACTATTCCGCTTTGCCATGCAGGTCGCGCCCGCGCTCATCATCAAAGCCTTCTTCGACATGCTCACAGGCACAGCGACATTGACGTTTGGAATCTGGGCAATCGTCGCATTCCTCATCGCCGCGTGGCTAGGGCGCGTCGTCGGCGGTTACGGCTTTTATTACGCCGACGTTCCGATCTTCGCCGAGATGAACACACTGGTGCGGAAAAATTTGCTGACACATATCCTCAAACGACCAGGCGCATCGCAACTCCCTGATTCCTCAGGCGAAGCTGTCAGCCGTTTCAAAACGGATGTGGATCAAATCCCGCTGTTTGTGATTCTCGTCAACGACATCCTCGTCGGCGTGGGCATCATCGCCTATTCGATTTACTTGATGGCACAGATCAGCGTGTCGGTCACCGTCATGGCGTTGATCCCCCTCATTCTCGTCGGCATCGTGGCAAACATCGCCACAAAGCGGATCGAACATTATCGTGCCGCGTCGCGTCAAGCCGCGGGCAACGTCTCTGGATTCATCGGCGAATTTTTCGGCGCGGTGCAAGCCATCAAAGTTGCCAACGCCGAGAAAAACATCACGAAACATTTTCACAAGATCAACGACGAGCGCCGCGTGGTCGCCGTCCGCGAAAAATTATTCGACGATGTCCTCGGCTCAATTTATCGCAACACGTCCACGCTCGGCACGGGCGTCATCCTCATCCTCGTCGGTCAATCCATGCGCACGGGCAACTTCACCCTCGGCGATTTTTCGCTCTTTGTGTACCTCCTCAACAGCATGGGCGACCTCACCACTTTCGCGGGCATGTTGTGGGCGCGTTACAAGCAACTGGATGTCTCCGTTAAACGCATGTATCGCCTGATGGAAAACGCGCCGCTGACTGCGCTCGTCGAACACAGCACGGTGGATTTTTCCGCGCCCTTGCCAGATGTGACGTACGCGACAAAAACCGCCTCAGACCGACTGGGCGAGCTGGTCGCAAGCCATTTGACTTTTCACTACCCCGCGTCAACCAATGGCATTGAAAACATTTCGCTGAAAATCAAACGCGGCTCATTGACAGTGATCACAGGTCGCATCGGCTCTGGCAAGACGACTCTGCTCCGCACGTTGCTTGGTCTGCTCCCTGCCGACTCTGGCGAAACAAAATGGAATGGAGACACAATCAATGAGCCTGGCAACTTCTTCATCCCGCCGCGCTGTTCGTACACGGCGCAAGTCCCGCGCTTGTTCAGCAACACCTTGCGAAATAATATTTTGCTCGGCATGAACAAAAGCGACGATGAAATCTACGAAGCCACAAAGCTCGCCGTGATGGACCGCGACCTCGAGCAACTCGACGACAATCTCGAAACGATGGTCGGCGCGCGCGGCGTCAAGCTCTCTGGCGGGCAAATGCAGCGCACCGCCGCCGCAAGAATGTTCATCCGCGAACCCGAACTCGTCGTCTTCGATGATCTCTCCTCCGCCCTCGACGTGGAAACCGAGCGTCAACTCTGGGAGCGAATCTTCGAATCAGGCAAAGATATGACATGTTTGGTTGTATCCCACCGCCGTCCGCTCCTACGCCGCGCCGATCACATCATCGTGCTAAAAGACGGCAAGGTAGAATCAGAAGGCACGCTCGATGAATTATTGACGACAAGTCAAGAAATGCGTGAGTTGTGGAAGTTGGAAGAAAGTTAAATGCATGTCGTTGCGAGCCACGCTCTTGCACTTTGTGGCGAAGCAATCTCCTCGCAGATTAGGAGATTGCTTCGTCGGAAAGAGCGCCCTCCTTGCAACGACATGAAACAGGAAATAATTATGCCCACCTCAAATGAAATGATCCGCAAAGCACGCGAAAGATTCAATAAAGCGATAGAAAAGAAAGATGCGAAAGCTATTCGCACATTGCTTGCCCCGACGTATCACATCGTCACGGGTCGCAGTGACCAAAATCACGGCGCGGAGGAAGAGGCGGCGCGGTGGGCGTCTGTGTTTCGATCCGACCCTACGGCGATATACGTCCGTACGCCGCGTGAAATTACGATCAACGAAGCATGGGGCTTGGCGGAGGAACTTGGAAATTGGAAAGGCAGTTACACCCTCAATGGTCAATTAGTGAACGCCTCAGGCGTGTACTCCGCCAAATGGCAACGAACACAAAACGGAGTTTGGGTCTTGCAAGCGGAAGTTTTCACAACCATCGAGTTCGATGAGGGTTGTGCGCCGCCTGAACCCATCTATGTCGTTGCGAGGAGGTCTGAGCGGAGCGAAGCGCAGACGAAGACCGACGAAGCAACCCCCTCGCAGTGAGGAGATTGCTTCGGGCATAGAGCAAGAGCGCCCTCGCAACGACATGGAGAATGAAATGGACATCATCACAGGAAAAATCCTGAAATATCACAACTGGCAGGATGGGAAAGCCATCGGGCTGGCGAAGGACGCTGGCAACAAACTCATCGAGCAGGGCATGGAGCGTGACGCGGTTCTCGCTCAGTTGGACGCGGTTCGGAATAACCCAGGTGACTTTTTAGCCAATGCAACCCTCGCCAACCTCGCGCGCGAATGCATCCGCTTGAATCAAAAGGACGAACCACAGCCAAGCGATTTGCGCGAGTCGCCTCTGCCCTTTCCCATTTGGGGACGCGACCAGATTGACGCGGAAGCCATCAAGCAGATGGAAAATTCCATGCGCCTGCCTGTCACTGTCACTGGCGCGTTGATGCCTGATGCCCACGTCGGGTACGGGCTTCCCATCGGAGGCGTGCTGGCTACGGATAACGTCGTCATCCCGTACGCGGTTGGCGTGGACATCGCCTGCCGCATGAGGTTATCAATTTACGAAGTCTCGCCGATTCTCATCGGACAGAAGAAAGGCATGTTCGAAGAATCATTGATGAACGAAACCGCCTTCGGCATGGGCGCAAAATGGACAGGTGCGAAACGCGCGCAACACGCCGTGCTGGACGATGAGGCATGGTATGCCACCGCGCAACTCAGGAAATTGAAAGACACCGCCATGAATCAACTCGGCACAAGCGGAACGGGCAATCATTTCGTCGAGTGGGGATCATTCCGACTCGATGAGGAAATGTTTGGGCTGAAGGCTGGCGAATATCTCGCGTTACTTTCGCACAGCGGATCACGCGGAGTCGGCGCGCGAATCGCTGAACGGTTCAGCAAACTTGCGATGGAGAAACAGCAACACTTGGATAAGAGCGTCCGTCATCTCGCGTGGCTGAATTTGGATTCGGCAGATGGTCTGGAATATTGGCTTTCGATGGAATTGGCTGGCAGGTTTGCATCCGCAAATCATTACATCATCCATAAACGAGTCGCCGCTTCGGTGGGATTGAAAGAAGTCGCGGTTGTGGAAAATCATCACAACTTTGCGTGGAGGGAAAAACTTGCAGACGGTCGTGAAGTGATCGTCCATCGCAAAGGCGCGACGCCCGCAGGTATGGGAGTCTTGGGCGTGATCCCAGGCTCAATGGGCGATGCAGGCTTCGTCGTCCGAGGAAGAGGCGTGAGCGAGTCGCTTGAGTCCGCTTCCCACGGCGCGGGCAGGTTGATGAGTCGGAGAGCCGCGCTGAATTCCATCAGCAAGCGCGAACGGGATGACTATCTCAAAGAGCGCGGCGTCACACTGCTCGGCGGCGGACTCGACGAATCGCCGCAGGCATACAAGCCCGTGGATAAAGTGCTCGCCGCGCAAAGCGATCTGGTGGACGTGGTTGGAAAATTTACACCGAGAGTTGTAAGGATGGCGGATGAGGCGGGTGATATATAATGTGTGAAAATGTCGTTGCGAGGAGCGCACTTGCTCTTTGCGACGAAGCAATCTCCTCGATGCGAGGGGATTGCTTCGTCGGCTACGCTTCGTCTGCGCTCGTTGTCACTCGCTCCGCTCAGCGCGGGCCTCCTCGCAACGACATAAATCATAGAGGTTTTTATGCCAACCAAACGCGCAAGCCCTGCAAAAAAATTTCAAGACCTGCTTCTCAAATATTCGCAAGCCGATGAATTCAGACTCCGCAAAACGCTGGAGCAAAAATTGTGGGACGGCTACGGCGAGGAGTTCGCGGTGTTCGTGTTGGACATGTCTGGCTTTTCACTGCTCACGCGCAAATATGGGATCGTGCATTACCTTTCGATGGTGCGACGGATGCAGTTGACCACGCGCCCCATCGTCGAGTCGTTCGGTGGGACGATGATCAAATACGAAGCGGATAACTGCTTTGCGGTGTTCCCGAATCCACTGGCGGCGGTGAACGCGGCGGTGGCAATGCAACACGCGTTCACCGCGTCGAACCTGCTCACCTCGGACGATCTCGACATTCACATCGCTTGCGGCATTGACTACGGACGCATCCTCGTGGTCGGACATGAAGACTGTTTCGGCGATCCCGTCAACCGCGCCTCCAAAATGGGAGAAGACATCGCCGCCTCGGGCGAAGTGCTGGTTACGAAGGACGCGTTCGATATGATCCCCGTCGAAGCCAACATCAAAGCGCGCGAGTTGAAAATTTCGATCTCGGGGATTGAAATCCCCGCGTTTGCGGTGGAGTATCGGAGGGAGTGAGGCTTGCACACAGGGGGGGTGGCTGTGCTAAAATTTATTGTAGAGAATCAACAAACATTCGCGGTCGCTTTACAATGGGACGAATAAGACTTTGCTATTGTCTTTTTCTCAACGAATAATCAAACGGGTAAATGGATGCTATCATGACGCGGGATTTGTTCAAGAATTGGATTGTTGTTATAGGCACTGGCTTGACTTTCATCGGCTTTGTATTGGACATACTTGACATACGCCAATGGTGGGATAAGGTTATTTTTTCTTTATTTCACTTGGTCGGAATCCAACCTTTACCACAGAATGTTTTTTTTCAAATATTCTTCTGGCTGAGTTTTGCACTTAGCCTGACCCTGACCGGTATTGCAATCATACTCTTGGGAAGTTTCCTAAAATTCATATTCACAGATTTTGAGCCTCGCAATTTTTCTGTTGATCTTGATTTCGGTGCTGTTTCTGGTTCAGACTTAGTGAAGCAAGTTTCATATGGGGTTATCTGGATCACAGTGTTCTCAATCATTCTTTTTCTAGTTATCGGTGAATACCCGTCTCGGTATGCGCTTACTCTATTCCTTATCATAGGGTTGCCTTTTGGCGTTTTCGTAAGCTTGTTTATTGGGGCAATTGGAGGAGTTTTTGGCGAATCTCCTAAGAATCTGGCTTATGCACTGTTCGGAATTACCCTCGGAACAATTTTAAGTATTGTCTACTGGGAGGGTTTGAACTTTACTCCACGCATTGCTATTCTTGGGCTTTTAGGCTCTCTCTTGGGGTTCCCAGACGTTCGAACCAAATTATGGTGGGCGTTAATTATCTTATTACTCATCTTTGGCTTTTTGATTTCACTGATTGGTGGTATTCCATAATCAAGCACAAAACAAATGTCCGCCGAGCATGGTTGATTTTTTGTTAAAACTTACTCACGATACAAAAGACCTCCAATAAACACTACCGCCATTGGATTGGAAAAGACGCCACCGAAAACCACCACAAGGTGATTTTCATTCACCTCTGAAGCCCCACCAAATTGAGTAGTAAAATTCCCCGTGTCGGAATCAATCTCATCCCCCCTCACCCACGAAAGGAGATGGTCACATGACTGGCAAAAGCGGTAGCAAAGATAAAGGTAACAAGGAACAGAAGAAGAAGCCCAAGCACAACCTGAAGGAGAAACGCAAGTTGAAGCAGGAAAAGAAACAGAAGGGACCCTTCATATCGGGCGGGTAGTAAACCAAAAAACCGCCCTGATTACCTTACACTTTCAAAATCGGGACGCTGATTCACGCTGAAAACGCAGATTTTTTTCTTTCGAATCAGCGAAATCAGCGTTCATCTGCGTCCCGAATCCATTATGTAAGGTAATCAGAAAACCGCCCTAGAATTGAGCCTTCACTTTATGGTGGTGAATATCCCTTCATTCAAACAGGTGACATAAAGCACGCCAATTTATATATCATCAGTTTTTCACAAACATACAATGAAAAGGGACTGGCTCAAAGCAAGCTATGGAAGCCTGGCACGCTTTGCATCACCATTGCGGCGGAGAGAATGGGAATATTTAATTGAATGGTTGGCGTGAGTTGAACTTTAATATCTGTTTCGTTCGGCAATACTTCGGTGTAGCCTGGGACGATGAGGGCGTCGTTGAAGGTGACGGAGTTGTGGCGGTCGAATAGTTCTTCGTTCATTTTGATTCCTTTCGGGTGGTGGATTTTAGTAGCGGACTTTGGGAAGCGGACTCTTTCACGGATTCACGGATTAAAACGGACTTGTTAAGAATTGGAATGCCGATTCAAGTAATTATGAATAGTATTGTCGTACTGTGCGGTGGACGCAAACCCTTTGACTGCAAGTTTCTTGCGGGTTTTGGCAGAAATGCCGCCTGATTGTAATTCTTGTATGACAGAGTTGTACTCAGTAGGATCACATATCAGCGTGACTCTTTCGTGATTTTTTGCGGCGGCGCGAATTAATGTAACGCCGCCGATGTCTATGTTTTCAATCGCTTCTTCGTAGCTGACATTGGGTTTGGCGATGGTTTCCTCAAAGGGGTAAAGATTTACTGCGGCGAGGTCAACGTAATCCCAGCCGAGGGTAAGGAGCTGCTGATGATCTTCGTCTGTTGGGCGGGCGAGCAATCCACCGTGGATGGCGGGGTGGAGAGTCTTGACGCGCCCGCCGAGTATTTCGGGGGAGTTAGTGTAATCCGCAACTTCGGTGACAGAAATGTTGTTTTGGCGAAGCAAGTTTGAGGTGCCGCCAGAGGCGAGCAAAGTCCAGCCGAGAGAGGCGAGGGATTTGGCGAAATCAACGATTCCAGTTTTGTTATGGACGGAGAGAATGGCAATGGGCATGAGTTGGGTTCCTTTTGTAAACGGACTTTTGTAAACGAACTTTATCACGGATGGAAACGGGCTTTTGGAAATAATTTCTATTTTTTGATTAATTCCTTTATTGTTTTTATTAAAAGTTCATGTTCGGTTTGGCGGACGCGAGTTTCAAAATCTTTAAGCGATTCGTTTTCTATAAAATCAATTTCTTGTTTGGCTAAGACGGGTCCATTGTCTACTCCTTCGTCGGGGACGAGGTGAACCATGACGCCTGTTTGTTTGATTTCTCCTTTTTGATAAGATTCGTAAGCGCGTTCGATGGCGTGTGTGCCTGGGAATGTGTTTGGTAAAGCGGGGTGAAGGTTGACGACGCGATTTGGAAATGAGAAAAGAAAGGATGAGGAAAGAATCCGCATCCAGCCTGCGAGGATGATGTAATCAGGTTGCTTTGGGATTATTAAATCCGCTAATCGTTTGTCGTAGGCTTGCCTTGTTTCGGTTTCGAGTTTTGCGAAATGTATCGCTTCGATATTTGCATTCTTTGCGCGGATGAGTCCATAAGCATCTGCTTTGTTGGAAATAACGGATATGGCTTGAGCGTGAAGTTCTCCGGATTTGCAAGCATCGAGGATGGCTTGTAAGTTGGTGCCGTTGCCAGAGATGAGGATGACGAGGCGGGAAAGAGCAGTCATCAGCGATCAGTTTAATGATGGAAGAGACGAACACCAGAGAATATCATGGTCATGCCGTATTCATTAGCGGCTTGGATGACGGCATCGTCGCGATTGGAACCTCCTGGCTCTAGAACATATTTCACGCCACTGGCTGATGCTCGGTCTATCGAGTCGCGGAAGGGGAAGAAGGCGTCCGAACCAAGAGTCGCAGAGTCAAGCTTGGAGAGCCACTCGCGTTTTTCGGACGGAGTCAGTTGTCGGGGAGCGCGAGCGAAGATGTTCGTCCAATCTGCTTTTTCATTATCAGTTACATAATCGCGTAAAAATTGGTCAATAGCGTTGTCGCGGTCTGGGCGTTTGATATTTGCATGGAAAGGCAAATCCAAAACTTGCGGATGCTGACGTAGCCGCCATAAATCCGCTTTTTGACCTGCAATGCGCACGCAATGCACGCGCGATTGTTGACCCGCGCCAACGCCGATGGCTTGACCATCCGCAACAAAACAAACGGAGTTGGATTGAGTGTATTTGAGCGTTATCCACGCAATGGTTAAATCGCGAATTGCAGAATTGGGTAAATCTTTTTTGGTAGTGACGATGTTTGTGAAATCCGCGGGCGTAACGAGTCGGTCGTGACGATGTTGTTCAAAGCGAATGCCGAAGACATCGCGTATTTCTTGACTTGAAGGCGGCTCATACGACGCGTCAATTTGGATGACCGCATACTCGCCATTTTTCTTTGCTTTGAGAATCTCCAGCGCGTCTTTTTCATAAGCGGGGGCAATCACGCCATCGGATACTTCACGCGCGATTAACTTTGCAGTAGAAACATCTGCAGTATCGGATAGCGCAACAAAATCGCCGAAGGAACATAAACGGTCTGCGCCCCGCGCGCGCGCATAGGCAGTTGCCAGTGGGGAAAGCTCGAGGTCGTCTACGAAATATGTTTTTTTCAAAACGTCGGATAACGGAGTTGCTACGGCAACGCCCGCAGGACTGACGTGTTTGAATGAAGCGGCGGCGGGTATATTGAGCGCATTCTTCAATTCGCGAACAAGTTGCCATGAATTCAAGGCGTCTAATAAATTGATATACCCTGGCGAACCATTAAGTATGGCGATTGGTAATTCAACGTCAGACGGCATGAACACGCGAGCGGGCGCTTGTTGAGGGTTCGCTCCGTAACGGAGGGGGAGGGAGGATGGCATAGATAATTCCTTATAAGCAGACTCTGTCGCGGATTCACGGACAGGACGGACTCTTAATCTATAAGATTTACTTTCTTTGCGCCTTGAATTAATTCACCAATAATAAAAGTCTTTTCAGGGATTTGGTCTTGAATTGACGAAACAAATTCTTTCTCCGCGATCAAAATCATTCCAATTCCCATATTGAAAACGCGGTACATTTCGCGCGTGTCAATTTCGCCTGTTTGTTGAATCATTTTCCATAAGGGCGAAACATCCCATGAACCCAATTGAATATTTGCGTCTATATATTCTGGCAAAATGCGCGGGAGATTTTCGATCAATCCGCCGCCGGTGATGTGAGCCAGCCCTTTGATTTGCGATAAGACTGGAGAAAGAAGCGAATAATACGAACGATGAGACTCTAGCAAAGCATCTGCAAGCGATGAATTAAGTTCGGAGATAGGTGTTTCTAATGACGTATCCGCAAAGATTTTGCGAATTAACGAATAGCCGTTGGTGTGAGGCCCGCTAGACTTTAATCCAATCAAAACGTCGCCAACACGGATATTTTTTCTGGGAAGAATTGCGCTTCGTTCCACCACGCCGACGATTGTTCCTGCAACATCAAATTCATTTGGCTGATACACTCCAGGCATTTCCGCAGTTTCACCGCCAAGCAATGCCACGCCAGATTCTTTACACGCTTCCGCAATACCGGTCACAACTTCCGCTGTTTGTTTGGGATCTAATTTTGATGTTGCAAAATAATCCATAAAAAATAATGGCTTCGCGCCTTGCACGAGAATATCGTTGATACAGTGATTAACGATGTCATGTCCGATGCCGCGAAAGCGCCCAACGGATGCGGCGAGTTTAACTTTTGTCCCTACGCCATCTGTGGAGGCAACTAATACGGGAGACTTCATCTCTTTCGTGGAAGAGATGTCAAACAATCCGCCGAAAGAACCGATTCCCGCTAAGACAGAAGCGTTATACGTTGATTTGACGGCATCTTTCATTAAGTCAACGGCGCGGTTGCCTGCGTCAATATCCACGCCAGAAGATTGATAAGCGGACTCTGTCTCGGAATCACGGACGGGAACGGACTTGTCAACGGACTCTGTCGCGGAATCACGGACGGGAACAGACTTGTCAACGGACTCTGTCGCGGAATCACGGACGGGAACAGACTTGTCAACGGACTCTGTCGCGGAATCACGGATTGGAGCGGACGGAATAACGGCAGGTTCGTTAGCAAAATCGCTGATGACTGAAAAACGAATAGGGGTATTTGGAGATATTGAATCTTCGCGCGGAAGGGTTACGTCTGGCGGAGTCCAAATGACACGGTATAAATATTTTTGCCAATCTTGCATATTGACAGGGCGGAGAATTCTTTTAAATTCCAAAGTTGACTTTCCAAAGTTATACAACATCCCCACAGGGCTTCCCGTTGCGGCAAGATAAACCAATACTTGATGTAATTCATGATTCGTCAGGTCATGGCTTAAGGCTTTACACTCGACCACGAGAGAATTTTCAACCCATATATCCAGATAAAGATACCCAACTAAAGATTCGTTGATCCAAACCTCAACGCGCTTTTCCATCTCTGCTTTCAGGCCTGCTTTTCGACATAATTCAACCAATCGACGTTGGTAAAATTCTTCCTTATGCCCTGAACGCAATTCTCGCACAACCTGCATAGCAAGACCATTAACTTTGTAAGTCAAATCGTCTAATGGCGTTGCTACCAATCCAGTTTTTTCTTTTGCCATAATCAAGTCCATTTCATTCCGTTTATAAAAGTCCGTTCTTTTCCGTGAATCCGTGAAAGAGTCCGTTTACCAAAGTCCGTTTCCCAATATCTTTCCGATACTGCACGCCTTCAAACGACACTTTATCAATATGAGAATAAACTCTTTCGATAGCGTGTTCAAGATTTTTTGCCCAGGCAGTTAACCCAAATACACGCCCGCCTGATGTGACGATGTTGTCTCCATCAAATTTAGCGCCTGCGTGAAAGCAAATCAAATCATTTGGCAATTCCTTGATTATCACTAATTTTCCGCTCTCTGCTTTTTCAGGATAGCCCTTGCTTGCCAACACCACACAAACCGCCGCGCCATCTTTCCATTTGATATTCATATCTTTTAACTTGCCGTCAATACAGGCTTCTACAATATCTAGTAAATCCGTTTCGAGCAATGGCAGTACAACTTGCGTCTCAGGATCGCCAAAACGACAGTTGAATTCCAGCGCGCGAATACCATCCTTCGTTAACATCAGCCCTGCATACAACACGCCAATAAATTTTCTTCCCTCATTTCGCATTCCATCAATCGTTGGTTGTAATACTTTTTCAATCGCCTCATTTAACAATTCACTTGTTAAAATAGGAGCGGGCGCGTACGCTCCCATACCTCCTGTGTTCGCTCCATGATCTCCATCCAATAACTGCTTATGGTCTTGCGCGGGTATCATTGGCAAACAATGTTCGCCATCCGAAAACGCCATTAATGAAACTTCTTGCCCAATCAATTTTTCTTCAATCACCACTTCCGCGCCTGCCGAAGCAAATTTGTTTTTGACCAGCATTGCTTCCAACGCGGAAATTGATTCTTCCAGAGTCTTTGGCAGTATTACGCCTTTGCCTGCCGCCAAGCCGGAAGCCTTAATCACAATTGGATAATCAATTGTGTGGATGTAATCAGCGGCTTCTTCAAAATCAGAAAATGAGGCGTATCTTGCCGTTGAGATTTGATTCCGCGCCATGAAATCTTTAGCGAAAACTTTAGACGATTCAATCTGCGCCGCCGCCCGATTCGGTCCAAAACAGCGGATTTTTGCATCTGATAAAGAATCCACCAACCCTTCTGCCAACGGAATTTCTGGCCCCACAATCACCAAATCAACCCGTTTTTCTGTACAGAAATTGATTACTGAATTGTGTTTTGAAACATCCATCAAAACATTTTCGCCACAAGAGTTTGTGCCAGGGTTTCCAGGCGCAATATAAAGTTTCGTCAATCGCGGAGATTGAGCAACCTTCCACGCTAAAGCATGCTCCCGCCCGCCCGAACCGATGATTAACACATTCATACTTTCAACCTCTTCATCTCTCTATCCGGTCACTCGTCCGTTATTCTATGACAGCACCCGCTAGCCGCTTCTCGATTCGTTTCCTCGCTCAAATCCCGTTTTCACAGAAGACAAATCCACAGGGATTGGATACTGCCCCGTAAAACACGCCTGACAAAACCCATCCTTGCGCTGAATTGCTTTCATCATCCCGGCCACAGAGAGATAGCGGAAACTATCTGCGCCGACATGCTCGCGGATCTGCTCCACTGTCCGATTATGAGCAATTAAGTCTTCATGCCTGCCCATGTCCACGCCCATAAAACACGGATGCGCGATCGGCGGACAAGTGATTGCCACGTGCACTTCCTTCGCGCCAGCGTTCTTCAACAACTTGATTAACGGACCTGTCGTATTGCCGCGTACGACGCTGTCGTCAATCATCACCACACGCTTATCGCGCACGTTCTCGTTGATGACATTAAACTTCAATGCCACGCCGCGCTTCCGTAACGAATCTGTTGGCTCAATAAACGTCCGCCCGACATATCTGTTCTTGATAAACCCATCGTTATACGGAATTCCCGTTGCCCGTGAAAACCCAATCGCCGCAGGGATCGAAGAATCGGGCACAGGAATCACCACATCCATAAATTCATCTGTTATCCGCTTATCCGCTTCCAATCCGCTCATTGCTTCTCGTGCCAACTCCTCTCCCAGTCTCTGCCGCGCATGGTGGACATTAATCCCATCCCAAGTCTGGTCTGGTCTTGCAAAATAAATATGCTCAAAGATACACATCGCCGAAGGTTTGACAGATGGCAACGCCTGCATCACCTTCAAGGCGCTATTTGATAATGAAACCACCTCGCCAGGTTTCACGTCGCGAATTGCTTCGCACCCCAAAGTCTGTAATGCTCCTGTTTCCGATGCGACGGCATGACCGCCACTTGGCAATAGCCCAATACATAACGGGCGAAACCCCCACGGGTCGCGCGCTGCATAGACGCAGTCACGAGTCAAAATCACTAAGGAGTACGCGCCAGCCCATTTTGTCATTGCGGTTTTGATGCGCTCTTCCCAAGTATTGCCTCCGTTGCGCGCCAACATCATCGTCATCACTTCGGTATCAGATGACGATGAAAAGCCCACGCCTTGTTCCATTAACTCTTTTCGCAACTCTGATGAATTCACTAAATTTCCATTATGCGCCAACGCCAGCGGACCGTTAATGGTTTCAATCATAAACGGCTGAGCGTTTCGCAACATCGAAGAACCCGTCGTTGAATAACGCGTATGCCCAATCGCGTAATGACCTTTCATCTCTGTCATTGCATTTGGCGTAAACACATGTGAAACCATCCCAACGCCCTTGTGCATTGAAATAGCATGCCCATCCGCAACAGCCATGCCCGCCGCTTCTTGTCCGCGATGTTGCAACGCATACAATCCGAAGAACGCCATGCGCGATACATCTTCATTCGGAGCAAAAACTCCAATCACGCCGCATTCCTCTTTTGGCGATTCGTCAAAATAATTCATACGCTTCCTTTACCAAATCAATTTTCTTTTGCAAAGTTTCCATGTCTTTTTCAACAAACGTAATATGTCCCAGCTTTCGTTTTGGGCGAGGTTCTTTATCGTACAAATGCAAATGCGCCCCTTCAATACTTAGGATGAATTTCACATCTGGAAGATTCCCAACCAAATTGATCATTCCACACATCCCCAGCGGATTCGCGCTCCCAAGCGGCGCATCAATCACCGCCCGAACATGGTTCTCAAACTGAGACGTTACCGCCCCTTCAATTGACCAATGCCCGCTGTTATGCACTCGCGGCGCTATTTCATTAGCCAGCAATTGACCGTTTCTTTCAAAAAACTCAATCGTCAATACGCCAACATAATCTAATTGATTCATCACAAGTTTGGCATACTCTTCTGCTTGCTTTTGTAACTCAGCAGAAATATTCCCATTCACAATAGATAATCTCAAAATTCCTTCGTGATGCTGATTCTCAACCAATGGATAAAACTTCATCTCCCCAGATTCATTTCGCACAGCAATAATAGATAACTCGCGCTCAAACGCAACAAATTCTTCCAAAATTAAATTAGCCTCCCGTCCGTTTTCATCTGTGAGTCCGTGAAAGAGTCCGCTTACAACTCCGTTCTCATCCGTGAATCCGTGATAAAGTCCGTTCACCAAATCCGTTTCTGACTTTATTACCGTTTGCCCCTTCCCATCATATCCCATCCGTCGAGTCTTCAATACCGCAGGAAACAAAAGTCCGTTTTCCTCCGTGAGTCCGTGAGAGAGTCCGTTTACAGATGTCCGTTCCCCTCTGCGATTCCGTGACAGAGTCTGTTTATCAAGTTCGTTTATTGAGAACTTCGGCGTAGGGATTCCCAACCCCCGAAAAAAACTTTTCTCAACAAATCTATCCTGCGCTTTTTCCAAAGCCATCGCTGGTGGATAGACAGGCACAAATTTTTCAAGATAACGAACTATCTCTACGGGCACATTCTCAAATTCATAAGTGACAACATCTAATCCACTCGCAAATTTTCCAAGAGCGGATTCGTCAGCGTAGTCTGCTGTGATTTGTTCAGCGAGCAGACTGGAGGGTGAGTCGGACATCGTCCCCGTAGGGGGAGCGGAGTCGAAGAATCGGAATCGTAATCCCAGCGGATATCCCGCTAATGCAAGCATTCGTCCAAGTTGACCTGCTCCCAAAATCCCAATCTTTTTCATCCGTTATCTTCTCGCGGATCAGGATGATCCAAAACATTTTGAGTTTGTGCTTCACGATATTTCAGTAAAGCATTTTGATATTGATTGTGTTTATTGGCAATGATAGAGGTTGCCAGCAACGCCGCATTGATTGCGCCCGCTTTGCCAATTGCAAGCGTACCAACGGGAACGCCCGCAGGCATTTGCACAATGGATAAAAGTGAATCCATTCCATTGAGCGTTTTGGATTGAATAGGCACGCCCAAAACTGGCAGATGCGTTTTCGCGGCGGTCATCCCAGGTAAATGCGCCGCGCCGCCCGCACCTGCAATGATGACTTCGATGCCACGTTCATGCGCCGATTCTGCAAATTGAAAAAGCAAATCAGGTGTGCGATGTGCGGAAATAGTTTTTACTTCATGCGGAATTTTGAATTCATCAAGAATTTTTGTAGCATGCTCCATCGTCTCCCAATCGGACTTGGAACCCATGATGATGGCAATTAGCGGATTCATTTTATACCCGCCGTTTCTAAATTTTTGAGCAAGCGTTCTTCAATCGGATACATATCAGGTTTGAAAGTTTTGCCCGTCAGCATTTCATAAATGGCGATATATCTTCGTGAAGCGGATGTCCACAAATCATCGGGCATAGCTGGAATTTCTCCATCACCGAGATAACCTTTTTCAGCATACGCAATACGGATAAATTCTTTATCAAAGTTTTCTTGTTCTTTACCTTCATCGAAAAGTTTTTGATAACTATTTGCTTTCCAAAAACGGGATGAATCGGGCGTATGAACTTCATCAATTAATAATACTTCGCCGTCATCCGTTAATCCAAATTCATATTTGGTATCTACCAAAATTAATTCTGCTTTGCTTGCTAACTCTTGTCCGCGTTTGAAGATGGCTAATGCGGCGGCTTGAATTTGATTCCAAGTTTTTTGATCGAGCAAATTTTTCTCAACAACTTCGGCGCAAGTTAATCGTTCGTCATGTCCCGTTTCACTACCTTTTGTTGTTGGCGTGATAATCGGTTCAGGTAATTTTTGATTCTTTCTTAAGCCTTCAGGGAAATCATATCCATAAATATTTCTTTCGCCTAAAGAATAACGATGCCATAATGCCGTTGATGTTACGCCTGTGATATATCCGCGCACGATGACTTCTACTTGAATCGGATTTACTTTTTTTACAATCGCGGCGTTGGGGTCGGGGATAGAAATTAAATGATTCGGGATAATATTTTTTGTCTGCTCAAACCACCAAGCGGATAACTGATTCAACACTTGACCTTTGTACGGCACGTTTGCAAGCACTCTATCAAATGCAGACAGGCGGTCAGTTGTGATAATTAATCGTTGTCCGTTTTGCAAATCATACCAATCGCGCACTTTACCTGTTTGTTTTCCTGCAAGCGGCAAATTTGTTTCATTCAACGCTTGCGGAATTAATTTCAATAATTCATTTTGAGAAATCATTTATAACTCCTTTGCATACTGCACGCCGTTTTCAAATAACTTCAATCCGCTTCCGCTTGTTTCGCCGCGTGTGTGGCGCGGATGTTGCCATGTGTAAATATGATTTTCAGGATGCGGCATCAACCCAAGCACATTGCCTTTTGCGTTTGTAATTCCCGCAATATCCATCACCGAGCCGTTTGGGTTAATCGGATACAAACCATTTGCAGATGAGCCGTCAGCATGAACATAAGTCAATGCAATTTGTTCCGCCGAAATATTTTTAACAGCTTGATAATTTCCTTCGCCATGCGCAATCGGGCAGGTGATGACTTCGGTTAAATTTTTTGTCCAGATGCAAGTTTGCGATGTAGATTTGATATTGACCCAACGACATTCAAAATGACCTTCAGCATTGAATGTCAATGTCGCTTCATTCTTAACGGACGCTTGGTCTTGCTCCATCAGCAGAATCCCCGCTTTGACTAATGCTTGAAAGCCGTTGCATATTCCAATCACAGGTTTGCCTGCATCCACAAATGCAGAGACTTCATCCGCAAAGTGAGATGCTAAATCAAGCGCGAGGAGTTTGCCCGCGCCCAAAGCATCGGCGTAGGAAAAACCGCCAGGTAAAACGAGCAGTTGAAAGTCAGATAGAAGCGATTTGTGATTCTTCAACTCATTTAATGGGACGCCAGTCACATCTGCGCCTGCGAGAGTGAGCGCGTTCATCACATCGAAATCACGGTTGGAGCCATGCGCTTGGAGGATGAGGGCTTTTGGGTTCATAAGGAAATGATGAATGATGAAGGATGAATGATGAATGGTGAATTAGGAAGGATGAGTGAAAGCATGAACGAGTTCCTCGATTTTTATTTCGTGATTGCCGAGTTTGAGAATTGGCGTTGATGTAACTTTGCCAATTTTATTAAATGTAAGATTTGCAAATTGGTTTTCAAAAGATGTTTTATTTTCTGGCGTTACTTCAACGAGCAAACATCCGTTGACTTCATTGAAAAAAATTGCTTCTGCAAAATTTATTTCCGCGCCGAGACGACCGCCGATGCACATTTCTGCAATTGCAACTGCAAAACCACCTTCACTTAAATCGTGCGCGGATTTTATATATCCGTTGTTGATGGCTTGATGCAAGGCTTTGTAAACTTGTAACGCGGATTTTGGAACAGCGGGAACGGATTTTTTGCCAACGGACTCTGTAACGGATTCACGGAGAGTAACGGATTCTTGGTCAGTCACAAAATCTCCGATAAGATAAATTAAATTACCCGCTTCTTTCAAATCCATTGTGATGGCTTTGTTGATGTCAGGCACGATGCCGATGGCGGAAATTAACAAAGTGGGCGGAATGGCATGGCGTAACCCGTCGGCGCCGAGATATTCGTTGTTGAGCGAATCTTTTCCGCTGATGAATGGCGTTTGATAAAAAAGTGACGCGTCGTGGCAACCACGACAGGCTTCAACAAGCGTGCCCAATGTTTCAGGACGAAGCGGGTCGCCCCAGCAGAAGTTATCAAGGATGGCGATTCTTTCAGGGTCAGCGCCAACTGCAACAGCGTTGCGAATCGCTTCATCAATGACCGACCAAGCCATTTGATAAGCATCCCGTTTTCCAAATTCAGGATTGATTCCGTTTGATAAAGCAATCCCTTTCATGCCTTTTGTGCCAATTGGTTTAATCACAGCCGCATCAGATGGCGCATCCATTTCAATTCCAGTTAATGGCTTGACGACCGTTCCGCCTTGTACTTCATGGTCATAAATGCGGATGACGTTTGCTTTGCTGGCAATGTTGGGGGAAGAGAGGAGAGAGAGCAGATGACTAGAGATTAGATGATTAGGAATTGACACATTACTATTCTCTAATCTCTGTTCTCTAATCTCTGCTTTTAATTGCCTCTGCGGAATACCCTCATGTAAAAACTCGTTGTTCATATTCACAACAATTTTTTCGGCGTAACGAACTACAAGTTTTCCATCACCAGTAAATGCGCCGATGTCTGTTAATTCGGTGTTGAAGGTGTCGCATAATTTTTGTAGCTCAGAAATTTTTTCTGGAGCAACTGCAACGACCATTCTTTCTTGCGCTTCAGAGAGCCAAATTTCCCAGGGGGCGAGACCTGCATATTTGAGTTTTACTTTTGTTAAATCTACATCACAGCCAATGGATGAAGCCATTTCACCAACTGCGGAGGATAATCCACCTGCACCACAATCGGTGATGTCGTTGTAGAGTCCTAAATCTCTGGCGCGGACGATGACATCTATTAAACCTTTTTCTGTAATGGGGTCGCCAATTTGAACTGACGCGCCAGAGACTTCTCCAGTTTGCGCGTCCATCGTCATGGATGAAAAGGTCGCGCCGCGTAATCCGTCGCGCCCCGTCCGCCCGCCTAACACAATCACTCGATCTCCAGCTTGCGGATTCTTTTTGTGTTTTCCTTTGGGCGCAATGCCGACACATCCGCAAAATACCAGCGGATTGGCCGTGTATCCTTCGTCGTACAAAATTGCGCCGTTGACGGTAGGGATGCCGATTTTATTTCCATAATCCTGCACGCCCGCCACAACGCCCGATTGAATTCTTCTGGGATGCAAGACTCCATCGGGTAATGATTTCGGGTCTAAATCCTGTGGACCAAAACATAAGATATCCGTATTTGCAATTGGCTTTGCGGAAACGCCCAACACGTCGCGGATGACTCCGCCTACACCTGTGTTCGCGCCGCCAAACGGTTCAACAGCGGATGGGTGGTTGTGCGTTTCGGCTTTGAACGAGATTTCAAATTCGTCGTCAAACTCAATGATGCCTGCGTTATCTACAAAAGCAGAGATCACCCACGGCGCGGCGATTTTATCGGTTGCGGATTTGAGGTAGGTTTTGATTAACGAATCGAGACTGGAGACTGGAGATTGGTTACTATTCTCTAATCTCTGATCTCTAATCTCTATCTTTGCTTTGAACGTCTTATGCACGCAATGTTCGCTCCAGGTTTGGGCGATGGTTTCAAATTCAACATCGCTTGGGTCGCGTTTTGCTTCGATGAAATAATTTTGAACGGCTTGCATCTCGGCTAAATCTAACGCGGCGCGGCGTTCTTTTGAAAGAGTTAATAATTCATCATTGGATAATTCACGGATGGGGATAACTTCCACCGCGCCGCTGGATTCAACTTCTTCAGGAAAGGATGGCGTGATTTCGCCAATTGTCCAGTGTTGAATGACGTTGTTTGCAAGCAGTGACTTTGCCAGTTGTTCAACTTGCTCAACTTTCAAACCTTCAACTTGAAACCTGAAGCCCGTTGCGGCGCGCTGGACTCCGTTTAACTTTAGTTCATGCGCGGCGCGGACGATTTGCTCGGCAACGGGGTCTGTTACGCCTGGGCGAAGTGAGACTTCCAGAATAACTGAATCAGGCTTGCCCTGAGTTTTATCGAGGGGTTGGGGCGAGGGAAGCGATGCGTTGACTGGCGGAGCCGTGTCGAAACGAGGCGCGGGCAATTCAATCCACGAAGCGGTTTGAGTCACTGGGTCTGTTAAAAGTTTGAGAGCCAACTCTTGCAATTCTTCTCGCATGAGTTGACCCTCAATGAAGTACAGGTCTTGAACGATTATATTTTTTAAGCGCTGAAACCCGAGGGCGTGGGCGTCTTTTAAATGCCCCGCCACTCGAGCGTCGTGATTTGTTTGAATGATGAATTTATAAATTGGCATATACACCTTTTTGAAATCGTCGAGATTGTACTCTTTGTCACTTGTCTAGTCAACGAGCAATTTTGAAATGTTAAGCTTTTTGTCTGACATTTTGTAAAACATACTCAATCATTTTTTGCGGAATGTTTACGCCCGTTGTCGTGATGCTGTTGCGAAATTCCATCGTGTGATTAATTTCGTTGATGGTGTATCCGTTTTCAGTTTCAAATAAATCGAGCGCGAGCAAGCCGCCTCCGATGGCTTGCGCGGCACGTTTGCATAACTCTGCAATTTCATCCGTGACGGGACAGCTGGTTGCAATGCCGCCGCGCGCGGTGTTGGTGATCCAATTTTCGGATGAGCGATAAATGGCGCAAATACATTCATCGCCGATAACAAACGCGCGAATGTCACGACCAGGTTTGTTGATGTATTCTTGAATATAAAAAACTTGATGATTGACTCCCAACGAAGATTTATGTTCAATCAACGCTTCTGCCATTGATTTATTTTCGACTTTTGCAAGTAATCGTCCCCATGACCCAACGACTGGTTTCAGCACACATGGATAACCCATCGCCTCAATTGCCCTGAGAGCGGATTCTTCATCGAAAGCCATTAACACTCTGGGAGTTGCGATTCCGTTCTTCGCCAGCAGTTGACTCGTGACATATTTATCGCCACATCGTTCAGCGACTAATGCTGAATTGACAACGGGAATGCCATGCGCTTCAAAGATGCGCGAGATGTAAAGTCCGCGTGAATATGAAATGGAACGTTCGAACAAAACATCAATCTCTTTAGGAAGCTGATGAATGCCAAAGAACTCATCGCCATCATTAATGCGGACGATTTCTACATCGTCAAATTTTTCCATTTCGTCTAATAAATATTTTTCTTCGGCGCGTAAGCGAGTGTATAAAAATCCAACTTTGATCATTTTGTCTCCTTGTAAATAAATGCAGAATGCTGAATGCAAAATGCGGAATGAAATTCTTCATTCTTCATTTTGCATTCTAACTTTGACTCTCTCAGCCACTTCACTCGTCGTCAAACTTCCGCCCAAATCGGGCGTGGTTTCTTTGGATGCGATGCAACTTTCAACGGCTTGGCGTAATCTTTCAGCGGATTCTTTTTCGTTGAGATAATCCAACATCATGCCTGCCGCTAACAATGTGGCAATTGGATTCGCTTTGCCCGTGCCGACCAGCGGCGGCGCGCTCCCGTGAACAGGCTCGAAGACTGCGGCGTTCGCGCCGATGTTTCCCGAAGCGGCGACGCCGAGTCCACCGACAAACATGCAGGCTTCGTCGCTGAGAATATCGCCAAATAAATTAGTGGTGACGATGACTTCAAACTGCTCAGGCGCGCGGATTAATTCCATTGCGCAAGTATCTACGAGCATTTCATGCAAAATAATTTCAGGATATTCTTTTGCAATTTCAAATGCCACTGTGCGGAAGAGTCCGCAAGTTTGACGAAGCACATTGGCTTTATGAACGACGTGAACAGATTTGCGTTTTGTCTGTTGCGCCAAGTCAAATGCTTTGCGAATGATTCTCTCCGAACCTTTGCGGGTGATGACTCTTTCGGTGATGGCACGGTTTCCATCGTCTTCGACTCTTTCAATTCCAGAATACAATCCTTCGGTATTCTCGCGGACGATGATGAGGTCAATGTTTTCTTTGGATGATTCGTGCGGAATGGATCGGCATGGTCTTAAGTTGGCAAACAACTCCAACGATTGGCGCATCCGCACGACGGGGGAAAAATATCCAGCGATGTTTGGCGGCGTTGTAACAGCGCCAAATAAGGTCGCGGAAGAGAGGCGGATTTTTTCGAGAGTCGCATCAGGTAATGGTGCGCCGAGTCGTTCGTAGGCGTTGAATCCAATCTCAGCGCGAGTGAATTCAAAATCCAATGGCAGAGATTGCAAAACTTTTTCGGCGCAGTCAATCACTTCGGGTCCGATGCCGTCGCCAGGGAGTAAGCAAATTTTGTAAGTCATAATTCTTTAAATGCAGAATGATGAATGTGGAATGAAGAATATTCTGTATTCATCACTCTACATTCTGCATTAACTCCTGAATTTCATGCGTTTTCAAAAAGTTGACGATGCCACCCGCTTCCGCAATTTTCAAAACAAAATTGGGCAGGGCTTGCGCTTGATATTGATTGCCATTTGTGCGATTGAAAATCTTTCCAGAAGATAAATCAACATCAACGTCATCGCCTTCAGTGATGTCCGCAACGGCTTCGGGACATTCCAAAATTGGCAAACCAATGTTGATGGCATTGCGAAAAAAGATTCGCGCAAACGATGGCGCGATGATACATTTTGCTTGCGAGCCTTTGATCGCAATTGGCGCATGTTCGCGCGATGAACCGCAACCGAAATTTTGCCCGCCGACGATCACGTCGCCAGACTGTACTGTTTTTGCATATTCAGGTTTGACTTCGCAAAAAACATTTTTTGCAAGTTCAAGCGGGTCAATCGTAATGTTATAACGACCAGGGATGATTTCATCCGTGTTCATGTTTTCGCCGAACGTCCAGGCTTTTCCCATGATAAGAGTCTCCTTTTTTATTTTTATTAACCGCGAAGAGCGCGAAGGACGCAAAGATTTAAAAGTTTTCTTCACGCTCTTCGCGCACTTGGCGGTTCAAGAATTTATTGTTTCCAAATATTCGCGCGGGTCGGTGATTTTTCCCGTGAGCGCGGTGGCGGCGGCAGTGGCTGGGGATGCCAAATAAATTTCCGATAGCGGACTGCCCATGCGACCGATGAAATTGCGATTCATCGTGGTCAATGCGCGTTCGCCTGGCGCGAGAATTCCGCCGTGACGACCAATACATGCGCCGCAACCAGAACCTGTGACTGTGCAACCTGCATCCATCAACGTTTCAATCAAACCGTTTTTCAACGCTTTTTTATAAATGCGGTCGCTGGCAGGCGTGACGATGACGCGCACAAGCGGATTTACTTTTTTACCCTTCAACATGTTCGCTACAATTTCCAAATCTTCATAACGCGCATTCGTGCATGTGCCAATATAAACTTCATGCACTTCCAAGCCTTCAACTTCTGTGAGCGGTTTGACATTATCCACATCAGGATGGCAAGCCACTTGTGGCGTTAACGTCGAAACGTCAATTTCAAGGATGCGTTCATATCTTGGATTGACTGGAAGTATTCGTTCAAAAGGACCCTTCGACATGCTCAGGGCTGGCGTCTCGTTTTCGAGATAATTGATCGTCACATCGTCAGCGGCGATCAATCCGCATTTCGCCCCGATTTCAGTAGACATATTCGGAAAAATAATTCGTTCGTGCGTCGGCAAATTATCAATATATTCGCCGCCAAATTCAACCGAGCGATAGGTTCCGCCGTCCATGCCGAGCAAGCCTGCGATGTGAATCATCACATCTTTGGCATAGACTCCGTGTTGAGCCTGCCCGCTTAATTCAACGCGAATCGTTTCAGGAACTTTGAACCAACATTTTCCAGTAATCCATGCCACGCCGATTTCCGTAGAACCAAGCCCAGTTCCAAATGCGCCCATCGCGCCATAAGTATTGGAATGCGAGTCCGCGCCGATGACAATTGCGCCAGGCGTGATGTAACCTTCTTCAATCATCACTTGATGGCAAACGCCTTGATGCAATAAATTCGGCAATTTCTGCTCTTTGACAAACTCGATGATCTTTTTGTGATTCTCCGCCGCCAGAATATTTGGGGCGGGGTAGGCATGGTCAAAATGAATCACGATTTTGTTTTTATCCAAGATCGGTTTGCCAATATCGCGAAAGGCTTTGATGGCGAGCGGCGTGGTGTTATCGTGACTCATAATGTAGTCAACGTCCAATAACAAAATTTCACCCGCATGTACTTGCTTGCCTGCTTTACGCGAAAAAATTTCTTCGACTAATGTGCCCATAGATTCTCCTTGTGTAAGTAAATACGTAAACAAGTAGACAAGTACACAGGTTGGTCAAACACGTATGTACGTGTATACCTGTTTACCCGTTCACTTGCTTGCCTGTCTACGCTCTCATGCTTTCCCGTTATATTTTTTCAACACCATTTTCGTATCTGTCCGCTTCACGCCTGGCACGGTGCGGACTTCTTCGATTAAGTTGTTCAACGCCATGACATTTTCAACATTCACAAACGCGCTGATGTCAAAATCGCCCGTGATTTCGTAAACATTTGAGACGTTGGTAAATCCGCGCATGCGCCGAACAACTGACGAGGTGTACACATGCGACTCGACTTCCACCATCAACATCGCGCTGATGTCGCGTGGGATCACGTCAATCTCTCTACCCGTAACCTGCTCGGCGATCTCTAAAATATCCGCGTCGAAAAGTTGCTTGCGCTCGTCGCCGATGTTTTTGATTCTCGAAACAATCACTTCCAATTCCGCGGCGCTGACTTCGATGCCGTATTCTTCCAAGCGAGACGCGACCGCGCTTTTGCCTGTGTATTTATCAATCACAATTTTTCTTTCGCGCCCTAATAAAGCGGGGTCAAACGGCTCGTAGGTGCGCGGGTCCTTCAACACGCCGTTGGTGTGGACTCCGCTTTTATGGCTGAATGCGTTTTGTCCCGTAATGGGTTTGTTCGGCGAAAGAAAGAAGCCAGAAATTTTTTCGAGATAACTGGAAAGTTCCATCAGCGGTTGAATGTTATATTTTTGAATTTCTTCCAGGTTATGAAAAGATAAAATTGTTTCGGCTAAATCGGGGATGCCTGTTCGTTCTCCCAAGCCGTTGACTGTGGTGTGGATACAATTTGCGCCCGCGCGAATCCCAGACATGGCGTTTGCCAGAGCAAGCCCGTAATCGTCGTGGCAGTGCAAATCCATCTGACAGGGACGCAACGCCTCGCGTAATGCCGAGACTCGCTCAAACATGGTGTGCGGTTGCATGATTCCCAACGTGTCCGCAAAGCTGATTCGGTCCGCGCCTGATTCGATGGCGGCGTTGCAAATTTGGACGAGAAATTCAAACTCGGTGCGCGTCGCGTCCTCTGGCGTGTAGCGGACTTTTAATCCCAAACTTTTTGCGTAACAAATATGCTCACGGATAATTTCAAGCGCTTGCTCTGGCGTTTTATGTAACTTCTCATCCAAGTGAATTTTTGATGTGGCGTAGAAGATGGCGACACGATCCGCGCCGCAGGCTTTGGCGCGGTCAATGCCTGAGCGGGATGCAATGCTGTGGGCGACGACTTCAGCTTGAAGTCCGAGTGAGGCGATTTTTTCAATCGCTTTCGCCACATTTTTTGAGACGGACGGATCGCCCGCTTCGATCATCTCCACGCCGACGTTATCCAGCATTTTGGCGATCTGTATTTTTTCATCCACGCTGAAGTTGACGTACGGGGTTTGTTCGCCTTCGCGCAAAGTTGTATCTAAAATTTCAAGCATACAATTTCCTTTTGTAATGAAAATAAAAAGCGCCCTCCGATGTCGGAGGGCGCTTTGACGGCACACAGATAGATGCAAAGAACTACGGCAAGTCCTTTTTCTGATTCTGTTCAACCGAAGCCAGCCCAATCCCGACAACCGAAGTTGCGGAGACGGGCTTGCGCTTTGATTTGGCTTCCATCAGAATACTTGCTTTGTCTCTAAACATATTGGGGCGAATTCTAATCGCGATATGAAATATGTCAATGGTTTTGACGCACCAATCTTACAACTGGTTTTCATTAACTTGTCAGACAAATTATGCCTGATTGATAAAGTAAAATTATCAACATTATTTTTTGAATGCAATTGCCCTGCAAAAATCTTGACACAGTATATGTTGATAGTAGAATACCGCCCGACATGATAGTGAAACTTTCCGTCCGTCGTACTCGTCGTCTCAAACTGCCTTTTCTCGAAAGGTTGGATTATTTTGATTTGACAGGCGCGATTCAGGATTGCATCGAAAATGTTAATTAAAAATAACCCTCCTTTGGAGGGTTATTTTTTTGTATGGCACTAATGAGATATTCGTTCTTTCGGCAGTTGTACTGCCGAAATGCCAGCAGTACAACTGCTGACGAAACAAAGCACGGCACTTACGAAAGGATTGATGAATGACGGCAACACTCGCACTTGAAGATGGAACAATCATAGGAGGACAAGCCTTTGGCGCAGAGACTGATGTTGTGTTTGAGTTAGTGTTCAACACCAGCATGACGGGTTATCAAGAAATTTTGACCGACCCATCCTATCGCGGACAAGGCGTTTTATTTACTGTCTCGCACATCGGCAATGTGGGAATCAATTTGGAAGACGATGAGTCGGCAAAGCCGCAAGTTTCAGCGGCGGTGATTCGTTCGTTGAGTCCCGTTGTATCGAATTGGCGTTCGGCGCTTTCGTTATCCGATTGGCTTACAAAACATAACGTCCCTGCCATCAGCGGAGTTGATACGCGCTGGCTCACTCGCAAACTGCGTGACGGCGGCGTTCAAAAAGCGGCGCTCTCCACAAAAGGAACATCTGCCGAAACATTATTAAAGATGGCTCGTGATTGGGAAGGACTCGATGGACGAGATGTGGTCAAAGAAGTAACTTGCGCCGAGCCGTATCATTGGGTGGATGATGAGGGGAGTCGGTGGGTAATGCAGAAGGCAGAAGGCAGAAGGCAGAATTCTTCATTCCCCATTCAGCATTCTGCATTTCATATCGTTGCCTATGACTTCGGCATCAAAGAAAACATCCTGCGGCATCTCTCAAGTTATGGCGCAAATGTAACGGTTGTCCCTGCGGATACAACTGCCGATGAAGTTTTAGCGTTACAGCCTGATGGCATTTTTCTCTCCAACGGACCTGGCGACCCAGCAGGTTTGCCTTATGCGGTGAAAGCGGTCAGCGAGTTGATTGAAAGCGATATTCCGATATTTGGCATTTGTCTTGGACATCAATTGATCGGTAGAGCATTAGGCGCATACACGCACAAACTCAAATTCGGGCATCACGGCGCAAATCATCCCGTTCAACATTTACCAAGCGGGAAAGTTTTAATCACCGCACAAAATCATAATTATTGCGTCAGCGAAGGGGAGTTGAATAAAGACGAAGTGGAAATCACCTATAAAAGTTTGAACGACGACTCGCTTGAGGGGTTGAGAATGAAAAACAAACCTGTTTTCAGCGTGCAGTTTCACCCCGAAGCCGCTTCAGGTCCGCATGACGCGCAAGATATTTTTAGCGATTTTTTCAAGATGATTGAAGGACAACGATAATGATTAAATCTAACTCAACAAATTTGAACCGCGAAACTCGCCAAGAGCGCAAAGTTTTAAAAAGATTCTTAGCGACCTCCGCGTTCTTAGCGGTTAATTATTCATCCTTCATCATTCAGAATTCATCCTTATGAAACGCACCGACATCCACACCATCCTCGTCCCTGGCTCTGGAGCCATCGTCATCGGTCAAGCCGCGGAGTTTGATTACTCTGGCACGCAAGCCGTCAAAGCATTAAAAGCGGAAGGCTATCGCGTGGTCCTGGTCAACTCCAACCCTGCAACGATTATGACCGACCCCGAAATCGCCGATGCAACGTATATCGAGCCGCTCACACCCGAAGCGTTGGAAGCCATCATCGCGCAAGAAAAACCAGATGCCATGCTCCCCACCGTCGGCGGACAGACTGGATTAAATCTCGCGCTGGCATTAAGTGAAAACGGCGTGCTTGAAAAATATGGCGTGCAATTGATTGGTGCGAATCTAAATGCCATCAAAGCCGCTGAAGACCGTTTGCTTTTCCGCGAGACGATGCAAAAAAATAACATCCCTGTCCCGCGCGGCGGAGCGGCGTATTCATTGAATGAAGCCGAAGAAATTACCAAACAAACAGGCTATCCCGTTTTAGTCCGCGCTTCGTTTGCGATGGGCGGCACGGGCGCGTCGTGGGTGTATGAATCGAGTCAACTTGCAGAAGCGGTTCGTAGCGCGATTTCCGAATCGCCCATCGCGCAAGCCTGGCTCGAAGAATCTGTTTTGGGTTGGAAAGAATACGAACTTGAAGTAATGCGCGATAAAAAAAATAATTTTGTTGTCGTCTGTTCCATCGAAAATCTTGACCCGATGGGCGTGCACACGGGCGACAGCATCACCGTCGCGCCCGCACAAACTTTAACGGATCGTGAATATCAAATTCTGCGCGACCTCGCCCATCAAGTTTTATCCGCCGTCGGCGTGGAGACGGGCGGCTCGAATGTGCAATTCGGCGTTGACCCAAAAACGGGGCGCGTCGTGGTCATCGAAATGAATCCGCGCGTCAGTCGTTCGTCCGCGCTCGCATCCAAAGCCACAGGTTTTCCAATTGCAAAACTCGCCGCGCTGGTCGCCGTCGGTTACACCCTCGACGAAATCACTAACGACATCACCAAACAAACCAAAGCCGCCTTCGAGCCTTCGCTCGATTATGTCGTCGTCAAAATTCCGCGCTGGGCGTTTGAAAAATTTCCAGGCGTGGATCCGACTCTCGGTCCGCAAATGAAATCCGTCGGCGAAGCGATGGCATTAGGCAGGACGTTTCCCGAAGCCTTGAACAAAGCGATTCAATCTTTGGAAATTGGAGTGGACGCATTAGACGCTTCACGCTTCGCGCCCAGCCGCGAGCTGGTCGCTGAACCTGAAACATTCGCCACGCTGACAATTCCCCGCGCCGACAGATTGTTCCGCGTCTATCGCGCTATTCAACAAGGCATGTCGTTAGATGAAATTGCAAATGCGACTGGATATGATTTATGGTTTCTTGGGCAAATGAAAGAAATAGAGATTAGAGAATTAGAGATTAGAGATTGCAAGACCGAAGATGAACTCAAGCCAATTTTGCGCGAAGCCAAGCAAATGGGCTTCGCAGACTCGCACATTGCATGGCTCTTAAATTCATCCTTCCTCCTTCATCATTCATCATTTAGGGAGCTTCGCAAATCACTCAACATCCTCCCCACCTTCCAACGCGTAGACACCTGCGCCGCAGAGTTTGAAGCGCAGACTCCTTATCTTTATTCCGCGTATGAGATGGATGACGAATCTCGACCAACAGATAAACAAAAAATATTAATTCTCGGTGGCGGACCGAATCGAATTGGTCAGGGAATTGAATTTGATTATTGCTGTTGTCAGGCGGCGTTTGCATTATCGAAGATGGGCTATGAAACCATCATGTATAACTGCAATCCTGAAACCGTCTCAACGGATTACGACACAGCCGATAGATTGTATTTTGAGCCGTTGACTCTTGAGCATGTATTAAATGTCATTGATAAAGAAAATCCCATCGGAGTTATCGTGCAGTTCGGCGGACAGACTCCGCTCAACCTTGCGGCGGGACTCGAAGCGGCGGGAGTCAAAATTTTAGGCACGTCGCCTCATGCGATTCAACTCTCGGAAGATAGAGAAGAATTTGCGAAGTTATTAAAAGAATTAGACATCCCCCAGCCCGAAAACGGAATCGCCCGCACGTTGGAAGAAGCGCGAGAAGTCGCCGAAAGAATCGGATATCCAGTTTTGGTGCGTCCGTCTTTTGTCTTGGGTGGCAGGGCAATGGCTTTAGTGGATTCCGAAGCCAATTTGGCAGGATTCATTCAACAGGCGATTGAAGCGGCTCCTCATCAACCGATATTGATTGATAAATTTTTGGAAGACGCTTTTGAAATTGACGTGGATGCTTTATCCGATGGAGAACGAGTTGTTGTTGGCGCGGTGATGCAACACATCGAAGAAGCGGGCGTGCATTCGGGAGATGCGGCGTGCGTTTTGCCGCCGTATAAAGTCAGCGCGTATCATCAGGGAATCATGCGCGAATATACCGAGCAACTTGGTCTCGCATTGGGCGTGCGCGGATTGATGAACGTGCAATTTGCATTGAAAGGCGAAGTGGTTTATGTGTTGGAAGTTAACCCACGCGCTTCGAGAACCGTGCCGTATGCCAGCAAAGCGACGAGTTTGAACATGGCGTATGTTGCCGCGCAAGTGATGGCGGGGAAAACATTGGAAGAGTTGGGCGTGACCGAAGAACCGCAAGTGGATGGCTTCTTCATCAAAGAAGCGGTCTTCCCGTTCAAAAAATTGCCTGGCTCCAGTTCACTGCTCGGACCTGAAATGCACTCGACTGGTGAAGTGATGGGACACGCCTCGCATTTTGGTCATGCGTTTGCAAAATCACAAACGGCAGCGGGACAAGGCTTGCCCGATGCAGGCGCGGTCTTAATCACCGTCAATGATTATGATAAAAGCGCGGGCTTGAAGTTTGCGCGTGATATGCACAGATTAGGGTTTTCATTGTATGCCACGCCTGGCACAGCGGATATGTGCAAGAAAGCAAACCTGCCTGTTGAGGTTGTCGAAAAAGCGCAAGATGGCTCAACGCAAATTGTAGATTTAATTCGCGCGGGAAAAATTCAATTGGTGTTGAATACGCCGTTGGGTCCGCACGCGCATACCGACGGCGCTGAGATTCGCAAAGCCGCGATTGCGATGAATGTGCCTTTGCTGACGACTTTATCATCCGCAACCGCGGCGACCTCTGCGATTCAGGCAATGCGAAAGAAGGAATTGAAGTATCGAAGTTTACAGAGTCATCATCAAGTAGCGCGATAATGACTCTGTAAAACGAATTTCATTAAAACCATTGACACATTTCACATTGCGAGTAGAATACTGCCCAACATGTTAGCCAAATCGTTTGCGCCGCGTATCCGTCGTTCGAAGCGTACCTCAACTCAAAGGTTGGGTTCTTTTTGTTTGGATGACGGAATAGCGAACGCAAGCACGCGCTGACACACGCGCACAAGTCAACCAAAAGCGACCCACCTTGAAGGTGGGTCGCTTTTTTATATTTTTTATCAAGGAGAATGAAATGAACTCGAAACCAAAACCGCAAGTGAAGAAAATTGTCCTCGCCTATTCTGGCGGGCTGGATACGTCCGTGATTGTGCCGTGGTTGAAAGAAAACTACGGCTGTGAAGTGATTTGTTTTTGCGCCGACATTGGTCAGGGCGATGAGGATATGCGCGGGCTGGAGCAGAAAGCCATCAACAGCGGCGCGAGTCAGTGCATTATCCACGACATGAAGGAAGAGTTCGCTTCGGAATATCTCTTTCCCATGTTGAAGATGGGGGCAGTGTATGAACACAAGTATTTATTGGGCACATCGGTTGCCCGTCCTTTAATTGCAAAACATTTAGTGGATGTCGCTCATCAAGTGGGCGCGGATGCGGTGGCGCACGGCGCGACTGGCAAAGGCAACGACCAAGTCCGCTTTGAGTTAACCGTGATGGCGCTCGACCCGCGCTTGAAAATTATCGCTCCGTGGCGTGAGTGGGACATTCGTTCGCGTGAAGATGCGTTGAACTATGCGGCAAAACATAACGTGCCAGTCACTGCAACCATCAAATCCATTTACTCGCGCGATTCAAATCTCTGGCATCTTTCGCACGAAGGCGGCTTGCTCGAAGACCCATGGAACGAACCCGAAGAAGCGATGTATCAAATGTCCACTTCGCCAGAGAATGCGCCCGATGAAGCCGAGTATGTCGAGATTGAATTTGAAAGCGGCGCACCAATTGCGGTGAATGGAGAAAAGCTTTCGCCCGCAAAGATTGTGCAAAAATTAAATGCGATTGGCGGCGCACATGCCATCGGTCGCGTTGACCTTGTTGAGAATCGACTCGTCGGGATGAAGTCGCATGGCGTGTATGAAACTCCAGGCGGCACAATTCTTCTTTATGCGCATCGTGAACTTGAGTCATTAATTCTTGACCGCGAAACGATGCACTTCAAAGAAATGGTCGCCGTCAAATATACTGAACTCACTTACAACGGTTTGTGGTTTACGCCTCTGCGCGAATCAATTGATGCGTTTGTCAACGCAACGCAAGGTCCCGTCACTGGCACGGTCAAACTCAAATTATATAAAGGTAACATCATCACCGCTGGCAAAAAATCTCCGTTCAGTTTGTATCGCGAAGATTTTGCAACCTTCGGTCAGGAAGATGTCTACGATCAAAGTCACGCCGAAGGTTTTATTCGGTTATATGGACTCAGCATGAAAGTCCGCGCATTGAACGGTTTGCCTGTTTCAGGTCTCGACATGCCCAAGCCTGATTATTCGAAATTCAAAAGAGATTAGATGAATACAAGTAAAAACGTAAACAAGTACACAGGTAAACACGTAGATCGGTTTGTCTACTTGTGTACTTGTTTACCTGTCTACATGGAGGCGTTATGACTCTTTGGGGTGGCAGATTTGCCCAATCGTTAGACTCGCTCGCATGGGTGCTCAATACGTCCCTGCCTGTGGACCAACGCCTGGCGATTCAAGATGTTGATGGGAGTCTGGCGTGGGCGCAGGCGATTTATCAAGCGGGCATTCTTTCGGATAAAGAACACGCTTCGATCTCACTTGGGCTGGATACCGTCCGAAAAGAATTTTCTCAGGGACAGTTTACCTTCGCTGAGTCAGACGAAGATATCCACACCGCTGTTGAACGCAGGTTGACCGAATTGATTGGCGATGTGGCGGGCAAACTGCACACAGGCAGAAGCCGCAACGATCAAGTGGCGACAGATTTCCGTTTGTGGATGTTAGGCGCGATTCCTGAACTGCAAGCCGCGTTGAAATATTTGCAAACGGCTTTGGTAGAAAATGCTGAATCCGCTGGCGAGACGATTATGCCTGGCTACACTCACTTGCAGAGAGCGCAACCCATTTTGTTGGCGCATTGGTGGCTGAGTCATTATCACCCTCTGCAGAGAGATATTGAACGATTGGATGATTTGGTGAAGCGAGTTTCCATTTTGCCACTTGGTTCTGCGGCATTAGCAGGGACTCCGATTCCCGTTGATCGAAATGAATTAGCAAAGTCTTTAGGTTTTTCTAAACCTTCGCAAAATAGTTTGGATGCCATCTCTGACCGTGACTTTGCGGCTGAATATTTATTTTGTACCACGATGGTCAGCATTCACTTAAGCAAACTCGCCGAACAAATTGTTTTATATACAACGGCTGAGTTTGGTTTCTTTGAACTGTCGGATGCGTTTTCGACGGGGTCGAGCATTATGCCGCAGAAAAAAAATCCCGATGTGTTTGAGTTGGCGCGCGGCAAAACAGGCACGATGATTGGCATGTTGACTGGATTGTTGAGTACGTTGAAAGGCTTGCCATCTACTTACGATAAAGATTTGCAGGAAGATAAGCAACCTGTCTTTGAAGCAACGGATATATTGTTGATGATTCTTCCAGTGGTTGCAAATGCTGTGCGGACGATTACCGCCAAAGTTGAACGAATGCGAGACGCAATTGACTCGACGATGATGGCTACGGATTTAGCGGATTATCTTGTCAGCAAAGGGATTCCGTTTCGAGAGACTCATGCGATAGCGGGAAAAATTGTCCGCGTGGCTGAGGAGAAAAAGGTTGGGATGGAGAAACTGCCGCTCGAAGCGTATCAGGCAGAATGTCCAGAATTTGAAGCGGATGTTTATCAAGTTTTCGATCCGCTGAAATCCATCGAAAAAAGAAATGCGATTGGCGGCACGAGTCTCAAATCAGTCAAAATGCAGATTGCAGAATGCAAAATGCAGAATAGTAAATAGCGCAGAAAATTTTTATTCTGTTCTAAATTCATCATTTGAAAATAAGGAGAAGAAAATTATGTCTACAATTGTTTGCCCTGAATGTGAAGCCCAAGTTGAGTTAGCTGTTGGAACGGAAGTTGGCGAAATTTTGGTGTGCTCGGATTGCGGCGTGGATTTGGAAGTGACCGCGCTGGAGCCTGCGACGGTGCAACTCGCGCCAATGGAACAGGAAGATTGGGGAGAATAATTCGGAATGCAGAAGGCGGAATGATGAATGATGAATAAAACGCCTTCTGCTTTCTGCATTCATTTGGATAAAACTTTATGCAACGACGACTCAAAATAGGCGTTCTTTATTCCCGCGTGCGCGTGGAAGAGAAATGGATTTTCGGCGCGATGGAAAAACGCGGCATTGATTATGACCGCTTGGATGATCGCGCGATTCATTTTGATTTGGATGACGCGAAGCCGTGGCAACAATACGACGCTGTGTTGGAAAGAAGCATCAGTTACAACAGCGGATTGTATGCGTTGCGCTTGTTGAATGCGTTTGGCGTGCCGACGGTGAACACGGCATCGGTTGCGGAAGTTTGCGGCGACAAGTTGATGACAAGCGCGGCGCTTGCAAGAGATGGCGTTCCGCAACCGCATAATGCAACGGCGTTCACAACTGAAGCGGCGTTGGAAGCGATTGAAGCGTTTGGTTATCCTGTGGTCTTGAAGCCAGTCGTCGGGTCGTGGGGGCGGTTGCTGGCGAAGGTCAATGACCGCGATGCGGCGGAAGCGGTGCTGGAACACAAGTCCACGCTCGGGTCTGTGCAACATTCTGTTTTTTATATTCAGGAATATATTGCGAAGCCTGGGCGCGACATCCGCGCGGTTGTGATTGGCGATAAAGTGTTGACGGCGATGTATCGCAAATCCGAACATTGGATCACGAACACGGCGCGTGGCGGCGAAGGCGAGTTGTGTCCGATCACGCCTGAGATCGAGGATTTATGTTTGTGCGCGGCGAAATCTGTGGGCGGCGGCGTGCTGGCTGTGGATTTGGTCGAACATCCTGAAAAGGGACTCGTGGTCAATGAGATCAATCACACGATGGAGTTCCACACGATGCAACCTGTGAGCGGGATTGATATTGCGGATGAGATTGTGGAATATACGATGAAGGTTGTAAAGGCATAAACGGACTTTGGTAAACGGACTTTGAAACGGATTCACGGATGAGAACGGACTTTAGTAAACGGACTCTAAAACGGATTCACGGAAAGTAACGGCTTCCGTTTTAGTCCGCTATTCCGTGAAAGAGTCCGTTTATGAAAGCGGATGATTGGAGCGATTATGGATGTTCAAGAGATGCAAATGGCTGTAAGACCGAAATTTGCGATGAAGAAGGATTTTCTGCATATTGCCGATTCTTCTTCGGAGGAGTTGCAGGATTTGTTAGACCTTGCGATGGCTTTGAAGAAAGAATATTTCAACGGCGGTAATGCACCTGTGTTGAAAGGTAAAGCCTTGGCGATGGTGTTTCAAAAGCCAAGTTTGCGGACGCGCGTTTCATTTGAGATGGCGATGCAACATTTGGGCGGTCATGCCCTGTATCTTTCGCCCGCGGAAATTGGACTCGGTCAGCGCGAATCGATTGCGGATGTGGCGCGGGTGTTGTCGGGTTATGTGCAGGGAATCATGGCGCGTGTCTTTTCGCATGAGCATTTGATCGAGTTGGCGGAATGGGCGAGCGTGCCAGTCATCAACGGATTGAGCGATTACAACCATCCATGCCAGGCGTTGGCGGACGCGTTGACCATTCAAGAAAAATTCGGCAAAGTCAAAGGCTTGAACGTCACATACATTGGCGATGGAAATAATGTCGCAGTCTCGTTGATGCATGTCTGCGCGAAACTTGGTTGGGATTTTGCAATTGCGAATCCAGTTGGCTATGAGCTTGCTTCGGATGCGATTGAAACTGCCAAACAAATAACCTGCGAAACTGGCGCGGAAATTTCTTTTTACAATAATCCGCATGAGGCTGTCAAAGGCGCGGATGTGATTTATACTGATACATGGACGAGCATGGGACAGGAAGATGAAACCATCAAGCGCGAAGAAATTTTTTCGTCCTATCAAGTCAACCATCAGTTAGTGAATGAAGCGAAGCAGGATGCAATCGTCATGCACTGTTTGCCCGCGCATCGCAATCACGAATTGACCGATGAAGTCGCGGACGGTTTGCAGTCCGTAATTTTTCCACAGGCGCATAATCGCTTGCACGCGCAGAAAGCAATTTTGGCACGTATTTTTGGAGTGGCATAAATGGTAAACGGACTTTGGTAAACGGACTCTATAGCGGATTCACGGAAGGTAACGGACTTTGAAACGGATTCACGGATTAAAACGGAGGAATTATTGATGGTTACAGTTTCGATTATTGGCGGTTCGGGGTACGGCGGCGGTGAGTTGATTCGATTGCTATTGGGTCATCCCAAAGTTGAAATTAAGCAGGTCACTTCGCGTTCGCGCGTGGGCGAGTATGTTTATCAGACGCATCCAAATTTGAGAAAGCAAACGCAATTGAAATTCAGCGACCCGTCTCAACTTGAGTCCGTGGATGTTTTATTTTTGGCGCAACCGCATGGGCAGGCGCAAAAAAATATCGAAGCCTACGCAAAACTTGGAACAAAAATCATTGACCTCTCGGCAGATTTTCGTTTGCGCGATGAAAAATTTTATGAGCAATGGTATGGCGAAAAACATGCCGCGCCCGATTGGTTGAGCAAGTTTGTGTATGGTCTGCCCGAACTGCATCGCGCGGAAATGGCGAATGCAAATTACATCAGCGGCGTGGGGTGTAACGCCACCGCGAGCAATCTCGCCTTGCTTCCGTTAATCAAAGCGGATTTGCTGGATTTATCTTCCCCGATTTTTATTGAAATTAAAGTTGGCTCGTCCGAAGGCGGCGCGGAGGGCAACTCTGGTTCGCTTCACGCGGAACGCGCCAACGTCATCCGCACATTTTCGGCGTTTGGTCATCGTCATACAGCGGAAGTGATTCAGGAGATGGGAGTCAAAGACATCTCGTTGACGATGACTGCTGTGGACTTGGTGCGCGGCGTGTTAGCGACGGCTCATGCCAAGGTGAAGGCTGGTACGGCGACAAAAGATTTGTGGAAAGCCTACAGAGCAGTTGCGAACGAAAATCCGTTTATTCGCGTGGTCAAGGAGCAACGTGGGATTTATCGCGTGCCTGAGCCGAAGATTCTGGCTGGCTCCAACTATGCCGATCTAGGTTTTGAACTGGACGAAAGCAACGGTCACATTGTGGCGATGTCCGCGATTGACAACCTGATGAAGGGCGCGTCTGGTTCGGCGGTGCAATGTCTGAACTTGATGATGGGTTGGGATGAGACGCTGGGGTTGGAGTTTATGGGGTTGCATCCGATATAAAGGATGAATGATGAAGTATGAAGGATGAATAAATAATTCTGATGGTTGAGTAGCCCTGAGCGTTCTTTGCGAAGGGCGTATCGAAACCATCAATAATAGGTAAATATGAAATTATAAGATGTGGTCTCGATACGTTCCTCGCTGTCGCTCGGAACTACTCGACCACCAGATGTCATGGAGAATTTATGGAAGTTACTGTTGTAAAACTCGGCGGCACGGAGGGCGTGGATTTTTCTGCGATATGTAGCGATGCTGTTGAATTGTTGAAGCAAGGTAAGCGACTCGTCTTTGTGCATGGCGGTTCGGCGGAGGCGAATGGGCTGGGTGAAGGCTTGGGAACGCCGCCGAAGATGATTACTTCGCCTTCGGGTTATACCTCGCGCTATACCGATAGAAAAACTTTGGAAATTTTTTTGATGGCGGTGAATGGCAAAGTCAATTCGTTGTTGACGGAACAGTTGCAGATGCTGGGAGTCAATGCGTTTGGGTTGTGCGGACTCGACGGCAAGTTGATGCAAGCCGTGAGAAAAGAATCTGTTCAAAGTGTTGAAAATGGAAAACGAAAAATTATCCGCGACGATTACACAGGCAAAATCGAAACGATCAATAGCGAGTTGTTGTTAATGCTGTTGAACGCGGGTTATCTTCCAGTGATTGCGCCAGTGGCGGTCAGTGAAAAAGGCGAGGCGTTGAATGTGGATGCAGATCGCGCGGCGGCGATGGTCGCGTCCGCGCTGAAGGCGGAGAATTTATTATTGCTCACTGCTGTACCTGGGTTGATGAAAAAATTTCCAGACGAGTCAACGCTCATTCAGCAGTTGCCGCAGAGTCAGTTATCGGCGGCGAGCGAGGCGGCGCAGGGTCGTATGAAGAAAAAAGTTTTAGGAGCAGAAGAAGCCCTCAATGGCGGCGTGAGTCGCGTCATCATCGCGGACGGACGCATTCAAAATCCAATCTCAAATGCTTTGGCAGGAAATGGAACAGTCATTCAATGAACAGTAACGAAATTATCGAAGTCGAAAATAAATATACGTCGGGGACATACGCGAAGCAATCGTTAGTGATCGTGCGTGGACAAGGCGCTTCGTTGTTTGATGCGGACGGCAAAGAATATCTGGATTGCTCATCGGGACACGGCGTTGCGAATCTCGGTCACGCTCACCCGAAAATTGCGGAGGCGATCTATAAGCAGGCGAACACGCTGATAACTTTATTCGAGTCGTTTCCAAACGATCAACGCGCAATGGTGATGCAAAAATTAACTTCGTTAGTGGCGGGCTTGGATCGAGTCTTTTTATGCAACTCTGGAACGGAATCCGTTGAAGCGGCATTCAAGTTTGCGCGTATTTCAGCGGGACGAAAAAATATTGTCGCGGCGATGCGCGCGTTTCATGGAAGAACGTATGGTTCGTTATCCGCGACATACAATAAAAAATATCGCGAAGGTTTTGAACCGCTCGTGCCTGGCTTTAGTCATGTGGCGTATAACAACATCGAAGCGTTGGATAAAGCGGTGAACGAAGAAACTGCGGCGGTGATTTTGGAAGTGGTGCAAGGCGAAGGCGGCGTGTACCCCGCGACTGTTGAATATATTCAAGCCGCGCGAAAACTTTGCGACGAACGCGGCGCGTTGTTGATTGTGGATGAAATTCAAACTGGGTTTGGGCGCACGGGAAAGTTTTTTGCAATTGAGCATTTTGGCATCACGCCCGATTTGTTATGTTGCGCGAAATCTTTGGCGGGTGGCGTGCCGATGGGCGCGGTGTTGATTGGGAAGAACGTCAAGAACTTAACGCCAGGCGTGCATGGCTCGACCTTTGGCGGAAATCCGCTCTCGTGCGCGGCGGCGAACGCGGCGTTGGACGTCATCAAAGAAGAAGATTTAGCGGGTCAGGCGGAAGCAAAGGGGAAATATCTGATGGAGAAATTGAAGGCGATTCAATCGCCGAACATCCGCGAAGTGCGCGGGCTTGGCTTGATGGTTGGAATAGAGATGAAACAAAAGGTTGTGCCGTACATCAAGGCTCTGCAAGAAGCGAATATCATCGCGTTGAATGCAGGGATGACGGTGATTCGTTTACTGCCTCCGCTGGTGATTACTTATGAGCAGTTGGATCATTTGGTGGATGCGTTGACGGAAGTTTTGGGGATGACGATGGACGATGGACAATCATAAACGGACTCTAAAACGGATTCGCGGAGTAGAACGGACTTGGTAAACGGACTCTGACACGGATTCACGGACTAAAACGGATTTGTCGTAAGCGGACTTTGTTGCGGATTCACGGATGAAAACGGATTTGGTAACGGACTTGGAAACGGATAAGCGGATGAGTGAATTTGATACTTTAATTGGACTTATTTCGCAATATAGCCCGTCGGGAGAAGAACGGCGGGCTGTTGAGTGGTTGGTGGAGCGGATGAAGTCGCTTGGCTATGGTGAATCTTTTATAGACGAAGCAGGCAATGCGGTTGGGGTGATGGGGAAAGGATTGAAGCAAGTTATTTTGCTTGGGCATATTGATACCGTGTCTGGAGAAATTTCTGCTCGCGTGGAAGATAATATTTTATTTGGGCGCGGTTCGGTGGATGCGAAAGGTCCGCTGGCGTGTTTTGTGGATGCGGTTGCAAAAGTGGGAGTTCAAGATGGCTGGCAGTTTGTGGTGATTGGGGCGGTGGAAGAAGAACGCGATTCGGAAGGGGCGAGATATGTGGCGCAAAAATATCAACCAGACTATGCGATTATCGGCGAGCCGAATCGTTGGGACAGAATCGCGTTGGGATACAAAGGAAGCGCGTGGGCGAATATGATAGTCAAACGCGAGCAAGCGCATTCTGCCAGTGGCGAAGAGACTGCGGCGGAAATTGCTGTGGATGTTTGGTTGAAAATCAAAGCATATGTGAATCAATTCAATGAAGATAAGAAAAGAGTCTTTGACCAGTTATTGTTGACCTTGCGCGGGATTGATTCAAGCCAGGATGGGTTTGAGCAGAAAGCGACTCTGAGAGTCGGAGTCCGCTTGCCTGTGGAAGTTTCGCCAGAGGATTGGTATGTGAGGTTAAGTGAAATATTAAGTGACAGTCACCTTCAAGGTGACTGTCACTTGGAGCGGACGGGATTTGCTATCCCTGCGTGGGGATGTGAGAAAAACACTCCGCTGGTACGAAGCTTCTTAAGCGGAATCAGGTCGCAGGGCGGGGAGCCGCGTTTCGTCTACAAAACGGGAACTGCGGATTTGAATATCGTCGCGCCTGTGTGGAAATGTCCAGCGGTGGTGTATGGTCCTGGCGATTCGAGTTTGGATCACACGCCGAATGAACGTATTGAGTTGGATGAATATGCAAAGGCGGTGACGGTATTAACTTACTCTCTGCGCAAACTTACCCAGAAATAAAAACTCCGCGCATTCTCTACGCGGAGCTTCAACCTTCCACTTTCTACTTCACAACCTATCTCCCCTTCTTCGTTGCCATTGAAGAGATCGCCTGCATGAGCGCATTCCCAACCACCTGACCCGATTGCTGGCGGTGGGAACTTTGCCCGAGCGGTCCTGCCGCCATCAGCGCACTGAGACCCGCTTGCAAATTGTCCTGCCCTTGATTCTTCGCGTTCATAAATGCCATACCCGCGTTGAGTAAGTCGCCCGCGTCGATGCTGCTGTCTTGCTGTTGCGGTTGCTGAGATTGCGTCACCGCGCCGAGGAGCGAGCCGAGCAAGTCCGCGCCGCCACTTTGTTGCTGTTGGGCAGGTTGACCTCCGCCAAGAAGCGACTGTACCAACATCATCGCGTTGTCTGGATTGACGGATTTCTGTCCCTGTAATTGTTGCGCGGCTTGCGCGAGTCCCTGCGCGTACACTTTCGAGGATCCGCTTGTCGCGTTTTGCGAAAGATATTGACTCGCGCTGTTGAGTTGCTGTGTAGGCGAAGCGCCTTTCTGCTCTCCCATCACTTGTGTGATCATGTTGAACATCTGCACCATGTTATCGCCGTGATTGCCGTTCTGCGCGTCCGCTTGATTTAACGCTCCTTGATTCGCGGCAAGCGCCTGTGCCGCCACGCCGAACAGCGAAGATAAATCCGCGCCGCCTCGCGCCGAGGGTCTCGTCGCGCTCCCGCGCGGCGCTCCCGCCTTGCGACCTGTTCTAGAGTTTTGTGGCATGATAAAAATTCCTTTCTGTGAATTGATCTTCAAAAGTATATCAGCATTTGTGTCACTCTAGCGGGGCGAAGAGTCGTATGTAATAAACATGTCACCTTTTGCCAACACTTCTCTAGTCTCCAATTTACTCATCTCCCGTCAATAACTTGATCCGTTCCCACGGCTTCAAGTTTTCATCCTCCGCCAGCAAACTCTTCAACTGATACAACTCATCGCGCAAAGCGGCGGCGCGCTCGAATTCGAGATTCCTCGCGGCTTCTTTCATTTGAATTTCCATATCGCGCACCACTTGGCGCAGTTCATTGCGCGGCAAGTCGCTTTTCACTTTGTACTCGCCCTTCATCTCACTCACAGCCTTCTGCGAGAATTCCTCCGTCAAATCATGGATCGCCTTTGTGATGCTGATCGGCACGATGCCATTTTCTTCGTTATATTTCACCTGCTTGGCTCGGCGGCGATTCGTTTCGTCAATCGCGCGCTTCATCGAGTCGGTCATCTTGTCGGCGTACATGATCACACGCCCCTGCGCGTTGCGTGCCGCTCGCCCGATGGTCTGGATCAGCGCGGTATCCGAACGCAGGAAACCTTCCTTGTCCGCATCCAAAATTGCAACCAGAGAAACTTCGGGCAAGTCCAAGCCTTCGCGCAACAAGTTGATTCCCACCAGCACATCAAATTCGCCAAGGCGCAAGTCACGCAGGATCGCGATGCGTTCCAGCGTCTCCACCTCCGAATGTAAATAGCGGACTTTGATTCCCAACTCCTTGATGTATTCCGCCAAATCTTCCGACATGCGCTTCGTGAGAGTCGTGATAAGGACGCGCTCGCCTCTTTCGACCCTCTGCCTGATCTCGCCGACCAAATCGTCCACCTGCCCCTTGCTGGGACGCACATCCACTTCGGGGTCAACGAGTCCCGTCGGGCGGATGATCTGCTCGACAACTTGTTCCGCTTTACCTAACTCATACGGTCCCGGTGTGGCAGACGTGTAGATCGTGCTTCCCATCACCTCTTCGAACTCATCGAACTTGAGCGGACGGTTATCCATCGCGCTTGGCAAACGGAATCCGTATTCGACGAGAGTCTCTTTGCGGGCGCGGTCGCCGTTATACATGCCGCGGATCTGTGGCACAGACATGTGACTCTCGTCAATGACCAGCAAATAATCTGTCGGCAGGAAGTCAATCATCGTCCATGGATGCGTGCCAGCCGCGCGGCGATCTAAATGCCGCGAGTAGTTTTCGACGCCAGAGCAGTAGCCGACTTCTTTGAGCATTTCGAGATCGTAGCGCGCGCGTTGTTCAAGTCTCTGCGCTTCGAGATGTTTGCCAGTCTCTTTGAAGAATTTCAACCGTTCGTCCAACTCAGTTTCGATGTCGGTGATCGCATCTTTCATTTTGTCGGCGGCGGTGAGATATTGCTTGGCAGGGTAGATCGAAACTTCATTCGGTTCATCGAACACTTCGCCTGTGAGTGGACTGAATTGCATGATCCGTTCCACTTCATCACCGAAGAAGGCGATGCGGAATCCTTTTTTATCTTCATACGCGGGGATAATTTCCAACGTGTCGCCGCGCACGCGGAACGTGCCTGTCTTCAAATCCATATCGTTGCGTTGATATTGCGATTCGATCAACTGGCGGAGAAGGGCGTTGCGACGATACACCTCACCCACTTTGAGCGTTACTGTCCCTCTACCGAACTCTTCTGGGTTGCCCAAACCGTAAATGCAGGAGACTGAGGCAACGATGATCACATCGCGCCGCGAGATAAGCGCGGCAGTCGCGGCGAGCCGCAGTCGTTCGATCTCTTCGTTGATCTGGGTCTCTTTTTCGATGTACAGGTCATGCCGCGGAACGTACGCCTCGGGCTGGTAGTAATCGTAATACGAAACAAAATACGACACCGCGTTCTCGGGGAAGAATTCCTTGAACTCGGCGTACAACTGCGCGGCAAGCGTCTTGTTGTGCGCCATGATGAGCGCGGGCTTTTGCAATTCCTGGATCACAGACGCGATCGTAAACGTCTTGCCTGTGCCTGTTGCACCGAGCAAAACTTGATGCTTCTTACCGTCGTGAACGCCATCCACGAGTCCGCGGATGGCTTCGGGCTGGTCGCCCATGGGGATGAATGGCGCTTGAAGTTTGAAGTCCATGTGATGTGTGAATGGCGCTTCGACTGCGCGGCGAAAAAGTCACTCGCCGCTTCGCTCAGCGCGAAAAGATAATCTGAACGTACGTTCTATATTGTACCGCGAAATGTCGAGGCGTCGAGTCCGCTTTGGGAAACTGAATCAGGCATCCCGTCGAAAAGAGGCGAGAGTATAATCACGAAGAGGCATCCATGAAAACCATATTGAACATTATCGGCATCCTACTTTTTCTCGCAGGCTTGGTTTTTTTCCTGCAGGGAATCAACATTCTGCCCGGCAGTTATATGACGGGCGATCCGCAGTGGGCGGTCAATGGCGGAATCATGATGGCTGTCGGCGCGGGAATGTATTTTTTCGCAAAACGAAATGGCTGACGAGATCAAAGTCAATGACCGGGTGGAAGTCTTCTTGAAGAATCTCGGGGATTGGCGCGCGGGCGTGGTCGTCCGCATTGACCCGTACTCCACCCATCGCAGTTTTATTTGGGTGCAACTCGACGAAAATGCGGAAGCCTCGCTCGGAAAAGATCGGCTGATCTCGGTACTTAATCCGAAGAATATCAGGAAAATTTAAACGCTTTCGCTTCGCGCCGACGGGACGGCTGGGTTGTATAATGGATGCATGGACTCCCCCTTCGACCTCGCCCTCGCAGCGCGTCAACCGCTCTTCGACAATGCGCACGAATCAGCCTTCCGCCTCTTCAACGGATTCACCGAAGGCGACCCGAATATTTCGTTAGACATCTACGCGCGAACGCTGGTGATTCACAACTACGCGGATGATCCAACTCAAAATCAATCTTACATCGAAGATATATCGAATCATTTACAAACTTCACGAAATTGGCTACGCGCTGGAATTTTGAAACAACGAAATGGAATCACACAAGATGACAAGCGCGGCAAACTCATCTTCGGCGACTCGCCTGACACAAAAATCAACGAGCATGGAGTTTGGTACGCGCTCGACCTCGCCATGAACCGCGATGCCAGCTTTTATCTCGATACAAGTTTGTTGCGAAAATGGTTGATCGAAAACATGAAAGGCAAATCTGTATTGAACACGTTTGCCTACACGGGAAGTTTCGGCGTCGCCGCGTTGGCTGGAGGCGCGAGCCGCGTCGTGCAAGTGGATCACAATCACCGCTTTCTTGATCTGGCGAGGAAATCCTACGCGCTCAATGGGTATTCAATCAACCGAAACGATCTTCTCGCGCTCGATTTTTTCCCTGCGGTCAGCAGGTTCAAAACAGGAAAACAAACTTTCGATTGTGTGATTCTCGATCCCCCATTCTTTTCATCTACATCCAAAGGCAAGGTGGATCAGGAAAAGGAAAGCGCGCGTCTCATCAACAAAGTGCGTCCGCTTATCAACGATGGCGGATATTTAATTGCGATCAACAACGCGTTGTATGTCAGCGGAGCGGAGTACATGCAAACGCTTGAAGAATTATGTAAGGATGGGTATCTAGAAATTTCAGAGTTGATTCCCGTGCCTGAGCATTTCGTCGGGTATCGTCAAGTTGGCAATCCTATCACCGACCCCTTGCCCTTCAATCATTCAACGAAGATCGCTGTGCTGAAGGTGCGGCGCAAAGCATGAATTCCAAAACCCACATGCTGTATTCAGTACCTCACGAAAGTTCAGGCGACAGTTCGATTTGGCAAGCAAATCGCGCCGCCTGCCATGACGCAGTGCAACTGCGTCATGAACTTGTTTTGAAGCATGAATTCTGAAATCCACATGCTATACTTGAAATAAATGAAACAAAACAAACTCACCCACGCTGGTTGTGTCGTCTTCCAAGTTAAAGGCAAGCGCAAGACGTACTTGGTTGTTTCATCTTCATCGGGAAAACATTGGGTTCTGCCAAAGGGACATATAGAACGAGGAGAGTCACCTCGAAAAGCCGCGCTGAGGGAATTGCGCGAGGAGGCGGGAGTCGTTGGAAAAATTGTTCAAACTGGACCAGCACAATCATATGTGAAAAAAGACGAAAAGATCACCGTTCAATACTACATTGTGCAATTCGGAAAAACGGTCAAGCCAGATGAAGATCGCACGTTGAGATGGGAATCTCAAAAAAATGCCCAAGAACTGCTCTCCTTCGATGAAGCAAAGCAGGCATTGCGAGAATCCGTGAAATCCATTAGGCAGGTCACATGAATACAGCCCAGGTAAGTATCGAACTCATTTTGGCGGGCATCCTTGCGCTTTGCGCGTTCGTCCTCCCTTTTTGGAAGGGACAGAGCGTCAGTCCTGAACTCCTCCAAAGCGAGGCATTGATCGGGTTTCTAGGTCTCGCATACTTGCTTGGCGTTGTTTTCGACAAACTGGCGGATGTGATGCTAACCCCAGCAGAACATTATTTGCGAATCAAACAGGGAGCAAAATTTCTCGACGACCATAAAAACTTCAAGGGGAAGGATCCCTTCCCGCAGAACGATCTCGAATTCAGCCTGAAAAAAGCAAAGGATGGGCGGCTGGAATGGATGGATTCGCTCAAAAGCCGCATCCGCACCAGCCGCGAACTGGCTGTATTGGGCTTACCCGCCGTTATGGGCATGACGATCTACATGGGCGCCACAAAGACTTGCGAAATGAATCAATCCGCGTGCACAACATGGTGGATGTATCTCCCCGTCGCATTGAACCTGCTTCTCTTCATCGTTATGATCTGGCTTGAGTCGAGAACATCGGATGAAGATTCGTTAGCCAGTAAAAATCTATCGAAATTAAAAACTCATCAGCTTTCGCCTGATCGCAAAACAAGAGAGATGCAACTTCAGCAGGCGAAAAGACAAACGCATATCACTTCTGTCCCCTATTATTTGTTGGTTGCCAATTCCATAATCACTACGGGGGTTGTCGCGGTCTTCAATTTCGATAATCAAATTATCGTTTTGCTTGCTGTTGGGGGAACCATCATTTCTTTGCTTGCGCTTTGGTCGTGTTTACGGATCACGCGCACGTATTTGAAATTCGTTGCCAGAGAGATGGCTACGATGATCAAAAAGTAGGAACGATCTCATGCCCGTTGGCGTTAGAGAACGCCAACTACGCGATTGGATGATTAATCGCTTTCCTTCTTGCGCGGAAGTGCGATGATGATTCCCAGCACGAGGGCGGCGAGGGCGATTGCCGCGACGCTGAGAGTCATCTCTTGCGGACTCTTCGTTTTGATCGCAATGGCGGGTTGAGGGGTTGAGGATGGGGATGCAATCGCCGCAGTGGAGGTCGTTTGAAGCGGGAAAAAGGTTTGGGTGGGCGAGACAGCCACAAGTTGAGGAGGAGGCGTGGCTCCTTTCATCACAAGAAGTTGTTGCCCGACGTAGACTTCATCCGTATTCCAATTGTTCAGTCGTTGAATCTCTTTGATCGTTGTGCCATACGTGATGGCGATGCTCCACAAGGTTTGTCCGTATTGCACTTCGTGGATCACGTCGCCGCCGAGGTTCGCGGTTGCGATGGCGACGGGAAGCGAATACTGCGGAAGCGTGCCGTTTTCGGCGGCGAGGGTTGCGCCCGCGTTGTATGCTTGTTGCGTGAGGGGGATGCCCGTGAGAATAGCGCTGGCGTTCGATTGCATTTGACCGCTGGTTGTTTGGAGCGCGGTTTCGATGACGAAAATATAACCATCTTCGGTTGCGAGGATGCCCGCGCCGATGTCGCTACGATAGGGCGAGAGCATCGTGTTTGTGTGCGGTTCGTCGCCGAGCCAGGCTTGCACCGCGTCTTTGGAAGTTTGCGCGGGCGTCCAATTTTCGGAGCGATAACCATCTAGTGAAAGATCACCCGAAAGCGGATAGCCCAACGACATCATCCATTGACCGAGGGTTAAGTTGTTCGGTCGCCAGTGACCAGGCATGCCTGATGCAATTCCGTTCGCCTGCTCTTGCGCGATCTGCATCAAGGCGGGATGCACGGCGAGGGCGTTCAATCCGTTCGCGAGGCGCAACGCGTTGACTTCGTTGATCAGTTCGGCGGGTGTCGGAGTTGATTCTTGCGCACGCGCAAAATTAAATGGAACAAGCGCGAGTAGCAAGACCGAAGTCAGAAGGGTTTTCTTCAACATCAAAACATTTTTCCTTGTTCGAACGCCTCACTTGCAATTACATTCAATCATCCTTAATCACTGCGCTTGCCAATGCTTCTATCTCGACTTTATACACAGGGCTCGCCAAAGCGGCAACATACAACAGGGTACTGCAGGGTTTGTGTCCGTGCAGTTTGGATGCAACCAACTCGCGCCTCTTCGCGGTATCAATTTCTCCCACAAGATAATAGGTCAGTTTGACAATATCCTTCACGCCCATATTCGCGGCTTGCAGATTGCGAAAGATATTCTCAAGAGCAACGTCTATTTGCTCGAGCGGGTCGTCTGGCACAGTGCCATCTTCCCTCATACCCACCTGACCAGAAAGAACCAACATGCGCTCATTCCCTGAAATTTCGACATGATGAGAATACGCGCCAAGCGGCTGATGGACATTCTGCGGGTTTCGAAATTCCTTCATGGGGTCAACTCCTAAATTGATGTTATGCGGTCTAGCCACAGAGACGCTGATTGAAAAAACTATGTCACTCTCCCGAAGGACATCGGGACGAGGTGAGGGAGCGGGGTCACGACCGAAGAGTCTCTTCTTTTGGCAGCAGAGACCCTTCGCTAACGCTCAGGGTGACATTTTCGGGATGGCTTGCAAATATTATATAATGATTTCAGGAAGAGAAAACGAACATGGATATTACCCAAACCCTTCACGTTATAAACCGCAAAGAATGGCGGAACTGGTTGAAGAAGAATTACAAGACCGAAAAAGATATCTGGCTGGTCTATTACAAAAAAGCGACAGGCAAGCCGCGCATCGAGTACAACGACGCCGTCGAGGAAGCCTTGTGCTTCGGCTGGATTGATAGTACCTTTAAGACACTGGATGAGGAACGCACGGCGCAACGCTTCTCGCCGAGGAAACCGAAGTCCAGTTATTCGCAAGCCAATATCGAACGCCTGCGAAGTTTGGCGGCGAAGAAGAAAGTTATGAAGGAAGTTGTTGATTCGTTAGGCGATCTTCTGAACGAAGAGTTCGTCATCCCGCCTGATATTTTGAAAGCCATCAAAGCGAACAAGGAGGCATGGAAGAATTTTCAGAAGTTCTCAGACTCATATAAGCGGATTCGGATTGCGTTCATCCACGGGGCGCGTCACCGTCCTGAGGAGTTCAAGAAGCGATTGAGACATTTCATCGAGATGGCGGAGAAAAATAAGATGTTCGGGTTCGGCGGGATTGAGAAGCATTACTAAACTTCCACACTCACGCTGTCCACAATCCCTACAATGACCGAGATCACGCACCCGTCAGGGATTCCCAACACTTGGCGCGCGCCGTTCCCTTCGCGGTTGACCAGCACCGTGTCGCCAATTCCCGCCTGAGAGTTATCCAGCGCGATGAAATCATCGTCAGGTTTTTCGCCATCCACTAGCAAAGGTTGGACGACGAGCAGTCTGCGATTCTTGTAGTGCGCGTGGCTGATGGTGGTGACGATTGTTCCGATTACTTTTCCGAGGATCATAATTTCATTCTTACCTCGTTGGTTGAGTAGGCGGCGTTCGCCCGCCGTATCGAAACCAACTGGGTTCCAAGAGTAAATTTTGCAACAAAAATTGCTTTACGGCGTTATGGTCTCGATACGGGGCGGGAAAACCCCGCCCCTACTCGACCACCAAAATAACCTTTAAGTAAATCTATTCTGTCCAGCCTTCAGCGTGTACTCAAACTCGCCATCAGCCTTGACTTCTAATTCATCCACAATCCCAACTAACGCCAAGTCAATCGGCACAAATTTTTCATCTCGCATCGCAAGAGCGGCTTCGCGGGAACGGACCATTACACACAAATCACCCACGCCCGCGTGGACCACATCCGCCGCGACTTGCAGGACGCCGATGGGCTCGAGTTTTTTATTCAACGGCTGAACGACGAGCAACTTCACGCCGTCAATGTTGGGATATTTGATCGTGCAAACTGCGTTGCCTTTGACTCGTCCGAATAACATAACTATTTCATCCCCGTCGCTTTGAGCGTGCGCTTGATGATCGTATCGAGCAATTGCGCGTCCACTTGATTCCCAAGTTTCGCAAAAACTTTTTCGCGGATGCGTTTTTCCAACTGCGCACCCTTCTCCTCTTGGGGAGAAGGGCTGGGGATGAGGGGTTGTCCACTTTGAGAATCCGCCGAAGAAACTGAATCAACTTTCACCGTGAAATGACGCGGCTTCACTTCCGAAAGATAAGGTCGCACAGGCGCGGCGGGCGGAGAATCATCCGCGAGCAAACCCAACGTCCGCGCTTTTTCGAACGCGAGATCGGTCAACACAACGTCGTCATTCACTTGCAACGACTTGACGCCGTTGTGAAAAAGTTCTTCGATGTCTTTGTCGGTATAAAATTTTTTCACGATTTCCTAAATGTGGTCTTCCCATCGGCTTCGAGCGTGTCAATGATCGCCATGATGACCGCGTCCACTGGCGTGTCTTTCGTGATGTTCGTTTGCCGCGCCGACGAGCCAGACGCGGTCAGCACCAAATCGCCAACGCCCGCGTCCACTGTGTCAACGGCAACGTACGGCTTGCCCGACACCGCGCCCGTTTCGTCAGTCTGCCGCAGGATGAGCAATTTGCGCCCGTGCAATTTTTCGTCTTTGATGGTGGCAACCGTTGTGCCGATCACTTTTGCGATGAACATGATTTGCTCCAAACTTTGCCACACATCGTCCCGATGTGTTTCGGGAGAGATCACAGAGATTTTGAGAAAAAACTCAATGCGCTCTGTGGACTCTGTGGCTAAATTTCTTAATAACTTTTTGCGGATGAAGTGCCCGCTTCTTTCTTCGGGGACGTCTGGTCGCTCGGACCCTGAATGATCTTCACCCCTGCCGACGCGCCAATGCGTGTTGCGCCTGCTTGGATCATACTCTGCGCGTCCTCAAACGTGCGGACTCCACCCGACGCCTTGACGCCCATTTGCGGACCGACTGCCTTGCGCATCAACTCCACATCGTGGACAGTCGCGCCGCCGCCCGCGAATCCCGTAGACGTTTTGACAAAATCCGCGCCTGCTTCTTTAGACGTGAGGCTTGCGATGGTTTTCTCTTCATCGGTCAACAACACCGTTTCGATAATTACTTTGACGATGATGCCGCGCGAGTGCGCCGCTTTGACAACGCCGCGAATATCTTTGGCGACTGTTTCAATGTCGCGCGCCTTCAACGCGCCGACGTTGATGACCATGTCAATCTCCGTCGCGCCTTGTTTGATGGCTGTTTCTGTTTCAAATGCTTTTGATTCAGAGGATGTCGCACCCAGAGGAAAACCGATCACTGTGCAGACTTTGACATCCGATCCTTTGAGTAATTCCGCGCACAGACTCACCCACGTCGGGTTCACGCACACGGACGCGAAGCCGTACTTCCGCGCTTCGTAGCACAGTTGGGCAATTTCTTGTTGGGTAGCATCGGGCTTGAGCAGGGTGTGATCAATCATCTGTGCGACAGCCTGCTCCTGCGGAATCGCTCCCAGCGTGGACGAGACTCTCTCCGCCCCTGCTTTGACCACATTTCCAACGTGATCGAAACACACGCGCACGCACAGACCATCCACGCAATCGAATTTGCAGTGATAGGTTTCGGGATTGCTGGCGCGAGATTCATCTTCCATCATCGCGGCAAGCACTTCGTGGGTAATGATTTCTACGAGTTGTTCAACGAGTTTTGGGTCTGGTTTCATAATAAATAGTCTCACCGTCATTGCGAGCGAGCGCTAGCGAGCGAAGCAATCTCCAATACCGTGACGGAGATTGCTTCGTCGGGTCTTCGACCCTCCTCGCAATGACGGGGTTACTTTAGATACATCTTCTCCACCGATTTTATCTTATCCACGCGCTTTGTGTGACGGTCGCCGCCGAAGTCGGTGGTCAACCACACTTTGACAATCTGTTTCGCCAAGTTGACTCCGATCAAGCCTGCGCCGAGGGTTAGCACGTTCGTGTCGTTATGCTCGCGGCTATTGCTCGCGGACGAAACATCGTACGCCATCCCCGCGCGGACGTTGGGTACTTTGTTCGCCACGATGCAACTACCGATTCCCGCGCCATCAATCATAATTCCGCGCCACGCGCGACCTGTGCCAACCATCTGTGCGACGGAGTGAGCGAAGTCGGGGTAGTCCACTGGCTCTTTGCTATTTGTGCCAACGTCCATGACAACGAAGCCGAGCGACTCGATTTCGGTTTTGAGGATTCCCTTCAACTCGAATCCGCCGTGGTCCGCGCCGAGGGCGACGATCCGCTTTCCTACGGGCGAGGCAGGCTGAGGGTCGGGTTGAGGCGAGCCTATCATCTGCTTGACCACGTTCTGCACGATTTGTCGGATTTCTTTGTCGTCCATGCGGTTGATTATCTTCGTGATGAGGGGATGCGTCAAGTGAGAGAATCAAATCGTTTGCGCTATAATTCAATCAAGGACTTGCCATGAACAAACTCACAACCCCAAACTCAGACGAATACGCCGAATTCTACGCGGGTTACGTGCAACGCGCGGCGGCAAAAGGCGATGTACTTGTAGCGCTCCCGCAACAAATAGATGAAATCAAGTCTGCGCTTGGGAGTCTTTCGGATGAGCAAGCCCTCTTCCGCGACGCGCCAAAGGAATGGACGATCAAAGAAGTGATGGGACATCTCAACGACACGGAACGCGTCTTTTCGTACCGACTCTTGCGCGTCTCACGAAACGATACAACCCCCATCCCTGGCTTCGAGCAGAATGACTACGTCCGCGCGGCGGGATTCGACAGCCACCCAATCAAGGATTTGATCCAAGAGTTCGAGCATCTGCGCCGCGCGAACATTCTCGCGATTCAAAACATGACAGATGAGTCCGCGCTTCGGGTTGGCACCGCCAGTGGATACCTCGTCAGCGCGCGGGCGTTGATCTACATGCTCGTTGGTCACGTGGATCATCATTTAGAAAGTTTGAACGGGAAATATTTGCCGAACGTTAACGCCTAAAAAGATCGAGTCGTTGGATCAGACTGACCCATCGGTTGGGTGGGCATCGCCGTTGCGCCGAGTCGTTCCTTAGCGTATACTCGAGCCAGCGAGGAGCTGAAAATGGAAACAACCGAGGAATCTTTCGATGTCGGGTTTCAATATCCATTCGGGGAGGAATCGTGCGAGCATGAACTCGAAGTTCTGCGAGAGAAATATCCCGATTATTTCTATGAGGAAAGTCGTTTCAACCAGGAGGCGCTCGACGCAGACATCTACTTGATCGTTGGGCGGCGAGGATCGGGAAAAACATCGCTCACTCAATATTTCAACTTCCAAAAACGTTACAAGAACGCCCACAGCATAGACGTGGACGAGCCCGAAATCTATCAGAACATTTTGCAGAAAATTGCAAACAGCGCGTACTTGTCGCCCGATCTGGCGATTAATGACGTTCGCAAGATCTGGGAATATTTGATCTGGTCCATCATTTTCAATCAATATTCAGATCAAGACACTGCCATACGGAATGCGGCGGTCGTCTCAGGCAAAAAGATGAAGCGAGCCCGCATCATCTCCGAAATTGTGAATGGGCTTCTGGCAAAATATGTTGACAGCGACGGAAAGGTTATGGGGCAATTATCGGAGGCGCTGACCGACCCAGTGTTCAACAAAGCGAAAGAAAAGGCGTTGGAATATACCCGCAGAGAGCCGATCATCATCGCCATTGACACGTTTGAGCGTTATGATCGCGGCAACGCGGCAATGATGACAGTTACCGCGTCGCTGGTGCAGTGCGCCAACAATTTCAACATCGCATACGCAAACAAGGGCATCCATGTGAAAGCATTTGTTTCCGCTGAAATTTTTCCTTACATCAAAGAAAGCGCCATTACGAATACCACCAAATTCATCAGGCACCCGCTCTATTTGAGATGGCGGCCCAAGGACCTGATACGCCTGATCTCATGGCGGTTTTACCGATACATGATCGAGCGCAAGGTCAAACTGCCGAGCAAAAAAGTGGACTGGGAGGATTTCGACGACATCCTGGACAAAATGTGGTATCCGTTCTTCGGAAAGAAAGTCGTCAACCTGCGAGGGGTCGAGGAGGCGAGTTTTCCCTATATCCTCCGTCACACTCAGATGCGACCTCGGCAACTGGTCATCCTGTGCAACAATATAGCGCGCGAGACCGTTCGCAACGGGAATTTTCCTGATTTCACCAGCGTTCAAATCAATCGCGCCATCGCAAGTTGTGAATACGATCTCGCAGACGAGGTTTTAAATTCCTACGATCTGATCTACCCAAAAGTGTCCGAGATCGTCATGGCATTAACCAACGCGCCGATGGTCTTCGATGGGAAATATCTCGACCAGGTTGCAAAGAAAACGTCGGATGTGTGGGCGGAAGGCTATTCACTATCGAGTTTCCGCCGTTTGCTGGCAGAGTTGGGCATTGTGGGCAAAGTAAGAAACAGGAACAAGGGATCCAAAATCATCGAGGCAGATTTCGAATACGCCATGCAAGACAGGTTAATTATTTCAAACGACGATGAATGCGTGATCCACCCGATGTTCTATTCGAAACTACGGGTTGTCAAGAATGGATTTGTAGTCTACCCGTTCCCAGATCACGAAGACTACACCGGCATGTTTGAACGAAAATGAAATCCAGCCCGCAGGGCGCATCTTCGCCCTCCATCGAAGTCGCCAATCTCCAAAAAACTTTCGAAACCAAACGCAAAGCCGCAGGGATGCGCGGTTCTCTGCGCGCGTTGTTCAAGCCCGAATATAGTTCTATCGAAGCCGTACGCGGACTCTCCTTTCAAATGGAAGCGGGCGAACTGCTCGGCTTCATCGGTCCCAACGGCGCGGGCAAATCTACCACGATAAAAATTCTCACGGGCATTTTGCACCCAACCAGCGGCGACGCGAAAGTGCTTGGCTTCGTTCCGTGGAAGGAACGGCAAAAACTTGCGTATCACATCGGCACGGTGTTCGGTCAACGCCCGCAGTTGTGGTATCACCTCCCCGCGATTGATACATTCATGCTGTTCGGAAAAATCTACGAACTCGACGACCGTGAAACGAAAAAACGAATCGCGTTTCTTTCTGAGGCATTCGAGATTCAGGATTTGCTGGAGACTCCCGTCCGCAAACTTTCGCTGGGACAACGGATGCGCTGTGAGGTCGCCGCCTCGCTTCTTCACCGCCCCAAACTGCTTCTGCTCGATGAGCCGTCCATCGGCTTGGATGTGGTCGCCAAGCAACACATCCGCGACGCGATCCGCGCGATGTCTCAGGAGGAAAACGTCGGCGTGTTACTCACATCCCACGACGCGGGTGATCTCGAAGCGTTATGCCGCCGCGTGATCATCATCAATCACGGACAGATCGTCTACGAAGACAAGGTCTCGAATCTCAAACGCAAATTTCTCACGCGCAAGATGGTGGAAGTCCGTTACGCGGAAGGAGTCTCTCCGAACTTTTCCATTGACGGCGTCGAGATTTTGAAAGTGGGAAGTTACGGTGTGAAGTTGCGATTCGACACAACCAAAACGCCAGTGGACGCGGTCATGGCGCATCTCTCCCAAGCAGGTGAACTTGTGGACATTACGGTTTCCGATCCGCCGCTGGAGGAAGTGATCGCGAAGATTTATCAAGAGGCTCAACCCTCAACGCGGAATGCGGACTTAAGTCCGCTCACCGCGCTCGAATCACAAAAAGCGGACTGAAGTCCGCGCTCCGTTTTTTCCAAACATGAAAAAATACTTCTCCATCGTCACCATGCAGATCATCAACAACCTCGCCTACCCAGGCGATTTTGTGGGCAGGTCTATCAGCATTGCCACCTTCATCTTCATCTTTGCAGGGCTGTGGGGAACGACATTCGCCATCTCGAACACGGACGTGATCAACGGGCTGACTTTTCCCAACATGGTCTGGTATTTTATGATGGCAGAAACGCTCGAACTCGGCAGACCGCGCGTCAATCGAACGATCTCGGAACAGGTTAAGAACGGAGAAGTCGCGTACATCTTGAACAAGCCCTACAACTTCCTCCTGTATCATTTCTCCGCGGGGTTGGGTGACGGCATTGTAAGGATGACCCTCAACTTAATCGTCGGCTCCGTCGTCGCGTGGATACTCGCGGGCGCGCCACCCATTGCGTTAGGCTGGCTGATGGCATTCATCACACTCATCGGCGCATGGATATTGCACTTTTGCTTCATGGCATTGATTGGTCTTGCCGCGTTCGTCGTGGAGGAAACAAATTCGTTCGAGTTGATTTATCAAAAACTGGTTTTCATTCTCGGTGGTTTTCTGTTCCCGCTGGATATGTTCCCTGATTGGTTACAGAAAATTGCCTACGCGCTCCCTTTCCCCTACATGATGTACGCGCCCGCGCGACTCTTCGTCAAACCTGAGGTTGACCTGTTTTGGCAAATGCTCAGCGGACAGGCGGTTTGGGTTGCTGTATTTGTGCTCCTGGTAGCATTTGTATATCGGCGCAGTGAAAAACTGCTCACCGTGAACGGCGGATAACATGAGACACATCAAATTCCTACTCGCCCTCTGGCAAGCCAATATTCAAGCCGCGATGGAATTTCGCGCGGCGTTCTTCACCCAAGTCATCTTTATGATGATCAACAACGGCGTTTATTTTATCTTTTGGGTTTTGTATTTCGACAAATTCAACGAAGTGCGCGGCTGGGACATCAACGCCATGCTACTCCTCTTCGGTGTCACTGCCTCCGCATGGGGTATCGGAGCGTTTTTCTTCGGCAACTTTATCTACCTTGCGGAGGTCATTGTGGGTGGACGTCTCGATTACTACCTCTCACTGCCGCGTCCAGTCCTCCTGCATGTGCTTGCATCCAAAAGTATCGGAAGCGGCATGGGCGATCTTATTTATGGGATCGGCAGTTTCATGCTCTCAGGCTATTTCACGCCCGATGGAACGCTTCGATTCCTGCTCGGCGTTCTCGCGGGCGTGTGCATCTTCATCGGTTTCCTCGTCATTGTGCAAAGTCTGTCGTTTTGGCTGGGCAACACGGTCGCGCTCAGTCAATTCGCATTGAGCGCGTTGCTCACCTTCTCGCTCTACCCCAGCGCGCTCTTCGACGCCACAACGAAACTCATTTTGCTCACCTTGATTCCCGCCGCGTTGATCGGCACGATTCCCGCCGAGTTTGTGCGTGAGTTCTCGTGGCAAAGTATGCTACAAATGACAGCAGGCGCGCTGGTCTTTTTATTGTTGTCCATTTTTATTTTCAGGTTGGGGTTGAAACGCTACGAATCCGGGAGCGCGATTCAGGTGGAGGTATAAAATGCTCCATCGGGGTCTCAGACCCCGATGGAGCATGGGAGTTATGCCGATGCGCCCGAATAACTTCGCAAGCCCAGCAACCAGACGCCGCGCGCCAACAACCAGAAGAAGATCGTCAACCCGAGGGTGAACCACATGGTTTCAGGCGTGAGGCGATTCGTCATCGCTTCAGCGGGCACAGTCACTGCGAACGCAACAGGGACAAGAAACGTGAGTCCTGTGCGGAGCCAATCGGGGTACACACTCACGGGCCAACGCCCCGCCGCATACAACCCTTGAAAGAGATCAACGATGTCGCCCACGCGGATCACCCAAAACGCAATGGACGTGACCATCAGCCAGACGCAATACAACATGACTGCGCCCATCAGCAACGCCGCGACAAAAGCGACGATCTGCATCGCCTCCATCCCAGCCCGAAGCTGTGTCACTGCGACGATGAGGATCGCCAACCCGACGACTACATCTGTCAACTGCCAAAATCGAAATTCGCGCACACTGACGAGAGTCTGCGCGTCGGCAGGCTTGGTGAGGGCAAAGTCCAACGTGCCATTGAGCACATCGTTCATCAATCGTTCCATGTTGGGTTGAATGGCAGACCGAATGACGCCGCCCATGAGGATGTGGACTCCCATCACCGCGAGCAATTCGCCGCGCGACCAGCCAGCCAAATTATCCACCTGTCCAAAGACAAGAGACAGACCGATTAAGCCAGTCCCAACCGCGACAGCAGATTGAAAGAGTTGGATAAAAAAATTGGCGCGGTATTGCAGTTCGTTCAACATACCGATGCGCATGTAGGTCCATGCAAGTTTGATTGTGTTCATTTTTTGTTTTCCTTGTTCTGTCAGCAGTTGCACTGCTGACAGAAGTGTTCCACTCGCAGTACAACTGCGAGCGATCACGTCTCACCCGCCCACAGCGGAGAATTGCTTGATGGCAGCGCGCCAGACCACACTCAGGAAAGAAGCGCCGATCGTGATCCACAGGATTTGCATCCCAACACCCGCCCACAATTCCTGCGTGGACATTGTCCCAACGAGAGTCTCGATGGGAAAGAAGAACGTCCACTTGAAAGGTAAATAGTTGGAGAGGCTTTGCACCCATTCTGGCATGAGAGTCATCGGCACGAGGCGACCAGAAAGAATCAACTCGAAGCCGAAGTACAACTCGAAGATCGCACTTACGCGGGTCGTCCAAAATGTGATCATGCCGAGCAGGGAGAGCAACATCGTGCGGATGAGATATGCGCCCCAGATGGCGATGAAGAATACCAACGCCTCTATCCACGTGATATCGAAAGTTGGCTTGAAAACCCAGGTGAGGAAAACAGCCAGCGGAAGCCAGAGCAGGATCACCACAAACTTCCAACCTGAAAAATAGGCGATATCGTTGTGGATCGGGTGCATCGGGCGCATCAACTCCATCGAGAGGTTGCCTTCGCGGATGCGCCATTCCCAGCCAAACGGCGTGAAGACGATATTCATATTGCGGACGAGAGTCCACACGATGTAATACGCGGCAAAGGTCCCAGCGGTGTAGCCGCCAACCGCGCCTCCCTGTTGCTCTGCAATCGTTGACCACACCACCAAATAGATAACAGGCTCCGTGATCATGCCGATCATATAAAAGTAATTGGCAACGCGATATTGAATTTGGCTGAGGATGGAAATACGCATCGAGGAAAGATAAAAATCAATGTAGCGTCTCATGCTTCCTCCTTTTGCGAGAAGACCTGATCAATCACATCGTCTACGGGCGCGTCTTCCACAGTGAGATCGTCCACTTGCAGATCAGAGAGCAATCTCGCTGTCACTTGTGATGTCTGCGCTTTCGGCACTCGTAAGGTGACGCGTCCGTCTTCCTTGCTGACGACTTCTCCGTATTTCGACAACTCCACATCGGGATTATGAAGCGAGAGACTCAACGTCTTGTATGACGAAAATTGATTGACGAGTTTGCTCAGGTCGCCATCGAAGAGGATTCGTCCGTGATGGATGACGATGACGCGTTTGCATAAGGCTTCCACATCTGCCATGTAGTGACTGGTCAGCAGGACGGTCGCGTTGTAACGCTTGTTGTATTCCGCGATGAATGTGCGGATGCGCCTCTGCATCGTCACATCCAAGCCCAACGTTGGCTCATCGAGGAACAACACTTTCGGACGATGAAGCAACGCGGCGACGATCTCCATTTTCATCCGTTCGCCGAGTGAAAGATTACGGACGGGTTTGGTGACCAGGTCTTTCAATTCGAGCAGTTCGATGAATTCGTCACGTGTGGCTTTGAACTGATCCATTGGAATGCCGTACACGGCACGTTGCAGGTCGAATGAATCCAGCGCGGGCAGGTCCCAGGTTAGTTGGTTGCGGTTGCCCATCACCAGCGTGATCTGCCTGAGATAATCGTGCGAACGGTGACGAGGTTCATATCCCAACACATCCACGCTCCCAGATGTGGGATGCAACAGTCCGCTCAACATTTTGAGTGTAGTAGTCTTGCCCGCGCCGTTCGGACCGAGGAAGCCAACCACCTCCCCTGCGCCGATGTTGAACGAAATGCCGTCCACGGCTTTGACGTTCTTGTACTTTCGATTGAACAAACTGGCGATGGAGGCTTTGAGTCCGCCTTCACGCTCGGGCGCTTGGTAATACTTGGCTAATTGCGAAATTGAAACAACAGAGGACACGGTATTCTCCTATGATGGATGGATAGATAGATAGATAGATAGCCTGTTCTCCAGCAGTTCGATTTGCTTGGCAAATCGTGCAGGAGAAACGAGGGCGACCCGCTTTGGTCGTTTATGGTACTTTACTCTCGCTTGTCGGGTCGCCCCTACGAAACAGATCACCGCCCAGTTAAACACAAAACCGCAGGGCGAGTTGTGCGCGCCTGCGGTTCACGGAAACCAAAAGAACGGTTAGGATACCGAACCGAAAGAAGGCACGCCGAAATTTGAGTTGAACTGTGAGTTCATAAACGAGTACCTCCTTTCAATTGAGATGCGCCGAGTCTAGCATACGCGCCCTGATGTTGCAAGTGAAGTTTTTTGTTCTAGGTTATCCGCGATATAACGCGCAAAAGCAAATTGACACTTGAATTTTTCATACAAACTATGTATAGTGTTGTTATCGTTTCCACCAAAATACAGGAGGATGCCATGTCAAAAGAAACTGTTCAGGAGATTCTGGGAAAAGCTGCCAAAGACAAGACGTTCAGAGATCTACTGACAAAAGAACCAGATAAAGCCCTCAAGGAATACGAGGGAAAACTTACCACAGATGAATTGGCGAACCTTAAAGCCGTAAAACCTGAAGTGCTCGAAGGTTTTGCCGGTGTTCTAGCCTCCGAACAATCCAAGTCGCCTTGGAAGCCCGCATCCTTCAAGGAGGCTGGCGGCGCAGTACTAACAATCGTGCTTTTGGTGTTGGTGTTGTGGTCTGCGCAACAGGCGTTTGTTCTACTCAAGGCAACTCCGATAACTTACCCGGTAGGCGACAGTACCGGCACAATTGATCCATTCCAACGGGCGAAGGATCTGTTGAGCGTATTTTTCCCGATCGTAAGCGCGCTGACAACCTTTTGGCTTGGCACAGCCGTTGGGGCACAACAGGCTGAACAATCTCAGGAACAAGCGGACCAAGCACGTGAAGGCGAACAAGATGCCAACCAGAACAGATTAACAACGCTGGCGTTCACCAATCAAGCCTTGGGAGCATGGAAAGCGAAATTGGCCAGCGAAGTTCGCACAAACGAAACAGGCGATTCAGATCAAATGATCCTTGACCTGCTTACGAAGGCGGCAAGCTCCTGACATCCAAGAACGAGGATCGCTGAAAGCACAGGTTTTGGCGAGTTTTGGTATAATCTCCGCCCGTGACTGGTCCTGCAAGCGGTTTGCCTTCGGCAGGCTGCGAGCATGGAGACCTGCATAGTCTACAGAAAGGAAGCAAACGTCATGCCATTACAGAAAGAAGCGAAGACCAAACTGATCACGGATTACCACCGCCATGATACCGATACCGGCTCCCCCGAGGTGCAGATCGCGATCATGACCGGGCGCATCCAGCAGTTGACCGATCACCTGCGCGCCAACAAGAGCGATCAGTCGTGCCGCCGGGGTCTGCTCAAGCTTGTGGGGCAACGCCGCCGCATGTTGTCGTATTTGCGACAGGTTGATTACCCGCGCTATCTGGGAATCACCGAAAGTTTGAAACTGCGACACAAATAGTTAGACCAGACCTCACAGGTCACTCAAGCCTGTGAGGTCTTATTAATAATCCGCCGTCAGGAATTGAAAAGCGCGAATAACTAAAAGCAGGCTGAAGTCTGCATTTCGGGTTGTTCACACTCTTCAGTCCCTGACTTGAGGCGGAATAAATCGTAAGGCAAGATTAATCTTGCCCTACACAGGAGACAATTAACTAATGAAACCCGAATCAAAAAAATATTCAACCACGCTTGGGAAGCATACCGTCACGTTTGAGACCGGCAAGTTGGCTGGCCAGGCTGGCGGAGCGGTGACTTTCGGCACGCCGGAGTCCATCGTGTTCGCGGCGGCAACCATGGGCGATTTGCGCGAAGGCATAGACTTCTTCCCGCTGACCGTGGAATACGAAGAGAGGCTGTACGCCGGTGGACGGATCCCCGGTTCTTTCTTCCGACGGGAGGGCAGACCCGGCACGGAGGCGATTCTCGTCGCCCGTCTAACTGACCGTCCTCTCCGCCCGCTGTTTCAGGATGGGATGAGGAATGAAGTGCAGGTGGCGATGTTCTCGCTCTCGTCCGATGGCGTGAACCCGCTCGACGTGCTTGCCATCAACGCCGCGTCTGCCGCCATCATGATCTCAGACATCCCCTGGGGCGGACCCGTCGGCGCGGTGCGCGTGGGACGCGTCAATGGCGAATTCGTCATCAACCCGACCTATCCCGAAATCGAAGCATCTGATCTCGACTTGCGAATCGCCGGCACGAAAGATGCCATCTTGATGGTCGAATGTGGCGCGAACGAAGTCCCCGAAGATGTGATGGTTGCCGCGCTCGAACTTGGACACAAATCCATCCAACCGCTGATCGAACTGCAATTGAAAATGCAAGCGGAGTTAGGCAAGCCCAAGCGCGAAGTCACTTTATTCGTGCCGGCAGAAGAAGTCAAGAAAAAAGTGTTCGACCGCGTGAGCGGACCCATGAACGCTCTGCTCGATAAACCGTTGAGCAAAAACGAATTTTATTCCGGCATGAAAGCCATCAAGACCGAAGCCGAAACCGAATTATGCGTTGTGCCGGACGGCGGCAACCCCGCCGACTACATGCCGGTCAACCAGTTCCGCGAGTCGTTTGAACAGGCTGAAATGGACGTGGTACGCGAACGCATCCTGAGCATGGGCAAGCGTCCCGATGGGCGAACGCCGACGGACATCCGCCCCATTTGGTGCGAGGTGGCAATTTCTCCGCGCGCGCATGGCTCAGGCTTATTTACACGCGGCGAGACACAAATTTTATCTGTCGCGACTCTCGCCACATTGGGCGAGGCGCAGGAACTCGATGGACTCAGCCCGATCAGAAACAAACGCTACATCCATCATTACAACTTCCCGCCGTATTCCACCGGTGAAGTGAAACGCATGGGCGGGCAAAGCCGCCGCGAAGTCGGTCACGGGGCGTTGGCGGAACGCGCGCTTGAACCAGTTCTCCCTGCGGAAGAATCGTTCCCGTACACGTTGCGAGTCGTGTCGGAGGCGTTGTCATCCAACGGCTCGACCTCGATGGGCTCCGTCTGCGGCTCGACGCTCGCATTGATGGACGCGGGTGTGCCGATCAAAGCCCCGGTCTCCGGCGTGGCGATGGGATTGATCACAGACTTGAACGGCTCGGGCCGCTACAAGATTCTCACCGACATTCAAGGCACCGAAGACCACCTCGGCGACATGGATTTCAAAGTGGCTGGCACACCGGCTGGAATCACCGCCCTGCAAATGGACATCAAGATCAGCGGCTTGAGCGCGCAGATGATGAAAGAAGCGCTCGAACAAGCAAAGGTGGCGCGCGCGTCCATTTTGGAAAAGATGCTGGCAGTGTTGCCCGAATCACGACCCGACATCAAAGAACATGCGCCGCGCATCATCACCGTGAAGATTCCCGTTGACAAGATCGGCGCGTTGATCGGACCGGGCGGCAAGAACATCCGCGCGTTGCAGGAAGAGACCGGCGTAAAGATTGACATTGAAGAAGACGGCACAGTGTATATCGCATCCAGCGACAGCGTGGGCGCGAAGATCGCGCAGGAACGCATCGCTGGCTTGGGCGAAGAAGCGGTCGTTGGAAACATCTACACCGGCAAAGTCGTGCGCATCGCGGACTTCGGCGCGTTCGTGGAAATTCTGCCCGGCATGGACGGACTCGTCCACATCTCACAACTCGCTTCCGAGCGCGTGAACAAAGTGGAAGATGTGGTCAGCATGGGCGAAGAGATCACCGTGATGGTGACCGATATTGACGGACAAGGAAAAATTCGTCTCTCGCGTCAGGCTGTGTTGGAAGGCTGGACCGCCGAAGAAGCGCGCGAGAAAGACGGCCCGCGCCGAAGCAGTGGAGGCGGACGTCCCGGCGGCGATAGAGGTCGCGGAGGCGATCGCGGGCGCGGCGGGGATCGCGGCGGAAGAAGGTAGACAAGCAGAGAATTAGAGGATTAGAGAATTAGTAGACACGGATGGAGCGCGCGAGATGCTTCATCCGTGTTTTTTGTTCTGACCTTTGAATCGATTACGGATTCACGTCATTTTGTTGTTACTTGCGAATTGGAGGTTTATAATCTGTACATAGGATGTTTATATAGCCTGTAAGCTGTAAAACTAACCAAATAGCATCTTATACAGCATACAGGCTGGTTAAAAGACATAGTTCGGCGGCTAAATTCTTCATAGGTAACACTTAACCCTGTCACTTTAAGTATAAGGAACCAAACTTGTGAAACCATTATTCTTCCAATATATCTCCGAGAGTAAAATAGAAATGCTGTATTCACAGTTTCAGAGTGGAAATGGTTTCATTTCTGAATTTGCGCCCAAAATTGGCTTATCTGGATTCCAAGTAGAATTAGGGATTAAGAAGGAACTAGATAGCAGGGATCCTTAATCAACAAAACCATGAAAGTGGAAAAGTATCTAAAGAAAAGTAAGCTACTGGTTGACTTAAATTCTTTTGACGGCGAACTAAAAACTGATATTTTCTACACCGATAAAAGCAAATGGAATAGCGGGCTTTTTGCATGGAGAAGTCAGCTTAGCGATGGGGCATATGTAATGTTCAAAACCGTGAACGATTCGATGGTGTTACTTATAGGTTCCGCAAATCATTTACTCGGTGAAGGTAAAACTTCTGAAAGGATTGCCATAGGTACAACAACGTCTTACCTTATTTTTGGCTTCCTGCCCTATCTAATGGCTACTTACACAGAGGCTGACGAAAAGATAATTAATCCAAGTGACAATTGGACTATTCCTAAATACTTAGACACAGAAACATATCCATTAGTGTTGGGCAGTTATTGCCTTGACAAGATACAGAATCGCTTCCCCTTAAAGTCAGTAAACCTTGTTTTTACACTTTATGAACATTATGAAATTGGAAAAACTCTTAGTCAAGAAAATATTTCAGACGAGGCGAGAGACTGGCAAAATTTAATTAGTGAAATAGGTGTTGGCGATAGCCAAAACCTAAAGAGATTTAATCACTTATATGTAGGGTCGCCACTTTATTCTGCACTTGGTAATTGACAACCGCTACCGAACAAAGCGTGCACCTGACGCTGGGGATTCTGCGGCAAGCTCAAGCAGTTTTCTACGCCTTAGCATTTTTCTGGTTGGACGGCTTCGCCCTCCCCGCCCCAGCGCAGGTAGCGCAGACCGTTACAAAACAAATGGATTTCCAAGCGTGATGCCTCAAGATACAACTCTTCGCCAAGTGGCTTCTGCCTATGCGGACACGATCATTCGTGCGGTGAAGCAGGAATATCCCAATTCCATGCAACATGTGATAACGGGTCCAAATGACCGACCGACTCCGCGCGAACTGCATCCCGCGTTTTATGGTTGTTTTGATTGGCACTCGAGCGTTCATATGCACTGGGTGCTTATCCGTTTATTGCGCCTTGTGCCTGAACATCTCGATCAGCTTGCTGTACTCGCGGTTCTCGAAAGTCACTTAACTGAATCTGCCCTCTTGCAAGAAGCAAAATATTTGCTCGCCCGTCGGAGTTTTGAGCGACCGTATGGTTGGGGCTGGGCGTTGACACTAGCCCATGAATTGACCATCTGGGAACATGAACTGGCTGAAAAATATTTAACTGCATTGCGTCCGCTTGCAGAGGCGATTACCGAATTGTTTTTAGAATGGCTCCCGAAAGCCACCTATCCCGTTCGCGTGGGAATGCACAGCAACAGCGCGTTCGGGCTGGCGCGTTCCGTTCCGTGGGCAAGATATTTGGCAAAGCATGGGGATGATCGGTTGTTAAACACAATCACACAAACAGCGATTAAATGGTATGGAGAAGATCAAGATTACCCCGCTCGATACGAACCCAGTGGATATGATTTTCTGTCACCGGCGCTCACCGAAGTGGAATTGATGAGCGCGATTCTAGATCAAAAGACATTCATCCAATGGCTGGATGCGTTCCTGCCTGAGCTTTCGTCAGGGAATCCCAGGTCATTGTTTGAACCAGCGCATGTATCCGACGCGCGCGATGGACAATTGGCACATCTGCATGGGCTGAATTTGTATCGCGCATTTGTGTGGAAGCTACTGCGAGATAAATTGCATCCAAACGATATACGCAAGGAAGTTCTGCAAGACGGAATTGACACTCACGTCAACGCGAGCATGGGCGCGGTGACGGGTTCCGACTACATGGTAGAACATTGGCTGGCATCCTACGCGATCCTTTATTTGAGCGGGGGCTAACCTACAGGCGGATGAGACCATCGTCCGCTTTTTATTCCGACACCTAATCGAAAACCAGTTCATGACGCAGTGCAACTGCGTCATGGCAGGCGACCCGATTTGCTAGGCAAATCGGGTCGCCTGAACTTTCGCGAAGTATGATTATTCATGAAATAAAAGACATTCCCCTATTTGAGGTAAATTAACGTATGGACAAGAAATCTGCTCAAAAAGAAAGATCGGTCAAAGACTACCTCGCTTCACTCAACGATAAGCAAACGGTAAAAGACAGCCAGGCGCTGATTAAAATGATGCGGCGGATCAGCGGGCAGAAGCCAAAGCTGTGGAACGTGGGAACGATCGGGTTTGATACCTACCACTTCAAATACGATAGCAGGCGTGAAGGCGATAGTCAAACTATTGGTTTTTATCCAAGAAACGATAAGATGACCGTTTACCTTATGGACGGCACAGCGCGCCACTCTGAATTACTGTCTCGCTTGGGCAAACACACTACGAGCAGGGTTTGCGTGTACATCAAGCGGCTCAGCGATGTGGACTTGACAATCCTTGAAACAATCGTGCAACAATCTTATGAGTATATAAAATCACAAGACGGGCATATGCACCGAGCCGTAGAGTAGGCGCAAAGGGAAACTCACTTCGCCAGCCTCTCCTCCAGCCGTTTCTTCACGCCCTCCCATTCCGAATTCAAAATCGAATAGAACACTGAATGACGGATAATCCCATCGGGCAGAATCATGTGATTGCGAAGCACGCCTTCCTTCACCGCGCCGATGCGTTCGATGGCGCGTTGCGAGCGTTCGTTGCGCGAGTCCGTTTTCAACTGCAAGCGGATCGCTCCCAGCGTTTCAAAGGCGTGCGTGAACAACAGATACTTGCACTCGGTATTGACCGCCGTCCGTTGAAACTCAGGTCCATACCACGTGCCGCCCACTTCGAGTCCGCGATCATTGGGCATGATGTTGAGATAACGCGTCGCGCCCGCCACACGCCCCGACGCAAGATGGATCGCCACGAACGGCAGGTCGGTCCCTTTTTCGGCGCGCGCAAGGATATCTGTCACCCAGCCGCGCATATCTTCCGCATTTTCCATTTTTCCATACACCATGAAATCCCAAAATTCATGACCTATGCCAATCTCAGCCAACGGTTCGACATGTTCGAGAGTCATCGGTTCGAGCCGCACGTGTTTGCCTGTCAATGTAACAGGTTTTATTTCAAAGCCAGCCATTCATTCTCCTCCATATTTTGTGTTGGCAGATAAGGCACCTGCGCTCCGTCCATGCCCAGCAATTCACTCAGCGCCGCGCGGACAGCGACGCGGTCATCCCATAAAAATTCTTTCGCGCCAAAGCACAGCGACTGTTCGTGTCCCTTGCCGCAAACCAAAACGATGTCGCCTTCACGCGCCAGACTCATCGCAAAGCGGATCGCCTCACCCCGGTCCACGATTCGCCAAAAGGATTCGTTCTCGCGTCCGCCCTTGGACTTTGCGCCTGCCGCCATCTCCTCAAGAATTCCCGCCAGTGATTCAGTGCGCGGGTCTTCCGCGGTGAGGATGCACACATCCGCAAGTTCCGCGCCGATCTCCGCCATCATTCTCCGTTTGGCTTTGTCGCGCAACCCCGCCGAACCAAAAACAGCTATGACACGCTTCTTAGCCACAGAGATCGCAGAGTTCTCTGAGTCTTTTTTATTTTTTCTCTCAGCGGTCTCTGTGTACTCTGTGGCAGAGTTTTGCATTTCACGCGCCGCTTCAAGCGCGGATTTCAACGCGTTCGGTGTATGGGCAAAATCAACGATGGCGGTGAAGTTCTGCCCCAGGTCAATCCGTTCCATGCGACCGGGGATGCCATCCAGCGCGGCGATTCCTTGCGCGGCGATTTCAGGTTTGATTCCCAAGCCGTAGACAGTCGCGGTCAATGCGGCGAGACAATTCGACACGTTATACGCGCCGACCAATTTGCAAGAGACGGGAATCTCGAAGTTTTTGCTTTTTGCGGTGAAATGGATTCCCGACGGCGAATGAGTCACATCCACCGCGCGGACTTTCGCATCCGTGGTCATGCCGTAATCAATTTTGTTCGTCCCTGAAATCTTTGCCAGAAATTCAAAAGACGAATCGTCGCGATTTAGCACGGCGAGGCGTGGATTCCCTTGCGGCTTTTCGGATGTCTTATCCAGCGATTCAAAGAGTCTCGCTTTCGCGGCGCGATAGTTTTCATACGATCCGTGTTGGTCCAGATGTTCGTGTGTAATATTGGTTACAACACCGATGTCGAACTCGCACGCGTCCACGCGGTGTTGTTCCCACGCATGGGATGTCGTTTCAAGGACAACGTGGGTCAAGCCTGCCTCGACCATCTTCGCCAGATAGAATTGCACGTCGTGCGCGTCTGGCGTGGTGACGTGGAAGCCGGTGTCGAGAACTTCATTTCCGATCACCGCGTTCACGGTGGAGATCATCCCCGCTTTGAGTCCCGCCGCTTTGAGGATGTTGTAGATGATGTTGGTTGTCGTCGTCTTGCCGTCGGTGCCGGTCACGCCGATCATCGTCAGGCGGCGCGAGGGCCACAGGTAAAACGAACCAGCTATCCACGTCAGGGCTTGACGCGTGTTGGTGAGTCGAATGTAGGGCAAATTGGTAATTTGCTCATCGTCCCTCTCCCCCACTACCGCGACCGCGCCGTTGTCTATCGCGCTTTGAATGTAATCGTGTCCATCCGTTGTGCCGCCTCGCATGGCAACGAAGAGATGACCGGGCTTCACCGCGCGGCTGTCAATCGAAACGCCGGTGATCCGCGTGTCGGGAACGTCTAACATGCAGAACGGCAGGGGAATTTCTGTGAAAATTTTTCGGAGGGATGGATTCGTGTTCATAAAAACAAAATGGGTTCCGACGAGTATATCGTCAAAACCCATTTTTTGCAGTGACATGTCGTTGCGAGGAGCGTTCTTTGCGACGAAGCAATCTCTTCGTTCAGGAGATTGCTTCGTCCCTTCGGGTCTCGCAACGACATCAGTTAAGTTGCGGCTTCGGCTTGCTTCGACATCTTGGTCTTCAACCATTTGAGGCGGAAGGTTTCTTCGCGCTCGCGTTCTTCCAGCGAACTGACGATGAACTCGATCTGATGCTGGTAATTCGGGATGAAGATGTGTTGCAACGCGTTCACGCGCCGTTGTGTTTTCTTCAACTCGTTGGCGAGACGCCACACCGCGGCCGTGAGCATCGACAGTTGCGGGATGCGCACAAGCACTTCGCGGAAGGCATTGCTGGCTTCATCGAGCACGGCGGCGGTGTCGCCGGGGCTGTAGAGCAGTTTCGGCGGTTCGCCGCGCGATTCGATTTGCGGGATCGCCACGCCCATGATGCCGCGCAAACGCAGGTGCACATCCACGGTTTTGTTGACGGCAAGCGCCGCCCATTCGACGTGGTCGGAGCCCATCACGAGGCGCGCCTTTTCCATCGCATCGTACGCGGTGGCGAGCATTGACCACACTTCTTTTTGAAGCGTGTCCGCTTCCTTCGCCACGCGCACGAGTTCGCCGGTGAGGGCTTCGCGTTTGCGATCGAGGATCTCATAGCCCTCTTTTGCAAAGCGGAGATCCTTCTTGAGGCGGATCAGGTTCGTGCGGGTTGGCGCTATGTTAACTTGAGGCATCGTCGCCTTTGTAATATTGTTTGATCTCGTCGAGGGTCACGCGGGTGAGCTCGCCCTTCGGAAGCATGGAAAGAAGTTTCCAGCCGATCTCCAGCGTGCGCTCGATGGTGCGGTTTTCGGTGAACGCCTGATTGACGAACTCACGCTCGAACGCGCGTCCGAACTTCAGGTACTTCTGGTCCACCTCGGAGAGTTCTTCCTCGCCGATGACGGATGCCAGCGCGCGGATGTCCTGCGTTTTGGCATAGCCCGCGTACAACTGCGCGCCCCAACGCGGATGATCGTCGCGCGTGCGACCTTTGCCGATGCCGTCTTTCATCAAACGCGAAAGGCTCGGCAAAACGGTCACAGGAGGATACACGCCCGCGTAATACAACTCGCGTCCCAACACGATCTGCCCTTCGGTAATGTAGCCGGTGAGGTCAGGCATCGGGTGAGTCATGTCGTCGTTCGGCATGGTGAGGATGGGGATCTGCGTGATCGAGCCCTGGCTGGTGCGGATGCGTCCTGTGCGTTCGTACAGCGACGCGAGGTCGGAATATAAATATCCGGGGTAACCTTTGCGGCTCGGCACTTCTCCGCGCACGTTCGAGATCTGGCGCAGGGCTTCGCCGTAGTTGGTCATATCGGTCAACACAACCAGCACGTGCTTTCCAAGATCATAGGCGAGATACTCAGCCAACGTCAACGCCGCGCGCGGGGTAACGATACGTTCCACTGGGGGATCATCTGCCAGATTGAGGAACATTGCCACGCGGGTCAACGCTCCGCTTTCGGTGAAGGATTTGCGGAAGTAATCTGCCACATCGTTCTTGACGCCCATTGCCGCGAACACGATGGCGAACTCTTCGCCTTCGGTTTGCGGCGCGCCCGCCACGCGACCCAATGTTGCCTGACGCACAATTTGCGCGGCGAGTTGGTCGTGCGGCATGCCTGCGCCGGAGAACAACGGGAGCTTTTGCCCGCGCAGGAGGGTGTTCACGCCGTCAATGGTGGAGATGCCGGTCTGGATGTAATCGCGCGGGTAAATACGCGCGGTCGGGTTGATCGGCTGTCCGTTCACGTCGCGATAGGTATCGGTGAGTGGTTCAGGACCGCCGTCGATCGGGGTGCCCAAGCCGTCGAAGATGCGTCCGAGCATTTCTTCCGCCACAGGCATGTGGAGCGTGTTGCCCAAAAAGCGCACGCGCGTGCCGTCAATCGAGAGACCGGTGGAACCGGCGAACACTTGCACAACGGCAAAGCCCTCGCCCACTTCGAGGACGCGTCCACGGCGGGTATCGCCGCGAGCATCCTGGATTTCAACGACTTCGTCGTAACTGACGTTCGCCGCGCCTTCGACAACCATGATCGGTCCTTCGATGCGACCGACGCCGACGACTTCCTGACCGCCTAACACTGTTGCTTCGCTCATTATCTATACTCCGCATCTAATTGACCCATTTGCTGGTCAATCATCTTTTGGATATCGTCCAACTTGTTGATCTCTTCGTTGGTGACCGATGATTTGGCGCGGATGATGGTGTCCACAACGGGGAGGTCGTGGATGAGGTGGATCGGCGCGCCGCGCTTGACGATCGCCATGCCGCGCTCGTGGAAGTACAACACCAATTCGAGCAGGCGGATCTGTTTTTCGACAGAGGAGTACGCGTCCACGGAGTCTGTGGCATTCTGTTGCAGGATGCCTTCGCGGATGAGGCGGCTTGTTTCCAGCACCATGCGCTCCGCATACGGCAACGCGTCGGGACCGACGAGTTTGACGATCTGCGAGAGGCGCGCTTCTTCGCTCAACAACTCCATTGCTTTCGTGCGCATTCCAAGCCAGTCTTTACCGGTCTTTTCGCGCCACCAATTAGCGACATCTTCGATGTATTCGCTATAACTATCCAGCCAGTTAATGGCTGGGAAGTGACGAGCCGAAGCCAGCGATTTATCCAGCGCCCAGAAACAGCGGATGAAGCGCTTGGTGTGCTGGGTGACCGGCTCCGAGAAGTCGCCGCCCGGAGGCGATACGGCTCCGACGACAGAGACCGAGCCTTGAGAGCCGTTCAAATTTTCGACATAGCCGGCGCGCTCGTAAAATTCCGCGAGGCGACCGGCGAGATAAGCGGGATAACCTTCTTCCGCGGGCATTTCTTCGAGACGGCCTGAAACTTCGCGCAACGCCTCAGCCCAACGGGAGGTTGAATCTGCCATGAGCGCGACGTGGTAACCCATGTCGCGGTAGTATTCCGCAATGGTGATGCCGGTGTAAATGCTCGCTTCACGCGCCGCGACCGGCATGTTGGAGGTGTTCGCAATGAGGACGGTGCGCTCCATCAACGGGCGACCAGACCGGGGGTCGACGAGATGCGGAAATTCCTGCAACACTTCGGTCATCTCATTACCGCGTTCGCCGCATCCGATGTAGACGATCACTTCCGCATCCGCCCATTTGGCGATGCTATGTTGCGTGACGGTCTTGCCCGAGCCGAACGGACCAGGGATGCCAGCCGCGCCGCCCTTCGCAACCGGGAAGAATGTATCGAGAATGCGTTGACCGGTAATGAGCGGAATGTTCGCGCCGCGTCTCTGCACGAACGGTCGCGGACGACGAACGGGCCAGCGCTGTAACATCGTGACGGATTTTTCTTCTTTGCCCGTTTTGATCTTGGCGATGGTGTCGTTGACCGTGTATTCACCGGCGGGGGCAACCCAGGTGAGCGTGCCTTTATCGTCGGGGTGAACCATCACGCGATGCTCGAAGGTGTCGGTTTCCATGGCAACGCCGAGGATCGTGCCGCCCTTCACTTCATCGCCGACGTTTACCTTCGGCGTGTATTTCCACTTTTTCTCGCGGCTGATCGGGTCGAAGCGCGCGCCGCGCGTGATGAACGACCCCACCGCCTGTTCGATGAGCGGCAGAGGGCGTTGCACGCCATCGTAAATGGATTGCATCAAGCCGGGTCCGAGTTCGACCGAGAGCGGCAAGCCCGTGCCGTAGATCGGCGCGCCAGTCTGCATTCCGGCGGTCTCTTCGTAGACTTGCACGGTCATCTGGTCGCCTTTGAGACCGATGACCTCGCCCACGAGTCGATCCTCGCCGACCTCAACCAGCTCCAACATGCCGACGTGGCGGGAGCCGCGGGCGCGGACGACGGGTCCGCTGATCCAGGTAATTTTTCCTACTTCATTTGCCATGCTATTCTCCCATCAACACTTTGTAGACCGAGGCGCGCAACGTGTTTTGCAGTCGGCTCAAGCGGGTTTCCAACGTGTTATCGTAATGGATTTTGCCGCTGGAGGCGTCCACGACCACGCCGGTGCCTTCGTCCAGCCCGCCGCTAATCGTGAATTCGCCTTTGAGTTCTTTTGCGATCTCGTCAAGGGCGCCCTTCTTCAGCGACTTCTGTGTCGATTCATCTGCTCGGATTTCTGCCTTGCTCACGCGCAACTGGGTCAATGCCTCGCGCAACAACAGCGCCGCGATGGCATCATACTCGGGGCGCTTCTTGACGGCGTCCAGTTGTTTCTTCACTTCTGTAAACACATTATCGAGGACCTTCTCGCGATGCTCCAACTGGGAGGAACGCGCCTTCAACTGCGCGGTGGCGGTCGCCTGACTGCGCAGACGATCCGCATCTTCCCGGGCGCGGTCGAGGATGGCTTTCCGTTCGGACTCAGCCTGATCCTGCGCGCGCTTGTGGATGGCGTCTGCCTTTTCTTTGGCTTCCACCTGCATCTGCTCAGCCTCTTCGCGGGCTTCGATTAAAATCGCCCGTTCGAGCTCCACAATGTTTTCTGCTTCAGAATTCATAGATACACTTCCAATTCATTTTCCTGAGTCAGGAAAGGGTTATAACTTGATACCGATCGCGCGCAGGACAATATCGCCAAGCGATGCCTGTCCCTCTGGAACGCCGCCGCGCGAAGGAATCTCCACCACCAGCGGGATCGTGCTCCGCAGTTTGAGGCGCTCCATACGGGCAGGGATCATCTCAGCCACATCCTGCGTAACGAGGACAATGCCCACGTCCTTCGCGGACGCGACATCGTCAAGCGCGAGATTTACCTCGTCGGCTGTGGAGGCAACCCTGCCTCCCACGCCGGCAAGCGAGAATCCCAGCACTGCGTCAGGATGACCGATAACCAGAACTTTCATGAACGTTCCACGCCTTACGGAAGAACGAGGAACGAAATGATCAAACCGTAGATCGCGATACCTTCAGAGAGACCTACGAAGATCAGCGCGCGACCGAACGATTCGGGTTTCTCAGCCGTGGCGCCCACCGCCGCGGCGCCAGAGCCACCGACCGCGATGCCTGCGCCGATGCAAGCCAAACCGGTGGAAAGAGCCGCCGCGAGAGTCGCGTACTGGTCAACCACGCCTTCCTGTGCCGCGCCAGACGCGAATGCCGACGAAGGGGAAGCCAGCCAGACGAGGGCGAGTGCGCCCGCCATCAAACCAACGATGAAGTTGAAAGCGTTGAAGCCGGTGATCATGCGCGAAACTGCCAGCGAAGGGCTGGTCTTTCCGTTTTGGATCACATAGATCACTGCCGGGACGACCGGGATCAAACCAATCAGAACTGCAAAAACTAAGAACATTGTTTATCTCCTTATTATGTAAAAATATTTTTCAATCCGATTTTTCATTCACGTTCAAGAGGATATTTTGATCGCGTCTTTCTTCAGGGCTTACGCCTCCTCTTGTGAGGAGTTCAGCCGTAACGGCTCGAAGCGCATGCCTCCGCCGTGGAAGAACTTGCCCAAAATTTCGTAGTAGTGCAAACGCATGGTCTGGATGTACACGATCAGACCTTCGAAGCCGATAATGAAGATGTTGCCGATCAGCAAAGTGATCCAGAAACCGATGGTCGGCTCTTCGCCTGCCAGCGAGAAGAACGCCAGGCTCAAGCCGCCGTGCGCCACCGCAAACGCGCCCACGCGGACGAACGACAGCGTATTGCTCAACATGCTGATCGTGGACTCGAACAAGTCCATGAATGCCGTCACGAAATACATCACGATGCCGCCCTCAATCAGCGGGCGATGCCCTTCCGCGATATTGCGGAACAAGCCGTTGAACATCACGCCAAACGCAAAAACAGGCGTCAGGATACCGAACGGAAGAGGTAGCTGACTGATTGCCGCGGCAATTTTCGGGGCAATGGGTGTCGTTCCCAGAAGTCCGTTCAGGATCGTAAGGAAGCAGAAGTAAAAAGCGATCGCCACAACGCCGGTATGACCGAACCAGAAATGCGCCCAGTCGCGCGCGCGCGCCATATTGAACAAACTCAGCAGGTAGCTGAACAGCAGGATCACGATACCCGCATCGATGGCGAAACCCAGAATGGTGAGGATGTTCTCCAGCGGGCTGAGCCAAAGAGGCGCAAAGTGGAAGTGGAGATATTCTTCGATCAAGTGACCTTCAAAGCCGAAAATGCTTCCGTACAGAGCGCCGAAGATCGTGGCAAAGAAACCGCAATACACGAGGAGCAAGCCGAGGCTGGACAACCCCTTCATGAAAATCTTCTTGTGCGAGAGGAAGCCGACAAGCATCAATATGAGTCCCTGCCCAAGATCGCCGAACATCGCGCCGTACAAAATGGGGAAGGTCAACGCGACCAGAATGGTTGGGTCAAGTTCGCCATAGGAAGGACGACCGTAGGTGGTGACCAATTCCTGAATCGGTCTGAGCCATTTGTTGTTCAATAATGCCACCGGCACATTATCATGATGACCCGAGCGTTCGGTTGGAAGGGCTTCGATCAAAATTTCCCTCGAAGCCTGCTTCAGTTTTTCAGTGAGCAGAGCCATGTCGGCGGTGGGAACCCAACCCACCACAACGTAGGTGTGCCGCAATTGACCGAAACGCGCGATCGCGTCCGCGATCAAACGGCTGACGTGCGCATCCCACCACAGTTTTTGCAACTCAACTTTGTGAATGCCGCCAAGTTTGCCCAACTGGCTCTCGAGTTCGAATATCTTCTGCTTCGATTCATCGATGGCTTTGCGGGTTTTCTCCACCACCTGCTCGGGCGTGCCACTGAATTCTTCGGGCAGGGTAAGCGGATTCAAAAAGGCGCTTTTTGCGGCGCGCTCAAGTTCATCGGAATTGTTTTTGGAGCCGAGCAACCACACGACGGCATCTTTCGCGTCGCGTTTCAACTCGAACAACACGTGAGGCACGCGGATGCTGTCGAGGCGCTCGATCACTTTGGTGTCGGCTTTCATCACGCCCAGGATGGAATGCACATGATCCGATTTGCGCAGGGCGCCGACTTCGAAATTCAAATGCGAGATCGGTTCGAGTTGCTTCAACTGCGCTTCGAGCGACTCAAGCCGCTTCTTCTCGACGCCGAGCTGGTCGCCCACCCCTTTGACATCGCCCTCGATCCGATCCGCCGCCGGGCGAACGGATTCAATATCCACGATCGTTTCGAACTCGGTGGAGCCTTTCTGCTCCTCGGCGAGTCCCAACGTCTGCATGATGGACTGGAGGCGGCGTTCCAGCGTGGAATAATTTGCGGCTTTATCCTGCCACGTGCTGGGTCCGAGGCTTTCCAAACCCAGGAAGGCGCTATCCACCTGATGGAACACGCCTCTCCCGCTCAACACCTTCGTTACCGGCACGAGGTCTTTGGAGGGGATGATCAACTCAACTTCGGTCATTTCTCTTGGAAAAAACATGTCATCTCCATGAATAAAATTTCAAACGCATCAGTTCAGCAAGCTGGTCTTCAACAACACGGAACGGAAATCATCATCCTGCACAGTGGAGGATTTCGCTTCGATCAACACGACCAAATCCTGAATCTCAAGGTCGCTTAGGATGAGGAACGCCAGCGGAAGCCCGATGTGGAACGGATTGCCGATGAACGCCGCGGTACACTGTCGAATCACCTGACGCTTGAGCAAAACCTCCAGTTTGGGCAAACCAGCCTGGGGGTGTTCGAGAAGCGTGTTCACATCCGTGATCGACGGGAACGCGCGCGAGACAATGGCGGCGATATCCCCGCCCGCCGCAATCGCGCGGACATCCTCGTCGCGCACGCGGAAACCGAACGGCAGGGTGTAGTTGATGATCTCTTCTTCCGAAAGTTTATGATACACGCGGTAACGGATCGCCCACATCAAATTATTCATGTCGAGCAATCCGCCAACGATCTTGGTGGCGGCTTCGCGGTCCAACCCGCTCAACTTTTTCGCTTCCGCCCACAAGCGCCGCCAGTAATCCAAATCGAGCGCCACCTCGAGCGGGAAAAGATTCTGCTCGGCAGAGAAACGCTTCATGGCGAACGACATCGTCGATTCGTACGGCGTGCCTTTCAACAACTCGACTGCGGCGGGAACGTTGCCCGCCTCCACCATGGCTTGGGCAGGCAGGGTGGAAAATGAACCGAACGGGAACAACACTTCGTTCACACGATCCCATGGCGCCACGTCGGGGTTCCACGCGGAAACAGTTTGAATGCTCCGCAAGACAGCCTTCAAGTTGCCCAACTCGAAATAGCGAAACAACTGTTTGACGAGCGAACGGGTTTGCTCGGGCGACATCTGCACCACGCTGGAGTATGAATCTGCCAGCCGCCGCCTCAATTGCTGGATAGCGCGGCGCGGCGTCAACTCGTTATCTTTCAATGACGCGAGGTACGGTCCGTATTGTGTATTTTTCAGAGAACTGATTAAAGATGGAAAATCGGGGGAATCGCTTAAACGGGAAATATCCTGCGGGGTCAGAAGGTTGGAATACATCGCCCGCACTTTCGTGCTGATTGCCGCATAGCCGGTAACACCGCTCGCCATGATTACGCCTTACCGAGCACGCGGTCCAACACGTAGGAAACGGCTTTATCGAAATTCTTTTTGGACTGCGCCTCGAACTCGCTGTTCTTTGCGTCCACAGAAGCAAGCACATCCTTAGACTTGTCTTCCGATTGCGCTTCCGCAACGATACGGCGGGCCTCATTCTGCGCCTCTGCGCGAGCGCGGGAAAGCATGGCTTGGGCTTCCTGCTCGGCGCGCACCGGGATTTCCTGCGCGTCGCGCTTTGCCTTCTCCTGCAATTCCGCCGCTTGTTTTTCGATTTCGAGCACCTGTCGAATATTCTTTTCGTTCATCGCTTTTCACCTCGCTAAGATACTTGCATCGGTTCGCAATTGTAAAGGATAAAACCTTCATCATCAAGGCTTGAGCGGCAACTTGACAATTCAGGCTCTGATTGTGCTATTATGCACAATTATAACGGGACGTTCTGCGAATTGTCAATCGATTCGGCAACCCGCTTCTTCCTCAATTTCAGCCTGCTCCCCCGCCCCGGCATGATCTCAATCCCGTAGGGCAAGATTTATCTTGCCATTCGCCTGTCACAGGGTATCGTGCTATTCATTGGTTGTCATACACAAGCGCGTAGTTGGCGTTCTTCCCTGGCGCCTGTAACGCCAACGGGCGCGTAAGAGAACGCGCCCTACACGGATTACGAAAGTATTTTCTCAAAATTCATTATCCTGCTGTTTCGACAGTTTCAAATGCGGAAACGCAAAGTGAACTTTGCGGCACGAGATCAAAACAAATTCAGCGCGCCTGCGTCGGACCAGTTGAACCACGGCGCGAAGAGCGTCCCGATGAGGATGACGCCGAGGGTGAGCGCGACAAGCGCAATGGCGTAGGGACGCGACAGGGGAATCGGGTGATTCTCTTCATCTTGATTTGGCATTCGGTAGAGGTATACAAATTTGAGCGCGTTCAAATAATAGTACGCGCCGATGACCGATGTGATGATGCCGAGGACAACCAGCCAAACGTAACCGGCTTGAATGCCTGCCGCAAAGACAACTACTTTTGCAACGAAGCCGCCGAACGGAGGCATCCCCGTCAGCGACAGGAACGCGGTTAACATCATCAGTCCCAGCCACGGCGAGCGGCGGCTCATCCCGGCATAGTCTTGAATATTCTCCAAGCCGGTCACTTTGCTAAATGCCATGGCGATCCCGAAAGCAAGCAGGTTCGTGAGGATGTATGCGGCAAGATAAAACACCACGCTTGCCGCGCCCAATTGCGTGAGCGCGACCACGCCGATCAATGTGTAGCCTGTATGCGCAATGGAGGAATACGCAAGCAGGCGCTTGATGTTGGTTTGCGGCAACGCGAGCAGGTTGCCGACGATCATGGAAATGGCGGCGATGATCGCCAGAGTCGTTGTCCATGATGTGGAGAGGCTGGGTTCAGGGAAGGCGATGAAGAACAGGCGCAAAAGAACCGCGTAGCCCGCAGCTTTCGAGGCGGTGGATAAAAATCCTGCCACCGGCGTGGGTGAGCCTTCGTATACATCCGGCGCCCAAAAATGGAACGGCACAAATGCGACTTTGAATCCGATGCCAACAAGGATCAACGCCACGATGCCGAACGCCGCAAGCGGAGCGATCGCTCCGACGCGGAACATTTCCGCGAGTTGATAGATGTCCGTTGTGCCGGAGAAGCCGAAGACGAGACTGAACCCGTAGAGCATGATGGTCGTGGTGAGAATGCCGAAGAGCAGGTATTTGAACCCGGCTTCAGTGGACTTGTCGTTTCCCAACATGAACCCAGCCAGCACGTAGAGAGGAATCGAGGCGGTCTCGATCGCGAGGAAAAGCATGATGAGGTCGGATGAGACCGCCATCAAGTTCATCCCGATCAGCGAGGCGAGGAGCAAAAGGTAGGCTTCGCCGCGTTTGCCGAGTTGTTCGTGATCCATCATCAAGAGCGCGGTGGCGGCGCCGGCGAACATGAAGAGCATTTTGAAGAAGAAGCCGAGCCAATCGAAGCGGATCATGCCGCCCAGCGCGGAGATCGGCGCGCCGGGCTGACCGGCGAGGAAACTAATCAGCATCGCGGCGAATAATCCGCCGGCGGTGAGCCAGCCCACATTGCGGCGTTTCTCTTCCTTCCAAAATGGCTCGACGATGAGGACCAACATTCCCAAAATGAGGATCAAGATTTCAGGGAGGATGGACGCGAAAGATATCGAAGTGGACATTACGAACCTCCCAGCAAACGCAGGATATAGTCAACGCCGGTCTGCACCATCGGCGCCATGAATTTTGGATAGACCCCGATCACGATCATGAAGATGCACAAGGTTGTTATCGCCACTTTGTCGAGAATCGTGATGTCGGTGATGTGACCTTCAAATTTCTCGGGCATGTCTCCAAAGAAGACCTGCCGAATGTTGCGCATGATGTAGGCGGCGGTGATGACGATGGAGATACTGCAAATCACAGCCACAATCCAATGTACCTGCCACACGCCGAGGAAGATCGGGAACTCCGCGATAAAGCCTGAGAACAGCGGCATACCCATCGAGACCAAACCGCCGATGATAAAGCCGACTGTGGCAAACGGCATCGCTTTGCTCATGCCTCCCAATTCGGGGATTTGCCGCGTGTGCGCCCGGTCATAGATCATGCCGACGACGGCGAAGAAGAGCGCGGTCATTGCCCCGTGAGAGAACATTTGCAAACCCGAACCAAGTAGCCCGTCGGCGTTGAGCGTGGAGAAGCCGAGCATCACGAGTCCCATGTGCGAAACGGACGAGAAGCCGACCATGTATTTGAAATCCTTTTGCACGAAGGCGATGTATGCCCCATACACGACGGCGATTGCGGCAAACGCCATGATCAGCCATTGCCAGTATTTCGCGCCTTCGGGCAGTAACATGATGCCCACGCGCAAGGCGGCGAACGCGCCAAGTTTCATCAGCACGCCGGCATGGAACATCGAAACGGCGGTTGGCGCGGCGACGTGACCGTCCGGCGACCAGTTGTGGAGGGGCCAAATGCCGCCCAGCACGGCAAAACCGAGGAACACAGGCAGGAACCAGACGATCTGGAAGGATGGCGAAAAGCGCGCGCTTTCCATGGCGAGCATATCGAAGGTCAACACGCCGGTGTTTTGATATTGCGCAAAGTACATTGCCAACGCGCCGACCAATGACACCACCGAGCCGATCAGCAAATATAAAGTCAATTTCATCGCGGCGTATTCGCGCGTGACGCTCCAGCCCCAAATGACGATGAGCAAATACATTGGGAAGACGGCGATCTCATAGAAGAAGATCAGCATGAAGAGGTCGAGCGAGACGAACACGCCTAGCACGCCCCACGCGAGGATGAACAGGAAGGCGAAGAACTCGCGCGGACGGTCCTGGATGCCAGCCATCACATGCGGATGATCGTCGCCCCATGAGATCAGCACGCCGGTGAACATGACCACGCCGGTTAGCAGAACCAACGGCGCGCCGATTCCGTCCACACCAAAGTGCAGGCTGATACCCAACGCGGGAAGCCAGTTATATTTTTCGATGAACTGATAGCCAGCGACAGTTTGATCGTAGTTGAAATAGACCCAAAGTGAAAGGATCAACGCAAACGTGGCAGAAGCCAGCGCAACGACTCGCGCTTCGTTCTTTCGGTTGGCGGGCATGAGCAACAGAATCAATGCCGCAACGAGGGGGGTGAAGGTGATGATACTTAGGACGGGGAAGGTCATGATTCCTCAGGAGGAGATTGGAGAATAGATGATTAGAGAAATAGTGGATTAGAGAATTGGAGAATTGCCTCTTTAGAACAGCATCATAACGGCTTTGTTGATCACGTCCAGAATCCACGCGGGGTAGATGCCGATCCACAACATCAACAGCATGAGTGGAGCCATGACGAGTATCTCGCGCGTGTTGATCTCGGTGAGCTTGTGTTCGCCATGGGACCAGTGTTCGTTCAGGGGTCCGTGCAAAACTTTTTTGAGCGCTTTCAAGATGTACGCGCCGGTGAAGAATAATCCCAGCATCGAGATGGCTGTGTACACCGTGAGGATGTGCCACGATCCGCGCACGATGAGAAACTCGGAAATGAAGCCGTTGAGTCCGGGCAAGCCGAGCGACGCCATGCTGGTGAAGATCAAAATTCCGCCGTAGACTGGGACGAGCGTGAATAATCCGCCATATTCTTCGAGGTTGCGCGTGTGAGTCCGCTCGTAGAGGACGCCGACGAGGAAGAACATGCCGGCGGCGGATAACCCGTGATTGAACATTTGCAGGATCGCGCCGTTGAGGGCAATCGTCGCGTCGGGCGTTCCGGACGCCAAGCCTGCCGCGGCAATTCCGAGGACGACAAACCCCATGTGATTCACGGACGAGTATGCGACCAGCCGCTTGAAATCCGTTTGGGCGAAGGATGCCAACGCGCCGAAGACGATCGCGGCGGTGGCAAGGAAAGCCAGCGCGCCGGCAAAGTATCTCGCTTCGACGGGATACAGCGGAAGGATGAGTCGCAAAAATCCGTACGCGCCGAGTTTGAGGAGCACGCCGGCGAGGATCATCGAGCCAGCCGTCGGGGCTTCGGTGTGCGCGTCGGGGAGCCAGGTGTGGAAGGGCCATATTGGGACTTTGATGGCGAAGGCAATCGTAAACGCCCAGAAGGCGATGGCTTTCACCGTGGAAACCGACATGCCGAGCAGAGTCGAATCAGGCTGAAGGGAGGTCCAACGCTGGGTGAGGGCGAGCAGGTCGTACGTCCCGAAAAGAACGCCGAGAAGTTGAATCGCAAGCAGGAGTCCGAGCGATCCGCCCATGGTGAAAATCAAGAACTTCATCGAGGCGTAGTTGCGGTTCGCGCTCCCCCACTGGTTGATGAGGAAGTACATCGGGATAAGACCGACTTCCCAGAAGACGAAGAAGACGAGCAAGTCCAGCGACATGAAGACGCCCAACATGCCGGTCTCTAAAAAGAGGAAAAGCATCATGTAGGCTTTGACTTTGTCGGTGATGTTGAACGAGGCGAGGATGGCGAGCGGCGTGAGAAGCGTGGTGAGCAAAACCATCGTGAGCGAGAGACCGTCCACGCCGAGGTGGACGGTGGAGCCGAGGGCTTCGTACCATTCGTAGCGTTCTTGAAACTGGAAGCCCGGCACGGACGATTTGAATTGGAACCAAATTGAGACGGACAGCAAGAACGGAATCAGGCTCGCGCCCAATGCAAACCAACGCAGAAGTTTTATTTCTTCTTTGGGCAGGAAGAGCATGAATACCGCCGCCAGCACGGGCAGGAAGAGGATAAGCGAGAGGAAGTGAGTTGAGATGAAATCCATTGATTTACCTTTTATGGCATTATGTCTGTCTTGGCGATCAATTTACCGTTTCGCAGGATTTCAAGCCTGCCATCGGTAAAGGCGCGGATGGTGAACTTATCTCCAATGGCAAACTTGACGGGGAAATCCTTGCCAATCTGGGTCCAACCTTTGGCTGGATCATACACCCAAACTTGGATTCGCCCATTCGCCAGATCGTAGAATACTTGCGCCACACCCTCACCCGATACGCCGTTGCTCTTCGGTTTCAGCGGCAGGATTTGTTTACCGGTCTGGATTTGGGTAATGGTAACACTGGCGGTCTCGCTCAACGGAATTCCCTGCCAGAAGGCGGATGTTCCGCCCACCTGCGCATCGAACGCATTTGCCGAAGGAGTGTTTACTTGAGCCTGACTCTCCATCCGCGATTGCATTCCGTTTGGAAGCGCGCCGCCGCCGAAGTCATCCAGTCTTACATTTTGCGCGCCGACGAACCACAAGCCGATGTAGCCTCCCTGGGCATAATACGACCAACTCGTGACGTCGCGCGTTCCCAACAGTTCACCGTTCTTGTACACTTCCACGTTGCCATTAGCGAGGGCGCGCGCGCCGAAGGTGTCGCCATTGACGAAGGTGACGGGAATATCCGCGCCGTGCTGTTCCCAGCCTGCGGGCCATTCCCACGTCCAGACTTGGATGCGCTGGTTCGGGGCGTCGTACAACACTTCGATCATGCCGCTTCCCCAGGTGGTATTGCTTTGCGATTTGAGGATCAAATCCTGTTCTGCCGCCGTCGCGTGGACGTTGGCAAAGGTGACGTGCGCCTCCTGATCCGCGCCGAAGGCTTGACTGCTGAAGTAGATATCCGAGTTGGAGTCGTTGGAGTTTACCAGCAGTTGGTTGGAGGAAATGCTGTATTTCGAGGGGTTCCCTGTCCAGTTATTGCCGATCGCACCGTTGGCGCGGTTGAAATCGTCAAGAACGGGGGTGGAGGGGAAGCCATTGAGGTAGATCCAGGCTTGATCCATGGGCATGCCCACCAAGCCCTGTAAATTGAGTTCTACTCTTTGATCTTGGATTGCGGTTTGCAGGCTGGCGCTTGCAACTGATTCAAGATTGGAAAGGAACTCATCAACCGCGTCAACTTCCGCTTGCGTGATGACCACCATGCCTCCCTGCCCATCCACCAGAGCCTGTAATTTTGGTTCCCAATATTCGAGCAAGGATACGCCTTCCTGATATAAAGCAGGGTTAGCGGATACGATGTCGCTAATTTCCGGTCCATGCTGGTAATATAAATCGATGTATGTATTCCCTTCCGACGTGGTGCTTAGCAACTCATCCCGCACGCGATAAAAAAGTTGAACGTCCAGGATAATTTCCCGCAGGGAGTTAGCCAACCGATACGCCACCAGGCGAGAATGTATTTGGTTGCTCGTTCCATCAGAACAGAAGAACCATATTTCCCAAGGACAGGTGGAGATTGGTTGCGGCGTGGAGGTTGGTCCTGTTGATGTTGGGATCGGTGTCGGTGTTGCGCCTGTGAACAATTCAGAAGCGAGTATCCATTCCGGGTCGCCAGTATTGTTACTGCTTGAATCCCCGAGTTGACCGTCAATTTGAAACGAGGTCAGGTCATTTGCGAATTGACCGGCGCCTTCGTCAAAGCGCCAGTACCCAACCAGCCCCGCTTCGGAACCGAGCAGGCGGCTGTGCATATTCCCTTGAATCTCCGGTTGAGCGCGAGGGATATTCCATAACCGCAGGTCATCCAGGTCGCCTCGAAAGACGCGATTTGCGACTCCGCCAATCCCATTCTCGACGCCGACGACCAACCCGAGGGTATTGCTGATGTTGGTTGTGGAGAACATGCCGCTGGCATCTTGAATGCCGTCAATGTATATGGTGGTCAGCCCGTTGCCCGTTGTTACGTTCCTGACGATGGCAACATGATGCCACGCGCCGTTATTGACGCTTTGCGCGCTGTACAATGCGCCGTCCGAGCCGTTTGCCCCTTTCCCATTATCGAAAATGATGCGCCCGCCTTTGAGGGTCACCGCCCAATCCGTTCGTCCCATGCCGCCAATGTCCTTATCCAGAATCCACTGTCCATCAAACCACGCTCCTCCGCCGTCGTAGGTGGAGGTGGTGCGGATCCAAAATTCGATGGTCATGTCCGCGCCGAAATCGAGGTTCGCGGCGGAGGGCATGAACAACGCCTGCGAAGAACCCGGGGATTGGAAGCGTAGGGCGTAGTTGTTGGATGGGATGGCTGTCGCGGTTGGCAAGGGTGTGGTGGTCGCGGAAGGCGTGTTTGTCGCGGTCGGCGCGGGAGGCGTATAGGGTTGCCATCGAACGGCGTCGAAGAAGGCCATATATTTTCCTCCTTCAACTGGTTGCTCAGATGTATCGCGCAGAATAATAACACTTGATCCTGTCCCAAACGGAATTTGAGGATATTGCGGACAACCGCCCGATTCGTTTTCATAGGGTACCGCGCACAAAGTTGCAAACTGATTTGCGTCGCGGCTTTGATCGGCATATAGTTGCACCGATTGAACACTGCCCTGCGTATCATGGTAATAGAGTGTGTAGGTCGCTTTTTTCGTGGGAACAGGAAAGTCTTGTGTATTTGGATCTGATGGCCAATAAGCTTGAACTTGATAGATTCCTGGCTGTTCAATGTTGACTCCCCAGATACCCCAATAGACCGATGTTGGTTGCTCATCCGGGGCTGGAGGCCAATTGGGATAATAGCTAAGATGAGACCACCAAGAATCATTTTTATAACCAAAATTCACATGATTCCAATCGCTCCCGGAAGAGGGAGGATTGAACAACTGTGCCTGGCTTTCCATATTATCTACTGTAAGATAGCCGTCCCCTTTCTCATCACCAAGCCATAACCAATTGCTTTGAATCCCAATATACTCAGACCCTTGATATGTTCCCCAAGGGTCAGCCCCGTTTCCCCACCACCCAAAGGGATCAATATTTTGGCGCTCACCAAGATCGGCTTGGTATCCTACACCAAAGTGTAAGTGGTCTCCCACATCCATTCCATCAGGCACCTTGTCGTTTGCATTGCCGATAACCTGCCCTTGTTCAACATGGAGCCTTTCTATGCTGACTTGCGCACAAGGTATCCCGTTTGGAATGTATAAAGGATCCATGTGCAAATAAGACGTGATTAATCCGTTATCATGTTCAATCCACAATGCTCCAAATTCGCTTATACATTCAACAATATGCCCAGAGGCAGCTGCTTTGACCGGTATATCCACTATAGAATAATCATAAGCAGGGTGCCCACTATAACAATAATTACCAGAGCCCGTATTTCCACCATACCCACAGTTACTTGGGTCCGGAATAGGATCAAAAATAGTGCCGTCAAAACGGGTCATATCTGTTCGATCTGATTCATCGGCGTAGATAGGGTAATGATGGTCGAAAAACGAGGTAATATGACGAAACGGATATTCGAGTTGATCAAAGGGACGGTGGAGAAATGGTACTACAATGATATTGTTTGCACTTGCAAATGTTGATACCGCGGTTTCAATCTTGATTGGAGAAACTCCAAACAGTGCTGCAAAGTACGATGACCAATCTTCTAATTTGGATAAATCGCCGTTGAAATAGCGATACAAGGCATAAGTAGCGGCGTTAGCGATGGCAGGATATTGACTTTGATCTACCTGTTCGTGTACCCAATCTGATCTGTGTTGAAAAAGCTCAGCACGAATACGATCCACCTCCGACACCAAATCGTCGTTTGTTGGCAGTTCCCAATTCCGCTCTACACCATAGATTACCAGAATCACTGCAGGATTTACTCCTGTGCCCCATTCAGGACCAGCGGCAGTCTCATGAAAGATAACCCCCGCGCTTCTCATCTCACCTTGGGCACCTTGCTGAAAGTCAGCCCAAGCTTGATCTTGTTCTACCAAAATGCGATCAAATTCCACAGGGTTTCCCGGTTCCAAGGCGGTAAAACGAAGGCCAGATATTACCTGTATCTCGTCTTGCCCCTGCAAATTACAATCATCAGGCAGAAGTGTAATTGTGCTGATAGGAGACGAAGTGGTCGAGGGGATGATGGAAGTGAGATTTGGTGCTATAGTTGCTATTGCGGTAACAGTTGACGCAGGAGTAGCAATGCCGCAAGCCGCTAGTTGAAATGCAACAAGGAATGAGATAGTTATTACCAATATTCGCTTTAATACGGTCATCAGTAGAAGCAAATTAAACTCCAATTCTGATTACCTTGCACATTCAAAATTAGGACGCTGATTCACGCTGAAAACGCAGATTTTTTCCTTGTGAATCAGCGAAATCAGCGTTTATCTGCGTCCCAAATCCATTGTGTAAGGTAATCAAACTCCAATTCTTATGACAACTGGCTTAACGCCAGCTTATGTTACAGGTTCCAACACAGTCAACACCAGTGGGGCGAGCAGTTATTGATTTTTGAAATATGAAAGTCTCGTTTTTAGGTAAAAACACGAGTAAATTCAGCCTTGTTTTGGGACTTACTTTATTCAAAAATCAATAGCTGTTGAATATTATTTTCATCATATTCTGGTGTTACATCCCCAGGGAAAAAATTTGATTGCGCATTCTTTTCATTAAAATACAGTCTGTCGTCTAATGGCACCAACCCGAGCCGTTGGACAGCAGTAGCTCCTCCCCAAAAATAGGGAATGCCCACATTCTCCCCATATTTCCACCACCCACCATGATTATGCACAGAATTATAGACTGTCTCTGCATCCGGCGTATGTAAATTGCCATTATGCGCTATATGACTTTCAGTAGCAGTCCATGTATAAGTCGCATATTCATTTGCAATAGCCAATATTTCGCCTCTGTAAATTTCTTCGCTCTGTATTGGCGCTGATGAAGCGGGCGAAACCGTTACTGATATCGACATCACCAAAATTAGAGCCCCAAGAGCATAATGTTTCGTGGTCAAAATCCTTTTCATTGCAACCTCCATTAGGTAGTATCTGGAATATTTCTGTTGGGATTATTCCTCATTCATTCGCTAGTCCAAGTAAATATGAAGCTATCTGGGTTACTAGGAAATAAGGCTTTAGGAACGTTCGCAAGGATTAGTCTCGATTCCCGTCCAAGTTCTCCCATCACAATGGACCTAACAGCGTAATCGTAATAGAGGTATCGGTTAGCATCAACCCAACCAATTAAATCGCCTTTACTGATTATGGTAGCAAAGCTAGCAACAGAACCTAACAGCATATCTCCACTAAACTCATAAATAAAATGTTTATTATCCCGGCTCCATTCGTAACGAATCACTGGAGGGTACGGTTCGTATATTTGCACACTCCCCTCGCGAAGATCTCCAAGATAGAAAGAGAATGTCTCATCGTTTTCGTAGAGAATCCAATTTCCGTCGGGCGAAACTTGAGCAATGTTATGGCTCTTTGGCAACGGATCAAGAGGCATTTGTACACGAGAACTACCATCTAGGGCATAACGCCAAACGGTATATTGGGGCACTCCGCCAGAGGTGTCGTAAAAGGTCGGCACAGGAAGAATTACAATAAGATCTGTTGAGTCTTGCGTCCAGTAAATACGCGGTAAAAGGAGAATTGGCTCACTGGGAGTATAGGTCAATAGATTGCTTCGGATAATCTTGCCATTTATGTCAACTATGTCAATTTGACCACGCTTATCAATTGCTAACTGTTTCCCATCCGGTGAAATATAAAAATAACCCGCTTGTCTTGGCGAATAAAGTGTTTTTATTTCACCAGTATTTGTATCTACAGCCAGAAGGTCTCGGTTCCCTGAAATAACATAGGAATTATTAGGTTCCGGGTAAACGCATGTATTAAAAAGTATAAGTTGTGTATTGGGTACAATAGTCGGGTTGCATACTGTGGTTGCTTCATCATATTCCATACCAAGCGCTAGCAGTATGCTGTTCGTTACAAGCGCCTGTTCTTGGCTTCCATCAATATTAATCGAGTAAAGATCAAAAGGAATAATTCCTCGGAAAAAGAAAATACTCTCTCCATTTTCCGAAAAGAAAAGGGGTTGCCAATCTTTCCCACTATCGGTTAATTGTATCGGCGACTTACTTCCATCCTGAAAATACAGATTCCCGTCAATGCTATACGCCATGCGTAGCCCATCTGGCGCAGAAGATATAGGAAGTGCGGATGTGGGAGTTGATGTGAGGGGAGGTGCAGGAAGTGGCATCGTTGCCGCCGGAAGAACTGAAGGGAAGGTTGGGGTTATTCCCAATGTAGACACCGGTACGGAAGTATTAACCCCACAATCCGACAACAGAATTGTAATAAGAATTACGACAACTGACCGTTTCGCCTGAATGATTGAAACCCTCAATTTAAGCATGCCGGACTCCATTACTGTTACAAAGAACTTAGTTCAATACAAAGACATACAGGATGACGCCGATAGCGAGGAAGAGGATCAACGCGAACATGAGATATTGCTGGATGCGTCCCGTTTGGACGACGCGCAATTTCTCGCCGGAGAAGTAGGTGACATTTGCCGAGCCGTCGCCGAGGAATCTGTTGATGAAGGGCAAATCAAAATAGTTTCGGATCCCGTCGCCGATGCCTTGCGTGCCGGGACCGAAGAGGTGCAGGATGCCGTCAATGAAGCCCTTGTCCATCATCTGGTAGACGACCTTGTCGGCGAACCAAATCGCGGGTTTGATGAAGACCGCGGAGTAAATTTCATCCACGTAATATTTATTCTTGAGGAAGCCGAGTTGAAGTTTGTCTTCGGCAGATGAATTGACGTTACGATACATCAGGTAGCCGAGACCGAGTCCGCCGAGGGCGACGATGAACGAGGTCAGCAAAGGAACGGGATGGAATTCACCCGCTTCGGGATGTTCGGCAAGAGTCCCGCCGGCAAATCCATGGATCCAGTTCGGGAAGAGTCCGCCGAGGATAGGGAAATTTTCAGGGATGCCGACCCAGCCATACCCGATGGCTAAGACCGAGAGGACGAGGAGCGGAAGAGTCATCGTCCACGGAGTCTCATGCGCGCGCTTTGCTTCCTCCGTGCGCGGTTCGCCGAGGAAGGTCAGCGTGATCTGGCGCATCGTGTAGAACGCGGTGAGGAATGCGGCAATTGCAAGCGTGATGAATACCGGCAGGTTGTGCGCGAACGCGTCGGCGAGGATTTCATCCTTCGACCAAAAGCCCGCGGTGACGATCGGGAAACCCGAAAGCGCAAAGCCGCCGATGAGGAACGTCCAAAACGTGATGGGCATTTTGTTTTTCAAGCCGCCCATGTTGAACATATCCTGCGGGTCAACTTTATGATCCCCCGTGTGAAAGGCGCCGTGCTCCATGCCGTGGATGACCGAACCCGAACCGAGGAAGAGCAACGCTTTGAAAAACGCGTGCGTGATAAGATGGAACACCGCCGCGACATACGCGCCGATGCCGAGCGCGGCGATCATGAATCCGAGTTGCGAGATGGTGGAATATGCCAGCACGCGCTTGATGTCGTTTTGCGCGAGGGCGATGGTGGCGGCGAACAACGCGGTGAACGCGCCAATGAACGCCACGACGGACATCGTCTGCGCGTCGAGACTCAACAGCGGGAACATGCGGATGACCGTGTAGACGCCCGCCGAAACCATCGTCGCGGCGTGGATCATCGCGCTGACGGGAGTCGGTCCCTCCATCGCGTCGGGAAGCCACACGTGTAGTGGGAACTGCGCCGATTTTCCCACCGTGCCGATGAAGAGCAACAATCCGATCAAGCCAGCGGTGGAGAAACCCAGCGCTCCGCTCGGAATGATCTGCAGAGTGTGCAAAGTTGATTCCGTGAAAATTTCACGGAATGAAAGCGTGCCTGTCACCGAATACAAATAAGCAATGCCCAACAACATAAACACATCGCCAATGCGCGTGGTCATGAAGGCTTTGACCGCCGCGTCGCGCGCGGATTTCTTTCCGTACCAAAAACCGATCAGCAGGTACGAACACAAGCCCATAATCTCCCAGCCGACGAACAACGTCAGCAGGTTATCCGACACAACGAGCGTGAACATGCCGAATGCGAACAAACCAATGAAGGCGAAGAAGCGCGAGTACATCGGCTCGACGGATGGGACAACATGCTTGCCCACAGGGTCGCTTCGCTGATGCCCATGTTCCTCCACAGTCGCGCCGTGCGGAGGGAATCCTTTGTGGTCGTGATCTCCCTCTGGCTGACCGAAGTTGTGATAGCCGATGCTGTAAATGAAAATCATCAACACAGTCCACGCGACGAAGAACAACGTCAACGCGGTGAGCGGGTCAACGAGGACGCCGATCCTGAACCACGTATCCCCCGTCGCCAGCCAGTTGATGGACGATGTAAACGGATGCTCGCCCAAATGCTCCACGCCAAGCGCGCGCGCGAACACGATCATGCTTCCGAGCCACGAAAGCAAAGCCGCGCCGACGGCAATCGTATGGCTCAGCGCCTTGTTTCGATTCGTGAACAAGACGATCAAAAAGAAAGCGAGAACAGGCGGGAGAGGAATAAGCCAGATGATGGTTTCGGTTGACACAAAGCCTCCAAAAGTAGAGAGTAGAGAGTAGAAAGTAGAGAGTAGAAAGTAGAGAGTAGAAAGTAGAGAGTAGAGAGTAGAGAGTAGTCGCCTGCTCTCTAATCATCCATTCTCTATTCTCTATTCTCTATTCCCGATTCTCTATTCCCGATTCCCTATTCTCTAGAATTTCAACATATCTATCTCTTCCGCAATCACCGTGTTGCGTTTGCGGTAGACGGAGATTACGAGAGCCAAGCCCACAGCCACTTCCGCGGCGGCGACGGCGAAGACGATGATGGTAAACACCTGCCCGGTGATATTCGTCACGTCACCGTAACGCCAGAACGCGACGAGGTTCACGTTCACCGAGTTCAACATCAACTCGATGCCGAGCAAAATGGCGACCAGATTGCGACGCGACAGCACGCCGAACAATCCGATGCTAAATAATGCGGCAGAAAAAATTAGATACCAGGATAATGGAACCATTCGAACTCCTTCGATTAGCCGCAGAGCGCGCTGAGATTTTGAGTTTCCTCAGAGAACTCTGAGGTCTCTGTGGCTACGTTATTTTCGATTGTACGCAACGTACACCGCGCCCACCAACGCGGCGACCAACAACACAGACGCGACTTCAAACGGCAGGACGTACGCATCCGGCGACACAAGCGCGTTGCCCAACGCCGACACCGCGTCAAAATCGGACGGGAAGGCTGACGCAGTCTTCGTGACGCCGCTCCACCCGTGGACGAGAAACGCCAGCCCGACAAATGCAAGCGCCGACAGGAACGCGCCGAATCCCCAATTCCGATTCAACTGCGGACCCTGGTCGCGCATGTCCTTGCGCGTGAGCATCACCGCGAAGATGAACAGAATCGCAATCGCGCCGATATACACCACCACTTGAACGACCGCAAGAAAACTCGCATGGAGGACGGCAAAGATCACCGCCACGCCGAACAAGGTGGCGATCAGCCAAAACGCGGCATGGATGAGGTTCCCCGTCGTCACCACGCGCAACGCGGCAATGAGCGTCCCAGCGGCAACGATAAGGAAGATGATTTGGTCAATGGTCATAGAGATAATTCTCCAATTCTCTAATTCTCCTGATGAGCATTGGAGAATTAGAGAATTCTTTTTTATTGATGCGCTTCAACCACTTTCGCGCCCTCAACTCTTTCCCGCTCCCGTCGGCTGGTGGAGCGGGCAACTTCGAGCGAGATCCACGCGACGAGGATGTTCGAGAGGAACATGCCGCCGATGTAGAGCCAGTTCGGGGCGTCGGCGAGAAGCGCGTTCATGAAGGCGGTCGTCATCAGCAGGACAAAAGCGACGGGCGTGAGGAATTTCCAATTGAACGCCAGCATATGGTCAATGCGGATGCGGAGCAGTGTGTACTTCACCCACATGATGATCCAATAGCCGATAAACGCTTTGAAGAAAAGGATGGCAATGGCAAGGAACGCGCTGACTTGCTCCAAACCGAAGAAGCGATAGCCGCCGAAAAATAGGATCGCCCAGAAACCGCCGAAGGTGAACGCGTGCAAGAGTTCGCCCGCGTAGAACATGCCGAACTTCATGCCCGAATATTCGATGTTATAGCCGGAGATCAATTCCGATTCCGCTTCGCCCATATCGAACGGAGCGCGTCCGAGTTCGGCAATCGCGGCAATGAGGAAGATGACGGCGGCAAGCGGCGCGAGAAAGACAAACCACGTATCCTGCGCTTGCGTGATCGCGGCGATGCCCATCGAGCCTGAAAAAATCGTCGGGATGAGCATGACGGTGAGCATCGGGATTTCAAACGACAACATCACTGCCACTTCGCGGAACGCGCCGATGAGCGAATACTTGTTGTTCGACGACCAGCCCGCCATGATGATCGAAAGCGTGCCGATCGCGCCCGCCGCAATGATGTACAACACGCCGATATTCAAGTCTACGCCGAGGATGGATGGCGCAAGCGGCATCACCGCCCACAGAATCAACACCGACATCATCGAGATGATCGGCGCGAGGTTGTACAACACCCGATCCGCGCCTTCGGGCGTGGTGTCTTCTTTAATAAGGAGTTTGATAATATCGGCGAATGGCTGGATCAGCCCGAACGGTCCGACTCGATTCGGTCCGATGCGGGATTGAAAGCGCGAGACCACCTTGCGCTCGATCCACACCAAAATAATATCCAACACCATCAGCAGGGAGATTAGCATGAAGATGCCGAGGAAGCCGATCAGGACGTTCGCCCAAAGTTCGGGCAAACCCCAACCGGCAAAAATCCCCAGCAACCAATCCGCCGCAACTTTGAGAGGGTCTTTGAGAAAATCCATCATTACTCCTGCAAGAGTCTTCTATTCGCTAATCTGCGCTAAACTTCTTTAGTATTCGTGGAGATTGGCGCAGAGTAGCGGTCTGTTTATACAAAGAAAAGGCTGAACGGGTTAAACCAATTCAGCCTTTTCCATTAATCCTATGAAAATCACACCCACTCCAGCATGCCTTTGCGCCACGTGTACACCAAACCGACAATGAGGATGAGAATGAAGAGGATGCCTTCGATCACCGCAAACATGCCGAGCGAATTAAGTTTCACCGCCCACGGGAAAAGAAAGACAGTCTCCACATCGAAGATTAAAAAGACGAGCGCGAAAATATAATATTGGGCTTTGAACTGCACCCACGAGTCGCCCACCGTTTCGATGCCGCACTCGTACGTTGTTTGCTTGATCGGGTTCGGTTTCTTCGGCGCCAAGACCCACGCCGCGCCGATTGCGCCGATGGGAATGATCAACCCGACGAGCAGAAATAACCCGACATATACCCACGAACTCATAAAATCTCCTGCAAATTTTTTTTACGAGCGGCAAAATTGTACCATAAAGGATTTCCGCCCCAAATTGACGGTGTATTCATCTTTGAGTGATTTTCATCCTATTTTTTTCCGCGCCTGCGGAAGAAAAATCTCACGATGTCTTCAAAAAACGGAAAGCCGATGACCGTGCCGGCGATGGAGCCGACCACTCCGAACGACCGCGCCAGGTCGCCGGATAAGCCGAGGAAGTTCACCGCTTCGATCTCGACGGGTTGGGCTGATACCGCTTTCTGGCTTTCCTCCCCGCTTGAGCGTTCGACAAAGCGCAGATACAGCCACACCGTCCCGCGATAGACACCGACTCCATCGGGGCGAATGCTCCAATAGTATGAAACAGACTGCCCCTGCGCGAGAGGCTGGCTGGTGAGTCCCGGAGGCGAGACTTGCATCCCCGCAATATCGAAACGCGCTTCAGCGATCACATTGTGCGTTTCATACAAGTTCTGGATTTCAACTATTTCGCCAATGACAACATTGCCCCCTACCTCAGCGGTCGGCGTGATGTTGCCGAGGTCATCCACTTCCAGCGAGAGGCGGACGATATCCGAATCCCCCGCGCGGATCTGCGGAGGAAATTCAAGCGTGATGCGCCGCCGTTCAGGGATCACCGGTTGCGAAGTCGGGATGACCGATTCTCCTCCGCCCGGGTTTGGCAAAGCCGTCGCAACGGATTGATCCGGTGGAATCTCTTCAGCGGCTGGTTGATCCGTTGACATTGGCGGTTCGGGCGCGGCGGAAGACATACCTCCGCAGGCGAGAACCGTCAGCGTGATCAACAACACCAAAAATACACGTGGGAAAAACGCGGAGGATTTCATAAAACGAATTCAAAGAGATACGGCAACTGCATTTCATTCGGCGCGATGGGCTGAGTCCGAATCTCGCGGCGCGATGGCGCGAATCCCCAGATCAAAAGCGAGATCGAGACAGCGAGAAGAAGCACGCCCAACGAGATTCGGATTCTGCGAGTCATTTATTTCTCCGTAGTGACGACTTCAGTGGTCGCCACAGTTCATGAGGCAGTTCAACTGCCTCATGAACATTATTGGATCGCGACCAACTCGCCCGCCACCAGACCGGGGAACGCGGCGCGGAGTTTTTCATCCACCTCAGGCGAGATCAACGACTCGGGATTCTTCGACATAATTTCTTTGACCTTGTTCATCGCGCGCGCTTGAATATCCAACGCGCCTTTCCTCTCCCACGCGATACGCGCGTCGCGGTCAGCGATCTTCGTCATCACCGCTTCCGTCTTCATGCGATTGATCGTATGCTTGGCAACGATGAACGAACCGCCAGGTCCGATCTCTTTGATGAGGTCAACTGCCAGGTCTTCATCGCTGAACGAGATACCGCGTTTGACGCGCTTCAACATTTGCGCCACTTCATCGTCAATCACGGCTTTGGCAAAATCGAATGTTTTCAACGCGTCGATCAAGCCGCCGATGTTGAACATATCCATGCCGCCGACGATGCCGCCCATCCCAGACATGCCTGTTTCGTAGCCTGATTGCGCGTCGTTCAACTTCGAATTTGTCAGACCAACATAACCGCCGCACGGCACATTATAGAAACGAGCGAGTTGCGCGAACGCCATGTGCAACATCCCGCACTCAATCGCGCCTGAGGTATACGCGCCTGATCGCATATCTGCCACCGTTGCAAGCGTGGCATAAATTGTCGGCGTGCCTTCCTTCACCATTTGCATCAACGCCACAGTGGCAAGATATTCCGCGTTGCCTTGCACCAAGGTTCCCGCCATTGACATCGGCGACGTCAGTCCCGCATTCGGCACAATGGTTGGGTACACGGGTAATCCTTCACTTGCAAAGTACATTACGTTTTCAGTGGATAGCACATCCATTGAAAGCGGTGACACAGTCGGGCAATAATGATGCGTGAGGAAAGGATGCTCTTTGTATGCCTCTTCTCCGCCCGCGACAATGTACGCCATCTCCATCATCGCCAGCGTATCTTTATGATCGGTCGTCGTCGCGCGGATGGGTTTGAGGCAATATTTCAGCGCGGGATACAAACGCGAGATGGTGAACTGGTCTTTCGGCGCATCGTCTGCCAGCGTGGATATGGAAAACATATCGTAGCCTGGCAGTTCGTTGATGAGATGCGCGATACGGGCAATGTCTGCCGATTCAGCGCGTCGTTCGTGACCTGTGACTGGGTCAATGATATCGGGAGCCGAGCTCGCCGTTACGATGACAGGGCTATCGCGCGGAATCGTCTTATCGAATTTTGGATCGCGCCCGTGAAAGGTGAACGACGGCGGCGCCAACTTGCGATATTTCTCGATCACCTCGCGTGGAAACTTGACTCGCTCGCCGTCCACGGAACATCCGTGTTTGGCGAACAACTCCCGCGCAGGCTCATAACGGACTTTGAATCCCGTCCCTTGAAGAATCTCCAGCGAGGCATCGTGAATTTTTTGAATCTGTTCTTGCGTGAGAAGTTCTGCGAATGACATGGAATGTCCTTTGAATATAAAGTTGTTTTTAACCGACCATGGACGATAGACAGTTGACCATATCCCATGGTCCATCGTCAATTGTCTATGGCCGTTGTTAAACCGACTTCCTCTTCATCTTAGCTTGCGGTTGCTGAGCGTGAGGCGCGTTTTTCTTAGGGAGTCTTAACTCGTGAAGAATTCTATCTTGCGCACGTTTGCTTTGCACTGCCATTTGACGCGGGATATTCATGATCCTATCGAGTATTTCGAAGCGATTGTTCTTGAATGCCCAATGTTCAACTTTGAGCTTGTCTGCCAGTTCCAAAATTTCAGCGACGGAGGACATTTGCAATCCTGCTCGCATCACTTTCAATGTCGCGGCGGCGGTTGCAAATTTTGCGGAATGTTCGAGATTCCAATTCTTGAGATACCCATAAATGAAACCTGCGGAAAATGTCGCCCCTGCCCCGCACGCGTCCACGGCTTTGACTTGCGGAGCGAATACGCGCACGATTTCGTTTCCTCGCGCTACGAGACATCCACCTTTGGCAAGGGTAATGATCGCAGTTTTGATTCCAGATTTTAATAATTTTCTTGCCGTGCCAATCAAGGCGCGCTTGCCGCCGAGTTGAGCGGCGTCGGTCACTGCCTGACAAAACGTAGCGCGCTCGGCGTATTTTTTCAATATGTCGGAAAATTTATGACCATGCTCGAGATTTACAAACACAGGGACTTTGAGACGATTCGCCTCATCTATCGCGCGAAGAACGTGGTTGCCATCATACCAATCCACGTAGAGAACTTTCGAGCCGCGAATCAGGCTGAGGTTTGCCGAATCAAGCGTCCCTAAGATTTGAGGCGTGCGTTGCCAGAAGTACGTCCGCGCCCCTTTGCGATCTGAGACGTTTACCTCCAGTGGAGTTTTGTATTCCTTCGTAAATCTCACTTTCCCTTGCACTCCCCAATCCTTCAACCGTTTGGCAAGCGCCCGTCCACGTTCATCATCACCCACAGCTGTACCAATCATCCCCGCGGACACGTCCCACTGGCGCAGTAAACACGCCACGATCGCGGCATCATCAAACACAAACTCGTTGACCTCGGTCACGATCGCGCCTGTATTGTGCTTTGGAAGCTTTTCAAGCACCATGATCTCAACAGGCGTCAGCATCCCAAAGCCGACGTATTCGGGAGGGGATTTTGGCATATTTCAATTATACGCCGTTCTTGTTATACAAAACACGAATTGCAATGTAGAACAACAGAATGACGCGAGAAAATAGGACAAATAGGGGTTGTCTTTTTTTTTTTCAATGTGACAGACTTGTCTAATCAATTCGACCAATGGGTTGATACTTGTTTTCTTTTTGGGCAAATTCATCGTATGAAGAGGAGGTCGCGATGATGGATGAAAACATATCAGTAATTGCTGGAGCAATAGTATTCACCAAGAGAGAAGCGCAGGTAATACCATTGTTGAAAGATGGAAAAAGCACGCGGCAAATTGCCTTACAACTAGGCATAGCTACACGTTCGGTTGAAGTTCACTTAACTCATATCTACGCAAAGTTGAATGTTTGTTGCCGAGCCGAGGCAGTTGCAAAATTGATT
>JBGANO010000050.1:0-27961 GCA_044222305.1 Anaerolineales bacterium
GACGAATTGCGCGCGTTGTATGAAGGGAAAAATATCAAAGCCGATGGCGAGGTGATCGCGTACTGCCGCATCGGCGAACGCTCTTCGCTGACGTGGTTCGTGTTGAAATACCTGTTGGGGTATCCCAACGTGAAGAACTACGACGGTTCGTGGACGGAGTGGGGCAACCTCGTCGACGCGCCGATCGAAAAATAAAATCCTTTATAAACACAGAGGGCACAGAGAACACGAAGGAAAAGAATTAAAAACCTTTGTGAACTTTGTGTCCTTCGTGGTGAGGAAAGATGTCACTGCCAAACAAACTGCAAGAGATCGTAGACGACTTCGCTTCGATGACGCGCGAAGAAAAATTGGAAACGCTGATCGGGTACGCCGAATCTTTCCCGCCCCTGCCCGACCGCTACAAACAGCAACGCGAACGCATGGAAGCGGTACCCGAGTGTATGACGCCGGTTTTTCTGGTTGCCGAAAAACAGCCTGACGATACGTTCCTTTTTTATTTCGACATTCCGCCGCAATCGCCCACCGTGCGCGGATTGGCATCGATTCTTTTCAACGGGCTAAATGGCTCCACCCTAGGTGAGATTCTCAGCGTCCCCGCCGATTTCTACCTGCCGATGAATCTCCAGGAGGCGGTCTCGCACCAACGCTTAAATGGATTCATGGGAACGCTGGCGCACATGAAACACGCGGCTGTGCATTCGCAATCGGTTTGAGCGTAAAGTTAATCAGAGGGCTTTTCTCGTACACGGATTTCGCGGATTGCACGGATAAGATTCCGTTTGTTACGGAAAAATTCGTGACATCCGTGTGATCCGTGTCCAAAGAGATGGTCAACTACTACTTTAAAAAGACCGTGGTCCACGAATACACCCGAATAAACGAATTGGCTCGTTGCTATTCGTAAATTCGTGGTTCTATTCGTGGATGGTTCACACCAAGGCAATATCGAGCGCCACGAACCTCGTTAAGAATAGACCTCTTGCGGAAGCGCTCTTTAGCCACGGATACTTCGACACGCTCAGCACAAGTTTCACAGATTTTCACTGATTCAGGACTTACGCATCATTGGCTTTTTGTCCGCTAATCTACGCCAATCCCCGCGAATTTCTAAAAGATTAGCGAAAATTAGCGAAAATTCGCGAAGATTAGTGGATAAATCTTGGACTTTGCGTAAGTCCTATGATTTATTTAAAAATTCGTGCGTATTCGTGAAACTTGTACTGAGCGCGTCGAAGTATCCGTGGCAAAGAATTTGATCGTGCCTCAATATTATAGACATGCAAGAGGTCGAATAAATCACGGTATCAGTAACGTGGCGTACATCGAAAAGCGGAAGGTATCCGCCGTGTTCGACGAGGAGAACGCGGCCGGCATGGCTCCAAAAGTATAGGGGTAATAGCGACCGGGGCCGGCGACCGTCAGCCTCCCTGCCAGGGTGTTGCTCTGCGGCAGGAACGCCAGCCAATATGTGCCGGCCGGCAGGGCGGTTTGCGTCAGCACGGGTTGGGTGTTCCAACCCGCCACAGGCGTGAAGGCGGCTGTCTCTGCCAGTAAGGCGCCCGGCGCGACTCCCGAATTACTGTAGATTCCCAAGCGCAACTGTCCGCCGGTAGTGGACACGTAATAACTCAAGCTTTGGATGGTCGCGCCCTGCGACAAAGTGACCTGCTGTGCCACCAACTGATTCCCCAGCCCTCCGTATGGGATGCTCAACACGCTCGTTTCACCCAACGTGATGGTTGTGCCGCCCGTAGGAGTCGTTGCCACCGTGGAGGTGGGGGTGCGGGTGGGAGTTCTCGTTGACGTATTTGTAAACGTCGCTGTGACAGCCGGAGTATTTGTCGCTGTGGGAGTCCGTGTCGGGGTGCTTGTGATCGTTGGCGTAAAGGTTAAGGTTGGCGCGAGCGTGGACGTGCTTGTAGGCGGCGTACCCAGCGTCAATGTGGCATAGAACGAGAATGTGAATGAGCCATTCGAGGGAGAGATTGAATATGAAGGGGGCATTGCTCCAAAGGTGTAGCCGTAGAAACGTCCCACACCCGAATAGGAAATGCGACCTGCGAACGAACTGCTCTGCGGCAGGAACGCCAGCCAGTACGTTCCGGCAGATAGCAGTGTGGGAGTGATGACAGGTTGGGTGTTCCAGCCTGCCACCGGGGTGAACGCGGCAGTTTCTGCAACAAGCGTCCCGGGGTTCGAGCCGTTGTTGTTGTAGATTCCAAGTCGCAACTGCCCGCCTGTTGTCGACACGTAATAACTCAGGCTTTGGATGGTCGCGCTTTGCGAAAGCGTCACTTGTTGCGCCACAAGTTGATTGCCGATACCGGAATACGCATTGGTGAGGATGCCCGTTTCGCCGATCTGAATAACCGCAGGCGTGGATGTAATAGTGGGCAATGCGATAGTCGGGGTGAAGGTCGATGTCGGCGTCGACGTAATTGTAGGCGTGCTCGTATGTGTGGATGTGAAAAGCGGAAGCGGAGTGCTGATTGTTGCCGTAGGCGTTATTGTCGGTGTTCGAGTTGCTGTGGCTGTGCGTGTTGCGGTGCGAGTCGGTGTGGGTGTAAGGGTATTGCTGTTCGTTGGCGTGCGCGTGACTGTTGGCGAAGGTGTGAAAGTTGGCGAAACCGTGGATGTGTTGGTCGGAACAGAGGCGAGGGTCAACGTGGCATACAGCGAAAAGTGGAACGCGCCGCTGGATGCGGAGGTTGAATAGGATGGAGGCAACGCTCCAAAGGCGTAGCCATAGTAACGTCCCGCGCCCGAATAGGAAATGCGCCCAGCGAACGAACTACTCTGCGGCAGGAACGCCAGCCAGTATGTGCCAGCAGGGAGTAGTGTGGGAGTGATGACAGGTTGCGTGTTCCAGCCTGTCACCGGGGTAAACGCGGCAGTTTCCGCAACAAGCGTCCCGGGGTTCGAGCCGTTGTTGTTGTAGATTCCAAGTCGCAACTGCCCGCCTGCCGTCGACACGTAATAACTCAGGCTTTGGATGGTGGCGCTTTGCGAAAGCGTCACTTGTTGCGCTACAAGTTGGTTGCCGATGCCGGAATATGCATTGGTGAGGATACCCGTTTCGCCGATCGTGATCGGGGAAACGGCTGTGGAGGTTGGGGTAAAGGTGGGTGTGTTGGCAGCAGTGGGTGTAGGTGTGAAGGTTGGAGGGATTGGAGTGATGGTTGGCTCTACCGTTGGAGTGGGTGTTAACGTGGAAGAATTTGCATCCCCTATGTAACGGGCCACGGCTACGCCATACAAAAAGCTGTCAGCGACCCGACGACCCGCAACCACAATTTTCCCATCCGCCTGAATGGCGACAGAAAGTCCGAAATCATCCTGATTGGACCCAAAGTCTGTGGTGAGTATGCCATCGGTATCGAAACTACCGTCCGGGGAGCCATTGCTATTCAATCGCGCCACAGCAAAATCTTTATCGTCCGACACACCGGCTGGGTAGAAACCCGCTAAGACAATTTTATTGTTTGTTTGAAGAGCTATACTTTGAACGGAAAACTCAGTTCCCCCCACAGCCAATTCAACGATGCCATTGACTCCAAAAGATGGGTCCAGCGCTCCATACTCATCATATCTCGCAACCGTGACCCCATTGTCACGACTGGCAAGTAAAATTTTCCCATCGGGTTGGATGGCGACGTATCCCCCGACAACATTCTCAACAACGGCAATACCATCGCCGTTAAAACTCGAATCCAGTGAGCCGTCGCCGTTGTAACGGAGCGCCACCATATCTACGTCTGTGGCATTGGAGGTTCCTCCGCCGACCACAATTTTCCCATCCGGCTGAAACGCGATCGAAAAGAGGTAATCAATGTCATTGCCGCCCAGCACCGGCATGATGACAACCCCGCCAGAGCCAAAGGTAGTATCGAGAGAACCGTCAGTGTTGTAACGCGCCAGGAGGATATCATCGTCGACAGGCGATATGTTTTTCGAGCCGACAATTACTATTTTTCCATCAGCCTGAATCCCAACACTTGTTACCCAGTCGTCGCCTGCGCCGACATCGGTGATGACCTTGCCATTCGCGCCAAAACCTAGATCAAGGGATCCATCAGTGTTATAACGCGCGACCACAATCTTAACATCGCCAATACTACCCAGTGTGGAGCCTGCCGCGACGACCTTTCCATCACTCTGAATGGCAATGCCAAAGGCGATTACATCTTCCCCGAAATCTGTTGTGACGATACCATCCGCATCGAAACTTGCATCCAACGAGCCATCGGAATTATATCGGGCAAGGAGGAAATCACCGTTAGTCTGCCCTGCCACAACGATCTTCCCATCCGATTGAATGGCAATCGCATTTGCCTCACCCAATGGCGTGGTGACTAATCCATCACCATCGAATGTGAAATCCAACATCCCACTACCCGAACTCCCCGTCGTAAACTCCCACCAATCCCCGTTGTTTGCATAGGTCGTTCCCGTTGTGTTATTCGCCCTCACCTGCCAATAGAATGTAGTATTGGATGGTAAATCCTGCAAAGCGGCGTTGGTATCATACGTTCCCAGCCAATACGTTCCGGTCCAGTTGGTATCGCAGGAGTTGTTATCGATCGTATCGAAGCAATATTCGTAATCCACAGCCCCGAGGCTGGAGTTCCACTGTAATGAAAGACCCGTGGACGATGCGAGAGCCGCATCCGCCGGGCTTGCCTTGCTGAAAGTATCCGGCGGCAGGAGGAGCGCCAAGGAAGCCTCCGCGCTAAACTCACGCCCGGTGTTCAATTCGCCCTTGAATGTGGTCTTCAACACCACCGCGTAATCGCGAATTTCATGCGCCGTCTCGGCGACCGCTTTGGGTAGATACACCAGTTCATTCCAGTCGGTCGTCCCCGCTGAATTTAACGGAATATCGACTCGGAACGGACCAAATGCTTCACTGATCGGCACATCATATTGAGTAAAAAACTGATAGGTTCGGCTGGTGATTCTGCCTGAGAGGTTAGGCAATTCAGAAATGCTATACGGAACCAGTTTGCTTTCCCCGCCTCCCATGCCCACCGGGTAGTGGGGAGTTTGAACGCTGACTTTGGAGAAGGTGTTGCTCTCATCGACGTGGAAGTTTCCATGATTCGCCGCCTGAGTAGGGTTCACCCTCATCAACCCCGTCATCAATGCAACGATCAAGGAAGCGCGCGCAATCGTCGTTATTCTTTGTAGATTGAACATGGCTATCTCCTCTTGGAGGGAATGCCTCCCTGCTTTTACCGGTCCACCGTATTGCCAGAAATTTATTTTATACGGCGACGCTTATCATAGTCAAGAGATGGATGTCACAGTTTTGTTACACGGAGAGGGGAATCAAAATACTGATTGCGAAAGTCTATTTACCACAGAGATCACCGAGAAAATAGACATCTTGCATAAGTATCAGTACTTCACGAAAGTTCAGGCGACAGTTCGATTTGCTTGGCAAATCGTGTCGCCTGCCTTGACGCAGTGCAACTGAGTCAAGAACTCGTTTTCGTGATCTCCTGAGTATGGATAAAGGCACTGTGACACGTTATTGAACCACGAAGTCGCGGAGACGCTGAGAGAAAAAAATGAAAAAACTCCGCGACTCAGTGTCTCCGTGGTTAAGAATTTAAGACTTTTGCAAGAGGTCCAATGAGTTCTCTAACTTTCCATGGGAGGTTTTTACCGCCAAGACTCGAACTGAGCCTCTCTCTGTGGCAAAAATGGACATGGCGAGTAAATAGCAATATTTATCTATACAACTTGATTTTACCCCCCATTTATGCTATCAATAGGAGAAAATTTCCCCTGAGGCTATTGAATGCATCGAGAACGCGTGTCTGAAAATGTTTATTGGTTCCAAAGTGAAGTGTACGCGCAAGTAACGGCGGGCGTGATCGCGGGTCCGCAGTGGGCGGTGGTGATCGACACCCTCGCCCTGCCCGACGAAACCCTGAATATCCGCGAATTTATCGAGCGCGAATTGAACGTCCCCGTCCGCTACGTGATCAACACCCACTATCACGCCGATCACGCCTGGGGCAACTGCTTCTTCCCCGGCGCCACCATCGTCGCGCACGAACATTGCCGCGTCATGCTCGAAGAGCGCGGCATCCCCTCGCTCGAAACCGCAAAACGGCAAAACCCCGCCATGCGACAGGTCAAGATCGCACTGCCTCACATGACCTTCAAAAACGGCGAACTCACCCTGCGCGTCGGCAAGAAGAACCTGATCCTCTCCACCACACCCGGACACAGCGGTGATGGCATCTCTGTATTGGTGGAGGAAGACCGCATCCTCTTCGCAGGGGATGCCTTTATGCCCCTCCCCTACATCGTCGACGGGGATGTGGACGCGATCATGACATCCATCAAACACATCGGCCGCATGGGGTTGGAGAACATCGTGCAAGGTCACGGCGACGTTATCCTGCGCGGCGAGATCGACGCGGCGGTTAAAGAAAACCTCAATTACCTGACAACCATCAAACGATCGGTGAAATCCGCATCGAAGCGCAAGAACGCCGACGAACTCATCGAACAGATCAGCATCGAGTCATGCGGCAAGAGCCGCGTCTACCTCGGCGGGCTTGCCGAACAACTGCACCGCAGAAACCTGCAAGCCTTGCTCCAATCCATGAGTTAAACAAAGTAGCGCAAGATTAATCTTGCGTTTGCTTCTTGTAAAAAGCGTAGGGCGCGTTCTCTTACGCGCCTGTTGGCGTTACGCCTGCCCTGGCGGGCGGTGCCAGGGGGGAACGCCAACTACACGCGATTACGGCATTTATTTAACATCAATAATAGATAAGCCAAACGCACGACCATGTCACCCTCCCGAAGAACATCGGGACGATGTGAGGGAGCGTGTTTTTCGCGACCGACGGGTCTCGGATGAGCCTTTCCGAGATGCTTCGGGGCAAAGATCGCCCCTCAGCATGACATGAAATTATTATCCATTATTCACGTTATTTATTAACTTCCATTATCAGGACTTTCGCTTTTACTGCACTAAGACGGTCTGCCTGCACTGAGCCGCAGGCACACGTGTGACCGTCGCTTCACGGCAAATACGGCGGTCGCAGACCGCCTGCGAGCGAAAGTCCTACTTATCTTGCATTTGGTTCATATAAAAAGCGCGTAAGCGGCAAGAGATCCTCGACAGGCTCAAAACAAGAATCTTGCCTTACAGATTGCGCGACTTTTGGAATCATGGAATATCATGGCAACGTGAACGTTGCCGTACTCCCGAATCCCCTCGCTACTTTCCAATCACCCCGCTGTTCGCCAACTCGTCAAGTTCTTCCATAGAGAAGAACTCTCCAAAGACTTCGCGCGTATGCTGGCCCAGTGTTGGAGCCGGGCGTTTTTCGCCATGCGCGAACACAAACGGAGAATTCAACCCCACCGCCCTGCTGTTCTCTTCGCGGACAAACCCGCGCGCCCTCACCTGCGGATGAGCCAACATCTCCTCGAACGACAACACTGGCTCAACGCATCCATCCGTGTTTGAAAACGCCTCCAACCATTCGGCTAAAGGCTTCGCCTTGAAAATCGATTCCACCTCAACTTTGATCGCCCGATCAAATTGACGTTTGACCAGATCCTCCCTGCCGGTCACCCGGCAGAAATCGGTCCAGAAAGTTGGCTCGAGCGCGGCGAGGGTTAGGAATTTTCCATCCGCGGTATCATAGATGTTATAGCAAGCCAGCCCGCCCTGCAAGGGGAGCGTCCCGCTGGCAAATGGAACGCCGCTAAAATACGCCGCGCCCGCCTGGGGAATCATCAACGCCAGCATCCCATCGAACAATGCCATATCGAGATACGCGCCATTGCCTGTGGTTTGTTTCCCGATCACCGCGCTCAATATGGCAAGCCCAGCCAGCATTGCGCCGCTCAGGTCGGCGATGGTTATTCCAAACGGAATCGGCGCATGACCCTCTTTGGCGTTCAATGCCAGCGCCCCACTGATTGCCGCGTAATTCAAATCATGCCCCGCGCGTCGACTCAACGGTCCCTCCTGCCCATAGCCCGAGAGGGAACAATAGATCAAATCGGGTTTTATCGCTTTGAGTGTTTCATATCCGATCTTGTAGCGTTCAACAGCGCCGGGGCGAAAGCCTTCGATCACAACGTCTGCCGTTCCCACAAGTTTCAAGAACGCCTCGCGCCCGCGCGGGTTGCGATAGTTGACTGCCACACTTTTCTTCCCCTGGTTGATCATTTCGAATAAGCCGCCCAATCCCATTTCAGCGGGAGCCAGCCGCGCGTAATCGCCTGCGGTTGGTGTTTCCACTTTGATCACCTCCGCGCCGAGATCGGCGAGTAGTTGCGTTAGGAACGGACCCGGCAACAGGCGCGTGAGATCAAGGATGCGAATTCCTTTGAGTGGTTGAATCATAAAAGTCTCCATCGTCGAATTGAAGAGGCTTCCCACCTCATTCTATGGTCTTCTCAAAGTTGCGAAAGCCCAATGTCTGCACACGGAACGCGCGGACAACACGGAACTCTCCGTGAAAAACGAAAAAAATCCGTCGGTTCCGTGTAATCCGCGCACAAAAGAGCATGACCCTGAACTTTAAAGCCCCCGCGCATGCTCATCGCCAGGTTATTTTGAATCCCGCGATGCCCCGGCGGCTTTTTCCTTGCGCGCGCGCAACCAACCGGCGAGGCTGATGCTGATCACGCGCTCATTGCCGGCAAATATCTTTTGGATGTTCGGTCGCAGCGCCCAGATCAATATGATCTCGGCGATCAAACCATACAGCACGTTGATCCACGGCATCAAGCCCAGCGAGGCGCGCACGGCGAAAACCACGATGATTCCCAAGCCCACCGTTAACGTTGCCACCGATGCCATGCCCAGCGTGAACAACACGAACGCGCCGATCACGAAAACGATGGGGAACGTCCAACTCCACAAGCCTACTGCGCCACCCAATGCCGGCATTGCCCCTGCCCCGCCACGCAACCGGAAACGCCCGTTGGCATCGCGCTCCGCGAGGAAGATCGAATAGTTATGCCCAAGGATCGCCGCCAGCCCTGCCAGCACATGCGCCAGACTCGCATCGGGCGTGATCAAACGCGACACCCACACCGCGACGGCGGCTTTGACAATATCGAGGATCGCGGTGGCAAACCCGATCCCAAACCCAGCCGCGCGAAAAGCGTTCGTCCCGCCGGTGCGCCCGCTTTCAACCTCGCGTAAATCTTTTCCGGTTTTCAATTTGACGAGGATCAACCCCACGGGGATCGAACCGAGCAGATATCCGAGTAGCACAGCAACAACATCGAGCGCAATTTGCATTTCACTTCCTCCGGGCATAGTCTACATCAAAAAACACGCAATCATGTTTCGAGTTTCTCTATTCACAACTTCCGTCGCCGCATCGGCAACCTGCCCGCCTTCGACCCTGAAGCCGCGCTTCCGCTGGGCGAGGCAGTTGCAGGTCTGGTGAGAGGCGGGTGGAGAGTCAAAGCGCGAAAGAGTCACCGAATGAAGACGGCTAATCCCCAGCATATCATGGTGGCAAGGGCTGGCTCGAGCGCGGCGCGTCGTGAGGGGAGTTCTTCGCGCAGGTTGATCGCCAGATTCGTCAGCCCATACATGGGACCGATCAATATCAACCCGAATTGGATCGGCGAGAGGGGCCAATAATGAAACCCGGCGGCGAGTTGCACGCACACAAAAGCAATGCCCAACGACCACGCGTACTCCCAGCGACCGTCTAAACGGAGGTGAAAGATTCTGAGGCTGGCAAACCCGGCAAAGAGGAACAACGCCGGCAGGGTAAAAAAGAGTCGCAAGTCGCCATAGCGCAACGCGACCGCAAGGATAAAAAACAACGCGTACGAGATGGCGGTTAAACCTGCGAGGGCAGTGGTGTAGTATGGCGCTCCGGGATCTACAACAATGTATTCGGCGATGAAGGCGAAGATGAGGAAAATTCCGCTCACGGCGAAACCAATCCACCAGGGTGTTCCATCGGGGAGCAGGGATAGGGGAATACTGATGGCGAGGGTTGTCAGCGTGGGCAGGATCCACCATTGATACGTGGACCTGCCGTTGAGGGAGGGATGTCCGCGCAGGAGCCAGTCCATGCCGGTGGCGGTGAGCCCGGCGGTGAGCAGGCTCATGATGATGGGTATATTCAGCGGGATGGAGAGAAAGAAACCCGGTAGTTGCAGTTCGAGGTCGAATTCAGGCGATTGGATGACGCGCGCGAGAGCCAGCGCGAGCAACACGGTGGACGTCAGCACGCCGATGCGGTTCGAATCGGGCAGGTACGAGCGCTCGTTCATATTCTTCATTTTAACCCGTGCCGTCGAAGCGTGCCAGCGCATGAATCGGTATGGTAGAATCACTTGCTTATGAACGTGGAAAACGCGGAAAAACTTCCCCCTGTTCCCGGTGTATTTCAATCGTTACGACTCGGCTTTGATGTGGTCTCGTCGCATGTGTGGTTGGTCTTCCTGCCGATCGCATTTGATGTGTTCCTCTGGCTGGGTCCGCGTTTGAGCGCGGGGCAGGTGTATTCGTCGCTGTTGGCGAACATGCTGGCAGTGTTCAAAGACCGTCCCCTGCCGGAAGCAGAAACCAAGGCGTTGAGCGATTTTGTCGAAGCGGTGAACCGCATCAACTGGTTTAGCTGGTTGCGCACGTTTCCGATCGGGATCTCCAGTTTGGATTCCTTCACCCTCCCAGAGAATCTAACCGTGCAAACCCCACTGGGAACACAGACGGTCATCCAATTGGGATCGATCCTCAGCCTGCTCGGCTGGACGTGTCTCATTATCCTCACCGGCTGGGTCGGCGGAAGTTTATATTTCCGGCTGGTATCCATCACCACACTCGGGCGGGAAGAAGCGGGGGTTAGCATGGGGCGGGCTCTTGTCCAAACTGTCTTGCTGTCGATCGTGTTGAACATCGGGTTTTTCATGGTCTTCCTGCCGGTTTCGATGATCGTTGGAGCGGTGGGGTTGTTCAGCCCGGTGTTGAGCACAGCCATCTTATTCATCCTTGCGCTACTTTCATACTGGCTGATCGTGCCGTTGTTCTTCACCCCGCATGGGATCTTTGCCAGCCGACAAAATGCGTTCCATTCGATGTATTCCAGCCTGCGGGTTTCGCGCTTCACTTTCCCGACCAGCGCCTTGTTCGTGCTGACCGTGTTCGTTGTCGCCAGCGGGCTGAACTTCTTGTGGAGAGTTCCCGCCAGCGACACGTGGATGAAACTGGTCGGTATCTTCGGTCACGCGTTCATCAGCACCATGCTCCTCTCTGCCAGTTTCGCGTACTATCGCAATATCAACGCGTGGTTGCAGGTGGTTCTGGAACAGCTTCAGCAAAAACAAAACATGCCCACGCAACAGGCATGACTTCATTATCAGTACTTCACGAAAGTTCAGGCGACAGTTGTACTGTCGACTGCCTTGACGCAGTGCAACTGCGTCAAGAACTGTTTTCGTGAAGTACTGAGTATCTGACACCGCTCCCCAAGGGAACGGAAACACTTCGGAGGTATTTGTGGCAAAGAAACAAGACACCGGCTACGATGTAGGATCGATCCAGGCGCTCGAGGGAATCGAGCATGTGCGCAAGCGCCCCGGCATGTACGTGGGCGGCACCGACATCAAAGCCTTGCACCACCTTGTGTATGAAGTAGTGGATAACGCCATCGACGAAGCGCTGGCAGGCTTCTGCACCGCGATCAACATCACCATCCATGCCGATAGCAGTGTGACCGTGGAAGATAACGGGCGCGGGATCCCGGTGGGTCAGCACCCAACCAAAAGGGATGCCAAAGGCAAGCCCATGGAAACGGTCGACGTGGTGATGACGGTCATCGGCGCGGGCGGCAAATTTGGCGGTGGCGGATACAAAGTCTCCGGCGGTTTGCACGGCGTGGGCGTGAGCGCGGTCAATGCGCTTTCCGAGTGGATGACCACCGAGATCAAGCGCGAAGGCAAGGTCTGGCAACAACAATATAAACGAGGCGTGCCGCAAGGCTCCATCAAGCAGATCGGCAAAGCATCGAAGGAAGAAAGCGGCACCAGGCAAACCTATAAATTCGATAAACAAATCTTCACCGAGGATATCGATTACCGCTTCGACACGCTCGTGCAACGCTTCCGCGAAATGGCGTTCGTCACGCGCGGCGTGACCATCAAATTTGTAGACGAGCGCAACGACCGCGAGATGACCTTCTATTTCGAAGGCGGCATCACCTCGTTCGTGCGCTACCTCAACCGCAACCGTGAGAACCTGCACTCCGTTGTGTACGTGGAAAAAGAGATCGAGAACATTGGCGTTGAAGCCGCCATCCAATACACAGACGCGTACACCGAATCGGTGTATTCGTTTGCCAACACGATCAACACCATCGACGGCGGGACGCACCTGACCGGTTTGCGCTCCTCGTTAACGCGCGTAATCAACGATTATGCCCGCAAGAACGGTTTGCTCAAGGACGCCGACCCGAACTTCTCCGGTGACGACACGCGCGAAGGACTGACCGCCATCGTTTCGGTCAAGCATCCGGGTCCGCAGTTCGAGTCGCAGACCAAAGTGAAATTGATGAACCCCGAAGTGCAAACGTACGTCACGCAGGTGGTCGGCGACGCGTTCGGCACGTTCCTCGAGGAGAATCCGCAGGCGGCGAAAGCCATTGTTGCCAAGTGTCTCACGTCTGCGCGGGCGCGCGATGCGGCGCGCAAGGCGCGCGATCTCGTCATCCGCAAATCCGCGCTCGAGTCGCTGACCTTGCCCGGCAAATTGGCAGACTGTTCGGAACGCGATTCGTCGAAGACCGAACTCTACATCGTGGAAGGTGATTCCGCAGGCGGATCAGCCAAACAGGGGCGTGATCGCCACTTCCAAGCCATCCTCCCCCTGCGAGGCAAGATCATGAACACCGAGCGCGCGCGTCTCGACAAAATCCTTTCGAGCAATGAGATCAAGGCGCTCATCTCCGCGTTGGGCACCGGCATCGGCGACAACTTCGATCTCGAAGGATTGCGCTACGGGCGCGTCATCATCATGACCGACGCCGACGTGGACGGCTCGCACATCCGCACGCTGTTGCTGACCTTTTTCTTCCGCTACATGCCGCAACTGATCGATGACGGGCATCTGCACATTGCCCAGCCTCCGCTGTATCGCATCGCGCACAAGAACAACGTCAAATATGTGTATAGCGACAAGGAAAAAGACAAGGCGCTGAAAGAGATCGGCGATAAGGCAAACTTGCAACGCTACAAGGGTCTCGGCGAAATGAACCCGGATCAACTGTGGGAAACCACCATGAACCCCGAGAACCGCACCCTGCTTCTCGTGACAGTAGACGATGCCGCCGAAGCCGACCGCACCTTCGACATGCTGATGGGTGACGCGGTAGATCCCCGCCGCAAGTTCATCCAAACGCACGCCAAGGCAGTGCGAAACCTGGATATTTAGTCGACACCCAACGTCCCGTAGACTTCCAACCTACGGGACGTTTTCTTTCATCTTTATGGCTTATGCGGTTGGCGGGCGGCACGATTTACTTGGCAAATCGTGCCGCCGTCGCAGTGCAACTGCGACGATCCAGGCTCAACTGCTAACTCCTCCATCTTAATGGAGACTCCACCTTTCCTCTTTGTCATGAAAGTACCATAGTGATTGCCGGGGGAGGTGGAGTAAAATTTTGAGAGCGATCCGTTCATGAACCAAACTCAAACCCCTAACCAGGTATTCAATCGTATTCTGCAAGCCATCGTCCTGCTCTACCAGTTCGTGGCTGTCGCGGCGTTCATCGTCTCCGTGTTTTACGCGGTACGCTGGATGAACCAACCCTTCCTCGGCGGTTTCTTCGAAAACACCCTCGTACTCAACGGGACGGGAAAAAACACCTCCACGCAACAGCCGTGGACCCTCTACGAACAGGGATTCGTCTTTGGCGACCAACTGATTGCCGTGGATGGAAAGCCGGTCAAATCCTCCGCGGACATCCGCAACGCGCTCGCCTCATTTCAGACGGGGGATTCGGTCGCCCTCCTGCTACACACTACCGCAGGGGAAACAAAGACCGCTGAAATCACCATCCAGCCATTTCCCTCCGCAGACCGCTTCGCCTACTTCATTATACCGGCGCTGATCAGCGGCGTATTTCTCTTCGTTGGTTTGTGGATCTTCGGCTTCCGCCGCAATGAGCCGGCCGGGCGCGCCTTTTCCATTTTTTCATCCTCCCTCGGAATTTCCATCGGCACCCTGTTCAACCTCTATACCACGCACGAATTTTCCCACCTATGGACACTCTCTGTCGCCCTCGCCGGCGGGGCGCTGATCGACCTCAGCCTGGTCTTCCCGCAGGAAGCGCGTTTGGCGATCGGTCGCGCCTACTTGCGGAGCATCGGTTATATCGTTGCCGTTGTCCTTTCGCTGTGGGCATTCACAACCCTGTTCGATACCGAAAACGCCATCGCATATGTGGGCGCGTGGCAGAGGATTTATTTTTTCGCCGGCTTCTCCGCGCTGTTTTATTTCGGCAACCTCGCCTACCGCGGCTTCTGGACGATCTCGCCGGTAGTCAAGAGCCAGGCGCGCACCATCCTGACCGGCTCCCTGATCGCGTTCGCTCCCGTTGTTTCGTGGTTATTATTATCTTCCTTTAACGATACGCCATTCAACCCCTATATATTCCTCTTCATGGTCGCCTTCCCGCTCGTGAACGGATTCGTCATCCTGCGCTACCGGCTCGTCCGCACCGATTACTGGATCCGCCAGGGAATTGTGTACTCCATCCTGACCGGGCTGGTCATCGCCATGTACGGGTTGCTGGTCAGCGGCATTGGCTTGATCTTCACCGACCGAATGCCATCGAATGATCCGTTTCTGGTCGGTGCGCTGGTCTTTTTTGTAGCCGTCTTCCTCGACCCGGCGCGAACCCGCCTGCAAACCCTGGTAGACAGCGCCTTCTTCCGCGGGCAACGCGCCTACGAAGAACGATTGCGGACCTTCAGCCACGAACTCACCAGCGCGGTGGACCTGTATTCCATTGGGCGCATCCTGCGCGAACAAATCGCCAGCAGTCTTGTCCCCGACCGCCTGCATATCTACATTTACGATTCATTGAACGACCAATATGCCGCCCTGCCCGGCGCCGACAGCCGCCCCACCAGCGACATCCGCTTCACTTCCGGCAGTCCGCTAGCGCGTCACCTTCAAAACGAAAAAATTCCGCTCTACCTGGATTCAATACACGAACCCGCCGATTTGAAGAGCGAAGATTCCCGCCTTGCCATCTTGGGCGCGCGGCTTTTCGTCGCATTGCCCGGCGAGGATAAACCAGTCGGCTGGCTGGCGCTCGGAAACACGCTCTCCGGCAATGCCTACATGCCTCGCGATCTCGACTTTCTCGAAAACCTTGCCGACCAGGCTTCGCTAGCCATTTCGCGTGTGCAAACCGTTCTCGACCTCGAACGGCGCGTGCAGGAAATGAACGCCCTCACTCGCGTGTCGCAGGGCGTGAACATCACCCTCACCTTCGACGATGTGCTCGAGTTGATCTTTGCGCAGGCGACGCAGATCCTCCCCTCCACTCATTTCCATATCACGCTCTACAATAAAGCCGCCAATTATTTTTATTACGGCTTCTGCGTGGATGACCGCGAGCGCGCGCCCCACCGCGAAAATAGACCCCTGCCGCCCAGCTTCGGTCTGGGACAAGAGATCATCCGCCGCGGCGCCACCATCCTCACACAAGATTACTCGCGCGAATGCCAGGCGCGCAACATCACCGCCGCCTCGCCCGGCCTCTACGCATGGATGGGCGTGCCACTGAACGCCGGCGCCGAGACCATCGGCGCGTTGAGCGTGGCGAGCCGCGACGCCACCGTCACCTACACCCGCGCCCAACTCGAACTCCTGCAAGCCATCGCCGATCAGACCGTGGGAGCCATCGTCAAAGCGCGCCTGCTTGAAGAAACACAGGAACGCGCCCGCCAGCTTTCCACGTTGAACGAAATTACGCGGCAACTCACCTCCACGCTCGAACAGGAACCGTTACTTCAATACATCCTCGATAACGCCGTCAGCATCTTGAACTGCGAATCGGGCTCGCTTTTCCTCATGGATGATCAGACTGGCGACCTCGTCTTCCGCGTCACGGTCGGACCTGCGGCCGGCAACCTGCTCGGTCAGCGCATTCCCGCCGGGGCGGGGATCGTCGGACGCGCCGTGCAGACCCGCGTGCCGGTGATCGAGAACGACGGGCAACGCTCCTCAATGAGATTCGATGCCGCCGACAAACAGACCGGTTACCTCTCGCGTTCCCTGCTTGCGGTGCCCATGCTCATCAAAGATCGCGTGCTCGGCGTGATCGAAGTCATCAACCGCAATGACGGGCTTCCGTTCGTGGCGGATGACCAGAACCTGCTCACGGCATTTGCCGGTCAGGCGGCGGTCGCCATCGAAAACGCCCGCCTGCTTGCCCTCACAGACCAGGAACTCTCTGCCCGCGTGGAGGAGCTTTCGATTATGGGTCGCATCGTGCGCGAGCTCAATGCCAGCCTCGATGTGGACCGCGCCATGAACATTACTCTTTCCTGGGGCATGCAACGCTCGAACGCCGAAGCGGGATTGATCGGCATGTTGGAAGGGAACGAACTGCGTATCATCGCGCAAGAAGGGTACGAAGACCAGTTGAGCGACACCAACATTGCTCGCGCCGTCCTCGAACTAACCGCCGTCAAGGAGGCGATCGACAAAAGTCAGCCGAATCAGGTGTCCCTGCTGGGAAGCGGGCATCGCGGCATCTTCCCCGGCGCGCATACACAGATCATCGTCCCCATCCGCCGCGAAGCCGGTGTGATCGGCTTGATCCTGCTCGAAAGCGTCAGTGACTCACAAGGCAACCTGGACTTCCTCAACCGCCTGAGCGATAACGCCGCCATTGCCATTTACAACGCGCAACTGTACGGCGAAGTGCAACAGGCAAATACAGCCAAGAGCGAATTTGTTTCGCTCGTGGCTCACGAACTCAAAAACCCGATGACCTCGATCAAAGGGTATTCCGAACTTCTTGCCTCGGGCACGGTCGGGCAGATCAACGAAATGCAAACCAACTTCCTCGGCACGATTCGCTCGAATGTTGAGCGCATGTCGGTGCTGGTATCGGACCTCAACGATAACGCCAAGATCGAAGCCGGGCGCATGAAGCTCGACTTCAAACCAGTGGACCTTGCGGCTGTGGTGGAGGACGTATTGCGCTCCACGCGCCGCCAAGTGGAGGAAAAACACCAGGAAGTGGAAGTGAATATCCCGCCGCAATTACCGCAAGTCTGGGCAGACCGCATCCGCGTGGGACAGGTGATGACGAACCTGATCAGCAACGCGAACAAATACACCACCGACAGCGGCATGATCATGGTCGGCGCCGAAGAGACCGCCAACCAATGGGACGAAGCCGGCGCAAAGCGCGTGGTGCACCTATGGGTGCGCGATAACGGCATCGGCATCAGCGCTGAAGATCAGGCAAAGATCTTCCAGCGATTCTTCCGTTCTGATGATATGAAAGCGCGCGAAGCGCCAGGTACCGGGCTGGGTCTGAACATCACCAAAAGTCTGGTTGAAATGCAGGGCGGGCGCATCTGGTTTGAAAGCGAATATCGAAGTGGAACCACCTTCCACTTCACCGTTCCGATCGCGGAAGGAATCTCACAGACATGACGTTACAAATTGCGATCGGACAAGCACACGCGCTGAATGGGCGCGAAGCCAGCTTGCAGGCAACCCACCAGGCGTTAAACCGACTCGGTCCCGTCACTCCTGCGTTTGGTATTGTTATTGCATCGCATCAATATCAGGCGCGCGATGTGGTGAGCGGCATCTCCGGCTTGCTTGGCGATACGCCCATCATCGGCATGAGCAGTCCCGTCGGCATAACGAATGAGGGCGTGCATCCGAACTCAGTCGTCATCGCGCTCATGGCAGGCGATGTGCAAGCCGAAACACACTGGATCCCCGGCTTTGCCCAATCGGCTCGCGAGTCTGGCGCGAAACTGATGAAATCGGTTATCGATCACAAGGATAACCGCGCCTTGTTCTTTTTCGCCGATGGTTTCAATGGCGATGCCGACCAGTTGTGCAATGCAATTCCCAATGTGGCATTTCCGCTGGTGGGGGCGCTCTCCTCCGGGGATATGCATACGGGTCATTCCTATCAGTTGGCTGGTCCACAAACTGGAAGCGGCGCGCTCACTGCCGCGTTCCTGCGCGGCGACTTCCGCGTGGGAATCGGCGCGGCGCATGGGTGGAACCCGGTCGGCGCCCAATTCCGCGTGACGCGTTCGCGCGGCTTCTGGTTGCGCACATTGGATGGCAAGCCCGCCTCCGAAACCTACGCGCGCCTGTTCGGCTACCCGGCGCGCGACTGGGCGTTCCCGCCTCTAAGTCACCTCGCGCGGCTATATCCATTGGGCGTGGAACAAGGCGACCAAATGACGATCCGCTCCCCCATCCGTGTGGAAGCGGATGGAAGTTTCCGCATGAACGCGCCCGTCCGCGATGGCACAGATGCCTACCTGCTGGTCGGTAGTCGCGTCTCGTGTGAGAACGCCGCTCACTCCGCCGCGCAACAAGCCTTGAAAGCGCTGGATGGCGCAAAGCCTGTCTTTGCTTTTGTGATGGTGGACCTCGCCTGGGAGATGTTGTTGAAATCTCACCCCGGCGCCGAGGTGGCCGCCTTGCGTGAAATTTTCGGGTCAGACCTGCCAATCGCCGGCGGGTACTCGCTTGGGCAGATCATACCGGGGAAGTTGCCGGTGCCGCAATTGTTGAACCAACACATCGTGGTGGTTGCTTTTGGGGAAAATAGCTAAGTACGGCAAAGTTCACTTTGCCTTTGTACATCATCAGCGTTTTCATCGCGCTTGTGTTCGGCGCAAGTTTCTGCATCCCCGTTTGTAATTCCAATAGGATTTTCGCTCGCAGGCGGTCTGCGACCGCCGTATTTGCCAGCGAAGCGACGGTCAGAGACCGTCTTAGTGCAGTAAAAGCGAAAGTCCTGTCCAATAGAATCTATTAACCTGAAAAGTGGTGGGGCAAGATTCTTGCCTTGCGCTTGTCGAAGGGAGTCTTGCCATTTGTTTTTTACCGCGCAAACGCAAAGTGAACTTTGCGGTACGAATACCCAATGGGGGTATGATTAGGGGTGGAATGAGGAGAACAAAATGAAATTCAAAGCCGCCGTGTTTGTATGTTTCCTGTTGTTGAGCGCCTGCCTGCCGATCCCTGCCACGCCTATTGAGTCGGCTGTGGCTTCTTTCACGCCGCCTCCGCTTGCAACATCGACTCCCCTGCCTCCCGTCTCCGCTACGCAGACGTTCATCTCCACCGAATCGCCGATCCCTCCACCGGTTGGTAACACGCCCACATCGACATCGTCTCCTGCCAACCCTGCGTTTTGCTCAGACCCGCAGGTGATTGCGGTTATCGATACGTTCAAGTCCTCCATGCTCAACGAAGACGGATTGCTATTGAGTCCGCTCGTCAACCCCATCACCGGCATGGACGTCCGCTTCTTCCGCGCTGGAAACGTATTGACGTATTCTCAGGAGCAGGCAAAATTCCTTTTCGTATCAACGTATCAAGCGGATTGGGGGGCGCATCCCGCCAGCGGCGAGAATTTGACCGGCGCGTTCCATGAGGTGGTCGTGCCCGAATTGCAGAAATTCCTCCAGAAAAACTATGCGTTGTATTGCAATGAACTCCATCATGGCGGGGCGACCTATCAACCCAATTGGGCGTATGATGGCAATTTTTATACGTTGTATTTCCCAGGCTCGGATGAATTCGGTTTCCTCGATTGGCATTCGTGGGTGATCGGCATCGATTACGTGAACGGCAAGCCATACCTCTACGCATTGACCCAGTTCTTCTGGGAGCCGTGATCTCGCATAACTTTTCTCGCTTGCGTTATGTAGAACGGCTCGAAGGTTTCGTTGAAATGCCGGTAGTGGCGCTGAATAACTGATAAGAATAACGTAGTGACGACTTTAGTCGTCTTTTCTCGGCACAGTAGCGACTGAAGTCGCTACTACAAAAACCCATCATGTATTTCAACCCATTACCAAATTTTCGAGCGACTACGGAAACTGTGAGCATTTCGCTTTTTAGGCTGTTGTGCGTAACGCGACATTCATGTCGCTCTTACGCGCAGTTACTCATTGAATTGTAGACAATTTTGGTAAGAATTCTTCAGGCGGGGTATACTATATTGCAACGTTATTGTAAAAACTTGCAATAAGGAATTCCATGTCTTGCGCTTCGGAATATGCCCCCCAACTTCGTTCACGCGGCTATCGAATGACTCCCCAGCGGATGGCAATCTTGCATGTCCTTCGTCATTCAGGGGCACATCTCTCGCCGCGCGATGTGTATCAAAAAGCGAAAAAGGATTTCCCCCGCCTCACCGAGCCAACGGTCTATCGCACATTGGAGTTCCTTGTCAAGAATGGGCTGGCACGCCCCGCGCAGGCAGGAAACGGGCGTCTACGGTATCAATTGGCAACGGGCGACCATCATCATATCGTTTGCCGGGTGTGCGGCGATGAGGTCGAAGTGGAACATAGTTTGCTCGAAAGCCTGTATCGCAAAATGGAATCAACCAGCGGGTATAAACGTATTGATAGTCATGTGACTTTCTTCGGGGTGTGCCCGGAGTGCCAACAACAATAAAAGAGGAGATGATTAACATGCGCTACTCACCTGTCCCATTACACATTCCTGACGGATTTTTGTCCCTGATCGTTTCACTGATCTGTTGGGCGATCACGGCAGTCGTACTGGCAATGGCTGTCTCGCGTTCGAATAAAGCCCTCGGCGAGAAACAGGTCCCGTTGATGGGCATCATGGCGGCGTTCATCTTTGCGGCGCAGATGCTTAACTTCCCTGTGGCGGGCGGCACATCAGGTCACTTGCTGGGCGGCGCGCTCGCGTCGATCACTCTCGGTCCGTGGGCGGGGATGCTGGTGATGACCGCCGTCATTGCTGTGCAGGCGTTGTTGTTTCAAGATGGCGGCTTGCTCGTGATGGGCGCGAATATTTTGAACATGGGTCTGGTTACCGCGGCAATTGGGTATGGCTTGTATCGCGGCGTTTCCAATTCGAGCCGAGGCACAAAACTCGCTGTTGCCGGTGTTGCCGCATGGATTTCTGTGATGGCTGGCGCGTTGTTCACGGCGTTACAACTTTGGCTGAGCGGAACATCGCAACTACAGGTTGTGATCCCCGCCATGCTTGGCGTCCATGCGTTGATCGGCATTGGCGAGGCGGCGATTACCGTCGCGGCGCTTGCGTTCATCCTTCAAACGCGCCCCGACCTGCTCAATGAGAAATCAACAGCAGCGCAGGGGTCGCGCGGCTGGGTGGTGGCGGGAGTCGTCATTTCACTCTTGGTGGTCCTGCTTTCTCCTCTCGCTTCTGCTTTCCCCGATGGACTAAACCGCGTGGCTGAAGATCTAGGTTTCATTCACACGGCGCAGTCAGGTTCCGGCCCGTTGGCGGGATATTCAGTCCCATTTTTTGCCGACGCGTCGTTATCGAAGATAGCGGCTGGAACGATCGGCGCGCTGGTTGTGCTGGGACTTTCGATCCTTGCAGGCAGGTCGTTGCAGAAGAAGGCGTAAACGAAAATTTCCTAGCCACAGAGCGCCCAGAGATTTTGAGATTCTCTCTGCGGTCTCTATGGCTAAGAGAGTGTTTCTTACCTCATTCCTTTGTACACGGATATTGCGGAACACACGGAAAAAGACAACTTTTAAAATCTCTTTTCCGTGAAAATCAGCGAAACCCGTGGCGTCTGTATCTAAAAAAGACGTCAAGAAACAATCTCTTATAGAAACATTCCATCAGGACCACTCGCCCACCATCACATGAATCGTCAATCGAAAATCGTAAATCGTCATTCGCCAATCGTAAATCGCCAATCGAAGTATCGAAATGCATTCCGACGCCTTTGACCGATTCCATTATGGGCACAGCGCCCTTCACAGCCTCGACCCGCGTATCAAGGTCGTGGTGACGATCGCGTTCATCGTGTCTAACGCGCTGTTGCCCGATGGCGCGTGGATGGCGTTCGCGCTGGCATGGCTGATGATCTTGATCGCAAATGTTGCCTCGGGGCTGGGAGTTGGATTCTCTTTCCGCCGGTCGTTCATTGCCCTGCCGTTTGCCCTTGCCGCGATCACCGTTTTATTTTCGATCCCCGGCAAAGCGGTCACGTCGTTTCATTTTCTGATGTGGGATTTGGTCATCACCGACGCGGGCTTGTTGCGCTTCGTGAGCATCGTTGTTCGTTCGTGGCTGTCGGTGCAGATGGCGATCCTGCTCGTGGCAGTGACGGAGTTTCCGAAGATCATCCATGCCTTGAACCACCTGCGCGTGCCGACGATCCTCACGGTGATCATCTCGTTCCTGTACCGGTATCTGTTCGTGCTGACGGATGAGGTGATGCGACTGCTCCGGGCGAGGGAAGCGCGTTCCGCTGTGACAGCAGGTAGCAATGGCGGGGGAAGCGTGTTGTGGCGGGCGCGCGTCACCGGGAATATGGCGGGTCAATTATTCCTGCGCAGTTACGAACGCAGTGACCGCGTCTACAATGCGATGCTTTCACGCGGCTACAAGGGCGAGTTGATGACGATGCATCCGCATGAATATCGCGCCAGCGATTGGCAGATCGGAAGTATTGCATTCATTGGCATCCTCATCGCGCAGATCGTTGGGAGACTTCCATGACAGAGATCATCCGCGTGACGGACTTGCAATTTTCATATCCCGACGGGCACAAGGCTTTGCGCGGCGTGTCGTTCACCTTATGCGAAGGTGACAAAGCCGCGCTGGTGGGACCGAACGGCGCGGGCAAATCCACGTTGATGTTGCAATTGAATGGGATTTTGGAAGGGCAGGGCGAGGTGGAGATCGACAACTTGCGCCTCTCGCGCGATAACCTGCCGGTCATCCGCGCGCTCGTGGGTCTCGTTTTTCAAAACCCCGACGATCAGCTCTTCTCGCCCACAGTGTTCGAGGATGTGGCATTCGGTCCGCTTCACATGGGATTGCCCGAAGGGGAGGTGATTCAACGCGTGGATGCCGCGCTCGAATCGGTGCGGATGAGCGCCTACCGCGACCGCCTCTCTCACCACTTGAGCGTGGGCGAGAAAAAACGGATCGCCATCGCCACCGTGCTTTCGATGCAACCCAAAATTCTGGTGCTGGACGAACCGTCGGCGGGGCTCGACCCGCGCGCGCGACGGACATTAATTAATTTGCTTCGTGATTTGCCGATCACCATGCTGGTTTCAACACATGATATGCGGTTGGTCGAGGAATTATTTCCGCGCACGATCGTGATGGATGAAGGTCTTATTGCGGCGGATGGCATAACAAAAGAAATTTTGGGTAATGAAGAATTCTTGAACGCGCACGGGTTGGAGAAGCCGTAGGGAGGGAGGCAAGTGGACGGGGAAACAAATAGACAGAGAGTTGATCGATTAAGTTACCCAACTCATTTCTGTATTGTTTTATAACCAAGATGAATTTATCTGACATATATGCAAATATAAATACCGAATTAGATTGACAACAGCTTCAGGGGGAGGGATTATAGCCCATGCGCAGAGGCGTGGCAGGCGTAATCGCGGGCCACCGCCCACTGCGGCGGCCCGCGATTACGCCTGCCGTTACTTGCGCGAGCACTTCGGCTTGGAGCCAATATACATTTTTAGATACACATTCTCGATGCATTCAATGTCCTCGAGAAGATTTTTCTCATTGACAGCAGAAGTGCAGAAAAACATCAGGTTGTATAGACTGATTTTGGAGCCTGTTTTGTAGCCTGGGGATGATTAACATGTTACGTAGAAACTCAGTATCGAATACCATCAGGGGCGCGTATCTGGTAGCAGACGAGTTGAGGAGGAACCATGTTTGCCGTGAGAACATTGACAGAAATCACTCTTCGCGCACTTTTGATTGCAGTGCTTTTATTTAATGCGGTAGCAATCAACCCGATCCCTGTTCAGGCGGAATCTATTTCGATTATCGCGCGGCGATTTGGAGATGCTTCTACATTTAAACCCCCAACCTTTGAGCGACCAATTGAAAGAGTAACCGAGTTAGTATCCGCACTGAATTTACCATCAGATCAGCCCAAGAGAGAACGTTCACAGTTGTACTTGGTTGACCCAGAGGAAGGGCTACGCCTGGCGCAAGATTGGATTGGCGCAGGTCCAATGATGGCGGACTGGACTGTGCAAAAAACCAGCAGTGTCGGCAATAGCGAAGTTTTAGCTACCTTTTATTCAGGTTCATTAAACAAGCCTCCCAGCGTCAGTATCCTGCGTAATTTTGTCGGGCAAATCCATTATACGGTCAAACCAACTGAAGCCGGTCCAAACGCTTGGGTCTCTTTTCAATTGACAGGGATAGCAACCGAAGCTGGGTCAGCGACATCGGCAGGCTTCGATCGCGCTAGGTTTTATGTAGATATAAAGTCGCCTTCTGGCTTGCCGGTGAGTTGTAGTGAACAGACAGCAGGAAACAATTCTTCAACCTGTGTTCAAGATAGCATTTCACATATTCATGGTCTAGCGGATGGTGGCTCACTCCATTATCTCAGATTTTCACCTTTCAACGATGCAGGCTCCTGGGCCCGTGTTGCTGTGAAGGGTCTCACTGCGGGGCAAGAATTAATAGTGACTTTTGGAAGCGCTAGTTACATCAATGAGCTAAACACACTTTCCAGTTGCCCACTAGATGGGTGTGTCTCATCTGCGTCATCGGCAAATGGATACAGAGGAATGCCGATTAATACACGCACGGGAAATTACGAATATTTTACAGAAGACTTGTCGCTATCAACTTCAGCGGGAAATCTTAGTTTCGCGCGTGATTATGTCTCGGCAACTACTTTACTACCTTCAACATTTAGCCCCGGTTGGACTCACAATCACGACACCAGACTAATATTCCCCAGTGATCCAGAAGGATTGCCAAATAAAGTGCTTTTCAAAGCACACACAGCAAATAAATATGTATTCTTTTTTGGCAATACTACTGCTGCATTTATTCCCGAGCCTGGTTTCCATGCCACGCTGGTTCAGAATCAGGGCTCTCCCATCACATACACCCTTAAGGATAGTGGGCAGAAGACATACATCTTCAACGCGTCCGGAAAGTTGTTGACCTATGCCGACGCTCAGGGTCACACATGGATGTATGCCTATTACGCCAACGGCAAACTGGATCGCATTACAGCCGAAGATGGGAAATATCTGGACCTGGATTATGACCCGCAGGGGAGGGTTCAATCCGTTAAAGATCATACCAATCGCTCAGTCACCTATCATTACAATGCCAATGGCGATTTGGATTTGTTCACGGATGTGGTTGAGCAAGCGTGGAAATATGAATACAACGACCCAACGCTCGATCATTATCTCACCCGTGTGGTGGCTCCGGGGGATGTAACTGTCGAACAGCAGGAATATTACCCAAACGGAAAGGCGCAGAAGCAATATGATGGGGAAGACAACCTTATCGTCGAACTGATCTACAACCCGAACGGCACGACGATCATCAAGAATGCCCATGGGAACGCGGAGACTCATACCTATGATGATCGGGGAACGTTAGTCGCCGACGAGAGTAGCGCGGGAGAAAATTTAGAGAAACAATATGACTTTAATTTCCGCCCTATCAGCGTTCAGGATGCGATGGGGAATGACCCGACAATCCTCACTTGGAGCGCAGACGGCGCGAACCTGAGACAGATCATCGATGCGGCAGGGAATCAGACCGACATCACCTACAATGCGCTCAACAGCCCAACCAGTATTATTGACCCCAATGAGTATGAAACCAAATATTTCTACAACAATTCCAACTTTCCGACCTTGCCCACACGGATCGAATATCCTCTTTCTTTTGACAATGGCGCGACATGGATCGGCACGGATTACGAATACTACTCCAGCGGAGCGGCGGCAGGGAAAGTAAAATTCATCACCGACGCGCTGGGGAATCAGACGTTCTACACGTATACATCTTCCGGGCAGGTCGAGACAGTAACCACCGCGTATGGCACATCAAACGCGCTGGCAACCACCTATGCCTACGACAACCTGGGGCGGCTTGTGGATATGACCGACGCGCAGGGGATCGTGACGCACAATGAGTACGATGACGCCGGACATCTGCTCAAGGCCACGTATAACGGCCACCCGACCGTGACAACCCAGAACTTTGAAGATACATACAACATTGTTACCGAATACACCTACGACGCGCGCGGCAACCAGATTGCCGTGAAAGATACCTACGGCATCATCACGCGCGCGTACTATGACCTTGCAAATCGTCCTGTAACTATCGCGCAGAATCTAACAGGGCAAACCATTGAAACTGCAACTCCTCCCGCGCGAGGAACGGGAATCACGGATGAGAACATTCGCACAGATACCGAATACGATGATGCGGGGAATGTCATCGCGGTCACAGACCCCGCGGGGATCGTTACGCGAACGTATTACGATGCCGCCAACCGCCCCAACCTGACCATCCAAAACTTTACCGGGACAGGCGTGTACAATCCCACCTTTCCCGATGAAAACATTCGCGCGGAATATTTCTATGACGCAAATGGCAACCTGATCGCCACAACTGATACGCTGGGCGTGATCACACGCACCTACTACGACGAACTCAACCGCCCAGAGGTTGTTGTTCAACATTTGACCGGGCAACTTATCACCGACCCGAATCCCCCTGCTCGCGGAAGCGATTCCAACATCCGCGCCGACACGGAATACGACGCGAACGGCAATATCATTGCCACAATTGACCCGCGCGGCATAACGACGCGCACGTATTACGATTCGTTGAACCGCCCTATCACGGTTGTACAGAATCTTGGGCAAGCGATCAGCGAGCCTGAACCTCCCGCAGGAGGAGAAATTTTCAATATCCGAAGCGACACCTATTATGATGAAGCAGGGAATGTAATCGCCACAGTTGACCCGCGCGGCGTGGTGACGCGCACGTATTACGACTCCGCCAACCGCCCGTATGCGACCGTGCAAAACCTCATCGGGCAGAGCATTTACGTGACCACACCTCCCGCGCGCGGAGGCGTCCTGTCCGATGACAACGTGCGCACTGACATTGCCTACGACGATTTTGGCAGGCGCGACTTCACCACCGACCCGATGGAACGCGTTACCAAATATCAATACGATGCGCTTGGGCGGCTGGAAAAGATAACAGTCAACTACGTGAATGGCGGATGGCCACAGAACAACATTGGTCAGCAAAATATTGTGACGCAATACGCCTACGACGCTCTTGGCAGGCAGGTTCAGGTGACGGATACGCTGGATCGTGTGACTGTCAATGCGTATGACGATTTGGGGCGCGTGGTCGCCGTCACTCAGAATTACCTGAACGGTCAGCCGCCAAAGTATGAGGATGGCTTGGGGAATCACTTCAACCTGATCACCTCATTCGATTACGATACCCAGGGAAACCAAATTGCGGTAACCGACCCATCAGGCTCGATCACCCGAACGTATTACGACCCACTGGGAAGGACGATGAGCGTTGTGCAAAACCTGGTTGGGCAGGGCGCGTCGATCTCCACTCCGCCAAATCGCGCCAACCCGCCTAGCGCAATTAACAATCTGAGGACCGACACGATCTACCTTGGGAACGGAAATGTGAATGTGGTCGATGAACTGGGAGAAACCACCGCTTACGGTTATGATGATTTGGGGCGGACGATCTCCTTAACTGATCCTCTGGATCATTCCACCAGTTTCCTTTACGACGCGAATGGCAACCGCGTCTTGATGACCGACGCGGAGGGGGTGGACACGAAATATGAATATGACAACCTCAACCGTCTGACAGCTGTGATCGAAAATTACCAGGCTGGCATTCCTGTCG
>JBGANO010000051.1:0-27512 GCA_044222305.1 Anaerolineales bacterium
GGTCCCATCCCCTCCCCGCCGCCGACGAGCAACACGATGGGTTTGTCGAGAGTCCAGCCGAGTTTTTTTCGTAATGTGCTTTTGCGTCCGAGCGGCTTGCAATATTTATCAGCCACGGGAAGCCCAACGACGCGGACCTTTTCGGGCGGCATGTTGTATTTGAGGGCGCGTTGGCGAGCCAATTTGGTTGGGACGAGGATCAGGTCGGCGCGGTTATCGAACCACAACGCGTGCGTGGTGACCATGTCGGTCACCACTGTGATGAAGGGAGGGTGGCTATTCCCCAGGGCTTTGAGCGCAAGGGAATTCGCGCCCAAATGAACCGTGACGATCAAGTCGGCGGGATGTTCGCGCACAAGCGCTTTCGCCGCGCGGCGCGCCAAGGGCCACGTGGTGGCGGTGATCATGCGCGCGCGGGCGCGTCCGTCGGTGGCGTAAAAACTCGCGCTCCACAAGCGCGGGGCTTTGACCGCGTATCGGTACATATCCGCCGTGTGATTAAAGGGTAGCGGCGCGTAATCTTTGAAAAAATCCACCATCTCTGTGGTCACCTTGTTTTTGTATTCCAGGTGAACCGCTTCGATGATGGCTTCCGCCGCGGAGCGATGCCCGCCGCCGGTGTCGGAAAAAAAGAAGACGATATGAGGTTTTTTAGGGGGCGTTTTTTTGGGTGTCATCATGGTCCGTCAGGTTGGTTTTGAGTCTCTTTGCCAGTTCGCGCCGCGTGAGCAGGACGCGCCGACCACAGCCGTTGCATTCCAAGCCGATATCCGCGCCGAGACGTGTGACTGTCCATTCGTAGGAGCCGCAGGGATGCTGTTTGCGGAGTTGGAGATGGTCGTGGAGGCGGAGGTTGGGGAGCATGGGGGAGGGAGAATTAGAGGATTAGAGAATTGAGATTAGAGACTGGAGATTTATGGCTTTTCCAAAGCCGCTTGACAAGGTTTGAAGTCCATGGCGCCATTGTAGAAAATTTGGCGAAAACAGCATATTTTGGTATTCTACGCGAAGTCAAAACCCAAAATTCCTGACCTTGGAAAAGCCATACTGGAGATTGGCGCGGTGGTGAACATTATAAATGAATCGTGATAAACTACGGCTGAAATTTGACTGTGGAGAATGGCATGACTAAACACGAGACCTACGCTGTGGACATTGCGGGATTAAAACGCGAACTGCCCCTGTTCGAGATCAAGCCGGGGCTGAAGATCGCGATTCTCAATATTCTCGGCGACACAGAACTGGTGCAGGCTTCCGCGAGGGAACTCGCAAAGAAATTAGCGGAGAAGCAATTCGATGTGCTGGTGACCGCGGAGGCGAAGTCTATTCCGCTGGCGTATGCTTTGTCCGTTGAAACAAAAAAGCCTTACGTGGTGCTACGCAAGGCATACAAACTCTACATGGGCGACGCGCTCAAAGCAGAGACCTTATCCATCACCACCGGTCAGCCGCAGACGTTGATCCTCGATGAAAAGGATCGCGAACTGATGAAAGGCAGGAAGGTCGTCATTGTGGATGATGTGATCAGCACAGGGTCGACGCTTCAAGGGATGCGGATGATCCTCGCCAAGGCGGAATCAACTGTGGTTGCCGAAGCGGCAATCTTCACCGAAGGCGACCGCGCCGAGTGGATGCACATCGTTTCATTGGGGCATTTGCCGTTGTTTACGGAATAGCGTATACAGGTAAACAAGTAGACAAGGCTGGAAAGTCATGATGACTTTCCAGCCTTGTGCTTTTCCGTGTTTACATGTTTCTTTGTCTACGTGTTTCCTTGTTTCCCTGTCTACCTGTTTCCGTGTTTACCTGTTTCCGTGTTTACCTTTTCCCCGCATCAACTTCCTCTTCCCCTCCCTCCCCATCTTCTTAATCGCGCATTCGCGTTTCATGGCGGAGGATCGATCAGGCTGTTCTTCCACGTACGCCAACTTCACAGGGAGTCGCATCCGCGTATATTTCGCGCCGCGCCCCTTGTTGTGGGCGGCGACGCGCTTTTTGGGGTCAATTGCCCAGCCAGTGTAATACGTGCCATCCGCGCATTCGACGATGTAGCAGAAACAAACGCTCACTTTTTCTTCTTATTGCGCCCAAATAAATTGCCAAGGAGTAGTTGATTCATGCGCGTGCCAAGCGTGACCGTATCCATATCGGCTGGTTGCGCGCCCTGCCAGTCTGCGCGCGCGCGTTCGTCGATCCACCGGTTTCGCGCCTTGACGGCATCTTCAAGATAGGAGGAAAGCCCCGTTTCATTCCCATCCCCAATCTGGTCGCGCAACTTCTGCAAAGACGCCATGTACGCGTCCAACATGCGGACGGTGTTCTCGCGGTTTGCCAGCGCGGCATCTCGCAGTGATTTCGCTTCATCGTGATAGGCAATTCCCGAAGTGACCGAGGCATAGGGGCGCGCGGCTACCTTGCGCGCTTCCGTCCAGCCGGGTTGGCTCACCGTGGCATCCAAAAGCGCCGCCGCCGCCAATTGCGGCAACACATGGGTCGCCGCCAGTAGCCCATCCGCTTCCACAGAATCGATGAACATCACTTGGGCGCCCAACAGGTTGACGAGATTGCTTGCCAGGTCCAACGCTTCGCTGGGCGTGCCAGCAGGCGCGTTGACGAGGAACACCCCATCTTTGAACAGATCGGCGCGGGCAGAAGCCACACCGAGATCCGTGCCGTGCAGGTAGCTCGCCCCCGCCGCAGGTGAAAGCCCCACATAATAACGCTCCTGAGGGATCAACCTTCCCACCCACGAGGCAACCTCCCCCTTGGCGGGAGCCGTGTCGAGGATCACTGTCCCTTCCTGGAGGTCTTGGGCAATGTATCCGAGCGTGTCATGGATTTCATTGAGAGGCATGCTGAGAATAACGATATTCGCATTACTAACCGAAGAGGGCAGGTTGATCTTGATCTCGTCCACCGCGCCGGCCTTTTGTGAAAGCCTCGCAACTTCGTAATCTTTGTCGTGCCCGACCCGTTTGATGTTTTTCTGGCTGGCGAGCGCAAGCCCGATCGAACTCCCCACCTGCCCCAAACCGAGAATGGTGATTTGAACTGTCATCTTAACCTCTTGGATTGAATTCGCCCGGGTATTATAACGGCAGTTCCCGCAACCTGCCTTTAAAGTACGAGAACCGCGGACGCCGACCGCGGTTCCCTACGAAAGGAGGAGAAGAGAAATCACCTTACGGGGTCTAATTTATCATAGTCGACTCAATCGTGCTTGACGCCAAACCTACGATTACCCTACGATTTCCCGACGCTTAACAAGATCGAAAGATGCAGGGTACACTATAATTCGAGCGAGAATCAAAGATGAAAAAAAAACAGGATGCCGCCCCCATCTATATCGGCGCTCTCAGCGGGACTCACCTCGGAAACTTTCGCATCGCCGCCTCCGACTTCGGCCTGGTCGCCGTTGAGTGGGCGGAGTCGCAGGGCGAGTTTGATTCCTACCTGGCGCGACTCAAACGTCCCGTTGTGGAAGATGCGAAGCGTATCAAGCCATACGCGAAGGAACTCGCCGAGTACATCGAGGGGAAACGTCACGCCTTCACCATCCCCGTAGATTGGACTCTGCTCACCCCGTTCCAGCGCGAAGCGTTGCAAGCGGTGTTCCGCATCCCGTACGGCGAAACGCGGACGTATCTCGACATCGCCCAGCAGATCAACCATCCGCGCGCCTATCGCGCGGTGGGAGGCGCGAACGCCATGAACCCGATGCCGCTGGTGATTCCATGCCACCGAGTCATCGGCATGGATGGAAAACTTCACGGCTACGGCGGCGGGCAAGGATTGAAAACGAAAGAGTGGCTGTTGCAAATGGAAGGCGCGGTAATCGCGTAAGATCGTCTCCTGAATTTTGATACAATCGCGTTCCTGTAGCGCGCACAACACAACGATGAGGCAACCATGGCAAAACAAAACTTCAAATGGGACGATCCCTTTCTGCTCAACGACCAACTGACCGACGAAGAGCGGATGATCCGCGACACAGCGCGGAAGTATTGTCAGGATAAGTTACAGCCGCGCATTCTCGAAGCGAATCGTCACGAGGTCTTCCACCGCGAGATCATGGATGAAATGGGAAGCATGGGATTCTTGGGATCAACCATCCCTGAGGAATATGGCGGCGCGGGGTTGAATCACGTTGCGTATGGCTTGATCGCCCGCGAAGTGGAGCGCGTGGACAGCGGCTACCGTTCGGCGATGTCGGTGCAGAGTTCGCTGGTGATGTATCCCATTTACACGTATGGCACAGAAGAACAAAGAATAAAGTATCTGCCAAATTTGGCAAGCGGAAAATGGATTGGTTGTTTCGGATTGACCGAGCCAAATCACGGAAGCGACCCTGCCAGCATGGAGACCCGCGCCAAAAAAGTGGATGGCGGTTATGTTTTGCAAGGCAACAAGATGTGGATCACCAACTCGCCGATCGCGGATGTGTTCGTGGTGTGGGCAAAACTCGATGGCGAAATCCGCGGTTTCATTTTGGAAAAAGGGATGAAAGGTTTATCCGCGCCGAAGATCGAGGGGAAGTTCAGCCTGCGAGCCAGTTCGACGGGCGAGATCGTAATGAACGAAGTGTTTGTGCCTGAGGAAAATATTTTCCCGACTGTGAAAGGCTTGGGAGGTCCGTTCGGGTGTTTGAACAAGGCGCGCTACGGCATCGCGTGGGGCGCGTTGGGCGCCGCGGAGTTTTGCTGGCACGCGGCGCGGCAATACACGTTGGATCGTCCGCAGTTTGGGCGTCCGCTGGCGGCGAATCAGATCGTTCAGTTGAAATTGGCGAACATGATGACGGAAATCACGCTGGGGTTGCAAGGCGCATTGCGCGTGGGGCGATTGATTGACGAGGGCAAATCCACACCTGAGATGATCTCGCTGATCAAACGCAATTCATGCGGCAAGGCAATAGAGATTGCAAGAATGTCGCGCGATATGCACGGCGGCAATGGAGTCTCGGATGAATTCCATGTGATTCGCCATGTAATGAATCTGGAAGCGGTCAACACCTACGAGGGGACTCACGATATCCACGCGTTGATTTTGGGTCGCGCTCAAACTGGCATTCAGGCGTTTTCGTAACCGATCCTTTAAAACTTAGCCACGAATTTCACGGATTTACACGAAAAAAGCCAGCCTGACGCAGTGGGCTGGCTTTCGGCTATCTCATTAACCGACAAAGAAATAAAAAATCCGCGCTAATCCGTGTAATCTGTGGCTGATTTTTTGATCTGGTCATTAAGCTGTCTTCACTGTCGCAAAGCCCAGCCCGTTTGCCCCCAGATGTGTTCCGATCACCGCGGTGACGTTGACGAATAAAATATCGCGCGGGACGAATGTGTGTTGACGATCCATCACACTGTCTAATAACTGTTTTGCGCGCGCGGGGGCATTGGTGTGCAGGATCGCCAGCCGTTCCATTTCTCCCACTTCCAACAATAAATTCAACATGCGCTCATCGGATTGTTTTGTCGTGCGCGTCGCGCCGATGGGTTTGACGTGACCATCTTTTATTTCGACGACTGGCTTGATGGATAATAATCCGCCCAATTGCGCGACCACACCAGGGACGCGTCCGCTGCGTTTGAGATTCTCCATCGTATCCAGCGCGGCAAAAACGGATGATCGCTTGCGCGTCGCTTCAATGGCATCCAGCGCGGCTTGCAGACCGAGTTCGGCTGATTCGGCGGCGGCGAGCACTTGAAAGCCGAGCCCCAGCGAGAGCGAACCGCTATCTACGATGGTAATTTTGTTTGGGAAGTCATGTGCCGCCTGCCGCGCGGAGTTGAGGATGGCGGTCAGCGTCCCTGCGGCGTGCAGGGAGATGATGTGGTCACAGCCGCGCGAGAGGAGGGAGTCGTAGCGGGACGCGAAATCGCCGATCGAAGGCGCGGCAGTTGTCGGGTAGGGATGAAGCGAGGCGAGTCGGTTATAGAAGTCTTCGCGCGAGAGCCCGGTTCCATCTGCATATTCTTTTCCATCCAGAATCAAAATGGAGGGGACAACTTCGAGCTCGTGTCCTTCGATGAGATTGTTGGGGAGATCGCATGTTGAATCAGTGACGATGCCGAGTTTCATTAGAGTCCCCGATATTGGCGATTCCAATCCATGAGGAAGCGATAGGCGATCACGAGTCCGCAGGCGATGGCAATCCAAAATTCCGCGCCGCGCAAGTTGAGGAACCAATACAGTGGCGCGAGCAACACACCGGCGACGAGGCTGGCGCGCGCGCGGTGACGCAGGATCGCCAGCATTGCCACCAGCAAGCCGATGCCGGAGAAGAACGCGAGCGCATGCAACGCAAGGACAGCGCCGCCAAAAGTTGCCAGCCCCATGCCGCCGCGGAATTGCGCAAAGAGGGGCCAACAGTGACCGATGACCGCCAGCGCGCCGGTCAGGGCGATCACCGACGTTTCACCGGAATATCGATACGCCAACAGGGTCGGAATGAATCCTTTGGCGATGTCGAGCACGAAAACGAGCGCGCCCCAGCCGAAGCCTGCCTGCCGCGCCGTGTTCGTCGCCCCCGCGTGACCTGAGCCGCCCTCGCGCACGTCCACACCTTTGGCGAAGCGGGTGACCCACACGGCAAAGGGGAGCGAACCGCAGAGATAACCGAGAACGGGGAAGAGAAAAGAAAAAAGAAGATTCATGTTTAATCCAAATTGCGAATTGCAGGTTGTGAAAGCCCGATCAACGTCATCAAAATTGTGCCGATGCCTCCGATGGTAAATACGGTTGGCGCGCCGAGCAGGTCTGTGCCCCAACCAGCCAGGGCGTAGCCGATCGGTAATAGCACCCATGAGCCGAGTGAATCGATCGCCCACACGCGGCCCAGTTTATCGTGCGGCACCATTTCCTGTATTGTATTGGTCCAGATCAAGCCGAATATATTGAAGCAAAATCCATACAGGAACATAGCTCCAATCAACACGGGGATCGGCGCCTTGAAACCGAAAAGCAAAAGCAAAAAACCCTGAAACATAACGGCGCCGTAGCCCACCAGCCCGCGATAACGCAGGCGCTTATATTGTCCGAGCCAGAGCGCGCTCAACACGAAACCCACCGAGAGCGCCGACCCGAAAATTCCCAGCAAACTCACATCTGCGCCCAGATCGTTTTTGATGAGAAACGGCATGGCAACCGCGCGCGGACTAGCCTCCATGATATTGAGGAAGCCGAAAATAACGATCGTGATCCACAACCATGGGACGGTGACAACGGCATGCACCCCCTCGCGCAGGTCAGCGATGCCGCGCTTGACCGCCTCCCTCGCCGATGTGGGCTTGCTCGTCGTTGCGGAAATATTTTCCTCCCTTGTGGCTTTATTCAACTCTTCGCGAAAAATCGGGAAGATGCACAACGTGGAAACGAAAAAGGAAAGCGCGTTCAGCCCAAACGCCAGGGAGGTGCCACCCGCGGCAACCAACCCGGCGCCCAGGATCGGACCGACGATGCCCGTCAGGCGCCCGCTGAGTCCGTTGAGCGAATTGGCGCTGGTCAACATATCCCGTGGCATGATCTGGGGAATCACCGCCTGATACGCGGGGAAGAAAAACGCCTCCACAAGACCAAAAAGCAGGCTGGCAATGTAAATGTGCCAGAGTTGTAAAAGATCGAGCCATGAAAATACTGCGATGAACGTGACGATCACCCCGCACAGCACATCCGCAATGAACATGATGCGGATGCGTGGAAAGCGATCCACGACGATGCCGCCGATCAGCAAAAATATAAGCAGGGGGATTTGAGAGAAGATCAACACGGTCCCCATGGCGGTCGCTGACCCGGTCTTTTCCAAGACCCACCAAGCCAGCGCAATCCGATGAAGGTTGTCCCCGAGCCGTGATATGGTTTGTCCGCTCCAGAGTAAAGCAAAGGGACGATGTGTCAGCGAGCGCAAAACATTCATTTGCGCGAGTATAGCACACGCGTTTTGTTATCCGATAATCTCTAAAAAATTCGCGCGGATTAGCGAAGAGTAGCGGAAAAAATCCTAATACGTTACCCTTACCAGTGAACATCGGCACTTAACTATCGGAGCGTTTCACTCCGAAAAGTTCGGCGGGTTGGGAGGCAAAGTCGCCATGCTCCAGGTTGTGAAGTGGGTGGGCCCATCCTCCGTGTAGGAGAACAAAAGAATCCATCCGCCGTTTTGCAATTGTCCCCACACATCTGAAGCGGAGGGTTGATAGGTGACAATGGTTGCCGGTCTGCCTTCCTCAAGACGGGTGTTCGTCAGGTCACTGTCCGCTTTGGGTTCTTTTCGCACATCCTGTGTAATCACCGCGCTCACATTCATCGGCAGGATGGGGAACGGTTCAAGGCGGTCCATCTGCACCCACACATCGTTGCGCGCAACAAACGGATAATAGATATCGCCTTTTGGGGTGTTGGGCCAAATGGTGGTTTTATTCTTGGTGTTCCAGGATACCAACACGAATTTATGCACGAGATCGGGGCGGGTGAAATAATTTTCGATGCCGGCATTCCCGGGGGAGCTAAAGTCCATGGTGTGCGCTTTGCCCCAGCCGTTGGAGATCGCCTCTAGGGTAATGATGTTGCCGCCCATCGTCAGGCTTTCCATTTGAGGGAAGCCCGCGCCATTGAACAATGCCGTGCCAGAGGATTTGAGGTACTTCAGTTTGCCGCTATTGTTTCCGTTCAACTCATCGATAAATCGCTCCCATGCGCCGCTCACCGGGGTGCGGATCGTGCCCGTGCCTTCCTTGGGGATCGGAAACATCGGCAAAATTTCAGGGGTCTGTTTGGTGTATTCCCAATCGGGGCTTACGGTGCGCGAGCGGAAGTTGTACAGCGCGATTTGGTGATCGTGCTTGATGCGGAAATATTGCACGCGTTGCGATCGCGTAAGCGCGGCAAAAACAATTGTCCCGACCGGCGTGTAGGTAGGCTCCAGCGTGAATGTGGGGCGAGGCGAAGGTGTGAGCGTCAACGTTGGCGGCAGGGTGGGAATCGCCGCTTGCGTCTGGGTGAATGCCGCCGCCGCGGTCTGTTGCATGTACAGTTGGATTGCGTTTGAGTCAGCCGGGACGACCGCCGGCGTCGCCAGCCCGGCCGGCACGCACGCCAGCAGAACACCCAGAGCGAGAATTCCAAAAAGAATCTTTTTCTTCATTCCAAAACGATTTCCTTCACGCGCCCAACTTCCCCGCTCTGCAAACGGACTTTGATGCCATGCGGGTGGCTCGGCGATTTGGTCAATATATCTTTGACGATACCTTTCGTCAACTTCCCCGTTCGCTGGTCTTGTTTCAAAACGATCATCACAGTGATACCGGGTTTGATGCTGGCGCGTGTGTTTCCACTCATGAAAAATCCCAGCCTACCATATTTGCTTGTGTAATATCCCACCCTCCATAGATTGATCTTTCCAAAACAAACTTCGATACGCCTTCGTTCTTGACAACGGCGCTTTCGTTTTTCGGAATGGCGTGCCAAACAGTTTGAACTTCGGCGACAGCGTTATCGCCGTCAATATTGATATTTGTGACTTCAATCGAATGATTCATTATCACGGGATACTTTTCATAGAAATCAGCCACTGATTGTTTGAATTGCTCCAAGGTCATGGGTCGATCTTTTGAGTCGTGCATGTTTTCCTTCGAGATGGTGTAATAAAACATACTGTCTTTCTCCCTGAGCTCATCCTTGAATAACGCGTATAAAAATTCATCAACTGCCTGCGTAATGTCATCTTGATCGTTGGGGTGAAACTCTTCGTAGATAAAATGGCTGATCATGCCGGGAATGTGAATATCATCCGTCGTCTCATCTAGCAATTCTTCGGTGAGGAAACGATACGCATCGCGATCTTCTATCTCATGAAGAAAGTCAATCGCAATGTTGTTTTCAGCCAGCAGTTCGAGCAAATTATCAAGCTCGGTTTCCAGTTCAGACTCGGGAATTTCGGTCAGTGGCTTGATGAAAGGATCGCCAATCCGTTCGCGGATAGAAATTCGACGGGCATTCTCGAATTGTCTTTCAAACTCGGTGATGTAATCAAGCCACTCGCCCTCGGCTTGCGGAGATAGCCCGTCGGCGTTCTCCATTTGCATTCTGTAGTTCTCGCGCAGTTCGTCTTTTTTCTTTTCATTGAGAATGCGCTGAATACGATCTTGAAAATCATCGTCAGCAGGCGGTTGGGTCATTCGTGCCTCATTATCTGTTGTAGTGGCGACACTTCGACAAGCTCAGTGCATGCTTGTGTCGCTTATTAGCCGAACGACTGAAGTCGTTACTACCTCAAGGCTTATTTTCATTCAAAAACACGGTGAAATCAAGTTCGCCGGGCGAGCGACCCAAGTCTGTAAGGAGCGCGGCGGCTTCACTGCGATGTTGTGTGCCGTGATTCACCAAATGGACATGACAATGCCACATGACTCTATCGCGGTGCGCGCCTTCGGTGGTTGTATATTTCAAGTGGCTGTCCATATCTTCATCGCTCAGACGATTGAGATAGGCTCGCATTAATTCTTCCTCTTCACGAAATTTCTTTTCAAGCGATTCGAAAGTTGGGAAATCTGTTTCCACTAAATCCTGGTCTTCGGTGACGGCGCTTGTCTCAAATAGAATGCGCCAGAGCCGTTCTGCATCTACGGTGTGGAGCAATGTGCCGCGCAACCCGCCGAAGGGAAAGGATGCAGGCGCGGTGAACTGTTCTTGAGTCACGCCCGCGCTCGCGACGAGGATCTTCTTGTTCGCCCAGTAGTTGTATTCGTAGAGGAAGAGGATGTCGGTGAGATTCATAATTGGAAAACCTTTGCCACGGATTACACTGATTACACTGATTCCATTTCTGTGAGAATCCGTGTAATCCGTGGCTGAGAATTAAGGTGTCGGAGTCAGACTTGGCGTTGGCGTTTCGGATGGAGGAGGCAACGTTGGCGTTTCGGAGGGGGTCGCAGTGGGCGCGTCGGTTGGGGGGAGCGGGGTGAGGCTGGGGGTGAGAGTCGGTTCGGGGGTTGGGGTAGGCAGGTTCAACGTCAGAGTGACGCGTTTTTCGGCGTAGAACTCCTCTCCGTTCATGAGATAAATCCGAAGTGTGATCTTGTTTGAGGTAACGTCTTTCATATCCCAAGTGAAGATGTCTCCAGCCTCTTCGATTTTATTGTTGCCTTCGGCGAGAGTCGTCCAGTCGTTGGGATCGTCGCCGTTTCCAACTTCGAGCCGCCAGCTTGTGAAGTCGCCTTTGGTGATGTCAATGATGCCTTTGATAATCAGTGTTGAATCAGTAATGGTGTCGTTATCGTTGAGATTAGAGAATTGGAGAATTGGGCGCGGATCGTCGGAACTGCATTCGCGGTCGGGCGCGAAGAAGGGATTGCGCGGCATGTCGTGCGACTCGAGCCAGTCTTTGCCGTCGCCAGAGCGAAGCCACTTGCGACCCCATTCGTCTTTCACGTTCATCACGAGTTCTTCTTTATCGAAATCGGGACAGGCATTGCCCGCGATGAGACCCGTCCACGTGTCAAGTTCGGTTTGGCGCAAGAGGTCTTGCGACGCGGGGAGGGGCGGCTGATCGCTTGCGTAGAATTCACTGCGTTGACCGCCTTTGCACCAATTGGAAGGCTCCGCGCCTGAAATCGCGCAGATGATCTTTTCGGTGATGCCTTGGGGGATGGTGAACGATGAAGGCGTGTTGTTCGGGCTGACAAGAGGCACGGCATATTGCATGAACGCAGACCAGATCGGCGCCGCGCCTGTTGTGCCTGAGGTGTTAATCATCGGCGTGTAATCCGCGTTGCCGACCCACACGCCAGTGGCGAGGTCGGGAGTGTAGCCGAGAGTCCAGTTGTCGTAGACGTTGACGCCATCCGCGCCGCGCGGATCACCCGCAGTGCCTGTCTTTGCCGCGACTTGGAAGGGGAGATTCAAAACAGAGTTGGGTCCGAACATCCACGAGCGCGCTTGGTTGTCGGAGAGGATGGATGAAATCAGAAACGCGTGTTCGGGGCGAATGACTTGCTCGGCTTGCGGCGGTTGATATTCGTAAATGACGTTGCCTTCAAAATCAACGATCTTGAGAATCGCAACGGGCGGAAGTTTTTTGCCTCCGTTCGCAAACACGGAAAAGGCGGATGTCATTTCGAGCAGACTCACTTCACCGCCGCCGAGCGTGAGCGCGAGTCCGTATTGATTCCCCGTGAGGCTCGTGATGCCGAGTCTCTCTGCCATGGCGATCATGCCGTCTTTTTCGGGCGTGTTCGGGTTATCGTACACGCCGACAAATTCCAGAGTCTTCACTGCGGGGATATTGAACGAGTTGGATAACGCGGTTCGCACGGTCATGGGACCGTGAAATTTTCCATCGTAGTTGACGGGTGAGTACGGCGGATTCGCTCCGTCGGGGAAATCAGTCGGCACATCCCAAATGAGAGTTGAGGGAGTCCAGCCTTTTTCAAAGGCGGCGACATACGTGATGGGTTTGATCGAAGAGCCTGGCTGACGCGTCGCGCTATCCGCCATGTTGATCTGTCCCGCGATGGCGTCGTTGTTGAAATCGGGCGAGCCGACCATGGCGAGAATTTCTCCCGTCGAAGGTTGGATCGAAACGAGTGCGCCGTTCTTCGCGTTTTTATCAACGAGACCCGCGAGTTGTTCGGTGACGAGTCGTTGCGCTTCATCTTGTAATTTCGGGTCGAGCGTGGTGTAGACGATAAAGCCCGAGCGGTAGATAGTCTGCGCGTCGTATTGTTTTTCCAATTCGGCGCGGACGAAGTTGACCCAGTGCGGATATTTCGTGTCAATATTCGGCGAGTTGAAGACGCGGCTCTTGATCTCGTCCGCCGCCTGCACCGCCGACACTTGATCCACACAGATCGGCGTTTCGCTGTTGCTGACAGTGATACATCCTTCGGATTGGCTCAATCCGAACATCAACACCAGCACTTGCTGCTGGCGAGCGAGAGTCACATCTTGATTTGTGTAAATATCATAAACAGACGGCGATTGCGGCAGACCCGCGAGAAACGACGCTTCGCCAAGTGTGAGTTGATTCGCGGTCTTGCCGAAATACGTCTCTGCCGCGGCTTCGATCCCGTAGGCGAGGTTGCCGTAATAAATTTCGTTGAGATACAACTCGAGGATTTCATCTTTTGAGTAACGGCGCGTAATTTCTGCGGCAAGGATGATCTCACGCGCTTTGCGAAGGTAGGTCCGCTCGGCGCGTTCTTCGGGTGAGAGCAACAACGCGCGCGCCAGTTGTTGCGTGATCGTGGACGCACCGCCGCCCTGCCCGTCTGTTCGATAGTTTTCCCACAACGCGCGGATGATCGCCCACGGGTCAAAACCTGGATGAGTATAAAAGTCTTTGTCTTCGGTGGCTATCGTCGCGGCGACGAGCGCGGGAGAGATGCGATCCATCGTTACGTAGGTTCTTCGTCCCGCGGTAGGATCGAGAATCTCGTACAGCAAATTTCCGTTGCGATCCAAAATGCGCGTTGTTTCAAATTGCGAGGCGCGGTTCTTTAGATCATCCACGCTGGGCAACGTCCGCGCGATCGAATAATACGAATAGATCAACGCCGATCCGCCGATGATGGCGAGGATGACGATTCCGAATAAAGCCAACACCGTAGCGCGCGCAAGACATCCGCCTGTTTTTTTCCAGTTGATGGATTTCCAATCGAACGACTTCCAATCGAAGGATGTGGACGCGGCTCCACGCGGCTGACTCGGCGGCGACACGCGCCGCGTCTCGGTCATCCCACGCGGACGGCTGGCACGCTCATACGCAACAGGCGACACGCGCGTCCCGTCCATATCCACTTCGTTGACGCGGCGCGGCAATGGCATGTTGTTTTCATCCAACGGGATGTGGCGCGGCTCGGCATACTCTTCTCCCAAACGGAGAGTCTCCGCAGGGTCGAAGGGCGGCGGCGTCTTCTTCGCTGCGCTCGCTTTCGTTGTCCCCTGTTCATCCACCTTCGGCTCGATGGGAGTCTCGGCGCGCGTATCGGCTTCGGAGTCGAGCAATTTTTTTATTCGGCGTTTGTTTTCTTCGTTTTCTGTCATGGGTAATTGGTCATTAGAGAATTAGAGGATTAGAGGATTAGAGAATAGAGATTGGAGATTAGAGACTGGAGACTGATGTGATGTGGAGTAGTTACCGTCCACGAATGTGCACGAATAAACGAATTGGCGCGCTGCCATTCGTGAATTCGTGGTTTTATTCGTGGGTGGTTCACTGCAAATGCAAAACTGTGTAGCATGAGTTATAAAGGGCTTTCTCAAAGGTCTCTGCGCTCTCTACCTGCAACGGCGCAGGCACACGTGTGGTTAATCAAAAAATCGTAAATCGAAAATCGTAAACTTGTGCTGAGCCTGTCGAAGCATCAAGATGGTTTGCTCATCATCAGCACCGTCCACCTGCCGCGGTGACAGACTTCATCGTTCTGATTTTTTATTTCTACGGCAATTGTCACCGAACCTCCGCCGATGCGCGGCAGGGCTTTTGCTTCGACGGTTTCCATTTCCACATAAATCGAATCGCCGATAAAAACAGGCTTGACGAACTTCCATTCGTTGATCTCACGGAACGCGATGACCGTTCCATCCAACATCCCTGTTTTCCACGCGAGTCCCAACGCATACGACAGACCCAGAACTCCATGCGCGATCTGCTTCCCGAACGGAGTCGTCTTGCTGAACTCGGGATCGGTGTGAATCCGATTATCGTCACCCGTCAGCGTAGCGAACTGCATGATGTCGGCTTCGGTGATCGTCCGTTTTTCAGTGACGGTCTTTTCACCAACGTTGAATTCTTCAAAATATTTACCCATCGCAGTCTCCTAGTCTCTAGTCATCTAGTCTCTTGCTCTTCGATAAATTATACCCTTTGACCTCCCGCCCTTCTCACACTACAATACCGCCCTATGCGCGACTGGTCACTCGCCACTGGCGACCCGCTTTGCCTCACCCTCGCGGCGGATTCTCGCCTCTCCATCCCCGACTACCTCAACGACCACATCTGGGAACTCGAATTCGGCGGCGCAGAGCCAGCCTCGCTTGCGCTTCACACCACCTACGGCTTGCGCGCCAAAGCGATGCGCATCTTCCACCGATTCAGCGAAGGCAAAAAAATCGTCAGCGACCCGAAAGCGTTCGCACTGCCGCCGACCGTCCGCCGTTTTTACCCGAACTTCCTCATCGTTGATTACTCTCCACTACCCAACATTGACGTATCAACCGAATACTGGGTTCCACAATCCAACGCGGTGTGCGGACGCGTTACCGTTGCAAATAAATCCAACGCGAATCGCAAGATCAAACTCGAACTCTGCGCGGTTCTCGTCGCGATAGACGGTCAAAGCATGTCCGCCGCGCAAGCGCAGATGGTCAACATCCTTGGAGGACAAACAGGCGGACTCTTCCCCGTCCTCTTTATGACGGGCGGACCCGCACACGGCGCGGGACCTCATCCCTCGCTTCTTCTCGACCTTGAGCTTGGTCCAGGAGCGACGCGTCAACTCACCTGGACTCAAGCCGCGACCGACCGATTGCAGACCTCCTTTGAGCTTGCGCGTCAAACGGCGGCGCGACCATGGGAAGCCGAACGCGCGCGACTCGAACTACTCAACGCGAGTCAATCCATTGACATCCGCACCGCCGACAAAGAGTGGGATGCCGCGTTCGCGTTGAGTCAATCCACCGCGTTCGGATTATTTTTCCCACCAAATGAACATTTGCCGAATCCTTCCCTCGTCTCCTCGCGTGGACCTGACAACGGCTACTCGCCCAAAGGCGACGGCACCGACTACCCCGCCTCGTGGAACGGACAATCTCCGTTTGACGCGTATTATCTTTCGGATGTCTTGCCCGCTTCATCTGCCGCGCAAGATTTGTTGAAAAATTTTCTCGCGGTTCAAAATGATGACGGCGAGATAGACGGCAAGATCGGCTTGGCTGGTCAACGCGGACGTTATCTCTCCGCGCCGTTGTTATCAAGCCTTGCGTGGAAGTTGTACGAAAGATCGGAAGATAAAGAATTTCTAAAACAGGTTTTCTCCCAACTGCAAAAATTTTTCTGGTCGTGGTTCTCTCCCGAATATGACGATGACCGCGACGGCATCCCGCAGTGGAAACATGTTTTGCAAACGGGCTTTGAAGATAATCCGCTGTTCGATCAGTGGCACGAGTGGTCGCTGGGAGTGAACATTTCGCAAGTCCACAGCCCCGAGTTGGAGGCGATGCTCTACAACGAAGCCGCGTGTTTGATCAAGATGGCGGAAATGCTGGATGAACATAGCTCGCTCACATTGCTTCACGAGCAAGCCGCGAAATTGCGCGCATCCATCGAGTCCACGTGGCAGGCGCGGACGGGTTTGTATCACTATCGCGAACGCGGCACGGGGTTGAGTCTCGCGGGCAAAGTTCTCGTCAGGCAACAAGGCTCGGGGACTGCGGTGACGAAGATCAAGTTCGAGGGGCAGATCCGCTTGCTAGTGGAAATCCAGACCTCAAGCGCGGCGGCGAAGCGTCCCCAAATCCGCATTCATCAATTTTCCACGAAGCCTGCGGATGAAGTCATCGAAAGCGGCGATTATCAATGGCGCAGTGGCGGCGCGATGTACACCACGAAAAAAACGTATTCGAAACTTGCGAAGGTCTCGGTGCGCGGACTCAGCGATGAGGACACGGTCATCATCAGCACGCTCGATTACACCACTGAGGATCACACGTTGTTCACGCCGCTGTGGGCAGGCGTGCCAGACGAGGCGCACGCGCAACACATGATCGGGCGCGCGCTGTTGGACGCCTCGCGTTTTTATCGTCCGTATGGCGTACCTGCCTGTCCGTCGCTCACCCAACCCGAAGCGGAAACTGTTTCGCAATCCGTTCATCTGCCGTGGAATTTGTTCGTGTGCGAAGGTTTGCTGAGATACGGATTCCGCACCGACGCGGCGCGGCTGTTCGCGCACAACATGACGGCGGTCATCCAAAACCTGAAACTGAATCGCGCCTTCCACGCGCGCTACCACGCCGAACGCGGCACAGGCATCGGCGAACGCAACGCCCTCAGCGGACTCGCGCCTGTTGGCTTATTTATGAAAATTTTGGGAGTTGAAATTCTCTCGCCCACGCGCGTCAAACTTGAAGGCGAAAATCCCTTCCCATGGGATGTGACGATTCAATTCAAAGGCTTGAAAGTGATTCGGGGACAGAAGAAAACGGAAGTGGTGTTTGCGAATGGAAAGTCTGTGACGGTGGAGGGCGGCGAGTCTGCGGTGGTGGAGGTGTAGTTTCTTGGGGGTATAATTACTTCAGACAAATCATGGAACAACAATCCATCCGCTGGACAACACAAGACAGATACGGCAACAGCATTTATCTGACACAGGAGCGATGGGAACACATCATCGAACCGATCAATCATCCTGAAATGGAAGACTACGAAGAAGAATTGAAAGAGACCGTCAAGACAGGCATTCGCAAGCAGGATTCGCTAAATCCGCAAAAATATCGTTACTCCAAAGAAGTCAGGAATTTACCAGCGAACAACACACACATTGTAGCCATTGTCTTGTTCGGATTGCATGAAAGTGAAGTCGGTGAAATCGAGTCGAACAATTTTATTGTTACTGCCTACCAGAAAGAAATAGGGTAACACCATGACCCAACCAACCACAAATTACGATGAAATCAGCGATACCTTGTATATTTCATTCGCCCCAGGCGAGAAAGCAACAGGCGTCGAACTGAATGAACACATTCTTCTGCGCATTGACAAGGAGAAGCGCAAAGCGGTCGGCGTTACCATCCTGAACTATTCCGTCCTCGTCCAACGAGCGGATTTCGGTCCGCGCAGTTTTCCGCTCACAGGGCTGACGCAGTTATCCGACGAAACTCGCGAAATTGTTCTCTCTATATTGGAAAGCCCGCCTGTGAAGGAAATCCTCTCGCTTTCAACGTATACCCCTTCGTTTTCTGAATCCATCCCCATTACACTGCTCCATCTTCCAACGCCGCAAGCCGCATAAATGGTCAAAATCCCCTCAAAATGCCAATAAGGAAATCCCTTATTGGCATTTTCGGCATTAAACGCCAATAACGATTCGGACACTTGCCATCTCCCAACTATCCTGTATACTGTTGATACAGTGAGGTCCCTATGAACGATATCAAACATCTCATGCTCGCCGTTGTGCAGGAACAAGATCAAGAGACCGCCACGCGCGCGCTCGAGAAACTGAACGCGCCTGTTGTCGTCTTCGCCAGCGCGGGCGGATTCCTCGGTCGGCGCAACGCGACCCTGCTCATCGGTCTGCACAAAGGACGCGAGGAAGAGGCGATCAAGTCGCTCGAAGAATCCTGCCGCCAGCGGATCGAATATCTCACGCTTCCTCTTGAAGGCTCGCCATTGCCGATGCCCGCGCCTGTCCCCATCACCGTCGGCGGCGCGACAATTTTTACATTGCCTGTTGAACGATTTGAAGAGATTTAATAATGATGCAAAAAGCAAGAGCATTAACCGCTAAGCTCGCTAAGGGCGCGAAGATTTTAAAAGGATTTTCTTAGCGACCTTCGCGCGCTTAGCGGTTAAAAAGGTTTTAGGAGTTATCCCATGAAAATGATCATCCTCATCATCAAAGACAGCGACTCGGACCACGTGACGCAAGCCCTCACCTCGGCGGATTACCGCGTGACGCGCGTCGCCTCCACAGGCGGATTCCTCCGCAGTGGGGTCGTCACCCTGCTCCTCGGCGTGGACGATGACCGCGTCGACTCTGCCATCGGGCTGATCCGCGAGAAGATGGGCAAATCTGAATCGGGCGAAAAACGCGCCACGATATTTGTTGTCCCTGTGGAGAAGTTTGAGCAGGTATAAGAATTCATGCTTAGCCACAGAGACGCAAAGGCGCTGAGAAAAGAAATTCTCTGTGACTCTGTGTCTCTGTGGCAGATTAATTTCGAGGCTATTCGTGAATAAACACTTTCGCATTTTCATTGCGCTCCTCATCCTTGCGTTCTCCCTCTCAGCGTGCGGACTGCCCTCAGGCGGCGGAGACAGCCCCACGTCCGCGACAGAACCGCCTTCATCGGGCGACCAAGTTGCCACCGTAGTCGCATCCACCATGCAGGCGTTGACTCCCGATTCTCCGAATCCCCCAACCCCGCAACCAGCAGACTTACTCCCCCATTCACTTTATTTCATCAACAACGACAACGCGGGCATCGCGCAAGTCTTTCGACTCGACGGCGATGGAAAGACAACAACTCAGGTCACATTCGAGCCAAGCGCTGTCGGTCATTATGACGTTTCTCAAATAGATGGGAGCGTTGTGTATGTGTCAAACAACCAATTACTGCTCAGCAATGCTGACGGTTCGGGTCGGCGCGTGCTGGTGGATGGTGGACCCGTGGACCCGGATTACAGATATGCCGAGGGAATCAACAACCCCGCCTTTTCACCGGACGGGCAGACGATTGCCTTCGGGCATCGAGGTCTGGTTCTGTATGCGGTTTCGACGGGGATTTCCAATATGGTGTTGGAAAATGTGACCGGCGACATCAGCGGCGGTCTTGGACCCGGCCAAATGTACGTTCCGCAACGATACTCACCCGATGGGACGAAGCTCCTCATCACGGTTGCCATTCCGAACAGTGACGGCGTCTCGTCTGGGATTTATTATCCTGCCGCAGGCTTGCTCCTGCCTGTCAATGGTGAAGACGGCGCGGCAGTCTGCTGTGGCGAACAAGGCTGGGCTTGGGATAGTTCGGCGTTGTATGCGGGCGTCTCGTCTGTGGGGATGTTTGGCTCCGGTCTGTGGCGGGTGGACGCGTCCAGCGGGGACATGGCCACGCTTCTGCCTACAGAGTCGGGCGGCAATTACAACCTTGCCTCCGAGCCTTATCTCGCACCGGATGGTCAACTGTATTACTTTTTTACCAATGTGCCAGCGACCGAGGAGTTCGTCAGCCGCGCGCCGTTGCAAATTGTCCGATCCGCTCCCGATGGCGTGACAGGTCGAACGGTCTTACTGCCCGAAACCTTTCAACTGATGAACGAGGCCCTCTGGGCGCCCGATGCGAGTTTTGTCATCGCCGCGATTGCGCCATCCGATCAAATTTATTCTGGCGGAACTCTCGAACTTTTTTACACACATGCCGAAGCGGGTTTCCTCACGCTCGCGCCGTTCGGTCAGCAACTCAAATGGGGTCCGTAAAACTTTTTGGCGGCATCGAGGGCGGCGGCACAAAATTCAATTGCATCGTGGCAACCTCGCCCGATGACATTCGCCGCGAAGAACGATTCCCAACCACCACTCCAAACGAAACGCTGGATAAAGCGATTCGATTCTTCAAACAAGCCGAAGCGGACTTTGGCAGACTCTCCGCATTGGGGATTGCGTGCTTCGGTCCTCTCGACCCTCAGCCCTTCGATCAAACTCAGGGTAAACCTGCCTCGCCCACCTTCGGCTTTATCCTCCCAACGACAAAACCCCACTGGTCGAATTTCAATGTGGTCGGCAAGATGAAATCCGCATTCGACATTCCCATCGCCTTCGACACCGACGCCAACGGAGCCGCGCTTGGTGAATGGAAATGGGGCGCGGCTCAAGGCTTGGACACGTTCATCTATCTGACGATAGGCACAGGCATCGGCGGAGGCGCGCTCGTCAACGGCAAACTCCTGCATGGACTTCTCCATCCCGAAATGGGACATATCCGCATTCCGCACGACAAGTCACGCGACCCGTTTGAAGGAATCTGTCCGTTTCACAGAGATTGTTTTGAGGGGCTGGCGTCGGGTCCCGCCATCGAAAAACGCTGGGGGCAAAAAGGAGAGACTCTCCCGCCTGAACATCCCGCCTGGGATTTGGAAGCGCACTACATCGCGCTCGCGCTGGCAAATTTCATCCTAACTCTTTCGCCGCAACGCATCATCATCGGTGGCGGAGTCTCTGGGCAGAAATTTCTTTTCCCAATGATTCGTGATCAGGTGAAAACATCATTGAACAAGTATGTTCAATCATCGGCAGTTGGGGAAAAGATTGACGCGTACATCGTCCCGCCCGCGTTGGGGACTCGTTCGGGCGTGTTGGGCGCGATCGCATTGGCGCAAAAAACCTCACAGGTCTGATAGACCTGTGAGGTTTCCTATACAAAATTATTTTTCCGAGCGTAACGCCCAACCCGTCCACAATGCGCCGAGTAGATCAACGGAGCCAAGCAAAATCATCACAGGACCGACAAACTTTAGCAGGACAAAAGCGGTGAACGCGATGAAAACACCGATGCGCGCAGTGACTGTCCACTGCGCGAAGGTCTTCAAGTCGGCGCGGGCGGCGGAGATGTAGTAATACGCCAACACCAGCGTGACCACGCCAAGCACGCGAATCCAGATCTCGTCTGTGGCGGGAAAGCCAAGAGTCCCGATCACAAGATTGGGGACAAGAGTCAGCCCCAAACCCATCCCAAGCAAATACACGCCGAAGACCAAAAGTGAAGTGGAAGTTTTTCTCATGAAGATTCTCCTTGGTGGATTGAGGCGACAGTTGCTTGCGAAGACTTAATGCCTTCGCAAGGATTGATTCACTACGGGGCGCTCACTTCAGCGGGCAATAACGAACAAACAAATTGATAGAACTCGCTCGCCGCTTTATACGCTTGAAGGTACTCTACTTCTGTCGGTTCTAAAATTTCCCCAGGATAACGATATGCTGTTGCATACGGCGATACTTGTTCGGCAACTTCAAACCACGAAGTGAACTTTGGTTCCACTTCCGATGCCATAGTTACGAGTAAACGCAGATCATGTGTCTTTTCAAAGGAGAGGTCGTGGTACACGAGCCAGCCTTTGACGACCTTTTCTGCCGTTTGCTGACAATGATAAATTGCCGTGTCTAATAGGATTCCTTGCCGCGCGCAAGTTTTTTCGCGGAGAGCAGATCACGCCGCGCTTTCATCACCCATTTACGCGTGAGCGTGCGTTTTGCGTCCATACAACAGTTTGCCTTCGCGCGTAATTTGCGCTTCCAACGAAGCCTTCACCGAAATAAATCGCTCGAACTCGCGCCGCGTTTTCACCAGCACATCCACAGGAGCTTTCACACCCCGTAAACTTCGTTGCGCCCGCACCGCCCGCTGGATGGGTTTTTGGCGGCTGTTCTTTACGATCACAAGCAAATCCATGTCACTGCCTGACTGAGGCTCGCCCCACGCGTGTGAACCAAAGAGGTAAATGGTTTCAGGCTGAAACTCATCCACCAAACGATCTACTACTTCTTTGCACAAAGCAACGGGTATCTTTTTCATGACTTTTGAAATTATAGCACGCAAGATCACCCCGCACGATTTGCTAAGCAAATCGAACTGCGGGATGATCATGTTGTTATCCCAACACAAAATTATCAATCAACCTTGTTTTGCCGATGAACACCGCCATTGAGAGCAAAGCCTTTCCTCGAATCACTTCTAACTCTTCAAGTGTGTCGTAATCCGCACACGAGACGTATTGCGGTTCAGCCAGTGGCTCGCTCGCCAACACTTCTTTCATCTTTCCTCTTACCTTCTCCGCATCCCTCTCCCCCGCCTCATATAGTTCTTTCGCCGCGCTCAACGAATGGAACAGCACGGTCGCGGCTTTGCGTTGGTCAGCATCCAAATACACGTTACGGCTGGACATCGCCAAGCCGTCCGCCTCGCGCGCGGTTGGGCAAACGACGATCTCGATGGGGAAATTCAAATCGCGCACCATCCGTCGGATGACCGCCACCTGTTGAGCATCCTTTTGACCGAAATATGCCTTGTGCGGTTGAACGGCGTTGAACAACTTGGCTACGACGGTTGTCACACCCTTGAAGTGACCTGGTCTCATCGCGCCTTCCAGCGGATGCGTCATCGCTTCGACCTCCACCCACGTCTGGTAGCCCGTAGGATACATGCTCTCCGCTGACGGAGTCCACACCATAACCTCCGACGCCGCGGACGGCGTCTCAAGCGAAGAAATCAGGCGTAAATCTCGTTCAAGGTCGCGTGGATACTTGGCGAGGTCTTCCTTTGGTCCGAATTGTGCCGGGTTGACGAAGATGGAGACGATGAGGTGCTGGCACTCGTTCCTTGCGCGGCGGATGAGGGAGAGATGCCCGTCGTGGAGGAATCCCATCGTGGGGACAAGACCAACCGTCCCGTCGAAAGAGAGGCGGGCTTTCCGTAGTTCATCCAGTGTAGAGACTGTTCGCATATCCGTAACTTCCGTTGTTGACAGGACTAGAAAATCTGTGCTAAACTTAGCCTACAAATCAGTCAAAGGAGACTCAAATGGCTTTTTCATACACCAACTCAAAAGGCAATACCTACTTCCTGCACACCAAGAAGTCGCTGACTTCAACAGGCAAGGAACGCACCCTCTTCTACTTCTCGAAGGAATTGAAGGAAGGCGAAGCGCTCGACGCCGTTCCCGCAGGCTACACCGTCGCTGAGATGAAGACAGGCATGCTCGTCCTCAAGAAGGCGGAAGCCGCTTCAGAAGCATCATCGGAATCCGCAGGGTAAACAAAGTATAACCCTGTTTATTCAGCGCTCGACCCGCGGGGTTGGGCGCACAACCAAATACTTTTAGATAAAAAAGGAGACTAAAATGACACGCACACAAGCATCTAAAAGCCCTAACACACAGAAAGTGAGGGAGACATGCCAGCGCTAAACCGAGTTCAGTTGATTGGCAATTTGGGGAAGGATCCCGAAAGCAAGTTCACCCCTACGGGGAAGAAAGTGGCTCATTTCAGCATCGCCGTCAACAACCGCTGGAAAGGCAAGGATGGCGAGAGCAAGGAATACACGGAATGGGTCAACGTGGAAGCGTGGGGTCGGCTCGGCGAGATCTGCCAGCAATACCTCAAGAAGGGAAGTCTCGTCTTCGTGGAAGGTCGGTTGAAGACCGACAAGTACGAAGACAAAGGCGAGACCAAATATTTCACCAAGGTCGTTGCTCTCGCAATGCAGATGCTCGACCGCAAACCCAGCGATGAACCCGTAATGACGGTGGAAGAAGACGCCGGAGATTACGAGGCGTAGAACAAAGAAGGACGATCCGAAAGGGTCGTTCTTTTTCTTAACCGCTAAGCCCGCGAAGGACGCCAAGCCTTAGTTTTTTCTTTGCGATCTTAGCGTGCTTCGCGGTTCAAACGGTTTTTTTATTTCTTTGCCTTTGCGTCCACCGAAAATTTCTCCAACTCATCCACCATGCGGCTTAGCACATCGAACCTGCCGTAACAATTGAATAAAAGGCGCCACACTTCAGCGTGACGCCTTTTTGATTCGTGATGTAAGCGTATGGATTATTTATACGTCAACGCGTATGCGCCGGACGTTTCTACGAGATAAGCGGCATAACCGTCGTTCACCACCACAGGGATTTCGACCCATGCGCCAGTTGCCTCGTCCCAATGGAAAGAAGTCAACTGAACGCCGGCAGGAGCAGGGAATTTCAGTTCCACCGTTGCGCCAACAGGGAGTTCGCTCACTACCGCGCCATCCTTGAACAACGTGACTGAAATGCCGGTGAGGATTTGTCCATCGTTCGGGAACGCTGTCTGTGCGAGCGTATCGTCGAGTTGATTCAGGACCACCGAATAACCGCACAGGTTTTCAAAGCGGACTAGCTGACCGTCCAGAGTGACAAACTCGACGAGATTCGAATCACATCCCAGGGCAACCTGCCGCCCCCACTCAAGCGTGTCGAAGCTTGAAGCGGATGAATCCTTTACCGGGGAGGGTTGATTCGATTTTGTTTCTGCCGTCGGTTGAGGCGTGGGCATCCCGTTCTCGAAATTGGTATTGGTATCCTGCGCTTCATAGTTTTGCACGGTGTCGGTATCCGCGCCGCCATCGAGCGTATCGGTGCCTGCGCCTCCGTCAATGGTGTCGTTTCCGTTTCCACCGTTGATGGTGTTGTCCATGCTGTTGCCCGTGATCTGATCATCGGAGGACGAGCCGATCACGTTCTTAAACCAACCGTTCAGCGTGAGCAACAGGCCGCCGCCGACATCTTGTTGGTTGTTGTTGCTCAGGTCAATGGTAACCGAGTTCCCAAACAGGCTGAAATCGAGGGTGTCTTCTCCGTTGGAGGTGAGGCTCAGGATGCCGGTCGCGCCCACGCTAAACCGGAAGACATTGACGCCAGCGCCTCCATCGGCAGTATCACCGTTTTCATTGGTTCCTGCGACGACGATCTCATCGTCACCCGCTCCGCCATCGATTGTGTCCACTCCGGACCCGGTCTTGAGCACATCGTCCCCTGCGCCGCCTGTGAGCGTATCGTTGCCCGCGCCGCCATCGAGGGTGTCGTTTCCGTCTCCGCCGGTGACTGTGTTATTCAGGTTGTTGCCGGTCAACGTATCGTTACCGTCCCCGCCGGTGACATTATCAACTTGCGCGGAGGGCATGTTAAGGGTCAGGTTGGAGTTGACCGTTTGGTTGCCGGTCAGCGCCAGATTAATCGCCACATCGTTAGTGGAACCGGTGAAGGTGAGTGTATCTATCCCACCGCCAACGGCTTCATTGAGGGTGTCGGCGCCCAGAGATGAATTGGTGTTGAACGCATAAGTATCATCGCCAGCGCCGCCTATGAGCATGTCGTTACCCGCGCCACCATCGAGGGTATCGTTCCCTGCGCCGCCAGTGAGTGTGTTATTGAGATTGTTGCCGGTTAGCGTATCGTTGCCGTCCCCGCCGGTGACATTATCAACTTGCGCGGAGATCATGTTTAGGGTCAGGTTGGCATTGACCGTTTGATTGCCAGTCAATGCCAGATTAACCGCCACATCGTTGGTAGAACCGGTAAACGCGAGCATATCTGTGCCATCGCCCACGGCTTCATTGAGCGTGTCAGCGCCCAGAGATGAATTGGTGTTGAAGGCATACGTATCGTCCCCTGCGCCTCCATTGAGGGTATCGTTTCCACCTCCGCCGGTGACTGTGTTATTCAAATTGTTGCCGGTCAACGTATCGTTACCGTTTCCGCCGGTGACATTTTCAACTTGCGCGGAGATTATGTTAAGGGTCAGGTTGGAGTTGACCGTCTGATTGCCGGTCAATGCCAGATTAACCGCCACATCGCTGGCGGAACCATTAAACGTGAGTGTATCTGTCCCGCCACCGATAGCTTCATTGAGGGTGTCGGAGCTTAGGTTGGAGTTGGTGTTGAAAACATACGTATCGTCCCCTGCTCCGCCGGTGACTGTGTTATTCAGGTTGTTGCCGGTCAGCGTATCGTTGCCATCCCCGCCGGTGACATTTTCAACTTGCGCGGAGGTCATGTTAAGGGTCAGGTTGGAGTTGACCGTCTGGTTGCCGGTCAGCGCCAGATTAATCGCCACATCGTTCGTGGAACCGGTAAACGTGAGTGTATCTGTCCCACCGCCAACGGCTTCATTGAGGGTGTCGGCGCCCAAAGATGAATTGGTGTTGAATGAATAGGTATCGTCGCCAGCGCCGCCGGTTAGCACATCATTGCCTGCATCGCCGGTGATGGCATCATTTCCATTTCCGCCGGAGAGGGAGTTGTTCAATGTATTACCGGTGATGGTATCGTTATTATTCCCACCTGTGACGTTTTCAACTTGCGCGGAGGTGAGATTGAGTGTCAGGTTGGAATTGACCGTCTGGTTACCTGTTGTCGCAAGATTGACAGTCACGGTATTGTTGGAGCCGGTGAAGTTGATAGTGTCCGTCCCGCCGCCTGAGGCTTCAGTGACTGTATCCGTTCCCAGCGCGGAGTTGGTATTGAAGGCATAGGAGTCGTTGCCTGTTCCCCCGGTGAGCAAATCGTTTCCCGCGCCCCCGGTGAGCGTGTCGTTCCCTGCGCCGCCGTTCAAAGCATCATTTCCATTTCCACCGGAGAGCGAGTTGTTCAATGTATTGCCGGTGATGGTATCGCCATTGTTTCCGCCGGTAACATTTTCAACCTGCGCGGTAACCAGGTTCAGAGTCAAGTTGGAATTGACCGTCTGATTGCCTGTTGTCGCAAGGTTGACTGTCACCACGTTGTTAGAGCCGGAGAAACTTAGGGCGTCCGTTCCGCCGCCAGAGGCTTCGGTGACTGAATCTGTTCCCAACGCAGAATTGGTGTTGAAGGCGTACGTATCGTTGCCAGCATCCCCGGTGAGCGAATCGTTTCCCGCGTTGCCTGATAAAGAATCGTTGCCCGCGCCGCCGGAGAGGGTATCATTTCCATTCCCACCGGAGAGGGAGTTATTCAACGTGTTGCCGGTGACGGTATCGTTGCCGTTCCCGCCGGTCACGTTCTCAACTTGCGTAGAAGTGAGGTTGAGCGTCAAGTTAGAGTTGACAGTTTGATTGCCTGTCGTCGAGAGGTTGACAGTCACGTCGTTGTTGGAGCCGGAGAAATTGAGGTTATCCGTCCCGCCGCCTGAGGCTTCGGTGACTGCGTCAGCGCCGAGGGCTGAATCGGTGTCAAAGGCGTAGGCGTCGTTGCCAACTCCCCCGGTGAGTGAATCGTTGCCCGCGCCGCCGATCAGCGT
>JBGANO010000052.1:0-27342 GCA_044222305.1 Anaerolineales bacterium
GTGTTTTCAGCAAAACAACTGTAACAGATTTCCTCTGCCGATTCTTACCTCTTTCTTAAAACTGTCGGGTCGCTAGATAAAAATCAGTGACAATCCGTGCAATCTGTGGCTAAAATGAATTTGCAAGTATTACCCGAAATCGAAATCCTCGAAGAATCCGAAACCGCCCTCGAGCCGCTCTACAAAGTCATTATCCACAACGACAATGTAACGCCGATGGATTTTGTCGTGCACATCCTCAAAACGATCTTCTATCTCGGCATTGACCGCGCCTCGGCAATCATGATGACAGCACATATCAACGGCAACGCCTACGTGCAGACGCTGGCAAAGTCTGAAGCCGAGAAGCGAATTGACAAGGCATATTTTGAATCAAACAATGCGGGCTATCCCCTGAAGTTCACAATGGAACGGGAATGAGACGATAGACGACAGCCAATCACCAATAACCGATCACTGCTCACTCGCAACTCGTAACTCGTATCTCGTATCTCATATCTCGCACCTCCTCCCCCATGCCCTCCCAACTCGATAGGCTCACACAAATCAATCTCGACGATATTGCTACTTCTTTCGGTTTGCGAAACGATTCCTTGCCTGCGCGACTCTTGCAAAAGATTTTCCTCAAACACGCTCAAACCTTCGCGCGTCAAATGGTAGAGTTCGACACCGTCACAGGCAACAGCGGAGTAGCCGAGGGCGCGCGCACCGTATTGAGACATCACTACGATGATATTCGCGTTCATAACTCTGAACTAATTCCCGCTTCAGGATTTCTAGCGTTGTCCAACCATCCAGGCTTGGCGGACTCGGTTGCAACGTTTGTCGCGTTGAACCGACCTGATTTGAAAATCATCGCCCTGCAACGTCCGTTTCTCGAAGCGTTGACGAACCTTTCAAAACAACTCTTTTACGTAACCGACGACGCATCATCGAGAATGACACTCGTGCGCCAAGTCAGCGCTTTTCTGCGAAATGGCGGCGCGGTATTGACGTACCCCGCTGGGCATATCGAGCCTGATCCCGATTTACACACCGACGCGATAGACTCGCTTGAAAAATGGACAGACAGCGTCGGCGTGTTTTTACGCATGAGTCCCGAAACGCCGATCCTGCCCATCCTCGCGCGCGGCGTGGTGTGGAAGAAAGCGATAACACATCCACTCACGCGAATTAGAAAAACACGGCTAGATCGTGAGGCGCTCGCCGCGGCGTTTCAGGTTTTCACGATGATGCGCGGCAAGATCAAGGATGTGCGCATTCGTGTGCAGATCGGGAATCCCATTTACGCCAAACAATTAGGAACAACCGAAACGAACATTATTCATCAAGCCGTGTTGACAGAGATGAAACGGTTGATTGAGAATCCTCCCAACGATCATGGCGAATCCATCCTCTGAACTTTCTGCAACTGAGCCGAAGAGAAAAAGTTCCTTTCGCGTACTTCGCGTCTTCGCGTTGTATTCGATACTTTTCACACTTCTCTACTTCGCTCTTCGCAACGCGCCATTTGCAGAAATTTGGAATACGCTCAAAAATCTCGATCTCTGGCAAATCGGTTCGATCCTGCTCATCAACGCGTTCGTCATCGTCTGCATGACCACGCGCTGGTGGATCATCGTCCGCGCCGAGAATCCGTCTGTGCCGTTCCTGCCGTTGATCGGGTATCGCTTGTCCGTCTTTGCGGTGAGCTACTTTACATTCGGTCCGCAAGTGGGCGGCGAGCCACTGCAAGTGCTTTACCTGCAACGCAGGCATGGATTAACGTTCGCGCGCGCCACATCCACAGTCATCATGGACAAATTGCTGGAGTTCCTCGTCAACTTTGTGCTGATCGGCATCGGCGCGTGGGCAATCGCCCGCGTGGGATTGTTTTCAGAAAACGGAAGCAGGCTTACCCTGAGTCTGATCGGGTTGGGGATGTTGCTGTCATTGCCACTTGTGTACACCATCCTGCTATACAACGGAATCCGTCCCATCGCGAAGATTCTAAACAGCCTGTCGTTCATTCAGAAAAAAAGTAAAGCGACTCGGTTGATCGTGGTTGCCGAACGAATGGCTTCGACCTTTTGCAGAAGGCATGCGCGCGCGATGTTCCTCGCAATTTTTGTTTCGTTCGGAGCAATCGCGGGCATCGCGCTCGAATATTATTTGATAGTGACGTTTCTCGGAATGAACATCAACATCGTTCAGGTCTTTGCCGCGCTGACCGCCATGCAGATCGCGTTTCTCATACCGTTGCCTGGCGGTTTGGGCGCGCTGGAGGCAAGCCAGGTGTTCGCGCTCGGCGCGTTCGGTCAACCCGCCTCTGCCGCGATCGGTCTCACATTGCTCATGCGCGCGCGTGATATTTTGAACGGCGGCATCGGTTTGCTTCTAGCGGGGCGAGGTATTGCCAAGTAAAATATAGTTCGTTGTGATCGTCTAACCAGCAAATCGCAAAGGAGTTGATCATGAACCTCGATTGGAAAAAGATCGGCATCATTCTCAGCAATCTCGCCACCGCGTTCTTGCATTTATCGTTGTATCCAAGCATGGGAGCCGACCCCATCGTAATGAACGGAGCAGGTTATCTCGGCTTGCTCGCCGCGTATTTCGCGCCGATGGACATGCTACAAAAGAATCATAAAATGGTTTGGTGGGGCATGGTCGGCTACACCGCGCTCACCCTTGTCTTGTGGGTCATCATGGGCGACAAAAATTTTGTCGCAGGCACCAACAGCGCCGTAGGCTATTACGCCAAAGCCGCTGAAATCCTTTTGATGGCGTTCCTCTGGGCAGATAAATCAAAATAATAAAGGTAAAATTGGGGGGATGAAACGAAAGACTGTCTACTTCACCGCGCCGCGACAGGTGGAACTCCGCGAGGAGCCATTGCCTGCTCTCGGCGCGGATGATGTTTTAGTCGAGACTATTTGTTCCTCGATCAGCGCAGGCACCGAGATGCTGGTCTATCGCGGACAATTTCCTCACGTGATGGATTCGCGCGACAACTTGAGCAGTGATCTGCATTATCCGCTCGCGTTTGGATATTCAAATGTTGGAGTAGTGAGGGAAACAGGGAAACAAGTAAACAAAGACTTACGCGATAAACTTGTTTTTGGATTTCAACCCCACACTTCGGCATTTATCTGTCATCCTTCATCCTTGCTTTTCGCCCCCGTCTCCTCCGCAGGGACACCTGCTCTGCCAGCGGAAGCCTGTTCCTTCCTCCCCAACATGGAAACCGCCGTGAACCTGATCCAAGACGCGGCTCCGATTCTTGGTGAGCGCGTGTTAGTGTTAGGGCAAGGAGTTGTAGGATTGCTTGTTGCATCCTTACTCAAAGAATTTCCATTGGAAGTTTTGGTCACATCTGATTGTTATGAACTGCGAAGGAAAGCCTCGCGTGAAATCGGCGTGGACGATTCATTCGATTCAATTTCACAGATAGACAATCACTCTAATTCAACAGAAAAAAATAATTCAACAAACAATACAAAATCCCAATCTGGCTACGCGCAGAACTTCGACTTAACTTTTGAACTCACCGGCTCTCCCTCCGCGCTCGATGATGCCATCGCGCTGACAGCCTTCAGCGGACGAATCGTCATCGGTTCGTGGTATGGAGAAAAACGCGCGGATGTTGATCTCGGCGGCGCGTTCCATCGTTCACGAATCAAATTGATATCCTCGCAAGTCAGCACGATCGCCCCAGAGTTGAGCGGACGCTGGGATAAGGCGCGCAGGTTCAACGTCGCGTGGGAAGCGTTGAGGCGAATCCAGCCGCAGAAGTGGATCACGCATCGTTTTCCCATCGAAGAGGCAGAGAAGGCTTATCGGTTGTTGGATGAAAATCCGCAAGAGACGATACAAGTAATTTTCAAATATTAGGAAAGCCGAGGAGATTGCTTCAGGCTATCGCCTTCGCAATGACATGGTATGAAATTTCATTACACCAACCTTGAAACCTGCCACGAAGCGACAGGAGTCGTTGTGGTCATTGACGTGATCCGCGCGTTCACGAATGCGGCGTTTGCATTCCATCGCGGCGCGGCAGAGATCTATCCCGTCAGCGGCGTGGAGGAGGCGTTGCAACTCAAACTGCAGATTCCAAATTCTCTAGTGTTCGGCGAGGTGGGCGGACTCCCGCCTGAGGGATTCGACTTCGGCAACTCCCCCACGCAAACGAACGCGCTCAATTTGAATGGGAAAGTTATCATCCAACGCACTGGCGCAGGGACGCAGGGAATCGCTCGCAGTGTGAAAGCCAGCCAAATAATTGCGGCAAGTTTTGTTGTTGCAAATCAGACAGTGAAGTATCTGCAGAAGCTTTCGCCAGCGGAAGTCACCTTTGTGGCTACAGGGCAAACGTTTGACGGCGGTGAAGAAGACCTGGCTTGCGCTGAATATCTGGAGGCGCTGCTGAGAGGCGATTTGCCAGATCCAACTCCATTTCTCGAGCGCGTCCGAAATTCGAACGATGCGAAAATATTTTATAACATTCAGATGTCGCAATTCCCCGAACTTGATCTGATCCATTGCACAAGTTTGGATAAATTCGATTTTGCCATGGTCGTTGCAAAAGAAAACGGGCATCACATCATGCGCGCAGTAAAGTCTTGACGAGGAGACTCATGTATACACTCGGCGTTCGTCGTGATTTCATCGCAAGGCATTTTCTCGTCGGCGGAGATTGGGGACCTGAGAACTTTCCGAACTCGCATCACTATGTCCTTGAATTGCAACTGGAAGGGAACGAGTTAGATCGGCACGGCTATCTCGTTGACATCATGGATGTGGAGAAGTGTCTTGATGAAATCATTGGACAATACAAAGAGCAGATGTTAAATGATTGCCCTGCCTTTGAGGGTTTGAACCCCTCCATCGAGCATTTTGCGCGGATATTGGCATCCTCGCTGAGTGAACGAATCAAAGCGAAGAATATCTCCGCGGTGAGGGTTGTGTTATGGGAAAACGAGTCGGCATGGGCGGCGTATCGAGTGGAGAGGTGATGAGCAGGCTAAAAGATACAAGGTGCGAGTTGCGTACTACGTATTGCGTACTTCGTAGGGCGTAAAACAGTATGAGGATAGGACTTGTAATCTACGGCTCGTTGGATACGATCAGCGGTGGGTATTTGTATGATCGAAAGTTGGTGGAGTATTTGCGAGGACAAGGGGATGAGGTTGAAATCATTTCCATTCCTTGGCGAAATTACGCATCACATTTGATGGATAATTTCCATTTTAGACTGCCCTACTTGGATGTCGTTGCGAGCGAAGCGAAGCAATCTCCTCGCAACAAGGGACTTGACATTCTCATTCAAGATGAATTGAACCACCCATCATTGATCGCGGCGAACACTGGGAAACATCCTTACCCTATCGTCAGCCTTGTCCATCATTTACGATGCTCGGAGTTGAGACCGAAATGGCAGAATTGGTTTTATCGAATCATTGAAAAGAAGTATTTGCAAAGCGTGGATGGATTTATTTTCAACTCAAAGACGACAAAGAGAGCAGTGAGTAGTTTACTAGAGAGTAGTAAACCATTGGTCGTTGGGTATCCGCCCACGGATAGGTTTGGGGATGCGGTTTCAGAGAAAGAAATTATCGAACGGGCACGAAGTGATGAATTGCGGATTCTATTTCTTGGAAATGTTATTCATCGGAAGGGGCTACAAACATTGCTCAAGGCGGTCAAAGGTCTAAGGTCTAAGGTCAGGGTGGATGTGGTTGGGGGAATGACCGCCGAGCCGAAATATGCGAGTGAAATGCAAGGCGCGGTCAATGGTCTACCGTCCATCGTCGAATTTCACGGCGTGTTAGACAATGAGCCTCTCATCGAAAAACTCAAGCAAGCCCATGCGCTTGTCGTGCCATCGAGTTATGAGGGATTTGGTATCGTCTATCTCGAAGGGATGGGTTTCGGTCTGCCTGCGATTGGGACGACGGTTGGCGCGGCGGGTGAGATCATCACACATGGCGAGAATGGATATTTGATCGAGCCGAATGACGTGGAATCGCTTGCCAACCACCTGAGAGAATTGGGGAGAAATAGAGAATTATTGGTGAGGTTGTCTTTGAACGCAGTAGAGAGATACAGGTCACAGCCGAGATGGGAAGAGACGGCGAAAGAAATCAGAGAATTTTTATATCGGATGGCTGGCACTTCGACTGCGCTACGCTCCGCTCAGCACGGATAATTATGGAACCCTCTTTTCCCAACTACCTTCTCTCCAAACAAAGCGTGGATGACCGCGCGCTCAACAAGGATGTATTAAACGCGCTGAAAGCGAATCTGCCAACAGAGCCTTTCCGAATCATTGATGTCGGTGCGGGGATCGGGACGATGCTCAAGCGGCTGATCTGCTGGGATGTGATCCGCAACGTGGAGTACGTGTTGGTGGACGAGATGAGCGAGAACATCGAATTCGCGCAGGCGTGGATTCCGCAATTCGCAGGCGAGGCAGGTTTGAGTGTGGAGAGAAGCGGGCAGGATCGTTTGCGATTGTCTGATAATGAGCGGGATATTCGAATCCAATTGGTGCAGGCGGATGTGTTTGATTTCATCCAAACGAAGCCCGAACCAGCGGACTTATTAATCGCGCACGCGTTTTTGGATCTGTTGCCGTTGCCCGAATCGTTGCCAAAATTATTTTCGGTGACAAAGCAACTGGCATGGTTGACGATCAATTTCGACGGGGTGACAACGTTTAAGCCAACGATCGACATGGCGTTAGATGAAACAATCGAGCGGTTATATCACCAGACCATGGATGCGCGTGTTACGGGCGGCGACAGCAAAAGCGGACGGCATCTCTTCGAGTATTTACAAAACGCAGGCGCGGAGATTCTCGCAGCGGGCGCGTCGGATTGGGTGGCATACCCGTCGAACGGGAAATATCCGCGCGATGAGGCGTTCTTCCTGAATTATATTTTGAGGTTTTTTGAGGAGGCGCTTGGGGAACATCCTGAATTAAATGGTGATATTTTACAAAACTGGTTGCGCAAAAGACGCGCGCAGATCGAGCGCGGCGAGCTGGTGTACATCGCGCATCAAATGGATTTTTTGGTAAAAACTTTATCTACTGGTTGAGTAGCCTGAGAGAGTGTTTCTTAAGTCTGAAGCCTCATTCTTTTGTACACGGATATCGCGGAACACACGGAAAAGATAACTTTTTAAAGCTCTTTTCCGTGAAAATCAGTGAAATCCGTGGCGTCCGCGTCTAAAAACGAAGTTAAGAAACAGTCTCTAAGGGATTCGCAGTTGCAAACCTGTGGAATTTCAAACAATTTTATCTGACCTTTCCCGGAGAAAAACTCTACGCACTGCGTAGAGAATTAACTTGGTCTCACTACCGCCTCATCATGCGCGTGGAGGGCGAGCCTGCCCGTGAATATTACATCCGCGAGGCGGCGGAGCCAAACTGGAGCACCCGCCGGTTGGAGTCACGCGCTCATTACGAATTGATGTTACGCAGTTGAAGGTAATTTAGTTTGCGTAACGCGATATTTATGTCGCTTTTGGTAAAGCGAAAACTCTGATATTACAATGTTTACTGTGCAAGATGAGCTACGAAGTCAATCGTGAAAGTTGAAATGGAGAAATCATTATGGGCGTCATGATGCAAGCTTTTTACTGGGACTGTCCGCGGGTGGAGAACAAAGAATTCCAATGGTGGAACATAATTCGCGAGCAAGTTCCCGCGCTGGCGAAGGTTGGATTCACAGCGTTGTGGATTCCGCCCGCGCACAAAGCCGCGAATTTGGCGGGACCTTCGATGGGCTATGACCCGTACGATTACTACGACCTCGGCGAGTTCGACCAGAAGGGGACGATCCCAACATGGTTTGGAACGCGCTCGGAGTTGGAATCCCTCATCCAAGCCGCACACAGCCATAAGTTGAGCGTGATCGCGGACATGGTCTTCAATCACAACAGCGGAGCAGACGCGCAGGAATTGAATCCGCTTATCAATCAGATGCGCTGGACGTTGTTCCATCCAAAGAGCGGAAAGTTCCCGCGCAATTGGGAATGTTTTCATCCGTGCATGTACGAAAGTTGGGACAATATGACCTTCGGCGATATGCCCGACCTCGCGCATCGCAATCCGTATGTGTATGCCGAACTGCTTAAGTTGGCGCGTTGGCTGATCGAAGACATCGGCTTCGATGGGTTTCGATACGATTTTGTAAAAGGCTACGGCGCGGATACGATCACCGCCGTTCAGGAATATCGCTATCAGCGTAACGGTCAACAATTTATCCCGTATGGCGTGGCGGAGTTTTGGGATAACGCGCACGCCATCGAGAATTGGGTAGACCTTGCCAACTTCTCCAACACGAATCCTGTGGAGGCGTTCGATTTTCCTCAGCGCGAAATGCTCAAAGCGATGTGCGACTCGTACGGTTTCAGTTTGAAGAATCTCACCACGTGGGACACTGTCGTTCGACGCGAGGAACAGAACGCGGTGTCGTTCGTTGAAAATCACGACCTGCGCGACGAGGGGCGTCCCATTATCAACGACAAACTTCTTGCATACAGTTACATCCTCACACACGAGGGTTATCCGTGCGTGTTCTGGCACGATTATTTCAATTTGAATCTTGCGCTCGGCGATACGCCCAACGGCATCGTCGCGCTCGTGGACGCGCACGAAAAATATGCGGGCGGCGATACCGAAATTTTATATGTGGACGACAACCTCTACATTATGCAGCGCGTGGGATATGCGAATCAACCCGGACTGATCTACGTGCTAAATAATCGCGGCGACAACTGGAACGGACACCTCGTCGCCACCAAGTGGACGAACGCTTCATTCGCCCCTGTGGCTTGGTGGTCCAAAAGCGACCTTTCGCGCCCCATCAACCAATCCACCGACCGCGACGGCCGCGCCCAGTTCTACGCTCCCCCGCGTGGGTATGCGGTGTATGCAATCAAGTAAAAAGTGAGAAAAGAGTTCGTACCGCAAAGTTCACTTTGCGATTGCGTATCGAAAAAACCGTCAATCGGCAAGATAAATCTTGCCCTACTGAAAACACCATTCTTATGACCGACATCCACGAACAACTCCGCGCGTTGCTTGATGCCCAAGGCGCGACGTATCGCGTCGTCGAACACGAACCCGAAGGGCGGACGGAATTCATCGCCAAGATTCGCGGCAACCGAATCGAACAATCCATCAAGTCTATGACGTTGCAGGTGAGATTGACTCGCAAGGACAATATCTATTGCCTTGCGAATGTCCCTGGCGATTGCCGCATTGACTTCGACGGAGTCAAACGTCACTTCGGCGCGGATAGTGTCGCGTTCGCGTCGCGCGAGAAGGCTCAGGCGTTGACGGGATGTGTCATCGGGGCGATTCCCCCGTTCGCGTTTAGCGACCAACTTCAAGTGTTGGCTGATCCGCTCATCCAGCAAAATGATGAGGTCGTGTTCAATGCGGGCCGCTTGGACCGATCCATCTTTATGAACCTCGACGATTACATCCGCATCGCCAAGCCGTCGCTGGTACCAATCGCCCAACGCGGATAATCTGCTTCGCTTGTAGAATAATGTCGTCATGTCATGCTGAGGGGCGTTCGTTGCCCCGAAGCATCTCTGGTGCGCCAAGCAAATCGTGCGGGACAAACGCATACCCTTGTTCACTCAGCAGTTCAACTGCTGAGTGAACACAAAAACATAACCTCACGGAGCCTCATCATGGACAACTACGAAAAGAACGTGGACAAGGCATTGAATGTCGTGCATAAAGCGTCAAGCATTGGTAATCGTGTACAGATCGGTTGCTGGATTATTGTTGCAAATCTTTTCCTTGGGGGCTTTTGTTTGTGGGGCGCGTATGTTGGATACGTCAGTTGGCAATTGGAACAAAACGGCGAAACAACAACTGGAATCGTCACCAGTCTCGAAGAAAGTAGCAGCAACGAAGGCGGTTGCTGTGTGTACTCGCCTGTCATTGAGTTCGAAGCGAACGGGCAGACTTATTCTTTTGAGGGCGGCAATGCTTCGTACCCTCCCGCCTATGACGTGGGCGAACAGGTGACTGTGTTGTACGACCCCGCCGACCCGAACACGGCGCAGATCAATAAATGGGCTGAACGCTGGCTGATGCCGATCATCCTCATCCCTGCCATGATCTTCACCGCGCTGATCCTCAACTTCTTTCTGATCCGTTCCTTCTGGCGCAACGATGTTGTCGATTAATAACACATGGACTCTTGTGAGAAAATCCGCATAACGGTATAAATCAGTAGAGGCAATATGTACGAACATCACCGTCAGCCGCTTGCCAGCCGAAAAGTATTCGCTAGCCGACTCATGCGGAATGGCGTGATCGGGTTGGCGATCGTTTTCTTTTCGCTCATCATTGGGATGCTCGGGTACCATTTCATCGAGAATCTTTCATGGCTCGACTCCCTGCTCAATGCATCCATGATCCTCAGCGGTATGGGACCTGTCAACCCCGTGCAGACCGATGCGGGAAAACTTTTTGCCTCGTTCTATGCGCTCTACTCAGGCATTATCCCGCTTGCCGCCGCCGGCGTGTTAGCCGCGCCGATCCTGCACCGTTTCCTGCATCACTTCCATCTTGCGGATGAGAAATAGATCACAAAGCAACCGGAGGAAAAATGAAATGCCCTGTTGATAAGACCGATACCCTCAACCAGATCACCCTCATCGAAGGATTGCCCGCCATGCAATGTTCGAATTGCGGCGGGGTTTGGGTCGACTCAAACGCCTATCTTGCCTGGCGCAAGGGAAGCGGTGAAACGGAATCTCCCAAATCTGATGAAATAAAAATTGACCCCGCCTGGGATGTGGACGAATTGAAACTCTGCCCAAATTCAGGTCACATTATGGGCAGGTATAAAATTCTAGCGGATACAGATTTTCATCTTGACCGTTGCGGTCATTGCAACGGCATCTGGTTCGACAAGCACGAATGGGATGCGCTGATCGAACTGGGCTTGCATGACAACGTCAACGAGTTCTTCACCCGTCCGTGGCAGGAGGATATCCGCTCGGCAGAATCCAAAAATCACATGGACAAGTTATACCTCGAGAAATTCGGCGCGGATGATTATGAGCATATCAAGAAAGTCCGCGAATGGATGAAGGATCATCCACGAAAAGGAATGTTGATCGCTTATCTACAAGCCAGTGATCCCTATAAAATTTGAAATTGACTGAACACAGGAAGTGCTTTATGAAGGCATTCGCCATACACATAAATGGCAACATAGCATTAGTGGATATCCCTCAACCAGAAGTTGGTGTAAACGACCTATTCGTAAAAGTGATGGCGATAGGCGTCGGTATCCACGACGGATATTTTTTTCCGCCGAATGTGCGCTTCCCATACACAATCGGCATTGAGGCGGCTGGCGTTGTCGAAAAAGTTGGCAGGTTGGTTAGCAACTACAAACCAGGCGAACGGATTACTTTTGTCAATTCCATGCAACCCAAAGGCGGGACGTGGGCTGAATATACATTGGTACCTGATGACGCCTTGATCTTGCGCATCCCAGAGTCCATGTCTTTCGAAAAAGCCGCCGCTGTTCCGGTGGCGGGCAACACAGCCCTTAAATCTTTTCGGCCTCTAAACTTGAAGCCCGGCGACAGCCTTTTCATTGCCGGAGGTTCTGGCGCTATCGGAACGCTTGCTATTCAAATAGCGGTCGCTCGGGGTTATAGAGTTGCCGCCTCGGCGTCAGCCAAAAACCATCAGTACATGCGTTCTTTGGGAGCGGAGAAAGTGGTTGATTATCATGATAATGACTGGCAGGAACAGATTACGGAGTGGTACCCCGGAGGTGTTGACGCTGCCATTGCCACCCAACCGGGTACAGCCAGCGATAGTCAAGCAGTTGTGAAAGATGGCGGTGAAATCGTAGCGGTCTCCGGCGATCAATTTGTACCGGCAAGAGGCATCACACTGAAGCAGATTCCTTATACTGCCGATGTAACCGATGAATTATCAGACTTGTTGAAACAGATCGCTTCCGGTGAATTTCAATTAACTATTGAAAACGTATATCCTTTTTTAGAAGGACTGGATGCGTTAGCGAAAGTAGGAACGAGACATACCCGCGGAAAACTCGTATTAACAACCAAACTGGATGAAAGGTCATCCGAGGCAAGCCATGTTGCTCGCTTATCCACAAGCCAGTGACCTCAATAAAATTTGAAATTGACCGAAAACTTCATTCCTCTCCACTTCCTCGACCAGCCCATCGAACCCATCTTCGATTCTCCTCCCGCGCTTGAAAAGAGTCCCGAATGCCCGAACGGATTCATCTGGGATGGCAAAACCTATCGCGTGACCGAGATGCTCTCCGCATGGACGGACTTCAAACGGCGCGGCAAGATGGCGCGCAACATGCAACCTGAGCACGCGGCTGTGGCATCCAACCGCGGGTCGTTGAACGTGGGCAGGTTTTATTTCCGCGTGCGTGTTGCAGTTGTTGGTTCGGCAGTTGAACTGCCGAACAATCAGTTATCCAGCAGTTCAACTGCTGGACAATCAGAACAAATCTTCGATATTTACTATGACCGCGCCATGAAGAATGTGGATGACCGCAAGGGTCAATGGGTTGTGTATCGCGAGCTAGGCGAAGGTTAGGAGAAGGCTGATGGAGGAGAATCAGGTTGAAGTTCAGAACGAAGCGTATAAAGTCCCGTGGACAATCCTCGACACATGGCTCGGCGTCGCCCTGTTGATACTGATCAGTATCGGTATGCTCGTGGTCGCGTTCCTATTTCAAGAGGAGGCGAAGCAATTTGCGCGCGGCGCGGGGATCATGTTTGCCGAAATGATATATCTCCTGCCTGTGCTGATCATTTTTGCGTGGAAGCGCATCCGCCCCGGGCTTCTCGGTTTCGTCAAATTCGATTCGCTGACGATGGGTTTGGGGTGCGGATTATTGATCGCCGCGTACGCCGTCGTCATGGCGCACAATATCCTGCTGACGTTTCTCGGCGTGGATACGCAGGGGGAGGCGGTAATGAAGATGTTTTCCGAACTCGAATCGCCGATCTGGTTGTTTCTCACCGCCGTGATCGTTGCCCCGCTTGTGGAGGAAATTTTCTTTCGTGGATTTTTATTTCAAGGATTTCGACAGCGCTACGGTTGGGTCGCGGCGCTCCTGCTGAGTTCTGGAATCTTTGCCGCATCGCATCTCGATCCCGTTTCGTTCATCCCGACCTTCGTGCTGGGCACAGTTTTGGGATATGTGTATCACCGCTCCAATTCGTTGTGGCCCAGCATTATCCTGCATTTCCTCAACAACGGGTTTGCCATGTGCGCCCTGCTTGCCGCCACTCGATTCCCAGACATGTTTCCCTCGTAATCACCTGTTTGGTGTTGCAGTCGCAGTTCAACTGCGACTGCAACTATAACGGAATCAATACCTCGTGATCAACCGCACCTGATTATCGTAAAAGAAATAATCCCACGCCCAATTGATCATCACCACGAGTCGGTTGCGAAAACCGATGATGCGATAAATGTGCAAGCCCACCCAGATCATCCACGCGATGAACCCGCTGAACGAGAGTCCCCAAATGCGCGCGACCGCCGCGTTCCGCCCGATGGTGGCTAGCAAGCCCGGGTCCTTATAACGAAACGGATGCTGTGTCTGTCCTTGAATCGCGCGCCGAATATTATCCGCCGCGACATTGCCCTGCTGGATGGCTACCGTTGAAAGCATCGGCAGCGGCTGATGATTTGCATCTTCGAGATACGCCGCATCGCCGACGATGTACACTTCGGGATGATTCGGCAGTTGCAGCGTCGCCTCGGTTCTCACCCGACCTGAACCTGCGCGCGCGGCGTCAAGCGACTCGACAACCTCAGCCGTCTGCACGCCCGCCGTCCAGATCAGCGTGTTGGCTTCGATCTTCGTTCCATCGGCAAGCGAAATTCTTTGCCCGTTGAAGTCGGTCAGCCGTGCGTTGAAAATTACTTCCACGTTTTTCTTTTGCAACAAACGGAGAGTCGCCTTTCGCAACCCGTCAGGATAACTTGCGATCAACGCGCCGCCCGCTTCGAGCAATAACACGCGCGCCTCGCGCACATCGAGTTCGGGATATTCCTTCCTCATCACGTGCGAGATCAACTCAGCCAACGCGCCTGCCACTTCCACGCCTGTGGGACCTCCGCCGACAATGACAAACGTGAGCATGGCGCGGCGTTTGTCGGCATCCGCTTCATGGCTGGCGCGCTCGAACATCGAGAGCAAATGATTCCGCGTGCGAATCGCGCTTTCAATATTCTTGATGTAAAACGCGTTCTGCTCCACCGATTCAACGCCGAAGAAATTCATCCGTCCGCCCGCGGCGACAATAAGATGATCGTAAGCGATTACTGACCCATTTAGTTTTATGAATTTTTCATCGAGATTGATCTCGTTCACTTCGCCCATTTGAAACGTGAGATTCTTTTGGTTGCGGAAGATCGTTCGAATGGGGAAGGCAACCTGCGAAGGCACCAGCGCGGCAATTGCCACCTGATACAGCAAAGGCTGGAATAAATGGTAATTGTTCCTGTCAATCAAAGTGATGCGCACAGGCGCATTCTTCAACTTCTTGGCGGCGGTCAGCCCGCCAAACCCTGCGCCGAGAATGACCACGTGGGGGAGCGTATGAACGTTCATCTTTACTCTCCTTGATTGTGATATTTTTCACTATTATAACAATAAAGGTCTGATTTATAAAGTATGAGTACTTCACGAAAGTTCGGGCAATAGTTCGATTTGCTTGGCAAATCGCGCCGCTTGCCTTGACGCAGTACTTGTACTTTTCCAAATTAATCGAGCAATAAATTGCCTGCCGCAGAGACACAGAGTCGCAGAGTTTTTAATTGATTTTCTCAGAGTCTCTGCGACTCTGCGGCTAAAAGCGTCTGTGTTTACTGCTCGGTTTAATTGTTAATCTGCAACAACTGCGTCAAGAACCTGCTTTCGGTCTGACTTGTAAAGTATCTCCCCTTTCTCATTAGCCTGCTAACGAGAATGATGCGCTGGCTACTCATACCCGCGCGGGTGCGATTTGTGCCAATCCCATGCGCTGGAGATGATCTCTAGCAAATTATCGTGTTTGGGATTCCAGCCTAGCTCGCGTTTGATTCGTTCGGAGGAGGCAACCAACCGCGCAGAGTCGCCGGGGCGGCGCGGATGTTCGATGGACTGGATCAACTGTCCCGTGACCTGACGCGCGGTGTCGATCACTTCGCGCACCGAGTAGCCGTGTCCACTTCCCAGGTTGTAGATCAGCCGGTCGCGTTCAGAGAGTCCGCCTAGCGCGAGGATGTGGGCGTCGGCGAGGTCGGCGATGTGCACGTAATCGCGGATGCATGTGCCGTCGCGTGTTGGGTAATCGGCGCCGAAGATTTTGATCGAGTCGTTTTGCCCAAGCGCGACGCGCAACACCAACGGGATGAGATGCGACTCGGGTTGGTGCGCTTCGCCGCGATTCGGCATTGCGCCGCAGGCATTGAAGTAGCGAAGCGCGGCGAAATGCAAGCCGTGAATTTCGCGGTACCAATCGAGTGCCTGCTCGACCATGAGTTTGGTATGCCCGTACACGTTCGTGGGACCCAGCGGCGACTCTTCGTTGAGCGGTTCTTCGCTGGATTTGAAGACCGCCGCCGTGGACGATAAGACGAACCGCTTCACGCCCGCCCGTACGGCTGTTTCAATCAATGCGAGCGCGTTCGTGAAGTTGTTTTGATAAAAGCGACCGGGGTCTTTCATGCTTTCGCCGGCTTCGATGAATGCCGCAAAGTGCATGACCGCGTCGAATTTATTTTTGATGAAGGTTTCAACCAGCGTATGGCTGTCAGCCAGATCGGCTTCGATGAAGTTTGATTCATCCGGCACCGCGGCGCGATGACCGGTGACGAGCGAATCATAGACGGTGACGGAATGCCCCGCCTGGATCAGTGCTTCTGCGGTGACGGAGCCAATGTAGCCCGCTCCGCCGGTGACGAGGATGTTCATGGGTTCTCCTATTATTGATTATTCCACTGTTCAGCATACCAGCGAATATATTCTTCCACATGGGCAGACCAGTAGTCTTCGGTATGCTCGCCGGTGTAGATGTGCCACTCGTGTGGTACATCCAACTGGGTAAAGACGGCTTCGATCTGGGTTGCGGAGGCGAGTTCCTGGTCGTTGTCGCCGATGTCCATGAAGATACTGGGGCGCGAGGCGGGGGGGATGGATTGAATCCACCCCGCCACTTTGGAGGCGTCTCGTTGAAATACAGCGAGGGAGTGTAGCCCAATCGCGCTGAACAAGTCGGGGCGGGTTAATCCAAGGTTCAACGCCCAGCCCGCGCCGCGCGACATTCCGCCAATGGCGCGGAAGCGAGGATCGGGGATGGTGCGGTAGGTTTCGTCGATGAAGGGGATTAACTCACCGGTGAGGCGCGCGCCGAAGGATGTTCCTGCGGGGGTGTACCAATAGTGATCGTCGGGGAATACGAGGATGAAGGACATCGCTTCGCCGCTGATGATGAGGTTGTCGAGAGCCTTTGCCGCGCCGAGGCGGATCCATTGATTGGCGGCGTAGGTTTGCCCGTGCAGGAGGTAGAGGACGGGGTAGCGTTTGTCGGCTCTTTCGCTGTAACACGGGGGGAGGTAGATAAAAAATTCTTGCGGAGGATTGGATGATTCGAGAATTCCCTGATCCACTGTTCCGGGCTTGGTGAGGCAGGCAATGGGCGTGAGTGTGGGAGTGGCTGTGGAGGGGGCAAAGGTGGGGAGTGGCGCGAGGGTTGGGGTTGCCGTTGCTGGAATGATCGCAGGGGTGGGTGTCGCTTGGGTGGCGGAGCAGGCAGAGAGGACGAGAAGAATCGTAGCGAGAATCGCTATCTGTTTTGTTGCTTGACGGCTATTCATCCGACGCATTATACTCGTCGCACTTCATCGGGGCGTGGCGCAGTCCGGCTAGCGCGCTTGCTTTGGGAGCAAGAGGTCGCAGGTTCGAATCCTGTCGCCCCGACAATTGCAAGACCCTAAAGGTTTTTGAAAACCTTTAGGGTCTTTATGCTAAAATACACACGGAGTTAAAACCACATGGCAAAGAAACAAGATGGCGTGATCGAAGCAGTCCGTTATAAGAACGGGCAGATCGTGACCGTGCGCGCTTACGAACGGCGCGGGTCTTCGTATTCGGACCGGGTATTGATCGACCGCAAAGACCTGCTGGAGCGCGTCAAAACGGGGAAGTTGTTGGTGGTTGGCTCGCGCAAAGAATTGCTGGCGAGCACGTTTGAAGCCGGTAAATCACTGCGGATCGTCAACCGGGATGGGAAGGAATTCATCGCAACGTTGGATTCGGCGGACCGCGATATTCTGGAACAAACGCCGATCTTTTAGACGCTATGAAGATCATCGACCAAACTCCTCTGATCGACGAGAATGGCAACCTTGGGTTCAGTCAGCGAATCCAGGGCATGTTGAAGTTTGGCTTTAACTGGCCCACCGAATTGCTGGCGCAGAAAGCGATTATCGCCTTTTTCGACCGCAACCTTGAAAAAGGATATACCTTGATCCGCAACCAGACCCTCGGGCAAAGCGGAATCATGATCCCCCTCATCTTGATCGGACCGGCAGGCATGTTCGTCATCAATATCGCCTATATCAAAGGCAGGTATGAGGCGAAAGGCGAAGCGTGGAATGTGGAATCGGGAAACCGCTTCAAGCCTGCGCCGGTGAACCTGATCCAGTCCACGGCGCGGATGGCGCGCGCGTTAACCATGTTCATTGAACGCCAGGGGGTGACGATGCCGGAGCCGATCGAATCGGTGTTGATCGCGGCAGACCCCGGCTTGCACGTGGAATCGGATAAACCTGCCATCCGCGTGTTGAGGGTGGATGGGATCAAGCCGTTCGTAACGGGGCTTTCCAACAACATGCCTGTGTTGCGATCCGACATGGCTCTCGACATGGTGGAGCGCATCATCAACCCGCGCCCTCCCAAACAGAAGACGCATCCTCCCCAGCCTGCGCCGGTGGCTGTGCCTCGGCAGGAACGCGCGCAAGCGGCGCCAGTGCCGCCTCCGCCGCCGCAGGAAAATATGTCGCGGGCGCGCGCCATATTCAGCGCTGCGGATGAAGAGAAGCCCATCAACCCCGCCGATTTCGACTTTGCGCTGGCAGAGGACGCGGCGGCTGTGAAGGCATTGCCGCAGGTACGCAGCGAAGCAGGTTCCACGTCTGGAACGAAGCGGGGATCGCGTCGCATCCTGGGCATGAGCATGAAACAGATCGCCCTACTTGCCGCGCTGGGAATCGCGCTCATCTGCATCCTGGCGGTGTTCGGATACATACTCTTCGGCATGTCTTGAGTTTTTCTTGTCCATTTTTTTATCCATCGTCATCCCCGCATACAATGAAGAAAGCCGCCTGCCCGACACGTTGGAGCAGGTTTTTCGATTCATTGAAAAGCAAAATTTTTTATCCGAGGTGATCGTGGTGGAAAACGGAAGCGCGGACCGCACCTTCGAGGTCGCGCAATCGTTTGCAAACGCGCATGAAAATTTTCGCGTGATCCAAACCGAGCGCGGCAAAGGCGCGGCGGTGAAGCGCGGGATGCTGGAGGCGCGCGGCGAGTACCGCTTCATGTGCGACGCCGACCTTTCGATGCCGGTGGATGAAATTCTAAAATTCATTCCGCCCGCGTTGACCGATCTCGACATCGCCATCGCATCGCGCGAAGTGGAAGGTTCGACTCGTTACAACGAGCCGCGCTATCGTCACTTCGGCGGGCGCGGCATTAATTACATCATCCAACTCCTTGCCTTGCCCGGCTTGAACGACACGCAATGCGGTTTCAAATGTTTTCGCGCCGATGTGGTGAAGGCGATCTTCCCCCTGCAACAGATGCGCTATTGGTCATTCGACGTTGAATTACTTTTTATCGCCCGCCGCCTCGGGTATCGCGTGCGCGAGATTCCGATTGATTGGTATTATCACCCCGAAACCAAAGTGAACGCGGTGCGCGACGCACTGCGTATGATCGGCGACATCTTCCGCATTCGCATCAACGCATGGCGCGGCAGATATGAAACGAGTTAAACCAAACCTCAAATTCGAATCGGATCTGTGGGACAGCGGATTTCTCCACGTGGCTGGCTTGGATGAAGCCGGGCGCGGCGCACTCGCTGGACCGGTCGCGGTGGGCGCGGTGATCCTGCCTCATAATGACAAAACGCTTCTTTCGCGGACGTTGAGCCGGGTCCGCGATTCCAAACAGTTGACCGCCCTTGCGCGTGAGTCGCTTGCGCCGACGATCAAAGACATCGCATTGGCATGGAGCGTTGGATTCGCCGACGCAGATGAAATTGATTCGCAGGGGATTGTTCATGCGACGCGCCTTGCCGCTATTCGCGCGTTGCATCAGTTTTCGATCTCCCCTGAATATTTGTTGACAGATTTTCGACTCGAACTCCCCCAATTAGACATTTCACAGACCAGCATCGTGAGAGGCGACGCGCATTGTTTGAGCATCGCGTGCGCGTCCATCCTTGCCAAGACCGAACGCGACGCGTTACTGCGCGAACTCGACGAGCGGCATCCCGGCTACGGGCTGGGGAAACATAAGGGGTACGGCACACAGGCTCACAGGTCCGCGCTGAGGCGGTTGGGGTTGTCGTCCGTTCATCGCAAAACGTTTTCGTTTAAACCCTAAATCTTTAACCGCGAAGCCCGCTAAGAACGCAAAGAATTCTTTTTCCCTTCGCGATCTTCGCGCTCTTAGGGTTCGTAAAAATATAATTTTCCGTTGGGGATGCAGTGCAACTGCGAACGAACAAAAATGCGGGAAGTTATTAATTTAGAGTTAAATAGTACCGCAAAGTTCACTTTGCGTTTCCTAAAAGGCAAGGTGAACCTTGCCGTACAAAAAAATACGCAGTACGTACTACGTAGTACGTACTGCGTATCAATACAAGGCGGAGTGTTAATTTATTTTCTCATACGCAAAAAGTATTTCGTGACCTCTTCCGCAATTGCGGGGAGGAGCGCGAAGCCGATGACCACACTCCATTCACGGACGGAGAGGAAATGCGTGTTGAAGATCGGCTGGAGGAAGGGGACGTTGATGACCAGCAATAGCAACGTGATTGAAAGCCCCACCGCGTACTGCATCGAGCGATTTGAAAATATGCCGATGCTGAACAATGATGCGCGTTCCGAACGGACCGTGTAGGCTCGGAAGAGTTCCGCCAGCGACAGCGTGACGAACGCCATCGTCTCGGCAGATTGCACATCAATACCGCGCCAATCGTGCTGGAGAATGTACGTGATGGGGTTGCCGACAAGTGTCGCGCCCGCTTCGAGATGCCACAACAAACCCATGCCGAACGCGGCAAGCACAGCCACAGTCTGCGCGATGGTCTGCACGATCAAGCCGACGCGCATCGAACGGTTGACGATGGGTTCGTCTTTCGCGCGCGGTTTCTGGAGCATGATATCGGGGTCGCCTTTTTCCACGGCGAGGGCAAGGGCGGGCGCGCCGTCGGTGATGAGGTTGAGCCACAACAGTTGAATGGCGGTGAGAGGCGCGGGGAGTCCCGCCAGTGTGGCGAGGAAGATGATCATGATCTCGGCAATGTTGGATGACAGGAGGAAGAACACAAACTTGCGGATGTTCGAATAAATGACGCGCCCCTGTTCAACCGCATGAACGATGCTGGCGTAATTGTCGTCGGTCAACACCATGTCGGCGGTTTCTTTTGCCACGTCGGTGCCGGTGATGCCCATCGCCACGCCAATGTCGGCGCGTTTGATGGCGGGCGCGTCGTTCACGCCGTCGCCGGTCATCGCGACGATCTCATTGTTGGCTTGCAGAGCGTCCACGATGCGAAGTTTGTGTTCGGGGGATACGCGCGCAAAAACGTCCGTCTCTTCGATGATGTCTTTGAGGTCGCGGTCGCTGAGCGCGTCGATCTGCGCGCCGGTCATCACCTTTTTACCGGGGCGGAGCAACCCGATGGTTTCGGCAATCGCTTTGGCTGTGTTGGGGTAATCGCCTGTGATCATCACCGTGCGGATGCCCGCCTTGCGAGCCTCTTCCAGCGCGGGTTTGACTTCCGTGCGCGCCGGGTCAATCATGCCTATCAGACCGACAAAGATCAGGTCATGTTCAAGTTCGTTCGTAATGATCTGCGCCGGGTTATCCGGCACATCGCGGACCATCCGATACGCCACACCCAGCACGCGCAAGGCGTCTTTCGTCATCGCGTCGTTGGCGGCGAGGATTCGGTCGCGCAAGGCGGGACCCAATGGCACAGACTCGTCATCCATGTTTTGGTATTGCGTGCAGAGTTCGAGCACCACGTCCGGCGCGCCTTTGACCGCGATCACATCCCACGATTTATGGCTTTCATCGGTGAACGGCGAGGGGTCGCCCGGTCGCGGCGCAAACACATCATGGATGGTGATCATCCGTTTACGATCTGAATCGAATGGCACTTCGTTCTCGCGCGGATACGCCTCGCGGATATCCATGTGCATCGCGCCGGCTTTCATCGCGGCGACCAGCAATGAGCCCTCCGTAGGATCGCCGACAACACGATAGGTCTTTTGTTTTTCATCCTCACCCGTCGTTTCGAGCAGGGCATCGTTGTTCAACAGACCCAGCCACAACGCGGTGAGCGCGGCGGGATATTCTGAAATATTCTTCTTTTGTCCATCCACAAGAAAATCGCCCACCGGCGCGTACCCCGTCCCGGTAATCTGGATGAATTGCCCATCCACCCACATGCGCGTGACGGTCATTTCGTTTTGCGTGAGCGTGCCGGTTTTGTCGGAGCAGATGACCGTGGCGGAGCCAAGCGTCTCGACCGAGGACAGTTTGCGCACGAGCGCGTGACGCTTGATCATCTCGCGCATCCCTAACGCCAGTGAAATTGTCACCACGGCAGGGAGTCCCTCCGGCACAGCCGCAATCGCAAGACTGATGGCAATGATGAAAACATCGGTGATCTGCTCTGCAAACTCGTTCAGATAGGCGAGCGGACCCGTAAACAGTTCATTGATATTCGTCTGGTTAATCAGCGCAACAATAAAAACAATCGCCACGAGAGCAAGAGCGGCAATGCTCAAGGATTTGCCCAATTGGTCGAGCCGCCGTTGCAGGGGCGTTTCTTCGGTCTCCACGTTCTGGAGCATCGAGGCGATCAACCCCAACTGAGTGCGCATCCCTGTGCTGGTGACTACGCCGCGTCCGCGTCCGTACGAAACGAGCGTGCCCATGAACGCCGTATTCTTGCGATCTCCCAACGGGACATTTTTTTCGAGAACTGTTGCGGCGTTCTTTTGCACGGGGAGCGATTCGCCGGTCAGTGAAGCCTCCTCCACCCGCAGGTTGACCGCTTCCAACAGGCGGATATCCGCCGGTATGAAGTTTCCCGCTTCGAGGAAGACGATGTCGCCTGGCACGAGTTCATACGAGGGGATGGAAACCCGCTTCCCGTCGCGGATGACTTGCGCATCGGGCGCGGCGAGTTTTTTCAACGCCGCCAGCGCCTCCTCCGCGCGCCGCTCCTGGACGATTCCCAATACCGCGTTCAACACCACGATCGCCATGATCGCCGCCGCTTCCACATAATCGCCCAGCAAACCGGAGACCAGCGAGGCTACGATGAGCAGAATCACCACAAAATTATTCAACTGTTCCCACAACATTTTGAGGAAGGTCGGGCGCGGCGCCTCTTTCAACTGATTCGGACCGTACTTTGCGAGCCGCTCCTCAACCTGCGCTGAAGTCAACCCCCGGTCTTCAACTTTCAGATGGCTTAATACCTCTTCGGCTTTTAGCGTGTGCCACTCGTTGTTTTGGATCGTGTCGTCTTGTGCCATGAATATTCTCTCCTGATGATAAGCGCTGTGATGCTCCAGAATTAAAACGAGACCATCACGCTTGTTCTGCGATGGTCTCGCCAAACGTCATGCCTGCACGTTTCGAGTCGCCGATGGCGCGATGCGCGTCAATGTCATGACGACGACCCGGTGACATTTCCGCTTTTGCGGAACGCCATGGCTACTCCCCAATCGAAGCAAGTGTATTCCGTTGATATAAACGTGTCAAGTCAATGCTTCATAATAGCGTTATGAGTTCATCTACGTTGCAGAGAATGAAAATCAACAGCGGAAGATTTTTCTTATTGAAACTCATAGGTTAATCGTAGGCTTAACGCAGATTGCAAAATCTTGTTTTTTCTTTGCCCAATATATTATACTGAACCGACGGAAAGGATGTGTAGACAGATACGGAGGTGATGACATGCAGCCAGAACCAAGACTGATTACTTTGCTGTTGGCTAACAGCTACCTTGTCGTACGCGAAGGTGTGCGTAGCATTCTGGCAAGCGCCTCTGACGTTCAAATTGTCGGCGAGGCGGAAAACGGGGAGAATATAAAAAAAATGATGCCAAAGTTGCGCCCCAATATTCTTCTACTTGGTCTCAAGATGCGCGGCATATCTCCCTTTGAAATCGGGAAATGGGTGCGGAGAAATTATCCAGAAACAAGCATACTTGTGTTAACCGTCTATGACCACGATTTCTATCTTGCAAATATGATGGATGCAGGGGTGGCAGGCTATCTCTCAAAGCCGGAGGATGCTGAAAATTTGATCGCAACTATCCATGGCGTGGCAAGCGGGAATATTTTCTTTACACAGGAGCAATTTACACGGGCAAGGACATGGCGGCAGGAAGCAGGAGAGAAATGGGCAAAGTTAACCAGGCGTCAACGCGAAGTTCTTTCACTGATGGAAAAAGGTTTGAGCAATATGGCAATTTCAGAACACCTGGGAGTGGAGCCTAAGACTGCCGCCTACCATGTTTCAGCTATTTTCAGCAAACTCGACGTTGGATCGCGGTATGAAGCCGACGCGTGGTATCGCAAATATTTCCCACAGGAACTGGAATAAATACCAGTACAAAGACTGGTATTTATTCCAGTGACAGAGCAGTATGGATGGGGTAAAGTCGTATAGGGCATCAATGTCCCTTCTCGCCACAATATCACAACCCAGGAAAGGAATGTAAAATGAAAAAGAAAGTTACCTTAATCTATCTGTTTACTATAGTGCTGCTTCTTAGTAGCACTATAAATGTCCAGGCAGATTCGCCCACCCCGCCTCAACCAAAATATCCTGCGCCTGATTTGATCGTCTGGCCCTCATCACAAAATATTGGACCCGGTCCTGGTGGGGTAGCGGTATGGAATTTTTCAATACAGGGTGGTTCAGGCACATACAAAGTAACGCTTACCTTTGGAGATTCATGCGGGTCAATAACATATTCGAATATAAGACCAGGTGAAGTCAGGCAGATAAGTCACACATTTGATTGCGGTTATAGCACCATATACAATCAAACCTGGAAAGCGGTTGGGTTTGGAGGCCCAATTTATGAATATAGCGTAGTAACACGTTAATTGAATGACCCTGTCATTGTCAGGCAGACGCAGAGTCGTTATGCTGGACAATGGCAGGGTTTTATTCCATCGTCATTTAGGTCATTTTGTTTTTACAGGAGAATTTATGAAGCATACCAACCTCATTCTGCTTCTGGCGCTTATTCTTAGCGCTTGTACATCTTTATCCACACCAACCGAGATTCCGCCCCCATCAAAAACCAGCACTCCCTTTCCAGCCTCAACGATTCCTATTCCTACCCAGAAAGTTGTCAGGGTTGTGACTATTAATGATATTGCTGTTATAGAACCTGAAGTTTCCCTGCAAAATGGGAACATCGTGATGAGAATTTGTTATATCTGGAGTGGTGAAGGAGTATGGGAACTGGGTCCATCTGCCGTGAAATTTGCAAATGGATCTTCAACGTCCTACACAAGCGAAGAAATATCTCTGGAACCCATGGCTGGACCCCAGCCGGGTTTCATCCGTTGCATAAAACAAACGTACTCCCAGATTCCGGAAACAGCAGATTTATCTCAAATTAATGCGGAAATACAGTCAATTCATTTGTTGCCTTCACCAGACCCTGGCGACGAATGCAAAATATATCAGGAACGTCTGACAAATTCTTTTGAGATCGAAAGTCTTAAAATCGAGGCTGTATGCAATCAAGAGGACAATGCAGTGACTTTTTCCATCTTGAAAAAGCCAGACAATATGAACACAAAACAAGCCCTCCTTTATCTCAATCGAATATCTGGATATATAGAAGGACCATGGATATTTACAGTGAGCATTAAGTGAAAATCTTAACTCGTGTTTAACGGTCAAAATTATATAACGAGATCAACGGGCGCGATTCTTGTAAGGATGTCAAGCAGAATGATTTTATAGGTGTGGTAGAGTTTTCCCAGAATCTCGTTCCAGCGCGATGTGGGTTCTGGGTGAAATTTCTGACTGCCGTGCCGCACATTCACCCATTAAAACACTGAACCGAAAAAGAGAAACGCCCGCCATTGAATGACGGGCGTTGGTATAATCCAAGTGCCGAAGGAGGGAATCGAACCCTCATTCCCGGAGGGAACACGATTTTGAGTCGTGCGCGTCTGCCTATTCCGCCACTTCGGCTGGTTGCGTTCGCAAGTATACCACTCATAATTTGAAGGTCAAGTAAAATTATTGATGCTAGAAAATAAAACCCTTAGCCACGGATTACACGGATTCGCACAGAAAAGAAAAGACAAAATCCGCGAAAATCGGTGTAATCCGTGGCTAAAAATTGAATTAGTTGAAAAAGGAAAAGATGAAACTCGGAATTATCGGTTTACCTCAATCAGGCAAGACAACCATCTTTAATGCTGTGACGCGCGGGGACGCGCCGACGACCGCCTCAGCAGGACGTTTTGAAGTGCATAACTCGGTGGTGGATGTGCCAGACCCGCGCGTGGACATCCTCTCGAAGATGTTCAACCCCAAGAAGACGATCTACGCCAAGATGACCTACGCGGATATTGCCGGACTTGAAACTGGGTCCGCCAAAAGCGGCATCTCTGGGCAACTGCTGAATCAGCTCGCGCAAATGGACGGCTTCCTGCTCGTCGTCCGCGCGTTTGAAAGCGACCTCGTGATGCACCCCAACGGAAACGTGGATGCCAAGCGTGATGTCGAATCGATGCTGGGCGAATTGTTATTGAATGACTTGATCGCTGTTGAGCGCAAACTTGAGAAATTAAAGGATGAACGTAAAAAGGGAGGTACAGATAAGGCGTTGAATGAAAAGCAATCCGTTCTGTTCACACGTTTGAATGAAGCGCTCAACAATAATATTCCCCTCCGCAAACTGGAATATTCTCCCGAAGATATCAAAGAACTTTCATCGTTTGGTCTGCTCTCTCGGAAGCCTGTGTTGGTTGTGTTCAACCTGAGCGAGGGACAGTCCGCGCCGCAGATGGAATTGGATGTCCCGTCTGTGGCGTTGATGGGCAAACTCGAAATGGAGATCGCGCAACTCTCCGCCGAAGACGCCGAAATGTTCATGCAGGAATACGATATCAAAGAACTCAGCCTCAACAAAATGATTCGCTTGTCGTATGACCTCCTCCAAGTGCAGTCGTTCTTCACCGTCGGCGAAGATGAAGTCCGCGCGTGGGAGACGAAGCGCGGCGCGACCGCGCAAGAGTCGGCGGGGGAGATCCACACCGATCTGGCGAAGGGATTCGTCCGGGCGGAGGTGGTGGCGTACGACGACCTCATCAGCCTCGGGGGAATGAATGAAGCGAAGTCGAAGGGGAAGTTCAGACTTGAAGGGAAGGAATATCCCGTCAAGGATGGGGATATTGTTCACATTCGGTCGAGTTTATAATTTGTAATCCGTAGGGGCGGGGTTTCCCCGCCCAGTGGGGCGAGAAGACCTCGCCCCTACAAAACCAATCTTCGGCATCTACGAAAACATTTGAGTTTGTGGTAAAAAACAAAAAAATATTGTTGCGAGGAGATTGCTTCGTCGGGCTAAAGCCCTCCTCGCAACGACATACAAAGGAGAAATTGACTCATGGTTTACAAAATCAAAAAATGGAATCTAGACGAACTCTTCACGGGCTTCGACAGCCCCGAATTGAACGCCGCGTTCGACAACGTGGAAGAGCAGGTGACGTCGTTCGAGGGCGTGCGCGGGAAACTCAAACCCGATATTGATACCGAGACATTTCTCGACGCCGTGCGCGCCTCCGAAGCGACGCGGAAGATCGTGGGTCGTATTTACGCGTTCGCGGGACTCTCCTTCGCGGAGGACACGCAAAACCAGAACGCGCAAAGCCTGATGGGGCGCGTGCAACAATTCGTTGCAGAGATGGAGAATCGCGTATTGTTCTTCAGCCTGTGGTGGAAAGATGTGGACGAGGCGAACGCCGAACGCCTGATG
>JBGANO010000053.1:0-25795 GCA_044222305.1 Anaerolineales bacterium
TCACAGCCTGGTTCACTGCACCGGCGCCGATCGCCTGCACTTCCGCCCGTTTGAACTCGCGCACCACCCCTGCAATTGCCCCGGCAACGGCAGCGGTACGGGAGCTGGCTGAAACCTTGATCATGTCCATGATGGACCTCCCAAAGGGTAAAGAGGGGCTGATGTAAAGATTGTACAGGATTTGGGTAAGAGATTCAAGCATATATAATAAGAATAATAGAATTTAGTAATAGTAGTAGGGGGTGTGGATGATGTGGAGGAGCGCGAGTCTGCCCAAGATGTGGGAGGTCCGCTCCCGCCTCCCTCCACAAGTGGGGCTGATTCGCCACTTGTGGAGTCGTCTCACTTGTGGAAAGAATCGGGATAGATTTGTCCACAATCCATCCACAAAAATGGACAAGTTATCAACAAATCCATATATTGGAAGATTCGTGATTTACTCGCCCATATATGGGGGGTGTCTACCGTGGGCCTCTGGGCGAGGCTAGCCTACTTCTCCACAGGGGGAGCCACTTATCCACAAAAAGAGGCGGGTTATCCACAAAACGGATGTCTGGACAAGGTTTGACCGAACGAAGAATCCCCTAAATGTGGCTGGGGTGGCTCAATCTACGAACAAAGGAATAGGCTCGCCCAGCACAGGAACGGGCGCGGAAACGTACAGGTCTAAAAATGCCCCCGCTGTGGCAAGCAATTCGCGGAAATTCCAGATCACTAACAAGCGATTCCGGAAGCGGCGCGTATTTGCCTCCACGCCAACCGCTTCCACCCCAAGAACATTGCAAAGGAAAAGAGCCCTCGGCAAATGGAATTTCTGCGTGACGAGCAAAACATCATTCACCTGAAAGACCTCTTTCGCCCGGTAACAGGTATCGTACGTGCGCCTGCCGGCGAAATCCAGGGCAATCGCTTCCGCGGGAACGCCCAGCGAAAGAGCATATTGCCGCATGGATTCAGGCTCGTTGTATTCCAACACGCGGTTATCCCCGCTCATGAGCAATTTATCCACTTTGCCGGAAAAATACAGTTCGGCGGCGGTTTCCACCCGGTCGCGCAAGATGGCGGTCGGGGTGCCGTCCCAGCGCAAGCCGGCGCCGAATATGATGGCGAGTTGCTTCCTGGGGGCATCCTCTTTCTGGTAAATGCGATTCACGGAGTGGATGGCTGTCACCAGGCGCGGGAGTATCAACCCTGAGAGGCTGATCAGCCCCAGAAGAAAGATACCACGCCGTATAATTTTTTTGCTTGTAATTTTTCTCATCATGAATGTTGCCGACGTTTTTGGCGTTCAAATGTTACACGCCAATTTCACCGCGCGCACTAACAAACCTGTAAATGAAATGAAACCTTTTCAGCCTTGAATTTTTGATGGAAATAGTTATACTGTAAAAAGTTCTGAGGATGTTCCTCAGACAACAATTTATTAGAAAGGAATAATACCATGTTGTTCGCACCCAAAGAAAAAGGCCAGGGCCTCGTCGAGTACGCGATTATTATCGCTCTCGTGGCTATCGTCGTAATTGCGGTCATGAACTTGCTCGGACCCAAGATCGGCAATACCTTCTCCAGCATCAATAACTCCCTGCCGTAACCCGCTCTATCGAGCACAAAAAAAGCCACACCGTACGGTGTGGCTTTTTTTGTGACCACACATGTGAGGTTACCGTCTCTTATTTGAACAAGTTAGAAGTTACGCAGTTGAGCCTGTTTCGTCGAAGTTGTACTACGACGGCGGCGGTACAACTGTCCGCCAACTGTGCAAGTCATACAAGTGACGTTGCTTGTAATACCACCCCAGCAAGGCGGTTACAGGCATCTCAGAAAGGAATTCAGAATGTTATTTTCACCAACAGAAAAAGGACAGGGGCTTGTGGAATATGCGATCATTATTGCTCTTGTGGCTATCGTTGTGGTTGTTGCGGTTGGGGCGTTCGGCTCGAAAACCGGAGACACGTTTAGCGCCATTAATAATTCACTGCCTTGATTACCAATAGAACCCTTTTTGGAAGCAGACCCTGGCGCCGCCCGCCAGGGCAGGTGAAACGCTAGAAAAAATCTGCGGTATCAGCGCGAATCAGCGTCCCGATTTTGAAAGTGCAAGGTAATACATTCCCTGCCATAACCTTATTTGATCAGGGAAGTCAGGTCGATCCCTGTTGCATTAACGAGAGCGCGGAATTCGGCATAAAAACCATCATTCACCGGTTGAAATTCGTCGATATCATACACGGTCTTGAATGCGGACTTTCCGTCCGTGGTCTGCATGATGACGGGGATGATGCTTGCAAACAAGTCCCGCATCGGCTGGGGCATGGCGGAGGAAAATACGAAGACATCATAGGGGATAATTTCGGGAGTTCGCCAGATCACGATCACCTGTTCCAGCAGGTCCGGGAACTGGTCTTCCAGCGAAGGGAACTTCCGCGCATCGATGTAGGTGGCTCCGAATTCACAAATCCCGCTGGCATACAACGAACGGACAACGGTCGGATGCCCCTCCACGAAGGCGGCGGGCTTGGTGGTGATGCCGATGGACTGCAAATACCCAAAAGGAATCACGTAGCCGGAGGGCGAGCGTTCATCGCTCCAACAAGGCTTCCGGTCATTAAATTGGGCGAGGGCAATTGACGGATCATCCTCCGCGTTTGTTTCGCTCAATGGGTTGAAAAACGGGGTAAACCCAGCCTTGCGTTGCGCAATGAATTGCGCGCCATATTGGCTTTTCCCATCTTGGAGCACGGCATAAGCGGCTTTGACCGTTTCGTTTTGATACGCCAGCACATAGGCATACGGATCGAGAAGCGCGATATGCGCATTCCCTTTTTGAAAGGCTTCCACGAGCGCCAGCTCAGAGTCGGGGATGATCGTGACCACCGTATACCCGGTCCGTTCTTTGAATTGGGAGGCAATCAAGTTGGCAGATTCGACCGCCGTCTGCGAAGAGGCAGACGGCGGCAGGGCGAGAATCAAGGGATTCTCGGGCGAGCCAAGTTCAGCGGAGGAGGGAAGCGGGGTGGAAGTCTCAGTAGCGGCGGCAGGGGTCGGGGTCAACGTCGATTCAGCGGAACCCAGGCGCGGCAGAGTACAACCGATTGAAAGGAAGAACGCGAGCGCAAAAATCAAACGGGGAAAAAGATTTCGATTCATGGAATTGCTGGGGGATTATAATATGTGCATGAAAAATAACAATTCTCTCTCCATCCTGATTCTGATCGTGATCGGGGTTGCGGCGTACATGATCGTGCAGACCGTGCGCGAGGGCGCCAAAACCGCCACCCAACCCTTCGAACAGGTGAACGAGGCGAACCGCGCCCTGCAAACGCAGATGGCGAACCTGATGAACCCCACGCCAACGATCATCCCCGACCCGATCACCTACATCAACGAGATTCGCGCATTGGCGCGGCTCGAAACGATCCAATACAGCGTGGAGAAGGTAATCACCGGCGAGACCGGCGGCGGAACGTTCGCCACATTTTTCGGCGACAAGATATTGTTCGTGGGGCACGGCACCGTGATCGCGGGCATAGACATGGAAAAACTTGCGCCCGAAAATATGCGCTACGAAAACGGCGTGCTCTCTGTGCAACTACCCCCGGCGGAAATTTTCATCGCCACCCTCGATAACGAAAAATCATACGTGTACGACCGGCAGACCGGCGTGCTCACCAAACCCGACCCGAACCTCGAAACCCTCGTCCGACAAAAGGCTGAGGAGGAAATCCTCAAAGCCGCATTGGAAGACGGCATCCTCAATCAGGCGCAGATCAATGCCGAGACCTACCTGTTCAAATTTTTTGCCGCGCTCGGTTTCCCGAACACGATCTTTTTGGATAACCCCAATTAAACACGCTCCGTCCACGAGGGGTGATCGTATTTTTCACTGACGAGTTCATCCGCTTTATTGGATTCGGATTCAGATAACCCGCCCTCCTCAAATTGGATTCCCAACCGCGCCTCAAACGCTCCGACGCACGCCTGCGCCGCCTCACCCCAACCGACTCGCCTCCCCAACGCCGCTTCGACAGTAGTCGCCCGCTCGAGCAACCGACGGGACGCGATGTCACGCGCCGACTCATCCTCAAAGACCAGCGCCTGGCAGATGCGCGTCAGCTCTCCTGTCAGCGGCAGGGAACCGTGTTGCAAGACGCCTTCTTTTTTGCGGGCTTGCGCCGAGCCGATCAATTTTTTTCCATTCACCGTAATCTCATAGGTGGATGGAACTTCAAAGCAGACCGGGTTGTTGTTTGATTTTTCGCTCGTTTTTTCTTCTTTCATCTCCACGGGAATATTCAGGGCTTTCACGGCGAGCAATAACGCCTGCGCGAGGCGGTTATAACTTTCGAGGACAGTGCCCGCCACGCGCGGCTCATCGTTGGGAGCGATGACCGAATAGGTCAACTCATCGGTGTGGAGGATTGCCCGCCCGCCGGTGACGCGCCGCACAACCTCCCAGTGTTGCGCTTTCAGTCGTTGCGCGTCCACGTCTGCGAAGGGCTGGGCGTATCCAAGCGAGAGGCAGGCTGGGGTCCAGGCATACAGCCGCAAGGTGGGGGGCGAATCGCCGCGTCCGATGTGATGGAGGATGGCTTCATCCACCGCCATGTTCCATGCGCCTCGTGATGCAGGGGTGATGAGTAGCCGCCAGGTGGTCATGTCAATATTATAATAGCCGAGGAAAAGTGGGGGGAAGTGAGGTAAAGTAAGAGCAGGATTTTCTTAATTTCGGAAATTCGAGCATGAAAAAGGAAAGCAAACCGAAAGCGAAGCGAAAACCAGCGAAGCCCGCGAGGGAGGCGGATTCGCGTCGCGCGAATCGAGCCGGGGCGTCATCACAAAGACGGGTGAAGAATAAACTCAATCTCAACGAAGAGGGGGTGCGCCAGCTCATTGACTTGGACCCGCATTTTATTTTTGCGAAAGACGCGGAGGGGAGATATATACTCGCCAACAAGGCGATGGCTGAAGAATATCACATCACTGTGGAGGAATTGCTCGGCAAGACCGACGCGGATTTATCCGTTGCGCCGGAGATCGCCGCTCGCTTCCGCGCGGAGGACTTGGATGTGATTCGTTCTGGAAAGCCATTGCATATTCCGGAAGAGTTGGTTTATAACCACGATGGAACGCCTCGAATCCTTACGACAACGAAAATTCCTTTTATATTTTCCGACACGAATGAGCCTGCGGTATTGGGGATTGCGGTGAACATCACCGACTTAAAGCGCGTCGAAAAAGAATTACGCGAAAGTGAAGGGCGCCTGCTCACTGTGCTGGAATCGTCCCCAATTCCAATGATGTTGAATTCGCTTGATGATGGCATCGTGCTATACGCCAATTCTGCTTCGGAAGAATTGTTTGGAAGGTCGCTTTCCGATTTGGTGGGCAGTAAGGCGGCGGAGTATTATGTGAATCCGAAAGACCGCTTCCCTGTGGTGAATGAGATTGCTCAACACGGGTCTCTCCGTGATCATGAGGTATTGCTGAAGCGCTCGAGTGGAGCCGCGTTCTGGGCATCGCTCTCGTCTGAAAAAACAGTGTTGGAAGGCAGGGATTGCATCCTGAGTTGTATTTACGATATTTCTGGGCGTAAGCGCGCCGAGACGCTGCAGTCGGCGGTATACCAGATCAGCGATGCGGCGAATAAATCCTCCAGTTTGGATGAATTGTACCGGTTGGTCCACGCGACCATTGGGCAGGTGATGCCCGCCCGAAATTTTTTTATCGCTTTGTATGATGAAGAGAATGACTTGTTGAGTTTTCCGTATTATGTGGATGAGATGGACGACAACCCGTCACTCACGCCATCCAAGCCTGGGCGTGGAATGACTGAATACTTGCTTCGCACCGGGAAGCCGGTGTTGAACACACAGGCAGACTTCGAGGAATTGGCGCGTCTTGGTGAAGTGGAATTGGTGGGGTCGCCCTCCCCAATCTGGATCGGCGCGCCCCTTACTATCGAGGATCGCACGATCGGCGTAATCGCCTTGCAGGATTATCACGACGCCAACGTATACACCGAGCGCGAACTGCGGATGCTGGAATACGTGTCGGAACAGGTGGCAAAAGCCATCGAACGGACGCGCCTGCACGAAGAGACACAACGAAAGAATCGCATCCTGATGGCGTTACAGGAGGCGACGCTTTCCATCGTCCGCCAGACTGAACTTTCAGAAGTGCTTCAGGCGATTTTGACCCAGGCGCAGGGGTTGTTCGATGCCAACAGCAGTTATATTTATCTCGTCTCACCGGACGAGACCGAATTGACGTTCGTGCTGGCGATCGGGCACGGGCAACACTTAACAGGCACGCGAGTCAAGCCCGGTGAAGGGCTTGCCGGAAAAGTGTGGCAGACCGGTAAAGCCATCCATGTGACGGACTATCAATCCTGGCTGGGCAGGTCCGACAAATTTACAAGCGTTATTTTCCATTCCATCGCGGGTGTTCCCCTGTTTTCAGGCGATAAGGTGATCGGCGTGTTGGGTGTTACCTATCGGGAGGCTGGCAGGCACTTCAGTCAGGAGGATATCGAGTTATTAACTCGTTTCGCGCAACTTGCATCCATCGCGTATGAAAACGCCCGCTTATACACCCTGAACCTCCAGGAACTTGCCGAACGGAAGCAGGCTGAAGCGCTCCAAGCCGCCATCTATCGCATCAGCGACGCGACCAGTTCCAACATCGGCATGGATGAGTTCTATGGCGCGATCCATGAAGCCTTGAAAGGCGTGATGGTCGCCGAGAATTTCTATATCGCATTGTATGATCGTGAAACAAGCCTGTTGAGTTTTCCGTACCACGTGGATGAGAAAGATGACACGCCTCTGCCTGCCCCGTTGGGCAAAGGTTCCACTTCGTATGTGATACGAAATAACAGGGCGTTATTGGGGAAATCTGAAACCATGAAAGAGTTGGAGGAACGCGGCATCCTGATCCCCAACGGCACGCGGTCGATAGACTGGCTGGGGGTGCCGTTGAAGATACGGAATGAAACAATCGGCGCCATGGCGGTGCAGGCGTACGATGAACATGTTCGCTATACCCAGCGCGACCTCGATATATTGAGTTATGTTTCCAACCAGGTGGCATCCTCCATCGAGCGCAAGCAGGCAGAGATCTCGCTTAAATCAAGCGAAGAACAATATCGCGAGTTGTATCAGAATAACCCGTTGATGTTATTTACGTTGAGTTTGGATGGCGCGATCATCGCCATGAATCAGTCGGCGATCGCGCAATTGGAATATCCGGAAGGCGAGTTGATCGGAAAACCCGTTCTTGCCGTCATCCATGCGGAAGACCAGGCTGTGGTCTGGAAAACCCTGAGGGAGTTTGCCTTGCGCCCCGCGCAGGACGCGCCCTGGGAATTCCGAAAGGTGACCCGAAGCGGCAAGGTGATCTGGGTATCGGAAACCTCTCGCATGATTTCGGTGACCGGCGGCGGGCAGGCCATCCTCGTCGTTTGCGATGATATTACCAAACGCAAGCAGGCAGAGGCAGATTTGCAGACCAGCGAGTCGCGGTACCGGCTTTCGGCGCGCGCCACCAACGATGTGATCTGGGAGTGGGACATCCTGTCCAATGAAAAAACCTGGAGCGAGAATCTTCAGATTCTATTTGGGCACAACCTGCAGGAGTTGAAAAAGGATTCGCTCTGGTGGGAAAATCACATCCACCCGCAAGATAGCCAGCGTGTTTTGGAAAAGATGAACAACGCGCTGTTGAACGAAGAGACCATCTGGGAGGATGAATATCGTTTTATGCGGAGCGACGGATCGGCGTCGCATGTGATCGACCGCGGTTATATCGAGCGCGACCCCAGCGGGAAACCCATCCGCATGATCGGCGCCATATCTGATATTACCGACCGCAGGCGCCGCGAGGATGAATTAGCCGCCCTGGCGTCGTTCAGCGCGGCATTGCGCGTGGCAGGGTCGCGCGACGAAATTTTGCAAGTTGTGCTCGATCAGATATTGTTACAGTTCGAAGCGCGCGGCGTTGCGCTCACACTCCTGCGCACAGGCGCTGATATCCTTGTTGTGGAGGCGGCTGGCGGGGAATGGAGCGCATGTTTGGGATCCAAAGATCCGCCCAGCGGAGAGATCAGTCGCCGCGTGATGAAGAGCGGAAAACCCTGCGTGATCGACGATCTGGAACAAGAAGCGTTGGAGAATTTGAACGGCACGCCAATAAGATCGGGCAGTTTCATCAGTGTGCCGCTGAGCACGCCCACCGGCGTAATCGGCGCGTTAAACCTTGGGCGCGCAACTCCGTTCCGGTCGGAAGATGTGCGTCTCGTGATGAACATTGCCGATATGGCGGCAAACGCCATCCAGCGCGCGTCTGCCTACGAGCAAATGAGACAGCAGATCGACCGCGTCAACGTATTGCGCACCATCGATATGTTCATCGCCAGCGGCGCCGACCTGCACCTGACCCTGCAAACGATTGTCAACCAGACAATCACGCACCTCGGTTGCGATGCCGCCTGTATTCTCATGCTCAACCAGGGTGTCCATGCCTTGGAATTTGCGGAAGGGGCCGGCTTTCGCACGGCTGGCGTCAGGCAAACCTCGTTACGTCTGGGAGATGGATTCGCCGGGCAGGCTGTATTAAAACGGGAAATGGTCAGGGTGGATGACCTGGCATCCCTGAAAGATCATCCACTGCATGTGCTGGAAGGATTCGCCTGTTATTACGGCGTGCCATTGATCGCCAAAGGGGATGTGAAAGGCGTGATGGAGATCTTTCACCGCGCGCCGCTCGACCCAGATCGCGGCTGGTTGCATTTTCTCGAATCACTCGCCGCCCAGGCGGCTCTTGCCATAGACAACGCCTCCCTCTTCAGCAGTCTACAACGCTCGAATATGGAGTTGGGTATTGCCTACGAAACCACGCTTGAAGGGTGGTCTGCCGCGCTGGATATGCGGGACCGGGAGACCGAGGGACATACCCAACGCGTGACCAATATCACTCTAACGCTCGCCGAGGCAATGGGGGTCAGCGAAAAGGATCGCGTGCAGATTCGCCGCGGCGCCCTCCTGCACGATATTGGCAAAATGGGCATCCCCGACCGCATCCTGCTCAAGCCCGATACCCTGACCGGCGATGAGTGGGAGATCATGCGCCAGCATCCGGTCTATGCCTATCGACTGCTCCATCCAATTCCACATTTGCGCCCCGCGTTGGATATTCCATATTGTCACCACGAACGCTGGGATGGTTCCGGCTACCCGCGCGGGTTGAAGGAAGAATCCATTCCGCTGGCGGCTCGCGTCTTCGCCGTGGCAGATGTGTGGGACGCGCTTTGTTCCGACCGTCCTTATCGCCCCGCATGGGAACGCGACAAGGCGCTCAGTTACATCAAATCGCTGTCGGGCGTGCATTTCGACCCGAAAGTGGTGGAAGTGTTTTTACGGCTGGTGGGAGCAGGAAAGTAATTTCATAAAAATCTCAGTGATCTCAGTGTTCTCTGTGGCTGACCTCTTTTGTCATGCCTTTCATTAAGAAGTCTCAGCCAGCAGATTAAGCGTTATTCATTTCATCGAATGCGGATTGGATTTGATCTTCCGTGAGATTTTCCAGGGGAGGTCTCACCGCCCAGCGCGGTAAGCCATGCAATCGGTGTATCAATGCCTTCAAGGCAGGCGGGAATGGCAAATACTTCTCAAGAATATGGCGTTTCTCGGTTGCCCGCGCCTGTGCTTGACCGGGGTCTTTTCCGACTCGAATCAAATCCCACACTTCGCGCAGATCGGGCGAGATCAAATTGGCAGGCGCGGTGATGCAACCCGCCGCATGATGCTCCATTGCCATTTGCAAATACGAATCGGTGCCGTTCAACACGAGCAGGTCCGAGCCGAAGGTATCGCCAACGCTTCGCGCAAAACCGGCATCGTGAGACGAATCCTTGACGCCGGCAAACTGACCGGGGAACGCATCCTTCAACCGCTTGAGCAATGGGATGGAAAACCCGACTCCGATCAACGGGGGAATGTGATACCCGATTAGAAATTTATCCGCAGGGACGGCTTTGCGAATCACCTCGCTGAACCAGGCGAATAACCCGTCATCGGTTGCCTTGCGGAAGTAGTACGGCGGCAGAACCAGCACAGCGTCATACCCCAGGTCGAACGCAGACTTGGTTAATTCGATGGTTTCCGTCAGACTCGGAGTGCCGGTGCCGGCGATCAGGCGGCTTCCCGCCGGTCGATTCTCTTTGAGCGCGCGCATCACCTCTCCGCGTTCCGTTGAGGAGAACGACGGTCCCTCGCCGGTGGTGCCGAAGAGCACAACACCGTGACAGCCTCGGGAGGTGAGAAAATTCGCCAAAACCGGGACAGAATCAAGATCAAGAGTGGAATCGTCTTTGAGCGGCGTGACGGCCGCGGCATACACGCCGGCGAGTGGGTGGGAGGATGTCATGATTTTTTCTTCTCCGTTTTTTGTTTATTCTTATTTATTGCCGTGGCTTGATTTCCATTGATGCCGAAAAAGTCTCGCGCCGCGGCATCGGGCGGTTGTAAAGGCATGCCTTCCTGCGACTCCAGGTAATGTTGGTGGTCGAGTACCCAGAGGTAGAGGTCGCCTTCAGTTTTATCTGGAAATTCCTTGATGATGTTCGTTTCGCGGATGACGCGCACGATCGGCATATATACGTGATCGTACCAGTGGTTGATCGCTTCCTCTTCGGAGATATCGCGTTTCCAGTCCAGCCCCATAAAGTAATGATGGACGGCGATGTGTTCCAGCATGCGCTCGAATCCATCCGGGATGGTGAGTTTGATGTTTGCCTCAGGTTTGAGTTTATCCAGCGACGTGCGTTCGAGGAAGCGAACTTTGTCGTGGATGATCTCGAGGTCTTCGGGGCGGATATCCGGCGTAATGTTGACGCGCGTCGAGCATTCGCGCACCTCCGCGTCGATAAACAGTTGATTTTGTTTGCGCGCCACCGAAACCCGGTGGTGACCGTCGACAACAAAGTAGACCTGCCCGACTTTATATAACACCACCGGCGGCAGGCTCACATCCTCGTAGAACGCGCGGTTGACGCTTTGCCAGCGCGCGGAAAGGGTATTGGATGCGGGCATGAACACGCGGTCGAACTCGTGGTAGCGGTTCAGGCTTCCGGCGATCTGATCGACGCGCACGGTTTGCACGCCGCGATAGATGGGACCGCCGATATGCAATTTCTCTTTGATATCATCGTAGGAGAGCAGTGTCGTTCGTTGACCGGAGAGCGAATCCCAGACGCGGTGCATGAACGCTTTGAAGCGCGCCCGTTGAAAATCGGCTTGTGTTTTGTCGTCCAATGGATTTGTCATGGTTTGTGTTAGTGACGCGCTTCCACTATTTTGTAGGGAAAGATGTTCATGATCGTTGTCAGCCCGCGCGTCGTTTCGGATGGGGAAAGGTTGCGCCGTTGGAAATGGGTGTGACCATGAAAATGGTAGCGCGGCTTGGCAATTCGAAGAAGCCAGTTGATGGCATGGATGCCGCGATGCGCCTGTGATTCCTCATCGTGGATGCCGAAGGGAGGCGAGTGCGTGACGAGAATGTCGAGAGCGCGTCCGAATTTCACCCGGCTGACGAGTAAAGCAGGGAGCAGGCGAAAGGCTCTGAAGTACGCTTCTACCTGACTATATTGGTTTACTCCATCCGGGCGGTAGCGGATGGAGCCGCCGAAGCCGCCGATCAAAAAACGTTTGTGGCGGACCAGTTTCAAGTCGATGTTTGAGCCGCCCTCCGCGCGGGCGAGTGGATTCGCCGAGCTGAATGCGGGGTCGTGGTTCCCTGGCACATAGAACAACGGGACGTTTAACATGCTGACGATATTTTCCAGGTAGGTGTAGGGCAGGTCGCCGCACCCTACGATGAGCTCCACATCTTTGAAATGACCGCTCACGCACAAATTATACAAACGTTCGACCACTTCATCGCTGACGGCGAGGATTTTCACAAGCGGTATTGTGCCGCAGAATGAGCAACTATGCAAGGCAAATAGCAATCTATGCATGGCTTTCTCAAAGTCCAAAGTTTCAGGCTCTTTGTACACAGATTACGCGGATTGAACGGAATTTTTCCGTTTTTTCACAGAGAGTTCCGTGCTGCTCGTGTTTTTCGCGCACAGATATGGGTTTTGTCAAGCGACCTTGAGAAGACCATTGCAATCTACGAATTTGAAAGTACGCGGGTTTGGGTAGTTGTCAAACAAAGCGTGGCAAACTATAATTTACCAACCTTGGAGACCAGTTCTGGAAACAAGAATATTTCCTGAGTTATCCGATGATCGGGGTGGTAAGAATTCATCCGCTCCGCGTCAACTTGTGGCTGGCGTAACGCTTGCCAGTCGTTATTCGATTCAAGAGGTGATCGGCGTGGGCGGCATGGGGTCGGTCTACCGCGCGCGCGATATGCACTTCCCGAATGTGACCAAACTTGTGGCGGTAAAGGAGATGATCAACTCCGCGCCCGACCCGCTTGTGCGGCAAACCATTGTTCAAAATTTTGAGCGCGAGGCGAACCTGCTTGCCACGCTCAACCATGCCTCCATCCCGCGCATCAACGACTATTTTTCACTCGATAGCCGCTCGTACCTTGTCCTTGATTTTATTAAGGGCAAGGATATGGAGGCGATCATCAGCGAAACCAATGGGTTCCTCCCGGAGGCGCAAGTGTTGGGCTGGGCGGTGGAGTTGTGTGATGTGCTCGAGTATTTGCACCGCCATAAACCAGACCCGATCATCTTCCGCGATATGAAACCCTCCAACGTGATGATCAACAGCAACGGCGATGTAGTACTCGTGGATTTCGGGATCGCTAAAACATTCCAAACTGGAATCAAGGGGACGATGATCGGCACAGAAGGATATTCACCTCCCGAGCAGTATCGCGGCGAAGCCACTCCCTCGGCGGATATCTATGCCCTGGGCGCGACCATTCATCACGCCCTCACCCGTCGCGACCCGCGCCTCGAGCCTCCCTTCTCATTTGCCGAACGCCCTCTGCGACGCATCAATACGTCTGTTTCGCCCGAGTTGGAGGCGGTCGTCAACCGCGCGCTGGAGTACAACCCGGAAAGCCGTTTCCCCACCGCGGCGGATATGAAGCAGGCAATATTGGGTGTGGCAAAAAAGACCGGCGCCTTAGGACACATGAAGGCGCAAACCACCCCCATTACGCAAGCCGGCGGCATCAAACCTCTGTGGGCATTCAAATGCGAAGATGAAGTGCGCGGCACGCCGACGATTCATCAAGGCGCTTTATATATCGGGTCATACGATAACAATCTATATTCGCTGAACGCGGCGGACGGCAAATTTCAATGGAAATACCCAGCCGACGGCGGCATTGTTTCGCGCCCGGCGCTGTATGATGGGAATATTTATTTCGGCTCCGAGGATAAACGCCTACATGTGGTGAGTGCGCGTTCGGGTAAAGTCGTGTGGACGTATTACACCGAAGGCCCCATTCGATCGTCTCCGCGCATTGCCGAGGGACACGCTTTTATCGGTTCCGATGACGGCTATTTGCACGCGGTCAACCTGAATTCGGGCAGGGTTTCGTGGCGCTTCGAGGCCGCCGATGCCGTCCGGTCCACGCCGTTTGTGATGAACGACCTCGTATATATCGGTTGTGAGACCGGTGATTATTACGCCGTGGATTATCGCGGTGAGTTGAAATGGCGCTTCCACGCCAAGCGGGCGATCACCTCGTCCACAGTGGGGTCGGCAAGCACCCTTTACTTTACCTCGGTCGACGGCACACTATACGCGCTCGACCCCAAGAACGGCTGGCCCCTCTGGCGTTTCCGTTTGGGCAAGGCTTCCATCAGCACACCATGTATCATCGATGATTTGGTTTTCGTCGGCGCCGCGGATGGATTCATCTATGCGGTCGACACGAGAAATTCCAAGGAAGTCTGGAGATACCGCACGGAACACCAGGTGAACGGCTCGCCGGTGGTCTACAAAGATTCCTTGTATTGCGGGTCTGTCGATGGAAATTTGTACTGCCTCGAGTACCGCACGGGCCGCCTGCGCTGGAAATTCGGAACGCAAGGGGCGATCACAGGCTCGCCGCTTGTATACGATGATATTGTTTATGTTGGTTCAACCGATCATCAAGTGTATGCCCTGCTTGCATGACAAGGAGTCTTTGTGTTGAAAAATTTTTTTGACTGGTTATTTGGAAAGAAAACGCCTCCTGAGAAAGCCCAGGATGTAACCCAGACCGCGCCTCTGACCGAGGAACAGATCCAAACGATCGTGAACAACCAGAACCCTCACTTCGACCTTCAACAACTGCTCGCCAGTTGCGGGCAGTCGGTGGGCAAACAGCGCGAACTCAATGAAGATAGCTTGCTGGCTCTTACGGCAACCATGGCGGGGAATTCCGGCAACCTTCCGTTCGGCTTGTACATTGTGGCAGATGGCATGGGCGGGCACCAATTCGGGGAGGTGGCGAGCAATGCCGCGATCCGCGCGGTGGCTGGGCATATCTTGAAGAAATTTCACCCGTACCTGTTTCAAGTTAAAACCGATACGATGGATGAATCGTTCCAGGAGATCATGCTCGAGGCGGTCCGAGACGCCCAGCGGATCATCCAGCGTGAGGCGCCGGGAAGCGGCACCACCCTGACCGCCGCGCTGGTCATTGGGCAACAGGTCACTGTGGCGCATGTGGGCGATAGCCGGGCGTATTTCGTCTTCCCGGATGGGCGCATCGATCCGATCACGCGCGACCACTCGCTGGTCAAGCGGCTGGAGGAGTTGGGGCACATCACGCCGGAAGAAGCGGTGAATTATCCGCATCGTAATGTGCTCTATCGCGCCCTGGGGCAGGGCGAGTTGCTCGACCCCGATATCTTCACCATTGCTTTCCCACAACCCGGTTACTTGATGATCTGTAGCGATGGCTTGTGGGGCGTGGTTGCCGAACAGGATATCGTCCGCTCGGTTGTCGAGGCGCCCAGCCTTCAGCGCGCCTGCCAAAATCTCGTTTCTGCCGCAAACGCCGCCGGTGGACCGGATAACATCAGCGTTGTCCTTGCCCAACTCATTGGGTAGTTATGTCGGACCATCTGAGGGATTATTATGACCTGCTTGGGCTTTCCCGGGACGCCACGCCGGAAGAGATAAAACGCGCGTATTTTGAGTCGGCGCAAAAACTTCATCCGGATAAAAACAAAGTTGCCGGGGAAACAGAAATTTTCCTCGATGTCCAGCAGGCGTACGAGACTCTCTCGAACTCCACCCGCCGCGCTCAGTACGACGCAACCCTGCCTCCTGCGACGAAAATACCTTCGCTCCCCTACGAACATAAAATAATTTACAGCCGTCGAAATCTTGGGAAGATCGATGAGCCGCAAATGCTCTACGCGATGCTCGACCTTGATGCTCCGCAGGAAACGCGTCGAGCCTCTTCCTCCCCGTTGAATGTTTCGCTGGTGATCGACCGTTCCACCTCCATGCAGGGGGCAAAAATGGATACGGTCAAAGCCACCGCCGTCCAGGTTCTTCGCAATCTGCGCCCGCAGGATATTCTGAGCGTGATCACGTTCAGCGACCGCGCTGAGGTTGTCATTCCCGCCGCCTATCATTTGGACCGCGCCCGCCTCGAATCGCGAGTGCAGATGATCCAACCTTCCGGCGGAACCGAGATCTATCAGGGGCTTGAGGCGGGCGCGCAAGAGATCATGCGCAGTCTCGACCCGAAACGCATCAACCATCTCATTTTGCTCACCGATGGTCGAACCTATGGCGACGAGCAACAAAGTCTGGCGCTTGCCGCAAAACTTGCCGAGCAGGGCGTGGGCATCAGTTGCATGGGCATCGGAAGCGAATGGAACGATATCTTCCTCGATGCGCTATCCACGCGCGCCGGGGGAAGCACCAGCCTGATCGTCGATCCGCGCGATATCAACCGCCTGCTCCTCGAAAAATTCAACGCGCTGATACAAACCTATGCGGAGGATGCTGTGCTCGAGTTCAAACCGGTCGCAGGAGTGGAACTCAGCCGGGTTTTCCGAATACAGCCAGACCCGGCGCCTGTTTCGCTGAACGAGGGAAAATTCAGGCTTGGACCAATATTGCAAGATACTTCCACTCGGGTGATTTTTGAGTATATAATCCAGCCAACAGAGGTACAATCAGGCGAGTTGGCTTTCATGGATGCCGCGCTAAAGGTAACCATCGCATCGCATCCTTTTCCAGTTCCATCCCTGCGGTTGCGTTTGTTGAGACCCGTATCCAGCCCATCCAACCCCGGCGCGCCGCCTGTAGAAATCCAACAGGCATTGTCGCGGCTGATGTTGTATCAGATGCAGGAGCAGGCGCGCGAGGAACTCAAAAAAGGCAATGTCGAAAAAGCCGCCCGCCATCTTGAACGGCTCGCTACCAATTTGCTCACGCAGGGCGAGCGCAGTCTTGCGCAGACGGTGATGTTCGAAGCGGATTCGATCAAGAAGAACCACTCCCTTACAGAAGAGGGGAGTAAACGAATGAAGTATGGCACACGCATGTTATTTCTTGCGCCGCCGAAAAAGGAGCTTGCCCAATGATTATTTGCCCAAATTGCCGGCACGAAAACACCAATGGATCCGTGTTTTGTGCGGAGTGCGGCGAACAACTCGACGGAGTTGAAACGCTCGTTACTCAGGCAATTACCGAGGATCAGATCTCGGAGGATTTGAGGAATCAGGCTCCCCGTCCCGAAGCGGAAGTGACCCCCGCCAACAGTTGGTTATCCCTGCATTTGATGGATAGTGGCAAGATCATGCCGCTCGCGTCGCGCAACGAATTTACCCTGGGCCGCCTCAGCGAGGGACAGCCCATCATGCCAGATATCGACCTGACCGCCTATCAGGCGTACGCCTCGGGCGTTTCACGCCTGCACGCCGTGGTGAAACGCGATGAGAGCAATGTGGTGGTGATGGACCTCGGCTCGTCGAACGGAACCTACTTGAACGGGCGCCGCCTCACTCCGCATACCGAAGAGCGACTCAGCCATGGTGATATCGTTGCGTTGGGGAAATTGAAGATCCAGATCCTTTTACGAAACATCTAAGGCTTTGAACGAACATGGCATTCTCGATCATATTGCACATCCCCGGTGAAGCCTCGGTGCTTGGCGAAGTGGAAGAACTGCCCAAACCCACCGATACGAACATCGTGGTCAGCAATCCACGCTTGCGCGACGGCAAGGATATTCACTACCTCGAACACAACGTGGTAAAGGTGATCTGGTCGTTGAGCCATGTGGTCTTGATCGAAGTGCTCGCAAGCGAAGAGGAAGAGAGCCTCATCGGTTTTGTGAGAGAGTGACATGACTGAAGAATTTGACCGCCGCCGCATCCTCATCGTGGACGACGAGGAGCGCATGGTGCGCTTTATCCGCATGAATTTGGAACACGATGGCTTTCAAGTGGCGGAAGCCTTCAATGGCAAGCAAGCCCTCCAAAAACTGCGCGACACAACCCCCGACCTGATCCTGCTCGACGTAATGATGCCCGATATTGACGGTTTTGACGTTCTCGAAACCATCCGCGAGGGCGGCAATACCGTGCCTGTGATCATGCTCACCGCTAAAGGCGAGGAAGACGATCGCGTGCGCGGACTCGAACTCGGCGCCGACGATTACATCACTAAACCGTTCAGCCCGCGCGAGATGGTCAGCCGCGTCAAAGCCGTCATCCGCCGCACAGAGGGCGCGAGCGGTTCGATGCACGACCTCATCGAAGTGGACGACCGCCTCAAGATCGATTTCGACCGACGTGAAGTATGGCTCGAAGGCAAATTGGTTAAACTGCGCCCGACGGAATATCGTTTGCTGTATCATCTCGTCCAGAATGCGGGCTGGGTCGTTACGCACGATCAAATTCTCGTCAAAGTGTGGGGTTACGAATACCGCGACGAACCGCATTACGTCCGCCTCTACATCAACTACCTGCGGCAAAAACTCGAGAAAGACCCCGCCAACCCGAAATACATTCTCACCGAGCGCGGCGTGGGCTATCGCTTTGTGGATTACAAGAGACAAAAAGCGTAGCCCGTCATTGCGAGGAGCGTTCGTTGCGACGAAGCAATCTCCGTGACTATCTTGGGGATTGCTTCGCCTTTGGCTCGCAATGACGGAATTATTTTTCATACACACCTTTGACAAAAAGTCTGCGTAAATCTAACGCAGACTTTTTATAGTATGTGCAGATAATTCAACTAACAAGAAAGGATGATTACTATGTCAAACTTAATTCGATGGGAACCTGCGCGTGAAATGATGACCCTGCGCGAGGCGATGAGCCACTTGTTCGATGACGCGTACACGCGCCCGCTCACCCTCAGGGACGGCTGGTCTGTGCCTGCGGTGGATATGTACCAAACCGACAACGATGTCGTTGTGAAGGCTTCGCTCCCCGGCTTCAAAGCCGACGAAGTGCAGATCAACGTGACCGGCGAGATCCTCACCCTGCGCGGCGAGATGAAGCACGAGGAAGAGAAGAACGATAAAGCCTGGCACATCCGCGAACAGCGCTGGGGTTCGTTCGAGCGCGCGCTTGCCCTCCCGACCGAAGTGATTGCGGACAAGGCGAAGGCTGAGTTCGAGAACGGCATCCTCACCGTGACCCTCCCGAAAGCGGAGGAAGTGAAGCCGAAGACGATCACCGTCAAGGCGAAGTAAATTTTGTAGAGCGAGATGCGCAAAACGTCTCGCTCTATGCTTTTAAGGGAAAAAACCCAAAAGGGAGAAAACGCGTCAAATTGGGAATCAATTTCCCTGTGGGGGTGAAGCGTTCGTCATCTTGGGGTAAAATTCGTCCATGCCAAAAGGAACTATCAGACAACGCGTTTTGCTGGTGGACGATCACGAAGTGGTGCGTGTCGGGTTGCGCTCGTTGCTGGAGAGACATCAGCAATTCGATGTGGTGGGCGAGGCGGGTTCGGCGCGCGAAGCCATCCAGAAAACGGAGACACTCAAGCCCGATGTGGTGGTGATGGATATCCGATTGCCGGGCACGTCGGGGATCGAAGCCTGCGAACAGATCGTGACCAAACATCCGAAGATCAAGGTGATCATGCTCACTTCGTATGCCGAGGACGAGATGTTGTTTTCGGCGATCCGCGCGGGGGCGTCGGGGTATGTATTGAAGCAGATCGGAAGCGACGACCTGGTAAAGGCGCTCGAAGCGGTGGGACGCGGCGAGGCGCTCCTCGACCCGGCGGTGACGCAACGCGTCTTTCAGGAAGTGCGGCGCGCGGTGAAGAACGAGGAGGCTTCGGCTTTTTCGCATTTGAGCCAGCAGGAGAAGCATGTGCTGTTGCTTGTTTCAGAGGGGCGCACGAACCGCGAGATCGCCAAGCAGTTGTTCTTGGGCGAGGGCACGGTTCGCAATTACGTTTCGAGCATCCTTTCGAAGTTGAATGTGAACAACCGCGCCGAAGCGGCGGCATACGCGGTGGAACATAGTTTGAGGGAATATATTGCGGTGTAGATGTTTCGAACGAGCCATGAAGATTCTGCGCTGCGATATGCCACAGTGGGTGGGAAAATTGAGACTCCGGATAGATTGCGAAATGGTTACTTAAACGATCTGTAAGCAGGGTTATAGTATAGAAAGGTATAATCAGTAAATCACGAAAACGAGTTCTGGGCGCAGTTGCACTGCGTCCAGGCAGGCGACAGTACAACTGTCGCCTGAACTTTCGTGAAGTACTGATAATGCAAAGCGTGGATCGTTGATTTCTTAAGGACGGCAATATGATGGAAAAAAAAGAAAAACGAGAGCAAGAAATGATCGCTGACGCACTTTTAATCCCCGACAACGGATCGACAGCGCTTGCGACGGACGCCACCCCTGATGAACTGGGGCGTTTGCGCGATATTTTATTTGGTTCGCAATCGCGCACTCTTGAGAAACGGTTGAGCGATTTGGAATCCGGGTTGAGAGCGACCCGTCAGGAAATGACGGATTTGCTGGATGTGAAACTCGGCGCGCTTACGGAGTCCACCTCGTCCCAATTTTCCGATACCCGCCGCGAACTCCATGAAAAACTGGATAAACAAAATACAGATCACGCGTCCCAACTGCGCGCCGCCCAGAAGGATTTATCGGAACGGGTGGAACGACAATCTTCCGAACAATCTGCCCAACTCAGCAATGTTCAAAAACAATTGAGCGACTCAATCGAAAAACTTGCCGCCGATTTTTTGCGCCAGTTGCGCGAGACACACAAGGAACTGAGCGACCGTCTTGACAAGCTGGGCGCCGAACAATCGGAGCGTATGCGCGCCTTCCAAGCCGAATCGCGCCAGCGCGACGATGCCCTGCGGCAGGAACTTCAAGCGATGTCATCTTCACTGGACAATAAGAAAACCTCCCGCCAGGACCTGGGTCAAATGCTCATGGAGTTGGGACTTCGTTTGCGCCAGGATTCAGACTCTTCCTCATAACACTCATTCCATCGAGAATGCATGACTGTGAACGGGAATGAAACTCCAACGAATTTTGGGAGCGAGGATCATGATCCGCTCGTTCACGTTCGTTCGATATTATTGTCCGATGTTCGCGAGCGTTTGCGCGATATCGAATATCAAATTCACTCTGTCCAGACCCAATCACAATCAGACGATGAAGCCCTCCGCCAACAATTGGATGATTTGCTGGCAGAGCTTACGCGTTTGCGCGACCTTGCGCGCGAGTCGGACGATCGTTCCCGCGACCTGAAAACTGAAATCGAAATCCTCCGCCGCAGAGCCCAAGCTGATTCGGAAGGTTTAATCGCTCGTGTCACGCCGGTGTTGGGAGATATGATCGGGCGTTCCATCCGCGATTCGCGCGATGAAATGGCAGAAGCGCTGGGGCCGGTGATGGGGGAGGCTATCCGCGTGCAAATCCGTGATTCTCGCAAGGATATGGTCGAGGCGTTATACCCTGTCGTTGGCGAAACGGTGCAGAAAGCGGTCAGTGAGTTTTCGCGCGAATTCCAACGCAATATCGACGCCCGCTTAAAGGTTGCGTTTGGGCCGAAAGGTATCCTGCGAGCTTCCCTGGCGCGTTTGCGCGGGGTTTCACCCTCCGAGTTGGCGTTACGCGATTCGCTCCCATTTACGATCAAGGAAATTTTTCTTATCCAGCACGATTCGGGGTTATTGATCGCGCACAGCCATCATAGTAGCGCCGAAGTTGCCGATTCAGATCTGATCAGCGCCATGCTCACCGCCATTCGCGATTTTGCGCAGGATTCCTTTGGGCATGGCGACAACGATGAAGAACTGGATGAAGTGCAATATGGCGACCAGCGCATTATCATCCAAAGCGGGCGCGCCATGTATCTTGCCGTTGTGATCATAGGCGTCGAGCCGGAGGGTTTTCGCGCGCGATTACATACTTTTGTGTCTGAATTGCATGTTAGACACGAGAAAGCGTTGCGGCAATTTACCGGCGATCCTACCACCCTGCCAAACTTGCAACCGAAGATTGCGCACCTGGTCGCCGAAACGACGGGCGGTGGCGGCGTTCAAAAACCAATAAGCAACAGGATGAAACTTGGCATTGTGTTAGGAATCGTCTTTGGAATCCTCTTCACGGCGCTCGCTTGTTTTTATCTGCAATTCACGGTTGCCCTGTATCCCATTGCATTCCCCAGCCCCACGCCAACAGCCACTGGCGCGCCTACCGCGACGCCAACGGTAACCTCAACTCCAACCTTTACGCCCACTCCGACAAGCACGGCGACGCGGACGCCCACTTCAACGTATACGCCTACTCATACTGTCACGCCTACGTTTACCTTTACGCCCAGCGCCACTGCCACGCCTTACAAAGCCTATGCGTCCGGTCACGTTTGGGTGCGACGAGTTCCAGAGTATGCCTCTCCGCACATTGAGGTCTTGTTAGACAAGACACCGGTGACTGTGTTGTCTGCTTATGATAGATGGCTGGAAGTGGAATGGCGTGAAAAAGACGGAGCGCATCATGGTTGGGTGCCTGCCATCTGGATTACACTTGTTGAGCCGATCCAGCCCTCTGTAATCACGCCAACCAGAACGCCATGAGAATTCGGGAGTTCAGGGTATGAATACGATTGTCCAAAAAAAGATTTGCCTGCTCGGTGACTTCGGAGTTGGCAAGACCAGTCTCATACGCCGCTTCGTGGAGGACCGTTTCGACGACAAATACCTCACCACCATCGGCGTGAAAATATCGCGCAAGATCGTTGAACGCTCTTATGGTTCGATGAGTATGCTGATCTGGGACCTGGCGGGGAGCACCGGCTTTGATACATTCACACACCCGTCTTATATACAGGGGACGGCGGGCGCGGTGATCCTCTGCGATGTCACCCGCCGCGACACGTTGACGATCATGGCGGAATACGCGCGGCAAGCCCGAATCATTAATCCGAAGATCCATCTTGTGTTTGTGTGCAACAAAACAGACTTGCTGGATGGGCGCGTGATATCCGCGGAAGACCTGCATGATGTTTCATCCACCTATGGCGACGGGACGTATTTCCTCAGCAGCGCCAAGACCGGAGATCAGGTGGAAGAAGTTTTTTTCTCGCTCGCAGAAAAGATCGATGTGGGGGAATAATATAAAACATGCCCAACAATAAACCGGGGTCCACGCGCTTGAGGGAGCGCCTCGCGCAGGTGATCAACGATTGGCACCAATTGTCGTATGCCCATGTGGATGCCAACCTGCTCATCGCGCAGGTTTCGCCGAATTTCCCATCCGAGTTGGCGGAAATCGAGCTGACGAAGCCAGGCATCCCGCTGAGCGAAGCGTTTGGCGAATTTGTCGGAACAGACGAGGCGCTTCACGCCATCTTGAGGGGGGAACTACCGTCGTTTCAGATCGAATACGTCAACAGGATACAACCCGATGGTTCCATGCGGTATCTTTCGTTCCGCGTCGCGCCCTTGGACGTCGAAAAGACCAACGCGGGGCTTTTGGTGATCATCGAAGATGTCACTTCCTTCGGTTTGATCGAACACAGCCTGGTGCAAAACCGCAACGAACTGCGGTTTGTGCAGGATGCGCTCGCTCGCGCGAACGCCGAGCTGGATAAGCGCGTGGAACAGCGCACCGCCGAACTTGCCGAAGCAAACCAACAGATCAAGAAACAATTATTCCGCTTGCAAACACTGCGGATCAACGACCTTGCCATCCTCGGAACGACCGACCTGCGTGTGGCGCTCAAGTCCATCGCGGAGCAAACCCGCAAACAATTGAATGTGGATGTCGCGTCCGTATTGCTTTTTAACCAGCACTCGCTTCGTGTGGAAAATGCCGTGGTGGTTGGCGCGCAAACGCCTGAAATACAAAACCTGCGGATTCGCCTGGGGGAAACCCTGGTGGGGCGCGCCGCATTGGAACGAAGGTTGTTCATCATCCCGGATCTTGAAAAAGAACCGCAATCCGACTTGGTCGGAAAAAACGAAGACTTCCTTTCCTGCTTTGTCCTGCCCCTGATCGCGAAGGGAAATGTCGTTGGCGTGATGTATTTGGGAAGCCGTTTCACGTTCTATCCCAACCAGGATTGGATCGATTTCTTCGAAACGCTCGCAGGACAGGCGGCAATGGCAATCGAAAATGTCAAAGCCTTTGAAGATTTACGGCGCTCGAACTTTGAACTTGCTCTTGCCTACAGCCGCACCATCGAGGGCTGGTCGCATGCGCTCGACTTGCGCGATCGTGAAACCAACGATCACACGTTCCGCGTCACCGAGATAACGCTCAAATTGGCGACTCTGGCCGGTATGAACCACACGGAACTGATGCATGTTAAACATGGCGCGCTCCTGCATGATATTGGAAAGATGGGCATACCCGATGCCATTCTCCTCAAGGAAGATTACCTCTCCACAGAAGAATGGGACATCATGCGCAAGCACCCCACGTATGCCTATGAAATGTTATCGCCCATCGAATACCTGCGCCCCGCGCTCGAAATTCCGTATTGCCATCACGAAAAATGGGATGGTAGCGGCTATCCGCGCGGCTTGGCTGGGGAACAGATCCCATTGGCGGCGCGCCTTTTCTCGGTCGTGGATGTGTGGGATGCCTTGCGTTCCGACCGCCCCTATCGTAAAGCCTGGGAGGAAGACAAAGTGCGCGATCACATCCGTGCCCAGTCTGGCAGGCAATTCGATCCCACTGCGGTGGAACTCTTCTTCCGCGTGCTGGAAGAACTCGACAAAACAAACGCCAACAACCTCTAGCGCGGACGTGTTCCACGCATCTTCACGCCACTTGAATTTGATTCAGCCTCGGTTGCCTTGATCCACCCTGCGACTTGATTCGGAAACCCGCCGTAAACTCATTTCCGATTTCTAACAGAGTCCTCATTTCCCCTCCTTGACAAAAACTTAGTTCAGGCATAAAGTTAAGCCCGCTTAACTAAAAAGAAGGCTTAACTATGACCAAATCTCCCCAATTCGACCAAGCCGTCCGCGCATGGATGGACGTATTCATGCACCGCTCGATGAGTGGCTGGAAGCAGTTTGCCAAATCCGCCGGGCTTTCGATGCCGCAGTTCAGTATCCTGATGCAGTTACACCACAAAGGCGCGTTCGGCATGTCTGAGGTGAGCGAGCGGTTTGAGATCACCCCCGCCGCCGCCAGCCAGTTGGTGGACAAACTCGTGCAGAGCGGCTTTGTCCAACGCGAGGAAGACCCGAAGGACCGCCGCGCCAAATCGCTGAACCTTACCGACAAAGGCAGGGAACTCGTCCGACGGGGGGCGCAGGAGCGTTACCATTGGGTGGATGATCTGGCGGGGAAATTATCCGCCGCGGAGCGCGCCAAGGTCAGCGAGGCGCTCGAGTTGATGACCAAAGCCGTACAAGAACTGGAAGCGGACGCGGTTCAGACGCCTGCCTAATTCCCAAACCGATTCACATCCATTTCATAAGCAAACCGTAGACTCTCTACTTTCTACTCTCTATTTCTCTTCACACGAAACCCTTTCCAAGAATCAGGAGCATCCATGCTGAAATTAGCAAAGTATCTAAAACCGTATCGCTGGGCGTTGATCGTTTCCATCGCGCTGTTGTTTGTGCAGGCGAATTTCGACCTCGCCCTGCCGGATTATCTATCGCGCATCGTCAACACCGGCATCCAGCAAAGCGGGATTGAAAACGCTGTGCCGGCGGCGATCCGCCAAAGCGAGATGAATCGCGTCGTCATCTTTTTGAGCGACGAGGAGAAAGCCTCTGTCCTCGCAGATTACACGCTGGTGGATAAAGATTCCGCCGACTACGATACCCTCGTTAAAAAATATCCCGCGCTGGAAAACGAATCCATTTATGTATTGAACAAAATTGACCAAGCGGAAATTGACCGCCTCAATCCCATTATGGGCAAGGCGTTGTTGACGGTGGCGGGCATCGAACAAGCGGTTGCCGACCCAGCCAAAGCGGCGGAAATGGGCGCGGCGTTCGGCGGCTTTGACCTAAGCAAACTGCCGCCCGGCACAGACCTCTTTACCATGCTGGAAAAACTTCCAGCGGAACAGCGCTCGAAGATTCAAGACTCGGTCAACTCGAAGTTTGAAGCGTTGGGCGAGAGCATGATCGCGCAGGCGTCCATCGGCGCGGTCAAAGAGGAATATCAAGCGCTGGGCATGGACACCGCCAAACTGCAAAACAATTATGTGCTTTCGGTGGGCGGCTGGATGCTTGTGCTGACGCTTCTTTCTGCCGTGTGTACCATCACGGTGGGGTATCTCTCCGCGCGTATCGCGGCTGGATTGGCGCGCGACCTGCGCCGTTTCACCTTCCAAAAAGTGGAATCGTT
>JBGANO010000054.1:0-25736 GCA_044222305.1 Anaerolineales bacterium
ACTGTGACGGGTTTGTCGTTCAATGAATGCTTCGGCAACCCGGAAGCGAACAATCGATGAGAGCCATCGTCGAAATCTATGGCGATGACGTTGAACGCGCCAATTTCGGAATTTGCGCCGGGTCGCACGTCGGCGACTTTTCCATGCTTCCAGGCCAGCGCGGGGAAGACAAGCGCTTCGCCCGCTTGATGAGAATCTTTTGGAAAATAAACCTTTCCGCTTCCCTCTTGTTGCTTGCGTACCGCGGCGCGTTCGGCTCGGTTGCGCTCGTGAATCAACACAAGCGCGAGTTCGTTCGCTGTGAGAGGAGACTCGTGTTCAAATAAATAGTTGTGCAGGAATTCAACGTCTTGCCGGGTGATCTGAATTTCAGCCCATGTATCGAGAGATTCGAGTAAGTTGCTTACCATACCATGCCTTGACGAAAAATTTTGGCGTCAGCCTTGTGCGCCGGGCAGTATTATACCGTACCTTAACGTAGGATGTATAATCCAAATCATGAGTCTAACGCTTGCACAGGCGTTGCGCGTCGAGGAATCGAATTGTATCGCGTTCGTCGGGTCAGGCGGAAAAACAACCGCGCTGTTCCAACTGGCGAGACAATTGAAGCCGCCTGTCATTGTCACCGCCACGTCGCATTTGGGGGTATGGCAAGTTCCATTCGCGGATAAGCATATTGTTGCAAAATCTCAAAACAATTTGGCAACTCTCGAAAAAGACTTGAACGGGGTCGTCTTAGTCACTGGTGATACAAAAGACGACAAATTCCAACCTGTTCATCATGAGGTCATCGCGTCGCTCCGGGCATTTTGCACGAACCATTCCATTTCACTGTTGATCGAAGCGGATGGCTCGCGTCAAAAGCCGCTGAAAGGCTGGGCGGAGCATGAACCGCCCATTCCCGATTTTGTTGACCATGTGATAACCGTTGTGGGTCTATCAGGTTTAGGCAAGTCGTTGACCGAAGAACATGTCCATCGCCCTGAAATATTTGCAGAACTTAGTGGATTAAAAGCGGGAGAGATAATTGATTCAAACGCAGTGACCCATGTTCTTTCGCATGATAAAAGCAGTTTGAAAAACACTCCCTCGCGCGCGCGGCGGACTGTCTTGCTTAATCAAGCAGACGCGCCTGAATTGCAAGCCGCCGCGCGAGCAATGACAAAGAGGTTGCTTTCCAAATATTACTCCGTTGTCATCGCAAGTTTGGACCAGGGAAAAATCTACGCGGCGCACGAGCCTGTTGCGGGAGTCATTCTCGCGGCGGGAGAATCTTCGAGATACGGCGAGCCAAAGCAATTGTTAGATTGGAAGGGCGAGCCGTTTGTGCGCGTGGTTGCAAAGCGGGCGCTCGAGGCGGGACTTTCACCGGTGACCGTTGTGACTGGGGCAAATGCGGAGCAAGTCGAATCGGCGGTCAAAGATTTGGATGTGAACATCGTTAGGAATAACGAATGGGAAAGCGGGCAGGCGAGTTCGATTCGGGCGGGGGTGATCGCACTCAAGCAACCCCCTCCGCCCTTCGGGCACCTCCCCCAAATCCGACAAGGAATGCTTCCTGACAACCAAAATTTCTATGTCGGATTTGGGGGAGGCTGGGAGGGGGTCGGAGGGGTTATTTTCCTCCTCGTTGACCAGCCACAAATCACAACATCCATTTTGCAGGCGTTGGTGGAAAAACACGCCGAGGGGCTATATCCCATCGTCGCGCCGATGGTGATGGATCGCCGCGCGAATCCGGTGTTATTTGATCGCAGAACATTCGCCGATCTGTTGACTCTCGAAGGCGACACAGGCGGACGCGCAATTTTTCATAAACACAAAGTTGAATATCTCCCCTGGCACGATGACCGTCTCTTACTGGATGTGGATACGCCCGAACATTATCAGCGAATGTTGGCGGACGACACATTATGATTTCAGCGATCATCCTCGCCGCGGGCGAATCGAAGCGGATGGGTCAACCCAAAATGATGTTGAAGTGGGGAAATACAACCGTGCTTGAGCATGTCATTTCTGTTTTTGCGAATGCGGGAGTCGAAGATATTATCGTTGTGACGGGTTCGGCGAGGGAAGAGGTCAAGAAGGTCGTTTCAGCCGCGCAAACAATGTATCCTGTCCGCAGTGTGTTCAACGAGGGATTTGTTAAGGGCGAAATGTTATCGTCCATTCAATGCGGGCTTCGTGACTTGGCGGAGAAAGATGCAGGCGCCGCGTTGATCGCGTTGGGCGACCAGCCTCAAGTCCGAGGGGGAAGCGTGCGGAGGGTGTGCGAGATGTTCAAGGAAACTGGGAGTCCGCTGGTGGTTCCAATCTATCACATGCGGAGGGGACATCCGTGGCTGGTGGAAAGATCGTTGTGGGGCGAAATCCTTGCTATGCTCGCGCCGCAAACGCCGAGGGATTTTTTGAACGCGCGCGCGGATCAAATCAAGTATGTTGAGGTTGACGACGAGGGAATCCTTGCCGACTTGGATACGCCTGAACAATATCGAGCGCACAAACCGTAGAATTTTATTTCAAGTGCAAAATATATAAATTTGTTTCGCGTTGCCGAAACCCCATGTTGTGATACAACAAATTTGCCGCCTCGCGTTTTGGATTCGAAGTCAATGAGATGTTATCCGCTCCTGCTTCACGCGCCAATTCGATTGCGCGGGTCATCATTGCCTTGGCAATTCCTTTGTTGCGATACTGCTCGTCCACAACCACATCTTCAATAATTGAGCGCGTCCCAGTGGGAACACGATAGATGACCAGAGTCAGCATTCCCGCAATTTCACCGTCGTCATTTGGCAAACGCGCGACCAGCAACGATGTGCCAAATGAGTTGAGGATGGCTGTTAATTCATCTTGCGTTGGCGGGGTTTTCTCAGGCGATAACTGTGGGATCAAACGAGAGAACGCCGCGAGGAGTTCTTCGGAAGATTCAGCGACCTTTTCGATCAACATTTTTCTACGCGGTTTTCGGCGTCCCAAACCTGGGGAAGAAACTCAGCAGGGCATAATACGCTACGTATACAAATGATGCGGGCGCGACCCACTCAGGCACATCGGGATATTGCAGGAGCGCCCAGACACCCAGCCCCGCGTAGAGGTAGGTAAACCCAAGGGTGAAGCGGCGCAAGCGGGTATTACGAGACGGATAAAGATATTTGACCGGCACAAAGATCAGGATGTTGCAAATGACGAGCAGTGCAAAATTGATCCACGGATTCAAGCCGAGTAGCATCATGTATACGACGAGAAAATTCCAGACGGACGGAAAGCCTTTGAAGAAGTACGAATCGTTGTCAGTCTTTGCATCAGTCTGCGTGAATTGATAAGCGGAGGTCAGCAAAATTGAGAACGCCGACGCCATTGCCAAGCCATTGGGCATCAAGCCCGGCACGCGCACCAGCAACAACGCCGCGACGACGACATAATTCAGGTAGTCAATGATGTTGTCCATCAAGCCGCCGTCCACACCCTGGGCGTATTCCTTCACATGGAATAAACGCGCCAACATGCCGTCGAATCCGTCCACGAGCATGGCGATGACGATGTAGACGATAGCGAGTTTAAAATTCGATTCCCAAATCGCGAGCAGGGTTAGGAATCCCCACACCGCGCCGGTCGCGGTAAATAGATGCACACTCCATGCCAAAGTTTTACGAAGCCAAAGCGGAAGTTTCTCGAACATGCGTCACCTCAAAGAAAATATAACGAAACGTAGTAACGACTTTAGTCGTTTGCAACAACGACTGAAGTCGTTACTACATAACTTCGTCGTTTACTCATTATAAAAGAAAAGGCACGTCTTTCAACGCGCCTTTCAAAATTATTTACACCGCTCCCATTGCCGAGGACGGCGATGGGAGCAACGAATTATTTTTTCACCAACCCAACTTTGACCGTCTCGCCGTCGAAGGAATCGTCCACGCTGGATGCGCCGCTGGGCGGACTCGTAAGCTGGAGATTGGACGCAAGCGTTTCACTCGTGATGTATTCCCTGTGCGCCTCAATCGCGGACCTCAAGCCTGCTGAGGCTTCGACGAACAGTTCTATCCTGTCAGCCACATCCAGGTCCGCGCTCTTGCGGAGGTCTTGCACACGCCGCACAAATTCGCGCGCCAAACCTTCCTGCACGAGTTCGGGTGTCAATTCGGTGACGAGTGCCGCAACATACGCGCCATCTTCGGCAACCGCGAATCCTTCCTTTGCCTGCGCCTTGACTTCGACTTCCTCAGACACGATGCCGTAATCATTTCCATCAACGGTTACGTTGAGTGTTTCTCCAGCCATCAATGTCTTCGCAACTTCTTCCGCGTTCAAGGCAAGGATCGCCCTTTGCAACGCGGGGAATTTGTTGCCGTATTTTTGTCCCAACTGCTTGGGCAACGGCTTGACGGTGTGCGACACGGCTTCGGTCGAAGCATCCAGCAAGCGGACTTTCTTCACGTTCAACTCGTCCACGAAGAGGTCGGCATAGTTTTCGACGGCTTTACGTTCGTTCGCGTTGCCGACGGAGAACGCGGCTTCGGCAAGCGGCTGTCTCACTTTGCGATTCGCTTTTTGCCGCGCGGAATGTCCGAGCGAAACGAGTTTCATCACCGTTGCCATATCATGGTTAAGCGACTCGTCAATCATCTCAGGCATGGCTTGGGGCCATTGGGCAAGATGCACCGACTCGGGCGCGGACTCGTCCACGGAGCGGACGAGGTTTTGATACAGCTCGTCGGCGAGAAAAGGCATCGCGGGCGCGAGCAGTTTCGACACGGTGATAAGAGCCGTGTATAACGTCGAGTAGGCGGCTTGCTTGTCGGAGTCCGATTCCGATTTCCAGAATCGGCGGCGCGAACGCCGCAGATACCACGTAGACAATTTCTCCACGAAGGCTTCGATGGGGCGCGTCGCGTTCGGCACGTCGTAATTTTCGTACGCGTCCGTCACATCACGGACAAGCACATTGAGTTCAGATAACAGCCAGCGATCCAAATCGCTTGTCGCTATCGGACTGGTGGTGACGGTGGGTTTGTCGAGATTCGCATACGTCACGAAGAACGAATAAACGTTCCACAACGTGAGCGTGAAACTGCGGATGACCTCGCCCACCAAGTCGGAAGAGAAGCGGCGCTCTTGCCCCGGCGGAGTCGCCGTGTACAGATACCAGCGGAACGCGTCCGCGCCGTGAACGCTCAGCACATCCCACGGCGCAACGACATTGCCTTTGCTCTTCGACATCTTCTGCCCATCGCCATCGAGGATCAAGCCAAGGCACAAAACGTTCTTGAATGAGACTTTATCGAACAACAGCGTGCTGATAGCATGAAGCGAATAGAACCAGCCGCGTGTTTGGTCAACGGCTTCGCAGATGTAATCGGCGGGGAACTGCGATTCGAACTTCTCTTTGTTCTCGAACGGATAGTGCCACTGCGCGACAGGCATCGAACCTGAGTCGAACCATACGTCAATGAGGTCGGGAACGCGGCTCATCTTTTTGCCGCATTGCGCGCAATCCCAATGGACTTGATCCACATACGGGCGATGAAGATCGAGTTCACTTAAATCGCGTCCTGCTTTTTCGGAGAGTTCCTTCACCGAACCGACGCCTTCGCGATGTTTGTTCTCACATTCCCAGATGGGAAGCGGCGTGCCCCAATATCGTTCGCGGCTCAACGCCCAGTCAATGTTATTGGAGAGCCAATTACCGAAGCGACCTTCGCGCGTATGTTCGGGAACCCAATTGATGGTGTTGTTCAATGCGACTAAACGATCTCGAAACGCGGACGTGCGGATGTACCACGACTCGCGCGCGTAATACAACAGCGGAGTTCCGCATCGCCAGCAGAACGGATACGTGTGCGTGTACTCGCCTGCCCTGAACAACAATCCGCGCGCGCGCAGGTCTTCGATGATCATCGAGTCGGCGTCTTTGACGAAGACTCCGCGCCACGGCGTCACCTCGGGGATGAAAGTCCCGTTGGGGAGAACGGTCATCAACACAGGCAAATTGTGTTGCTTCGACATTTCCATGTCTTCCTGACCGAACGCGGGCGCAATGTGAACCAAGCCTGTGCCGTCTTCTGTTGTGACGAAATCTCCCAACACCACATAATGCGCGGGCTTGTCGGGCGGCATAAACGTGAACAGCGGATGATATTTCACATCTTTCAACTTCTTGCCTTTGAATGTGTCAACGACTTTCACTTCTTCTTCGCCGAACACCTTTTGAACCAGCGACTTCACGAGGATCAGCTTTTCTTTCTTACCGTCGTTATCGCGCTCGACGGTCACGTACTCTTCTTCGGGGTGCGCGGCAACAGCGACGTTGGACGGCAATGTCCACGGGGTTGTCGTCCACACGAGCAGTGACGTGTCGGGCTTATCCGCCAGCGGCATACGCACAAAGACCGAAGGGTCGGTCGCTTCGTCGTAGCCGAGGGCAACTTCATGGTCCGAAAGAGGCGTGCCGCAACGCGGGCAATACGGCACAACTTTGTATCCCTTGTAAAGCAGGTCTTTGTCCCAAAAATTTTTCAATATCCACCACACCGACTCGATGTAGTCGTTGGTGTACGTCACATAGGCGTCTTCAAGGTCAACCCAGAAGGCGATGCGGTCAGTGAGCCGTTCCCAATCTTGAATGTACGTGAACACAGATTTTTTGCATAGCTCGTTGAATTTATCAATGCCGTATTCTTCGATCTGTTGCTTGTTGTTGAAGCCGAGTTGCTTCTCCACTTCGATCTCGACGGGCAGACCGTGCGTGTCCCAGCCGCCGCGCCGCGAGACGTGAAATCCGCGCATGATCTTGTAGCGCGGGAACATGTCCTTGAACGCGCGCGCCAACACATGATGCACGCCAGGCTTGCCGTTCGCGGTCGGTGGTCCCTCATAGAAAACATACTCAGGCGCACCCTCGCGCTGTTGAGTTGTCTTTTTGAAAATGTCATGTTGTTTCCAAAATTTCATCATGGCTTCTTCCATCGAAGTCACGTTGAGTTTGGAGTTGACTGGTTTGAACATAATTTTCTCCTCGTAGCGCGAGATTTATCTCGCAAGTCACAAAGGCGACATGAATGTCGCGGCACGTATTTTAAAACAAAAACCCTCATCTCACACAGAGACGAGAGAATTCTCGCGGTACCACTCTGATTTCACGCACTCGCCATATAAGGCTCGCGTGACACTCATCGGCGACAAACATCGCCCTGCTTTGATAACGGAGGACAACTCCGATTCGCTTACTTTGTTTCAGCAAAATGGCTCCGAGATGATCTTCGATTTGCTCGCTGATGTGGCTCACACCGCGCCCACACTCGCTGACAGTCTCACAAACCTACTCTTCTCTTCACTGCCTTTGGTTTGCGAATTATGCCACAACAATAATTGACCGTCAACGAATTCAGCAGGATAATCGCTCTTATGACTTCCTCCCCTCTCAAACTGGACTCGCCGCCTGAGACTGGCTCCTCCCTCGTCATCAACGCTTCATCTCTGACGGTCAGCCTGCCTCGCCCTCCTCGAAAGTTCTACCGCCATGGATGGCAATCCTGGTCCCTCGCCGCGTGGACGGAGCCGACTCCCCTCCCAATTCAACGCCCCGCGATCCTCCATCCCTTGCAGGTTGATCCACGCTACGCGAATGACGAGTCGCCGCACAGTTCATGGGTCGGCGCGGTTGAATTTGCGGACGATGACATCCTCCTACTTGGCTCGCTTGGTTTGGACGCGCATGTCTGGCTAAAAGAGAATCAACTCGAAGGCGCTGCCCTGAGCCTGTCGAAGGGTCAACACGAAGGGGACGGTTGTGAATGGTTTATCGCGCGCGGAGACGAACTATCCGTCTTCGCAAAATACACAGAGGAACTTGGCAAACGCTTCGGCAAAAGATCAGACAAGCCCGCGCCGCGCGTCTGGTGTTCGTGGTACAGCCTGTACACCGCCATTGACGAAGCAATCCTCTTCCGCGTGTTCGACGAGCTGGGCGATCTGCCCTTCGACGTTTTGCAAGTGGACGATGGCTGGCAGATGTCCATCGGCGATTGGGTGGCGAACAAGAAATTTCCGTCGGGCATGAACGCGCTGGCAGAAAAAATCAAGTGCACGGGGCGGAAGGCTGGGCTGTGGCTCGCGCCCTTGATCGCCGTCGAATCGTCGCGTTTGTTTCGCGGACATCCAAATTGGTTTCTGCGCGATGAAAAAGGAAAATTCGTCTCAGCGGGATTCAACTGGGGCGAGCAAGTTCACGCGCTGGACACCACTCATCCCGATGCGATGAAATGGCTTGCATCTCTAATGAAACAAGTCCGCGCGTGGGGATTCGATTACTTGAAGTTGGATTTCCTCTACGCGGGCGCGTTGCCCGGCAAACGTCACGCAGACATGCCCCGTGAAGCCGCGTATCGCTTGGCATTAAAAATCCTGCGCGAGGCGATGGGGCAAGACGCGTACTTCCTCGCCTGTGGCGCGCCGATCCTGCCATCGCTCGGCTTGTGCGACGCTCTTCGCATCGGACCCGATGTTTCAAGCAAATGGGAAGACCCGCGCGATGCGACCCTGCTTTACAACTTCACCACGCCCGGCGCAAGAAACGCCATCCGAACCACCGTGAGCCGTTTGTGGCTTCAACCTTTGGTCACTACCGATTCGGATGTTGTCTATTTTACGGAAAAAGAAAATTTGCTTTCCCCAGAACACAAACTACTTTTGCAAGACCTCGCGTCCATCTGCAACTTCAAAGCAACATCTGATTTGCCACAATGGATGACGCCAACGGAACGCGAGTCCCTGCGTGGATTTCTAACGGCATCACCGCAAGTGAAACGGCTCAGCCGCGCAACTTTCCAAATTGATGACCGCGTTGTAGATTTTTCATCCGCGCTGGCATTACCCCCTCCCCCGCGCGGATTGACCAAACTCCCCGCCACGTTCATGGGCTGGCTTGGGAATCAACCGTCCGCGCTGAAACTGTTCAATCGGCTGAATGAGGCGGGGTTTAAGAAAAAGAGACAGCGGGCGGAAATCGAATTGTCGCAATAACCCCTCTAATAGCGACATGAATGTCGCGTTACGAAAACAATTCATCCGTTTTCGCCGCCATGATGAAATCGTTCTTGTGTAAGCCCTTCACGACGTGCGTCCACCATTCGACTGTCACCCTCCCCCACTCTAGCACGATCAGCGGATGATGGTCTTGCTCCTCGGCAATGGCGGCGACTTTGTTGGTGAAGTCCAATGACTGGGCGTAGTTTTTGAATTTGAAGACGCGTTGCAAGTGCGGGATACCATCCCGCTCCACGAGAATCCATTCGGGGACTTGAGGAAGCAGTTCAGCAATTTCGGCTTCCGTCAAGCTTGGGTCGCCGCCGCGACAGGCGACGCATTTTTCGACGGCAAGAGCGCTCATTCGCGAATATCCTTTCGATCACGCGCCAAGGTTGTTGTCAATGAAATACAAATAACCCTGGCGCCCGCCTTCTTTGTTCCAAAGCTTTATCGATTTGAGGATTCGTTTCAAGCAAGCCAGGATCTCATCAATGGACAGCGGCTCGGGCTTTACCCTGACCGACCCGGAGCCAGCCGTCATTTCTGTTCGTCCAAGCCGCCATTCGCATATTTGCCTGACTCGGTCATAAACCAATTGAGCGTTCGCGTTGAGCAACGGTTTTGGAGTTGGTTTGTTTATTCCTTCGCGGCGATATTCCGTCCAGAGTAGATTCAAAACCTTATCAACGTCGTAATCCAACAAGTCGGCATGTTCGCGATATACGCTTAAAATCGTCGCTTCGATGTTTTGCAGAACATCCATGTATTCTTCTTCAACGGTCGTCATTGAATCTCTCCGTATTTGCGAGTATTCTGTGCCTCCCACTCCAACGCCTTCAACAACTCAGCAACGGCATTCACCGACGGCAGATGAACGCGCAATACTTTCCTCTTCGCCTCGATCAACGCTTCGTAATCGCCCAAGGCTTGCGCGCGGATAAGTGTGCCATAAGTTAATCCTTCAGTTGGGATGTCAAAGTCTTTTTCAGGCTCGGCAGTGATGACGAGAAACAGCGCGTTCTTCGGTCCGCCTTTGTGGAATTGTCCCGTCGAATGTTGGAAGCGCGGACCAAATCCAGCGGTCACTGCGTTGCCTGTCTTGGCGCGGATCGCGGCTCGCATCTTTTGCAGGGCGTCTGTCATTTCGTCGTTGCGCGGCAGATACGCATTGATGGCAACATAGCCACTGGATTTTGCTTTCTTTAAAAATTTACTCAACACAACATTCAACGACGCGCCCGTCACGGCAGTTGGCGAGAACACGCTTACGCCGTCATTTTTCCACGCGGGTTTGCCTTCCTTCAACCTGCCTTTCTTTTGGTAATCGGCAATCATCGCTTTCGTGATCTTCTTGCTCGATTCAACATTAGGCTGATCAAAAGCATTCACGCCGATGATCGAACACGCGGTGACGGTGGCGATCTCCCAGCGGAAAATTTCCGCGCCGACATCGTAAAAATCGAGAATAGAGAATTGGAGAATTGGGTGACCTGCGGCTTTCAGCGCGGCGATAGATTCATCATGCTCGCCTGTTTGGCGCAGGTATACAAAAATTCTGTCGTCGCCGTAATCTTTCACATCGCCAAGCGGTTCGAGCGGAACAGGCAGGATGCCTTTGCCGTTCTTGCCGCTGGATTCGGCGATGATCTGCTCGATCCAATTTGCAAACGCGGAGACAGGCGCGTCAGCCACGACGGTGAGCTTGTCTCGCCCCCCCAAAGCGGATTCGCCAATGACAGCCCCCAGCGCCATGCCAGGGTTACGCGCCGCAGGATCATTTTCGCGGCACTGAGAACGCATCCAATCGGCGCGGTCGAGGAGGTGATTCAAATCCACGCCGAGCAATGCGGCAGGGACGAGGCCGAAATCCGTCAGCGCGGAGTAACGCCCGCCAACGAATTCATCGGCGAGGAAAACTTTTCTGAATTTATTTTTTCGCGCCAGTGTTTCGAGTGAAGTATGGGGATCGGTGATGGCGACAAAGTGCGAGCCGTCTTTCTTGCTCAACTTCCAGAAGTAGTTGAAGTTCGCCATCATTTCCGCTGTGCCGCCAGACTTGCTGGCAACGATGTACAGGGTCTTTTCAGGCGGATAGTTCTTCGCGGTTTCAGCCACTTGCGCGGGGTCGGTTGAGTCGAGAATGCCGAGTGACAAGGTTGGTTTGATTCCATTAGCAGACATGAGCAAACTAAATACTTCAGCCGTGAGCGATGAGCCGCCCATGCCTAAGACTAAAACACGATCCATGCCTGCGTTTTGAACTTCCTGGGCAAAATCTTGATATTCTTTTAATTTCTTGCGAGCCTTGTCGGTTGAATCCAGCCAACCCATGCGGATGGTGACTTCGTGTTGACCTGCTTTATCTTTTGCAGGCGCCCAAAGAGTGGGATCATGCTTCCACAAGCGCGCGGGAGCCGAATCCGCTTCGAGTTGCGATAAACGTTGGGAAACCGAATCAGCCAACCCGTCGAGAGAAGAAGCGGCGTTCTTCCTCCGCTCCTCGATGGTCGCAAGCAAATGTGTGATCGCCTCGTCGAAAGCCTGAACGCCCTCATCTTCCAATTCTTTTGTGACAACATCCATGGAGATGCCCGAGGCTTCGAGTTGGTCAATATCGTTTTGCGCCTCTTCCACGCCGCGCATGAGGGTGAGCGCGGCAGTGCCGTGATCTTTGAAAGCATCCAGAGTGGCGGGCGGAATGGTGTTGATGGTTTCGGGCCCGATGAGGTTGTCGACATAGTACGTGTCGGGGTAGGCGGGATTTTTCGTGCTGGTGCTAGCCCACAACGGACGCTGGACGCGCGCGCCTTTGACTTTGAGATTCTCCCAACGGCGACCCGCGAATGTTTTGTGATATTCGTCGTAGGCAAGTTTCGCGTTCGCGATCGCGGCTTTGCCTTTGAGCGGAGAGCCATCGGGAAGTTTGGGATCAATTTTTGAATCAACGCGCGAAACAAAAAACGACGCGACCGACGCGATGTGATCTATCGAATGACCCGCCGCGGCGCGATCTTCCAGTCCGCTGAGATAGGCATCCATCACCTCGGCGTAACGCTTGAGCGAAAAGATCAGCGTGATATTGATGTTGATACCCGCCGCAATTGATTTTCGAATCGCAGGGATGCCCTCTTTGGTGGCGGGAATTTTCACCATGAGATTCTTGCGAGCGACACGCGCCCAAAGTTGTTGCGCCTGTGCGATTGTCTTCTCGGTGTCATACGCGAGATCGGGGGTGACCTCGATGCTGACGTAGCCATCGCCGCCGTTGGATTCTTCATACAGCGGCAGGAACGCGTCGCACGCGGCTTTGATATCTTCGATGACAAGTTGCCAGAAGATCTTTTTCGTGTCCCAGCCCGCCCAAGCGAGCGGAGTGAGGGCAGAGTCATAATCCGTTGATTTGGCGATGGCGTTGTTGAAAATAGACGGGTTGGACGTAACGCCGCGAATGTCGCCGCGTTCGATCATGGCTTTGAATTCGCCGTTTTCCAGAATCTTGCGCTGGATGTTGTCGTACCAGAGGGATTGTCCGAGGGAGGTTAATTTCTTAATTGAGTCTGACATAATTTTTCCTAACTACAAATCGTTTTCAGTTTCTAATAGGCTTAGACATAAGCCAGCCATGGATCATCACGGATGACAGCAATTTGTCCTCCGAGATATGCGAGTGGCGCGAGTTTGTGCCAGCGTCGCAACAGATGGTATGCAGGGGAAGTCAACAAGCGACAGGCATCTACAGCTGGTTTCCATTCCGCTTTTCGGATTTCGTTCACGGTTGCGTGATGAGGCAAAACACCAAAGTCCCATGCGGCACACAAGCGCGCGAGAAAATCCACTTTATCCGCGAGAGTAGGTAAAGATTCAGGAACATCAGTATCGGGGTATAAAGAACCGTCCAGCCAGTGAGAGTCAGTCATTGATATTCACTTTCAGAAAAACATCATTAAACCATTCGCGTACTTTTCGAGCCTGTTCGCGTTCGTTAGCATCAGCAATTTTATCTAGGGGGCGATGCAGGGAAATTCGTTCCATGTGAGTTTCAATGGCAAGTTTTGCACGAGATGAATCTACATCAGCGCTTGAAATACTCTGTCGTTGTCTCCAAAGAGACCAGCACTCGACTACACTTAACAATTCAGCCTTGCAAATTGAGTAAATGTCCAAAAAATCACGAGGCACGCCGCGCTCCACTAACGCAACCATCTTACTGGCAACGAGATCGGGCAGGCTGTCCAACGGAACATCAATCCACCCTGCTGGAATTGATTCATGAATCCGAGCCGAACGCGAGGCGATTTGAAAACTAAATACCGTTTTGCCTTCCTGCAACAACTCAATACTGACTACATCCCCCCACGAACGGACGTTGACCTTTCCAAACCCAGTTAAAACTTTCTCCAATGCGTCGGCGACAGATTTTCGTTCGGGTCCTGTCGCATTGTTAGACCACCATGCGTCCACATCATGCGTCGAGCGAAAATCAAGGTAATGGAACAGTCCGAACGCGCCTCCAAGAGAAATATGCTTGGCGAGGTTCATCTTGACCAATGCAGTCAAACACGCTGTTGCATAAGGTGTTAAGTTGGATGGCTGTTTAGGCTTGATAATTTTCATGCGGAAAAATTAAACCGTCTTGTACTTACAAGACCGATTTACCTTCTTCGATCTTAAGGATTTTCTCAACGCGCCTTGCCAATCTCTCCCCTCCCGCCTTGTTGCCTTGATACTCCGCATTCAAAAACGCGGAGATAAGCCCTTTGGCGAGTTCGGGTCCGATCACGCGACCGCCGAGGCAAAGGACATTCATATCGTCGTGGGAAACGCCTTGCGCGGCGGAGTAGGTGTCGTGACAAATGGAGGCGTACACGCCTTTCATCTTGTTCGCGGCGATGCACGCGCCGATGCCTGAGCCACAGACGATAATTCCGCGCTCTGCTTCTCCATTTTGAATGGCGCGCCCAACCTTTTCGGCAAAGTCGGGGAAATCTACACTCTCTGCAGAATCCGTGCCTTTGTCAATCGATTCGTGCCCTGCGTTGCGGACTGCGTCAAGGACAATTTGTTTGAGCGGGAAACCCGCATGGTCAAAGCCAATGGCGATTTTCATTTGTTTCCTTTTTTACCACGAAGGGCACAAAGTACACAAAGTTTAAAGTGGCGCAACGTGGTGAATCCTTTTAGACTTTCTTTCGCGCTGACCTTTCATCATAATCTTTCAAAACCAAACTCGAAAGCCAACACCGAAACCCTCACTCAACCAACCTTAGCGCCCTTCGTGTACTTCGTGGTTAAAGCTCTTTAGCGCGAGCCACCACATTCTCCACCGTGAAGCCGAAGTGTTCAAAGATCACTTTATACGGAGCAGACGCGCCGTAGTGGTCAATGCACAGCGTGGACTTGGCGTATCGTTCCCAGCCGAGGCTTGCTCCCAGTTCAACGGCGAGCCGCTTCGTGAGATTCTTCGGCAAGACGGATTCTTTGTACGCTTCGTCTTGTTTCTCGAACAACTCCCAACTTGGGAATGAAACCACGCGCACGCCTTTGCCTTCTTCGTGAAGTTTCTGCGCGGCGTCAAATATCAGGCTAACTTCAGAACCCGTCCCCATGAGGATGATCTCAGGAGTGCCGAAGTCTTTCAAGACATAAGCGCCTTTGGACAAACTGGAAGTTTGTCGTACGTCAAGCGTAGGCAACGCCTGACGTGTGAGAACCAGCGCGGTCGGTCCGTTGCGACGCGAGATGGCAACCTTCCACGCTTCGCGGACTTCGTTCGCGTCGGCGGGACGAATCGTCACCATGTTCGGAATCGCTCGCAACGCGGCGAGTTGCTCGATGGGTTGATGAGTCGGACCGTCTTCGCCGAGTCCGACCGAATCGTGAGTGTAAATAAAGATCGAGGGGGCGTGTGAAATCGCAGCGATGCGAATCGCGGGTTTCATGTAATCCGAGAAGATCAAGAACGTGCCGCCGTACGCGATCACACCGCCGTACAAATTCATTCCGTTCAACGCCGCGCCCATCGCATGTTCGCGCACGCCAAAATGGAAGTTTCTCCCCTCATGTGATTCTTTTTGGAAAGATGGGCTTCCGTCAATCATGGTGTTGTTCGAGGGAGCGAGGTCCGCAGAGCCGCCGATGAGCTCAGGCAATATCGGCGCGAGCGCGTTGATGATCTTTCCAGACGACGCGCGCGTTGCCATGCCTTTCGGGTCGGCGGGGAATGTTGGAAGATTATCGTTCCAACCATCAGGCAATTTGCCGGCGATACGGCGATTCAATTCCGCGCCCAACTGCGGATTCAACCGCCCGTATGCCTCGAGTTTCATCTTCCAATCGATCTCGCGCTCGCGGCCCGTGTCCACGGCTTTGCGGAAGAACGCCAGCACATCGTCAGGGATGACAAATCGCGGTTCGAGGGGCCAGCCCAAATTTTCCTTTGCGGCGTTGAGTTCTTCATCACCGAGAGGTTCGCCATGCGCTTTCGATGTCCCTTGCCTGTGCGGAGACCCGTAGCCAATGATCGTGCGGCACATAATGATCGAGGGGCGCGGATCGAGCTTCGCGGCTTGAATGGCTTTGTCAATCGCTTCCACGTCGTTGCCATCATCAACAGTTTGAACGTGCCAGCCATACGCCTCAAAACGCGCGGCGCGGTTTTCGGTGAACGCTAAATTGGTCGAACCATCAATGGAGATGTGGTTATCGTCGTACAAATAAATGATTCGCCCCAAAGACAAATGTCCCGCCAGCGAGGCGGCTTCGGAGGAAATGCCTTCCATCAAGTCGCCGTCGGTGACGATGCCGTAGATATACGATTGGATGAGTTCATACCCGGGTTTGTTGAATATCGCGGCAAGATGACTCGCGGCGATTGCCATGCCCACGCCTTGCGCGAATCCCTGCCCGAGCGGACCCGTCGTCACTTCGACACCGGGGGTGAGTCCATGCTCAGGATGACCCGGCGTGATGCTCCCGAACTGTCGAAAATTCTTGATGTCGTCGAGGCTCACGTCGTACCCGGTCAAATGGAGGAGCGAGTAAAGGAGCATTGAACCATGTCCGCCCGAAAGGATGAAGCGGTCACGTCCCATCCACTTTGGGTTGCGCGGATTATGTCGCAGGTGGCGCGTCCAAATGGTAAAAGCCACCGCGGCCGCGCCCATCGGAAGTCCGGGATGACCCGAGTTGGCTTTCTGCACGGCATCTGCCGAAAGAAATCGTAATGTGTTGATCGCGCGTGATTGAAGATCGTTTGTCATAATATCCCTGACGATTCTGTTTTCTTAGATTGTACCATCGGAGTTTTAGCGCGCGATGAACGAATCTTAACTCGACCTGAAAAGCAAATCGGCGTAGAATCGAAACACTTGGGAACGCGCAGGAGCGCCCAAAACACCTTCTTAAAATTGGAGTTGTCATGATTGACCCAATCGTCTTCGATGATGTGCCTTTGTTCAAACTTCTCGACGAGGAGGAAAAGAAAGTCCTTGCCCAACAAGTTTCAATGCGAGACTTCAAAAAAGGTCAGCGCTTGTTCAAAACAGGCGACCCCGGAGGCGTGTCGTACATCATCCAAAAGGGATTGGTTCACGTCAGCATTCAGGATGCGAATAAAGAGACCATCGTGATCGATATCGCCGACAAGGGCGGGCTGGTGGGCATGTCCTCCCTCCTTGCAGAGGAAAACCATCTCACCACTGCTATCGCTGTCGAGGACACAACAGCGATCGAACTGGATCGAAGCGACATTGTAGCGTTGGTCACCAGCAAGCCGCTCGCCGGGCTGGACATGATGACCATCGTAGAAAAACATTTGCGTGAGGCTCATAACCTGATGCGAACACGCGTTGCCCGCAACCTGAACGAAGAAATGGAAGAGCAGGAAACTCTCGGGGAAAAAGCGGCGGATGCAGTTGCCCGCTTCGGAGGCTCCTGGGTGTTCGTCAGCTCTTTTGGCGTCGTGCTTATTATCTACGTAACGATCAATTCTATCCTCCCCGAACCGCGAAAATGGGATCCGTATCCGTTCATCCTGCTCAACCTTTTTCTCTCCATGCTCGCCGCCGTGCAAGCGCCGATCATCATGATGAGCCAAAACCGGCAGGATGCAAAAGACCGGGTGCGAAGCGAACTCGATTATCGCGTCAATTTAAAAGCGGAGGTGGAGATCGAGGAACTCTTGCAAAAGGTTGGGAAGATTGAGGAGAGAATTGCTGAAATCCTCCCCGAACAGGAGAAACGTGAATAGGGCGGGACGCGCCGATTCAATCGACATGCACACGACTCAGCGCCGACTCGCATACGCCGTTCTCTTGACTCTCGGACTCGTGTGGATATTTCTCAGCGCGGATAAAAATGCCGCTTCACTCGCCGGGACAACTGCCGCGCCCCACCAAGGCTTTCCCGCCCCCGATTTTTCCCTGCCCACGACGAGCGGCGAAACGATTCGACTCTCAGACCTGCGGGGGCAAGCCGTGCTTGTGAATCTGTGGGCAACGTGGTGTCCGCCATGCCGCGCGGAAATGCCAGCGATAGAAAAAGTGTACAACGAGTACAAAGACAAAGGCTTTGTGGTCCTCGCTGTTGACATGACCTACCAGGATAAAGCATCCAACATACCGTCATTCGTCCAAGAACACGGACTCACCTTCCCCATCCTGCTCGATGAATCTGCTATTGTTGGGCGCGCGTATCAATTGCGCTCTCTCCCCTCTTCGTTCTTCATCACCCGCGAGGGAATCATCAACGAAGTCGTCATCGGCGGACCAATGGCAGAGGCGTTGTTGCGGACGAGGGTGGAGGAGATATTACGATAATCGTAGGGGCGGGGTCACCCCGCCCCTACGCGCCGATGCAACCATGATCGAATCCTTCCGCGCCCTCTTCGCCCCTCCCCGTGACATCCTCCTCCTCGCCGCCGCGCTGTGGATCGGACTCGCCCTTGCCGAAAAACGGTCTGACCGTCACGGCGTCTCAAAAGACGCGCTCAACAACCTCGTCTTCTACTCGCTACTCGGCTACCTCCTCGGCGGGCGGATTCTCTTCGCGCTGGCGAATTACTCCGCGTTCGCCGATTCTCCTCTCAATATATTTTCCCTCAATATTGACTTGTTCGATTCCATCGGTGGAACCATTGTCGGGATTCTTTCTGGCGTTATTTACGGCAGAAGACAAAATCTCTCGCTCTGGAACACACTCGACGCCCTCGTGCCAATTTTCGCTTTCACCGTCATTGGACTCCACCTCTCCCACCTCGCCTCAGGGACAGCCTTCGGCAGTCCCACAACTCTCCCGTGGGGCATTGACTTGTGGAACGCGATGCGGCATCCAACCCAAATCTACGAGTTGTTCGCTTCGTTGATTATTTTTGGCGTGATCTGGTTTCGGAGCTCAGCACCATCCCCCGGCGCTCTCTTTCTCAGTTTCATCGCGCTCACTGCTGGCGCGCGTCTCTTCCTTGAAGCGTTTCGTGGCGATAGCATATTGATCTTCGGCGGGTTTCGACTCGCGCAGATCACGGCATGGGCGGTGTTGACGATCGTGTTCATGGCAGGCGAACGGATTTGGAGAAATAGCAAAAGGATTGAAACAGGATGAGCTTAGGGTAATCGCATAGGAAAATCTTGACGCCGAAAATACGGTTTTTTGTTTCAGAATCCACTAATCTCCACGAATTCACGCTAATCTTTCTGAAAATTCACGGAGATTGGCGCAGATTAGCGGACAAGAAATCCAAATGCGATAGCCCTAAGGAGGAGCAACATTCGCGGTCCATCGAACTGGTAAAATTGCAAATGAACTTTTCTCTTTAAATTCAGGCGATTTCTCTCGCACACGAAAAGTCCTTATCAATCTATGAAAACCCCCATTCTGAAGAGTGTATCGCTGGCTTTCCTCCTCTTCGCCTGCCAGCCAGCCGCATCACAAAACGTCACCATCATTGACGGCGATCAAATCCTCACGCTTCAAACCGACGAACGCATTCCCGCAACAATTCTACAGCAAGCGGGTATGTCAATTACGTCCAACGACGCCATCCTCCTCAACGGGCTTCCCAGCGCGCACGATCACCCGATCTCCAATTCTCTACTTTCTAATTCTCGGCTTGTTTTGCAAATACGCCGCGCGGTTCCGGTTACCCTCTCCACTCCCCACGAACAAATTACGCTTCAAACTGCCGCCTTTACAGTGGGCGAAGCCATGCAAGATGCAGGGATACCACTTCGCGCCGGAGATACCATCAGTCAACCGATTCAATCTCCAGTCTCCAATCTCCAATTACCAATTACCATTCACCAGGCACAACCTCTCGCCATCACCTCCAACGGCAAAACCATCGCGACCACTTCATCTGCACAAACCGTTGGCGAAGCGTTGGCTGGGGCTGGGATTCCGCTGGTCGGAGGCGATTACAGCCTCCCGTCGGAGAATGAGGCGTTGCCGCAGGATGGGCAGATCAGAGTCGTGCGAGTCTACGAAGCGGTGATCCTCGCGCAAAAGCCAATCCCCTTCACCAGCGAATTGATCGCCTCCGCGGACGTCCCGCTCGATCAGACTCAAGTTTTGCATCCCGGCGAAACCGGGCTGACAGTTCAGCGCATCCGCGTCCGATACGAAGACGGGAATGAGATCTCGCGCGTCACCGAAGCGGAGACGGTCGCGCGCCAACCTGAAAATCGCGTGGTGGGTTATGGCACAAAGGTCGAAATCAAAACGACCGTGGTGGGCGGCGCGACCATCGAGTATTGGCGAGCCGTGCAAATGTATGTCACCTCGTATTCTCCGTGTCGGTCAGGCGGAGACCGTTGTTATAACGGGACCTCCAGCGGCGCAACCGTGCAAAAAGGCGTTGCGGGCATGAAATTAGATTGGTACCTGAGCATGGGCGGGCAACAACTCTATATCCCCGGTTACGGCTTTGCCAGCGTGGCAGATGTCTGCGGCGGTTGCGTGGGCAAGCCCTGGATCGACGTCGCCTACAGCGATAACGATTTTGTGCCGTGGAGTTCGTGGGTGACGGTGTACTTCCTCACGCCTGTGCCGGCGAACATCATATATGTATTGGAATAAATTGTGACCCGCGCGCAGAAAACCGCTTTCACGCTCTTGTCCATACTCGCCCTCCTGTTATTCGGCGCGGTGTATAGCCTCTACGCAAAAAAATGGAGCGCCCCGCTCGGACCCTCTTTACAATTGCCAACATGGACTCCTTTCGCGCTTCCCGCCACGTGGACTCCGGATCCAAGCGCGACGAAAACGCCCCTCTCAGCTGGTCCGCTTGTTTCACTGAAGCCAACCACCACCCAGCCCGCGCAGTGTGGTGAAACGCCGGTCATGCACATTCTTCTCATCGGCAGTGACGCGCGCGCCGACTCGTACAACTACGGGCTTGCCGATGTCATCCGCCTCGCGCGCGTGGACTTCGTGAATGAAACCGTGACCGTGCTCGAATTTCCACGCGATCTGTGGGTGGAGATCCCCGATATTGCCGATAATCTCAATGGGCAGACGCGCGAAAAATTGAATCAGGCATATCTCTACGGAAACCCCGGCTTCCAATACACGAACGATCCCGCGCAAGGACCCGGTCTCCTCGCCCGCACGCTGGCGCTCAATTTCGGCGCGCGCATCGATCATTATGCGGCTGTCAACATGAAAACATTCGTCAACATCGTCAACGCGGTTGGCGGCATCGACGTGTACCTGCCCGAACCCGTGGATGGACGCGCTGGCGAGGACCTAAGCGAGCGCCTGGTCTTTCCCGCCGGGCAACTTCACTTGATGGGCGATCGCGCCCTCACGCTGGCTCGCATCCGCATTGAGGGGGGATTCGCGCGCGCAGAGAATCAGAACCGCGTTCTTTGCGCGTTGCGCGATCAACTGACCAGCCCGGAAGTTGTAAAGGATATTCCAGAATTGATTCAAGCATTCAAAGATAACATTCAGACCGATCTCAGCCCGGCGCAGATCAGCCAATTGGCTTGTCTTGGAACGCAAATCCAAACAAGCGACATTCGCTTCGTGGGATTCCCACAGAACCTGTTCGTCCAAACGCGCGAGTTCGACCCGGTCTTCGGCAAAAACGTTTCGATCCTCAAAACAGATTTTGAAATCCTGCGCGAATACGTCCATCAATTCAACGAGGGGGCATGGCAAGCGACCAGCACCTCTGCTGAAACTTCGAGCGAGGAGGTCCCGTTCTGCCCATGAATATTCCTCCGCTTAATGTCTCTGCCGTTTTGAAACGTTTCGGTCTTCGAGCCGACAAATCGCTCGGGCAAAATTTTCTGCAAGATGAGCGCGCGCTCGAACAGATCGCGCGAGCGGCAGAGATTCAGCCAGCGGATACAGTGCTTGAAATCGGTCCCGGCTTGGGAAGCCTGACGCGCTATCTCGCCGCGCCTGCCCGGGAGGTGGTCGCGGTCGAACTGGACGAGAGGTTGCTTCGCCCGCTTGAAGAGATTCTCGCCCCGCACCAAAACATCCGCGTGGTACATGGGAACATCCTTGACATTCCACCCGACGACTTGATCGCGCAACCGGAATATCTGGTGGTAGCCAACATTCCCTACTACATCACCTCGGCGATCATCCGCCATTTGCTCGAAAGCCAGCACAAGCCGCGCAGGATCGTGCTGACCATCCAAAAAGAAGTGGCGCAACGGATCTGCGCCAAGCCGGGCGATCTGAGTTTGCTGGCGTTGAGCGTGCAGGTCTACGGTAGTCCGCGTATCGCCGCAAGCATCCCGGCTGGCGCGTTCTTCCCCGCCCCGAACGTAGATTCGGCAGTTTTGGTTGTGGATATTTATCCCAGACCATATATCGAAGAGTCGCTCCTCAATACTTTTTTCAAGTTGATCAAGGCAGGCTTCGCTCAAAAACGAAAAACCCTGCGAAACTCACTTTCCGCAGGCTTGCATAAACCGACCAGTGAGATCGTCAAATTTCTCACTCAGGCAAATATCGATCCCATGCGTCGGGCAGAGACATTGAGCCTGGATGAATGGCAGACCTTATGCGCACAATATGGAAGAAACAAAACGGAGCCGTGACGGCTCCGTTTCAAATGGGCAACACAAACTTCCTCACGATCACTGGCTTCTGCTGAGCAATTCCTTCTTCAACTGCTCCACGGAGGAGTATTTTCCAAAAACAGCGGGCAGTTCATAGACCTGTATCGCCAGCCGATTCTTGCTTTTTGACACTTGCTCGCGATCGTTGAGCGGATAGAAGTAATCGAGGGATTGTTGCAAGCGCGAGTTGATCTTCTCTTGAAACGCGGAGCGAGTTTCCGGCGAGACCACAACAACAAAATCGGACGGGCTGATATGCCCGAGGAAATCATCCGCAGAGCCTGTCTCCTTCAAGGCGTTCGAGACCATCAAACTGATGGCTCGCAAGACATCGTCCGACGCGACAAACCCGTAGGCTTCCCGGAAGGTCTGCAAGTTGGCAATCGAAATGTGCAGGAGCGACAAGCCGGACTTGTGCACCACATCAGATAATTTCTCGTCCACGAGGGCGCCTTCCGGCAATCCGCTCACGGGATTGGTCAACGATGCCTGACTCACGCGCTTGAGTGAGTTTCGCACGCGCAAGCGCAGTTCCTGCACATCGAACGGCTTGGTGATGTAATCGTCCGCGCCGACTTCGAGTCCCTGCAAGATGTCTGAACGGTCGCGTTTTTCGGTGAGGAAAATAATGGGGATTTCGTTGGTACGACGGTCCTCGCGCACCCGCCGGGCGACTTCAAAGCCATCGATATCCGGAAGGCGAATATCAAGGATGATCAAGTTCGGCAACACAGTCTGAGCGGCGCGCACGCCATCCTCCCCCCAGTTAACGGTGAATACTTCATATCCTTGAACGCGAAAATAGGCGTTCAACATTTCGGCAATATCGAGATCGTCCTCGACGATTAGTATCTTCGATTTGGCTTCAGCCACATCACCCCCCGATCAGGCAATCGGTTCTTTTTGGATGACGAACTCGCAAACGGCATCGCCAACGGCAACACACTTCGACTCGTTGACGCGAAACTCATTGCCGCCCGACACCCATTTGAGCGCTTCCTGCAACAACCCTGTAGCGAGGTAGCACACCGGTTTATCCGCGTTCTTGCGCCCCCAACAGCATGGACACTTATGAATGGTGTAAATAAATTCAGTATCTTTTTCTTCCACCGTGCTGTGCTGGTCGCTTAGCTGGGAGAATATCTTCGCCACCGCCGGGATACCGATCTTCAATTTGGCTTGCAGTGGAAGCACCACAAAGGCAAGGTCTGCCGCACCGGCAAGAGCGCCGAAGTTTTTCAACGCATCCGAAAAGGTGGCGCGACCGGCGCGCAACGCCAACCCGCGTCCGCCGCGCGGACCGTACATTTCCTCCAACGCCGTGCCCATGGCGGAAAGCTCGCCGAAGTCGAACCCTTTATCGAGATTATCAGCAGGGTAATTGTCGATGTAGTTATTCATGCCCGCGAGGTTGAGGATGGCATTCAAACCATTCTTGCCCATCACCTCCTCGAGCGATTTGATCGTGATCAAGCCAAACTTATTAGGGTAATACAGACCGGCTTTTTGAACAGGGCTCATTAGATTCTCCGATTAAATCAGTTTCGCAAGATCTTCCGCGGCGCGGCGCATATCGAGGAAGATCAAGCCCAACTTCGCCTGCTCACGCGCCAGCGCGGTAAGCACAGCCTCTTGCCCCACCGACATCAATAACACGTATCCCTTTTCGCCTTTGATGTACACCTGCTCGAGCGAGCCGCGCCCCAGTTCTGTAGCAATACGCTCGCCAAGCGACAGCATGGCGGCAGACATGGCGGAAACACGATCTTCTTCCACGCCCTGAGGCAGGGCGGATGCGATACTCAAACCGTCGACGCTGACAACTGCCGACGCTTCGATATCCGGCGACGAGGCTTGCAATTCACGAAGACGATCTACCATTTGCTGGGTACGAGATTTAGACAAGACAGCCCTCCAAGGGTATCCACCCGCCAGAGACCGGCAGGAACGTTTCAAACTTAGAGTATTTTAGATTACGGGGTAAAAAGTGTCAAGCCAGCCGCTTCAAAGTTTGTGGAAATTTACAGATATGCAAATATTCAAATGCTATAATCTTCAAACACTTTCATGAAAAAAATTTCATCCCTTTTCTTAATCCTCACGACGTTCATCAGCATCCACCCCCAACAGCCCGTCTCTGCGCACACCGAGCCTGAGCGTGAAAGCGGAGCCGTGCTTTGCGCGCCGGATGTATACCTCATCGAACCCGGCGATTGCCTTCCATTGGGACCATCCACATACATCACTGGACTTTCACAACTCGGGCTGACGATTCCTCCACGCCCGCTCGCCTCGAAACACCCGGACCCCAGCCTGCCTCAACTCCCCTATCGCTATTTCCATCTTGACAATGCCCTCGTCCCGATCCTAAACGGGCCCGCCGGCGCAGAGACCGGCAACGCATACATGCCCGGCTTCGTTTACGTGAGTTACGTTGACCGTGTAGACACCGGGCATGGCATCTATTACATGCTTCAAGATGGAAGTTGGATCGCCGGGAAAGGCGCGCGCGTGTCTGAAATATCCTCGTATCAAGGGCTGGAATTTACTGCCACCCCCAAGCGACCCTTCGGCTGGTCATTTGAATATATCCCCGTTAAACAAGCGCCGGGGTACAACACGCCTGAAACAGGAACATTCATCAACCCATTCACAGAACTGCTACAGGTGTACCAGACTCAAATGGTAGACGGCGCAGACTGGAACCTGATCGGACCAAACCAATGGGTGGAGGCGCGGAAAGTTGCCATCATCACGCCCAACACAAATCCACCCGAGGGTGTGACGACCGGTCGCTGGATCGACGTGGACCTCGCCGAACAAACCCTTGCCGTGTACGACAATTACGAATTGATCTTCGCCACCGTCATCGCCAGCGGACTCGAACCCTTCTGGACGCGCCCCGGCACGTTTCAAGTCTACCTGAAAAAAGAAACCGAAAACATGCGCAACAACGACCCGACCGATTTTTACTATCTCGATAATGTTCCCTGGACGATGTATTTCGACAAAGCCCGCGCCCTGCACGGCGCATACTGGCGCACGCGCTTCGGTTATCCACAATCGCATGGATGCGTAAATCTATCGGTTGGCGACGCGCATTGGTTATATAACTGGGCAAGCGAAGGCGACTGGGTGTACGTTCACGATCCATCAGGTTTAACTCCCACCGACCCCGCGTTGTATCACGATTGGGCGTATTGACACTTCATTATTCTGCATGGTAAACTCTCGCCCGCTTGTTAGATGGTCCCGTGGTGTAGCGGCCTAACATGCGGCCCTGTCAAGGCCGAGATCGCGGGTTCGAATCCCGTCGGGACCGCCAGTGACATAAAAAGAACCGACTTTCAAGTCGGTTCTTTTCTTTTTTTCAAACTCCTTCGCCTTTTCGTCTACACCTTCGGTCCCGCGTCGATCACCGACTTGACAGCCCGGTCTTCAAAGTTCTTGAAATTGTCGATGAATTTTTGCGCGAGCAATTTGTATTTCTGTTCGTGCTCCGATTTATCCTGCCATGAAGAGGCAGGGTCGAGCGCTTCAGTAGGCACGTCGGGGCACGAGGTGGGCACATCAAATCCAAAGACCGGGTCGCGGCGATACTCAACGGCATTCAGTTTGCCGGTCAGCGCGGCA
>JBGANO010000055.1:0-24526 GCA_044222305.1 Anaerolineales bacterium
GATGATCTTTGCGAATATCGGCGGGAACATGTACGATGGGCTGTTGCCGTTGTACTTGAAGGATTTAGACGCGTCGATCCCGCAGATCGGATTGTTCTTCACGCTGTCGCAGGTTGTGCCGCTGTTGTTGCAGATCCTCGGCGGATGGGTTTCCGATTCGCTCGGGCGTTTGCGGGCAATCGCCATCGGAAGCGTGTTCGGCGTGATCGGTTTTATCCCAATGGTGCTGGCGGATACATGGCAGTGGCTGTTGTTGGCGGCGGCGGTCGGTTCGGTGGCGCGCGCGTTGGTGGGTCCCAGCTTCGACGCGTTCATCGCGGAACATTCCACAGAAGCGAATCGCGGCAAGGTTTATGGCGTCTCGCAGGCGATCTTTATGATCGTGATGGTTGTCGGTCCTCCCGTCGGCGCGTGGCTGGCGGGTTCGTATGGATTTAAATTCATGTTGCTGATTGCGGGCATCCTTTATTTGATCGGCGCGGTGATGAGAATTGGCATGGCGCGCGAAGCCTCGAAGGGACAGACCTCCAAGCCAACATTGTCGTTTGCTGGTTTAAAATCGAATCTCGGCGCCATGTTCAGCTTGATCTTCTCTGGCGGACTGATCACGTGGATTTTGATCACCGACGGTTTCCGCGATGTCTCCTTTCAACTTTCGGGCAACCTGTTCCCGGTCTACATGCAGGAGTTCGGTCGATTGAGCGTTTATCAGATCGGCTGGGTGAACTCGCTGTTCGGCTTGTGCATGATGTTGACCATGATCCCCGGCGGCTGGCTTTCGGATAAAGTCGGCGAGCGCGTGGGCATTGCCTCCGGCATGATCCTGATGGCGGGCGCGTTGCTCCTGTTGATCAACATCCCGCAAGGAAATTCACTGCTCTATTTTGTAGGCTGGGGCATGGCAGGCGTGGGAGTTGGCGTCATGTCACCCGCTTATCAATCGTTGATCAGTAAAGCCGTGCCGCAACATTTGCGCGGAACGGCGTTTGGCTTGTTCAGCACCAGTCTTGGGATCGTTTCACTGCCCGCGCCGTGGTTGGGCGCGCAGTTGTGGGAACGCGTCAGCCCGCAATTCCCGTTTACAATTACCGCGATTGCCCTGTTGTTGGCGATCGTTCCGATCTGGCTGAAGTTCAAACTTCCAAAATCGGACACGCCGGCAAACACAGAGGCAGAACCCGTCAAAGAATCCACCACCCTCACCCCTGAACTGGGATCGTAACGGAGGTCGTCATGGCATCAGCAGAAGAACGAATGAAGATTTTGAAAATGATCGAGGAAGGCAAACTCAGCGCGGAAGAGGGGACGAAACTACTCGCGGCGCTCAACGCCAAGCGGACTCTTTCGCCTCGCGCGCCGGGGATGCCTGGCGGCGCCAAGTGGTTGCGGATTCGCGTCACCGACACGCGCACGGGCAGGTCGAAGGCGTCGGTGCAGATCCCTCTCGCGTTGGTGGATGCGGGTCTGAAGATCGGCGCGCATTTTGCCCCCGAAGTCGAAGGCGTGGACATGTCCAACGTGATGGAAGCCATACGCTCCGGCATGACCGGCAAGATCATCGACGTGACCGACGGGGAAGACGGCGAGCACGTTGAAATTTACGTAGAGTAGCCGGACCAACTTCAATCGAGGAGAGAGGCGCATGGAGAACACATCCAATCGTCCCAGCGGGATGTTCGGTTTTACCATCGTCTGGATCGGGCAGATCGTCTCGGTGCTTGCCAGCTCGATGAGTCAGTTCGCGCTCACGCTGTTCATGTTCGAGGAGACCGGCAGCGCCCTCGCGATGGGGGCAATGCAGGTGTTTTTTATCACGCCGTTTTTGTTGATCTCGCCGCTTGCCGGTGTGTGGGTGGATCGTTACAACCGAAAAATGATGATGATGGTCAGCGATATCGGCGCGGGCATCGCTACGATTATCATCCTGGTGTTGCAGGCGATGGGAATCTTAGAGTACTGGCATTTGTACGGAGCATCCATCATCTATGGCTTGGCCATGTCGTTCCAATGGCCCGCCTACTCTGCCGCAATCTCATCCATGATCCCAAAAGAACAATTAGGTCGCGCGAATGGCATGATGTCGCTGATCGAAGCGGGACCGCAAGTCGTTGCCCCGGTTCTTGCGGGCGCGTTACTTCCCATCATTCAAATGACCGGGATATTATTTCTCGACGTCATTACTTTCCTCTTTGCCATCGGCGTGTTGATGCTTGTCCACATTCCACAGCCCGCGCGCACCGCAGAGGGCGCGAAATCGCAAAGCGGAGGGATTCTCAACGAAGCCTCGTATGGGTTCAAATATATTTTTGCGCGCCCGAGCCTGTTGGGTCTGCAAATGATCTTCTTCTTTGGGAATCTCTTCACGGGCATCGGCTTCACAGTGTTCGCGCCGATGATCCTCACGCGCGCGGGCGGCGATAGTCTGGTGTTTGGAACGGTTGAATCTGCCGGAGCCATTGCCGCCGTGGCAGGAGGCGTGCTGATGAGCGCGTGGGGCGGCTTTAAACGCCGCGTGCATGGCGTCTTACTCGGTTGGATACTCAGCGGGATCGGCATGGCAATCGTCGGGTTTACCGGAGGCTTGCCGGTGTGGATCACAGGCATTGCATTGGCGGCGCTTGTCGGGGCGCTAGTGAACGCATCCAATCAAGCCATCTGGCAATCGAAGATCGCGCCCGACCTGCAAGGACGCGTTTTCTCCGCCCGTCGTCTGATCGCGTGGCTCACGAATCCCATCTCTCCGCTCATCGGCGGCGCGTTGGCAGACTTTGTGCTGGAACCCGCCGCGATCGCGGGGAGCGGTTTGCCGGCGGCGCTTTCATGGTTGGTGGGAACAGGCGCGGGGTCCGGAATGGGAACGTTGATCGTGCTCTGCGGGCTGGCGTCCGCGTTGACCGGTGTGGCTGGTTACTTTTCGAGTTTCATCCGCGATGCCGAATCCATTTTGCCCGATCACGACAGCCTCCCCACGACGGACGCTCAAATGGCTTGAAGCCCGGTAATTTTTACAAGGAATTTACAACGAACAACCCCGATCAAGGGTTGTTTTCTTTTTTGGGCTGTGTTATTCTCGCCTTCGCGATGTCATTATCGAATTGGGCTTTGCCCTTCAGCCGCCCGCGGGGATTGCGAGGAATCTTCATCATCTGGCTTGGGCAGATGGTTTCGGGAACCGCCTCCGCAATCGCTTTTTTCGCGCTCCCCGCGTGGATCTTGAGCAACACCGAATCGAGCGGCAACGCCCTCGGCTCGTGGGAGTCGTTGTATTTCGCCTCGTACCTCATCGTCATCCTTTTTGCCGGCGTCTTCGTAGACCGCTACCCGCGCAAAGCGATGATGCTGGTGTACGATGCGCTCTCGCTCCTTGCGGCAGTGCTATTGTTGGTGTTCGAGCGGGCAGGGACGCTTTCCATCTGGCATCTGTATCTGGCGGGGATTTTGCAAGGGATCGGCTATGCCTTCCAATCGCCCTCTTACTCTGCGGCGATCACCACAATGGTATCGAAGAAATATTTTGTGCGCGCCAACGGCTTCCTTGCCCTGCTCGATAGCGCGCCGGGCATCATTGGACCGCTCCTTGCCGTGTTCCTGTTTCGGTCCATTGGGTTGGCGGGCATCCTGGTCATTAACCTGTTATCGTACGCCGTTTCCATCACGGCGTTGTTGATCGTCGATGTTCCACTGACCCCGCACACCGAGGAAGGGGAGCGCGCGCAACACGGCTTCCTCAAAGAGGCGATGTACGGCATCCGTTATATTTTGCAACGCCCGGGCTTGCTGGGCTTAACGCTCATCTTCTTCTTTGGCAACTTTTTCTCCGGTGTCGCGCTTTCGGTCACTTCCCTGTTTACCATGGTCTCACTCCGCACAGGCGGCGACCCCAGTAGCGCCGGCACGGCGCAATCTGCCGCGGCGTTTGCCGCGCTCGCCGTGGGCATTGCCCTCACCACCCTCGGAGGAATTCGCCGTCCGGTGCGAGCCATCATTTTGGGTTGGGTGCTTTCAAGCTTATTCGGATTGTCTCTTCTCGGCATTGGGCAGATATTGATCTTCTGGGTGATCGCCGCCGTTGTAGACGCGGCGTTCGAGCCGGTGGTCAACGTGTCTTTCGATTCATTCTTACAAACGAAAGTCCCCCCCGACGTGCAAGGACGCGTCTTTGCCGCCAGTGACTTTCTGGCTCAAGCCATGATACCTCTCACGCCCCTTGTGGCGGGGTTTCTAGGCCAAGGAATCTTCGAACCCGCCATGGCAGAGGGCGGACAACTCGCGCGTTACTTCGGCTGGATCGTCGGCACTGGTCCAGGTTCCGGCTTCGGCTTGATGATCTTCCTGTGCGGCATGGCTGGCACACTGGTGGGACTCTCCGGGTACCTCGTCCGCGCCATCCGCAACGTGGATGTGACCCTGCCGGATATCGACACCCTGCAAAAGATTCGGAACCCTGGTCAGCCTGCGCTCCCCGCCAAAAAGAAACGCGCATCAAAGCCTCGCGCGAAAGATTAGTTGGAAGAACAGCAGACCCCTTGCGAAAGCCTTTTTTGCCACAGAGAACACAGAGAGAAAGAGCATTTCTCAAAGGTCTCTGTGGACTCTGTGGCTGAGCAGGAGATATTTATGCAAGAGGTCAAGCATAGAATCGAACAGGCTGAGGACTCTAGAATCCTCAGCCTGTTATTATTCACGCGCGAGTTAGCAACACCCGCCGCCACCGCCACAGCAACCACCGCCGCAACAGGTCTCGTCACAGATCACATCCAATTCCATGTCGTTCACCTCCTTCCTTTGTATAGATACATATCGATATGTTTTCGCAAAAAAATTTGTTCCGCTCTTTTCGCCGTCCTCGGCGAAAAGATTCCTATGAAAATGTTTTCAAGACGATCTGAGTTGCCTTCTCTTCAGGCGCAAACTTGACCATCAACTGCCCGCAACAATACGCGACTTTGTCCTGATTCAACGAATAGAATGTTTGCTTCCCCTCCTCGCGGATGCTGACCAAACCCGCGTCGCGCAGGATGGCAAGATGATGTGACACAGTAGGCTGGGACACATCCACCTTGTCAACAATATCGCTGACCGAACACCACTCACAGCAACAACACTCCATAATTTTCTGGCGCGTGTCGTCAGAGATGGCTTTGGCAAAAAGAACGGGGTCAAATTTCATATAGATGAATTTCTATGTGACATTATATCGAAGGTTGTCTATTTGTCAAGAGTTCAAATTTGACCGAATGCACGATTCAATCTCTGCGATGATCTGGGCGTTGTCTTTGAACTCGAAACAGTGCATGCCCATTTCAACCGCGGAGGCATACACGTCCGCGTGATCATCCACAAAGATGATTTCATTCGGTTGTAAGCCGAGCCGCTCACAAGCAAGCGCGAAGATACGCGGATCGGGTTTGCTCAAACCAACTTCATGCGAATAGATGATGAAGTCGCAGATCGTATCGAATTGATAATGCTCCACTTCTTTCTCCCGCGCTCCGACAAAACTGTTGCTGATGATCGCCGTTTTGAACTTGGGGCGTAAACTGCGGAAGTAGTCTGCGAGTTCCACATTGAGCGTGCCTAGATATTCCTTCCAGACATCATCTATGTAAGCGTTGGCTTGCTTTTCGTCCCATTTCATCAGTCTGCCAAAGTCCTCATGCACCTGTTGGATTGAGATCGTCCCGATACTTCCACCCTTCCAAACTTCGCGCAGGCGTTCGTACAACTCACCCTCTTTCAGGTTGAGTTTTTTCTCCCATTGCTCGTCTATGCCGAGATTCGGGGTGATTTCCAACACGCCGCCGATATCGAAGACGATTGCTTTGATAGCCATAGTGTTTCCTTGTTGTTGATAGTTTTCGTGGGGCGGGATGCCATCCCGCCAAGTTTATAGTGCGGGATAACATCCCGCACCACGGTTTCCTATTTGGCAGTCAAAACCCCCAGCCGATCCACGTACTCCTCCAGTACGGCGAAGGCATCCTCGATAGGTTGGGTGGTGGTCATATCAATACCCGCGACGCGATACACATCCATTGGCGATTTCGATGAGCCTGCCTTGAGGAAGTTGATGTGATCCTGCGCGGCGTTCGGCACCCCATCGAGAATCCGTTTGGCGATGGCGTTCGCGGCGGAGATGCCGATGGCGTATTGGAACGAGTAGAAGTCAATGTACAGATGCGTGGTGAACGTCCCCCACGTGATCCCCACACGTTGGCGATCCAAATTCATTTCGTTGCCGTAGCCTTCGCTGAACAGATCCGCCATGAGTTCGATCATGGAATCGGCGGTGAGCGGCTGACCTTTTTCCACGCGCTGATGCGTTTCGAGTTCGAAGCGCGCGAGCGTGGGCATGATGAAAAAGTAGCGATGGAAGTTGTCCATGGCTTCTTCGAGCAATGCGGTTTGGAAATATTTATTTTGATTCGTTTTGAGCAGATGCGCGCGCGTCATTGCCTGATTGAAATTGGATGCGGTCTCTGAAATGATCGAAGGATACGTGTAATAGATCATCGGTTGGGCGCGGCTGGCGTAATAGGCGTGCATCGAATGACCGAGTTCGTGCGCGAGCGTGCTCATACTGCCAACATCGTCGGTGTAACTCATCATAATGAACGGATGCGTGTCGCTTGGCACGCGCGTCGAGAACGCGCCTTGGCGTTTGCCCGCGTTGGGCGACCAATCTACCCAACGGTCATGCAGGCATCCCTTCCGCATGACGCGGACGTATTCCTCTCCCATCGACGCGAGTCCTTCGCAGATCCAATCCACTGCTTTATCAAACGGGACTTTGTGAGTCTTCGTGGTGAGCGGCGCCCACACATCATACGGATTTAAAGTTTTCACGCCCAACGCCTTGCGACGAATTTTCCAATACTTGTGCCAGAGCGGAAGATTCTTTTTGAAGATGTTGATGAGGTTATGGAACATCTCGACAGGCACATTGCCGTTGAAGAGCGTGGCTTCGAGCGCGGAGTTGAATTTGCGCGCCTTCATGTTGAACACGTTGGCTTTGATCGAAGCAGTGAGGTTGCTCGCGAGCGTGTTCTTGGCTTCGAGATATTTGTCGTTGTAATTTTCCCACGCCGATTGACGCGCCTTACGATCGGACTCGTTGAGGATCGCGTCGAACGTGCTTTGAGTCAACTCCACTTTTTTGCCCTTGCTGTTTTTCGCGGGCTTGAATTTGAAATCGGCATTCGCCAACAGCCCCGCCGTGTTGCGCACTGTGCCGAACGGATCGCGCAACATGCCCATCAACTCCTCCACTTCGGCGCTGCGGACGTGCGCCTGCTTGCGAAAGAGATCGTTGACGAAATGCTCGTAGACTTTCATACGCGGATCGGATTGAATCCACTGACGCAACTTCGCTTCACCCACCGACAGGAGTTCTGGTTCCACGTAGGACGCTGCCGCGCCCACCTGAGCCAACGCGGACATCGCCTTCCCATTCATCGCCGCGCCCTGTTCATCGTTCGCGTCCACCGAACTGGACATCGTCGCGTAGACGCGGACTTTCGTCGAGCGTTGTTCAAGCGCATCCATCGCGTTCATCGCTTCGAGGAATGTATCCACGCTAGCGCCGAGATGTCCCTTGTATTTTTGAATCGAAGGCAACGCGTCGAGGATGCTTTTCACCTCCGCATCGAATTGACTCGGCGACGTGAACACGCTTTCGGCGTTCCATGTTTGGTTCTTCTTTACTTTTGAGCGGGGCAGGGGAGTAGGCATGAGTGTATCTCCTTTGTGTTTTGTCAGCGTGCCGCCAAATTTCTTATGGTCATATCTTCTGCGCTGTAATAAATCACTTCTTTCTCTGCAACTCGAATCATTTTGCCCATACGTTTCTGTTTTGTGTCAAACAACGGATGATCGAACAAGTTCCTCAGCCGTTGCGGAATTTCACGCGCGCGCGAATCGGACAGGGCAAAACAGACCATACAAAATTGCCCGCTGATCGCAGTTTTTCGCCAAAAATCCTGTTCGTTGATCGTGACAAAGGTGGGTTGATTTTCCTGTTGAAGGAGTTTTGGTATCGCATCGTCTTTGATGACCGTGTTGGGACGCAAGTCTGTAATGAAACAAATCGCTCCCTGATACCAGTGAGCGATTTGTTCTTCGATATTTCGACCAAGCAATTGTTCGTCAAGGACGATCATCAGGCTGTTTCTAATTGTGGCAAAGATTTGACGAATTGATTAGCAATCAGTTGAATGGCTTCAATGACCGCCTCACGCGAAATTTTATTGCGATATCCCGCAACGATTTGGTCCATGTTCTCGCCTGCGGCTAAACGGTCCAGCGTTCCGGTGATCTCGATCCGCGTGTACTTGAAGGTGGGACGCCCACTGCACACCCCAGGCGCGCGGACAACGTACTTTCCAAGCGGATAGTATTGATACGGCTCGCTTCCGACTGTTTCGGTGATTAACTTTGCCATTCGTTCTCTCTTTCGCTTGGATTGAATTATAAGAATCTCCGGCGATTCGTGCAAGTAGCCGATTCGCCTCATTCTTCCGCGAAGCGTTCCCGAAAAGGATTGGGAGAGGGGAAAACGGACAGACAAAAAAACTCTCAGCTTTCTCTGTGCGCTCTGTGGCGAAACGACTTTCGCAAGGGGTCTATTCTATTTTCGGCGAAGTGAAATATTTGCCGAGGTAATCTTTCACCAGTATCCAACCGGTCCAACAGCCGTTGATCTGTTCGCCGAGTTTGACCTCGACCCACACTGAGCCGTCTGCGTAGCGTTGGATCTTGCCGGTGTTGACGTACCAGTAGGTGTTCTGCATGGCGGAGGAAAGGATCTCCGTTCCGCCGGGAGTGTTGCGGATGTACAACCCGCCTTTGTAGGTGATCTTCACGAGTTTGAAGAAGTCTGCGCTGGGAGGTTGGGTGGGGGAGGATGGCGGAGGCTGTGGAGGGTAATTCGGCGGAGGTGTGCCAGCGCCAACGGGCAGGTAGATGACCTGTCCTGTATAAATGAGGCTCGGATTTGTGATCTGCGGGTTGACTGCCAACAAGGCGGATACGCTTGCCCCGGTCTTTTGGGAGATAATGCCGAGGGTGTCGCCCCACTGTACGGTGTAGGTGCCGCCGTACGTCGGTTGTGAAACGGGCGGCTGGGAATATCCTGTTGGGATGTAGAGCGTTTGCCCTGCGTACAACCACCATCCCAGCCCGGGGTTGGCGGCGCGGATGGCATCTACGGTGGTGTCGCACGTCAGGGCGATGCCGCCGAGCGTGTCGCCCCATTGGACGGTAACGTAGGCGGGGCATTGCGCCCACGCTCGCGCGCCGCCGGCCGAAGCGAAGGACGCGATCAGGAGCATGAAAACCAGCGCGATTTGAACGATTCTTTTTGTCATTGCCTCTTCTCCTTGGTTGACTCAAGCGCGGGGCGGAGTAGGTTGGGCGATCCCCGCGCGACGATACCTCAAGAATACTCTAAATGAATCTTTTTTTCAACGGCAAGATGAGGATTTTTTACTGACTCTTTGCTCCCTTCCTGAGCAACCGGGTATCGCCCCAACAATTTATTCCAACTTCAAATTCCCATCCTCATCGAACGGGAAAAACGGGTTGTGCGCGACCTCCCAAAGATAATCATCGGGGTCGGCAAAATACGAACTGTACCCGCCCCAAAATACTTTCTGCGGTTCCTTCACGATCTTCACTCCCTTGGTTTTCAGGTCAGCCATAATCTCATCCACCTCTGATTCACTGCGCGCGTTGTACGCCAAAGTGAAACCTGCGAATCCCGAACCTTTTGCATCAATGACTGCATCTTTCGCCAGTTCCTCGCGCGGATAAATGGCAAGCACCACACCGCCCGCCTGAAAGAAAGCAATCCCTTCCTGTGGTCTCGCAACCTTCCATCCGAGAGTTTCCTCATAAAACTTTTTCGACTTCTCGAAATCTCTTACGCCCAAAGTGACAAGATGTAAGCGTTGTTTCATGACCTGACTCCTCGATGCTGGATTATCCCACGGCGCGGCTCCGCGCTTGCCCTCTTGTTGCTTTATGCAAAGTGAGAAATAAATTCGTCAGGCGAAAGAATCTTGATGTTTTGATATTCGCCAATCGTCAGCAAATGGTTGTCGCTTGATATGATAAAAGACGCACCCCCTGCAACCGCGCATTCGATAAATTTGTCATCATCAGGATCGGCGTGAACCATTTTCAATTCACCCGATATTTCAACCCGCTCCCCATATTTACGTATATCTGCAACGACTGCGTGGATCTGGTTTTCTGAATATTTGAATTTCCCTCGCAATTTTTCGGTGAGTTCAGCCAGCATCGGATTGCAATACACGGATTGGATGACCCCAGCCCGCGCCAACAACAGGCAATGATAGGATTTTCCTTTCCATAATAAGCCCGAAATCATTGCGTTTGTGTCGAAGACAACGCGATCCGCCATCAAGCCTCATGCAGAATATCATTGACCAATTTTTCGCGTTGCTCCTCGTTCAAACGATCCCAATCCATGCCGCGTTGCAACGCAATCGCTCGAATTCGGTCATCTCCGTATTCAAGCAATTGCTCCAGCGAGTCCATTTCGGGAATCAAGACGCGCAAAAGGGACTTTTTGACTGTAGGCGATAAACGCCGCACCCATTCAACCAGTTGAGGTTCGGAGACTTCAAGTGTGACTGTTTCCATCTCAATACTCCTGATGCTGTGAATTATACAACTGTTTTATCCCGCGTCCCACGGCGCGACGCCGCGCCCGCCCTCGCCTCTCAACGACCTTTGAATTGACTCGCCCAACCCCGGCAGAATTCCCCCTGTCGCCGCCAGCAGACCGAAACAACCCGCGATCATCATGTCACCGAAGGGAGTGGCGAAGAATGGGCGAAGCGATTTGCGATTTTCGATTGACGATTTACGATTGAACATGCTTCGCCTTGGTCCCGTCACCACCACATCAAACTCGCCCTTCCCAAACTCAAACACTTCATCGGCGTACATCAACGCGCCGTGACCCATGTCATTGAAAACATCTTCATGCTTCAACGAACCATCCGCTAATTTGCGGATCAATCCTTCGAGTTTAGGCAGATCAATCTCACCGGTGTGATGCTCGAAGACTCCCTCGATTCCCTTTTCGCCGAGACGGAACGCCAACGTATGGAAGTTGCCGACATTGCACACAATCATCTCTCGGCGCGTTTGCAAACTGGAATTTTCATCAGAATGGTAAGAGTTAAGTTTTGAGTCAAATGTTGCGCCCAACACTGCCGCGGGAGCCGTGTCCATCACCACCAGCGGACAAGGCAACTCTCCCGCCGAATCAACAACCGATTGCAAACGTGTCATTATTTTTGGAACATCATTTGAAAGATAAGCGAATGCAGACAGTGAGTTCTTTGCTTTGATTCGTTCATCTAGATAATCAAACCGAAACTGACGATCCGAAACCCCCGCTGGCGCATTGCCATGATCGAACACTGCGACTGCAATCGCCGATAAATCATCCAACGAAACACCGTAATCTGCGAAAGTCTTGGAGATCAATTCAAAATCAAAATCCTTCAACTCCAAACTTTCGACCTTTGACCTTAGACCTTCAACTTCATCGTCTGAGACAATGCGAATCCCCAACGCCTCCACCTTCTTCAATTCATCATTGATCGTCGTCGCGGCAGACGCGGTCATGTACACGGGAATCCCTGCCCGCGCGTATTCTTCGATTGCCCATGCCGAAGGTCCGCCACCCATTTGATGCCCGCTGAGCAGGATCGGGGTCCGAAAGGGAAGCGACTGCTTGAGGCGGCGATGAATCATCATGGTTGGCGAAGGCAGGACGAGTTTGAATCCGTTCTCAATGTCGAGGTTCGAATCGTACAGAAAAATATCCTGCGTGCCAGTGCCGATGTCTACAGTTAAGATTTTCATAACGTTCGTGGGGCAAACTTAAGTTTGTCCTACACCTCGATCCCCAACCATATCCGAATGAAATAACCGATGATGAACGAGAACAACGCCACGCCGAGACTCAAGCCCGCCATTTCCAAAAATCGCGCGCGGAACGATTCGTCCTTCGCAACAGAGATGTAGTAATTGAACGCGGCGATGATGATCACGGCGGTAGTCAACGCCCATGCCAGATCGAAAAAATAATTCTCGAACAAAAGATACGGCAGGATGAGCAGGAAGACCGTGATAATGTATGCGACTCCCGTGTAGAGCGCGGCGCGGGCGGGATTCTTGTTCGTCTTCTCCGAACGCGTGGATAGATATTCACTTGCCGCCATAGACATCGCCGCGGCGATACCCGTGATCAAACCCGAAAGGGCGATCAACTTCACATTTTGCAGAGCAAGCGTCAGACCGGCGAGAGCCCCGGTGAGTTCCACGAGCGCGTCGTTGAGTCCCAGCACGACCGAGCCTGCATATTCGAGTCGTTCTTCGCTCAGCATTGCAATTAATTGTTCCTCGTGTTCGTCCTCTTCATGTTGGATCCTCGCCGCGTCGGGGATGATCGCCGCCACTGCCGCGTAATTCTTTTGCGCTTTCTCCTCGCCGCGTTCCATGAGTTTGACGCCGAAGGTGTACCCGAAGATGCGGCTGACGATGTAATACCACCAGACTTTCAACCACTGCGGTTGCACATCACTGCCGCTGTGTTGCTTCCATTCGTTGTAGTGACGTAGTTCATCATGCGCGATTCTTTCCAGCAACTTCGCGTTTTCAGGTGAATTGATCTTTTTCGCAAGCCTGCTGTAAATGTGATGTTCCGTGATCTCGGTTTGTTGAAAGCCAAGAATTTTTTGTCGCACGTCTGCAGAAAGTTGCATGGTTGTCTCCTTCGAGTGTTTATCATTATTGTAAGCGAAATCCCCCAACGAGAATCAGCCTGTGCAAACCCAGATTGAGAGGGTATCATCCTGAGCGTGCCTTCAGGAGAATCCATGACCAACCCCGCGCTGGCAGATGTGCTAGCCAGTTATGTGCCACGCCTCATCCAACATCGAGTCATCGCCGACCCGTCGCCCATCGAAACGCCGGCTTCCGACGATTTTCATGCCGCGGTGCTCTTCGCCGATATTTCGGGCTTCACCCTGCTGACTGAGCGGCTTGCAGAAAAAGGACCCACCGGCGTCGAAAGCCTGGCGCGCATCCTCAATGAATACTTCGGTCAACTGATCGACATCATCCACGACTACGGCGGGGACGTGGTCAAGTTCGCCGGCGACGCGGTCATCGCCGTCTGGAATATCGCCTCAGACGACGGGCAGGCTGGTCCGCCCACCCGCGCCGACCAGTGGCAGTGGACGATGCGCGCCGCCGAATGCGCCCTCAAAGTCCGCGAGAAGCTCACCAATTACAAAGCCGAAGACCAAAACCTCTACCTCAAGCTCGCCGTCAGCATGGGAAACATCACCTCCTCTCACGTGGGCGGCGTGTTCAACCGCTGGGAATTTCTACTCACCGGCAACCCGCTCGTGGAAGTGGGCATCGCCAACAACCTCGCCCAGGCGGGTGAGATCCTCATCACCCCCTCCGCATGGAAGTTGATCCGCAACGACAGCATTGGCGAACCCATCGAATTTGAATTAAAGGAAACCATCGCGCAAGCCGGGCGATTGAATGGGTTAAACAAACCCTCCTCGATCTTCAACACTCCCGAAAAGCCAACCATCCCCGGCGGCGTGGAAAACTCCCTGCGCCCCTACATCCCCGGCGCGATCATCAACCGCCTCGCCGCCGGTCAAACCGCGTGGATCGCCGAACTGCGGCGCGTGACCGTGCTCTTCATCAACCTGCCCGATCTCGATCAAAGCGCCAAACTGGAATTCGCCCAGGAAATCGCCCGCCTGCTTCAGAGGTCAGTGTATCGCTACGAGGGGAGCATCAACAAGATCAACGTGGACGATAAAGGCATCACGCTGGTCGCCGCATTGGGGTTGCCGCCGTTCTCACACGAAGACGATCCCGCGCGCGGAGTGCAAGCCGCCCTCATGATTCGCAAGGAACTCAACGCGCTGGGCGTGCGCAGTTCCATTGGCGTTGCTACCGGGCGCATCTTTTGCGGCTCGGTGGGCAATGAGGAACGCCGCGAATATACAACCATCGGTAACGCGGTGAATATGTCTGCGCGGCTGATGGGCGTGGCGGGGCTTCAAGATGAGATCATCGGCGAGCACAAGATCCCCATCCTGTGCGACCGCGCCACCTACGACAGCGCCAAAGACGCGATTGAATTCCAAGCGATCAAGCCCCAGCAGATCAAAGGTCGCGCCGAGCCGGTGGAAGTTTTCCACCCGTTGGATGTGAAGCGCAGTATCATCCGCTCGAAGACCGAACTGATCGGGCGGCAGGATGAAAAAATACTGCTCGGCAACGCCTTGCAGGAATTGTCGCGCGGAACGCCGCACCAGACGATCGTCTTTCAAGGCGAGGCGGGCATCGGAAAGTCGCGCTTATTCGAAGACCTGATTCGCCAGGCTGAAACCCTGCGCGTGCGTATGTTTCGCGGCGAGGGCGATGCCATCGAGAAGAACAGCCCCTATCACGCGTGGCGCCCCATCATTCACCGCATCCTCGGCGTGGATGAGATCACCATGCAACAGGAATTCAGCGACGATGACCGGTCGTTAATTCAAACCAAAGTGGTCGAGACGCTCACTCGCATCGACCCCGACCTTGCGCGTTACGCCCCGCTTCTCGACGTGCTGTTGCCTGTCCCAATCCCTGACAACGAACTCACCTCCGCCATGGCGGGCGAAATCCGCGCGAGCAACACGCGCGAGTTGTTGACCCGCCTGCTGAATCAGGCGGCGCATGACGCCCCGCTTCTGATCGTGATGGAAGACCTGCACTGGTTCGATTCGGCATCCTGGGCATTGCTGACTGACGCGCAACAAAAAGTGCGACCCATATTGCTGACGTTGAATACCCGCCCGCTATCAGAACCTTTGCCTGAAATTTTCAAGCAGATCGTGGCGGCGCCGGGCGCGCGGTTGATCCGGCTCGAAGCCATGCCGCTCGATGATGTGGAGGCGCTGGTCTGCCAGCGCCTGGGTGTGCGCTCCATCCCGCCTGTTATCGGGAGTTTGATCCGAGAAAAATCGGAAGGGCATCCCTTCTTTGCCGAAGAGCTGGCGTACGAAGGTGGCGAGCGTGATCGGGCGCATATTCGCCTTCCGTGTTCTTCAAGCCGTATACCCGATCGATTCAGACAAGCCCGCTTTGCGCGAATACATGGAATCGTTGACGCGCTTGAGTCTCACGCTGGTCGAATCGGAAACCCCCGACCTGGCGTATATCTTCAAACATGCCGTCACGCAGGAAGTGGCATACAACCTGATGCTCTTCTCGCAACGCCGGCAATTGCACCAATCGGTGGCGGAGTGGATCGAGACGAGCAACGAGGGCAACCTTGAATCCTTTTACCCCCTGCTTGCCTATCACTGGTCGCAAGCCGCCGAGACACCGGAAACATCCCGCAACAACCAGATCATCGAGAAAGCGGTGGAGTATTTGGATAAAGCCGGCGCGCAGGCAGTGGAAAACAATGCCAACCGCGAGGCGATCCAATTTTTCAAGGAGGCGCTTCAATGGGACTCGCGCCTTCCCCAGCCTGCCGGCGCGGACGAAGCCGGCGACCGCAAAGTGAAGCGGGCACGCTGGCATGGCCAGATCGGGTTGGCGTATTATGGGTTGGGTCTGTTGCCGGATTGCGAGAAAAATATCCGCGAGGCGTTCCGCACGCTGGGCAAACCACTGCCCAAGTCGACGGGGCAATTTGCCCTGGGGTTGATCGTGCCGGTCATCCGCCAGGCATTTCACTGGTACGTTCCCTCGCGGATCGGCTCGGCGCGCGGACACGAGCGCGAGGTCTCATTGGAAATGGCAAGGTTGTATGAATTGATCGGCAGAATGTATTTTTATGCGAACGAGACGTTGCCGATCATGTATTCGATCTTGCAGTTCCTCAACTCGGCGGAGAAAGCCGGCACATCGCCCGAGCTGGCAAACGCCTATTCGGGCATGGCGGTGCTTTCCGGGTTTGCGAGGTTGCACCCGTTGGCGGAGCGATATGTGGAGCGCGCCTTGACTGTGGCAAAAGAAGTTAACCAGCCATCGAACCTTATCACGGTTGGCGTGGTGACCAGCGTGTATCGCGTGAGTGTGGGGCAGTGGGATGAAGTTCGCAAGCATGTGACCGAATCGAAAAGGCTCTGCGAGGAACTCGGCGATTCCCGTCAATGGGGCGATAGCACGGTGTTGCTGGCGGAAAGCGCGTACCTGGCTGGCGATATCGACTATGGGTTGAACCTGCAAAAAATATTGCTTGCCGATGCGCGGAAACGCAACAGCCCGCTTCACATCCTTTGGGGGCTGGCTGGGGTGGCGGCAAACAGCGTCCGGCTGGGGCAGGAGGCGGATGCCATCCTGATGCTGGAGGAGGCGTTGCAGATCCTCGAGAAGATCCCGAACCGCGCTTCCTCCATCAATACCAATGCGCAACTGGCTCTAGCTCTGTTGAAGACTGGTGACACGCGCAAGGCGAAATTGCACGCGGCTGAATCGCTCCGGCTGGCGAGGGGAAGTTCGCCGACCAATTACGCCATGCTCATCGGGTTCTCTGCCGCGACGGAAGTATATTTCACCTTGTGGGATGAAACGCTTCGCTCGCGCGACGGGATGTTTGACGCGGCTGACCTGAGGACATCTGCCGAAGAAGCGCTCACCCTGTTGCATTCCTACAAAAATGTTTTCCCGATCGGTCAGGCATATTTTGGGTATTACAAAGGCTGGCGCGAATCATTGACCGCCAAACCGACCGCCGCGATGAAATCATGGTACAAAGCGCTGGAGGCGGCAGGGAAGTTTCACTTGAAATATGAAGCGGGAATCTTGCGGGTGAAGTTGGCGCAAGGATTGGAAAGAGATCCAGCCGCTCGAGCCGAACATCTGGCGCGGGCGCGTCAACTGTTTGAGACGATGGGGGCAGTGCGTGAATTGGAAAGCGTTCGGAGACTCACGGGGTAATCACCACGCGCACGTCGCTGGTGAATTTCTCCAAGTCATCGAGTCGCTGATTGATCTTCTCCGCGTCCAACGAAATAACTTGCGAGACGACGCGCGAGGTATCCAAAATTCCACGCCGCGCCCACTCGACCAGCAAAGGCAGTTCGCTCAACAGATGATCGTTGGAGCCGATGATCTCCGCTTCTTTGCCAAGCACCTGCGCGTACGTGTTGATCGAGATCGGCTGTTGGTTCAACCCCACCATCACAGCGCGCCCCAAATTGCCGAGGCAATCAATCGCCTGCTCCATCGTCTTCCGCAAACCGATCATCTCGACTGCAACATTCACGCCCCTGCCCTTCGTCGACTTGCGGATCTCCCCCACCGCGTTCACACGGCTCGCGTCAATAGGGATCGCGTCATATTCAGAGGCGAGTTCGAGTTTATCCTGCTGGATGTCCACCGCGTAGACTTCGACCGCGCCCATCGCTTTTGCCAACTGGATGGCGGAGAGACCGAGTCCTCCCACCCCGAAAACTGCCACAGTTTCCCCAGCCTTGATCCTGCTTTTGGTTAACGCGTGCAGGGCGGTGGCTGAGGCGCACATCAAGGTTGCGCCTGCCTCGAACGGAATCTCGTCGGGCAAATGAATCGCGTTCCGCGCAGGGACGGCGATAAACTCCGCGTAGCCGCCGTCCACGTGATGACCGAGCATCTTCACCTTGTCGCAGAATTGCTCATTGCCCGTACTGCAATAATAACAATCGCCGCAGGTGAGGTTGTAATGCAAACAGACGCGATCCCCAACTTTGACATTCGTTACTTGTGAGCCTGTCTTCTCAACAACTCCCGCAACTTCATGCCCCAGCGTGATGGGCACGAAGCCCATGGCAGAACGCCCGGCGCGGTAATGCGCGTCCGAGTGACAAATCCCCGCCGCGCGAACATGCACGAGAATATCTTTTTCGCCGAATTCTGGAATCGGAATCTCTTGCAATTCCAACGGTTTGCCAATTGCCACCATCCGCACTGCCTTCATCATCGCAACCTCCACTCAATCTCCAGTCTCTGGTCTCGATACGTCCCGCGACAAGCATCGCGAGACTACTCGACCAACCACTAATCTCCAATCTCTAACCCTCTATTCCACTACACCTCTGGTCTCGATACGTCCCGCGACAAGCATCGCGGGACTACTCGACCACCACTAATCTCCAATCTCTAATCCTCTAATTCTCTATTCCTCTATTCTTCTGCTCCTCTATCTGTCCAACCCCCAACCACTAATTTCCCAATGTACCACTTGTCCCCCTCACCCACCCCGCGATCACGCGGATATCCTCCGGTGTAGTGCGGCAACAACCGCCGATCATGCGCGCCCCCGCGTCATACCAGACCCGCGCCTCTTCGCCAAACGATTCGACCGCCGCGTGCCCATCCCAATCATTTGTGGACGCATCGTACCCCTCGCCAAGATTCGGGTACACCAGAATGGGTTTGTTTGTGTGCTGTTTGCCCTCGCGGATCAGCGACGGGAGATATTTCGGTGACGCGCAGTTGATTCCCATTGCCGCGATCTGCGGATGATTTTCAAGCAGGCTCACACAATCAGCAAACGGCTGACCTTCGGAGACGTGTTTCTCATCCCGCGCTGAAAAACTGAGCCATGCGGTAGTGTTCGGAAATTCATCGAGAAGTTTTACGATCGCCTGCGCTTCGATCAGCGATGGGATGGTTTCGCAAGCCAGCAGATCTGCGCCCGCTTCGATCAGCGCCTTCATGCGCCCGCGATGAAAGTCCATCAACTCGGTTTCGCTCAACCCGTAGTTGCCCACGTATTCCTCGCCATTGGCAAGAAACGCGCCGTACGGTCCCACCGACGCGGCAACGAAGGGCTTCGACCTGTTTGCGTGATTCGAATTGTCAGCCCAGAATTCATCCCGCGCCGCTCTTGCGATCCGCACCGATTTTTGAATCAAGTCGATCGCTTCTTTCTCTTTCAAGCCGCGTCGCTTGAATCCCTCCACCGTCGCCTGATAACTGGCGGTGATGGCGCAATCTGCGCCCGCGTTGAAATAATCGTAGTGCGCTTGTTGAATCGCTTCGGGTTGTTCGAGCAATATCTTTGCCGACCACAGATCGTTCTTGAGATCATACCCGCGTCGTTCCAACTCGGTGGCAAGCGCGCCATCGATGACGAGGGCGGGATGATGGCGTAGGATTGTGTCAATAGGGTTCATCTGGGAATTAAGTAGGGCAAGGTTAACCTTGCCCTACATTGATCATTGCGAGGCGAACGCCACGTGTGAAGGGTTCACCAACACCAACGGCACGAGCAAGGGCGGCATCTGCGGCAGGAACGGGTTGGAAATTTCCGCCTCGTACAACGACATCCACGACACGCGCGCCACCTCCAGGCTTTGCGCCATTTCAGTCTGCGTCGAAGTGCGGATCTTCCCCTTCATCAAAAACGTGCCCGCCATCACCACAATATCCTGCATCTGGCGGTTGATTTCCGATTCGTCATAATCGAGCGGATCATCGGATGGCGGAAGCGGATGGAACGCCGCCAATTCCGAGACGGGAAAATAGATCTCCTCGAAAGACATCATCCTGGCTGGGCTTCCCCCAAACACCAGAGTCTGCGGCTTCAACATATGGATGTGTTTCGGCGCGCCATCTGTCCGCAACCAAATATTGACGCGCACGCTTTGCTTCGTCACCGCGTCTCCGCGAATGAAAGAGATGTTCGAATACAGCATCACGGGAGTCGATTTTTCATCGGGTCGTAAAATATACATGGAGCCTCCGAGTTAACTGGATTATACACTTGCCCGCCCTTCCACTCCCGGCGTATACTCGGACTGACCCTTATGGATGACCGCCACGGAAGACCCTCGCCTCTCTCCTCCATTGACATCTGGCTCGCCCTCCTCATCGGACTCGCCGCCCTCGCGTTATACGCCCGCACGCTCGCGCCATCGTTACTGTGGGGAGATTCCGCCGAATTTCAAACCCTCTCCTACACCCTCGGCATGACTCACCACACGGGCTACGCGACCCAGATTATTTTTGGAAAAATCTTCACACTGATCCCGATCAACAGCATCGCCTGGCGCGTTAACTTGATGTCCGCGTTTTTCGGCGCTCTCGCTGTTGCAAATACCTTCCTCATCGTCCGCTTGTTGACGGGTTCACGCGCCGCCGCGATTTCTGCTTCGCTCATCCTCGCCCTCACCGACGGATTCTGGTGGCGCGCGCTTGTGGCTGAATCCTACGCTCCCGCCGCAGGGATGTTGGCAACCGTCTGGTTATTGTTTTTATTGTGGAGAAATACAGGCAAGCCGCAATATCTTTTCTTATCAGGTTTAGTAGGCGGATTAAGTTTGGGCATTCACAGCACCGTGGTGATGACTGGCGCATCCGTGTTGGCAGTGATGGCGTTGACTGCGCGCAAACGAGTCGAGTGGTTCAGCGCGGCGGCGGGCGCGATTCTTGGCGTGGCGCTCTTCCTCGGATTCTTTTTCTTCCTCGACTACAACGACCCGCCTTCAAGCGTGCATAACGCGGTCTTCCGTCCCAACCTGAGCGCGGTAGGACTCACCGAAGATGAATACGATTCCGCGTGGGATCGTTTCAAATTCATATTTCCCGCCAATCGCGCATCGTCGTATTATTTCACTGCCGCACCCGACGCCATACACGACAGGCTGATCGAGTATGTTTCGTATTTTCCATGGTGGCAGTTGACTCTCACCATCATCGGGATTGTTTGGTTATTTTTCGGCGGCAGGTGGCGCGAGGGATTGTATCCACTGATTGCGTTTCTTCTTATTTGGGGACTCGCCATCACGGTTTCATTTTCGATCTATCGCGAGTTTTATGTGCCAGCGTCGGTCATCACGTCGGTGTGGTTTGGCGCGGGGGCGGGCGCGGTGTTGTCAGCGTGGGAGAGGTTGACGAAACTGAATCAGCCGTCCCTGCGAATGACGCGGGTTTTCATCTCCATCCTATTAATTGTTCTGCCCATCTGGAATTCGCGGCAGGATTTGAGTCTTGCAATCCAAAAAGGATATACAACATTCATCCGCGATAATCATGTTTATCCCGTGTTCGCGCCCGATAAAGCCATCCGTGAGGCAAAGCGAGTCGTCAATCGCGTGGGGGATAACGCGATCGTTTTTACGAATTGGGATAAACTGTATTCGTATATTTACACCGCGCAGATCGAGGAAGGAAAGATGGGGATTGCGTTTCATGAAGTTCTCGATGAAGATGGACAAATTCTTCCGAGGACGATGATCGCGTACATTGACGCGAACATTGACACGCGCCCAATTTATTTTGCTATTGATGTTCCCAACCTTTCCGAGTTGTATCAAGTGACAAGAATCAATGATACGCTTTTTAGACTCAATAAAAAATAACTACAAGTTCACGCCGCAGTTGCACTGCGGCGTGGCTGGTAGCAGCGCAACTGCTATCAGAACTTTGGATCAACAAAATGACACATAACAAACGCTGGGTTATCGCGCCGACCATCATGCAACAAGCCTCCGAAGCGTTGGCGGTCGTGCCGCCGATTCTGCGGCAGGTATTGTTCAATCGCGGCATCGGCACGGAGGAGCAAGCGCGCGCGTTCGTTGCGGCGAAAACGCTGTCCGATACGAATCCGTTTCAGATGATCGGGATGCAAACGGCAGTGGATCGGATTCGATTCGCGCTCGAGCAGGACGAGCCCATCGCGATCTACGGCGATTACGATGTGGACGGCGTCACTGCCACCGCGTTGCTTGTGGAAGCGCTGCGAACGCTCGGCGCGGACGTTCGCGGATATATTCCGAATCGATTCGACGAGGGCTACGGACTCAACAAAGACGCGTTGGATTCGTTGAAAGCGGACGGCGTGAAGTTGGTCATAACGGTGGATTGCGGAATCCGCTCGCCCGACGAAACGCTTCACGCGCGCACCATCGGGCTGGACCTCATCATCAGCGATCATCACCACCCCGACGGTGACAATCTTCCGCCAGCGTTCGCGGTCATCAATCCAAAACAACATGGCGACCCGTATCCTGATAAAGATTTGGCGGGAGTAGGCATTGCGTACAAGATAGCGGAAGCATTGACGATGGACGACGGACGACAGACCATGGTCAATGGTCAATCGTCCGCGGTCAACGGTCTTACTGATTTACTTGATTTAGTTGCCCTCGGCACTGTCGCCGATCTTGCGCCTCTCGTTGGTGAGAATCGTTCACTCGTTCGCAATGGACTCAAACAACTCCGCGAAACGAAGCGGCAGGGATTATTTTCACTCGCGGGTGTCGCGCAGATCAAGATTGACAAGATCACGGCAGGGAATATTGGCTTCATGCTTGGTCCGCGTTTGAACGCGTCGGGCAGGCTTGAATCCGCGTTGGCGTCGTTTGAATTGCTCACCACCACCGATTTCATGCGCGCGGGTCAACTCGCGCAACAACTCGATGTGCAAAATCGTCAGCGACAGACGATCACCAAGACCATGCAACAACAAGCGGAGGAGATCGCCATGCAGGATGACCCTCATGCGTTCTTGTTATTCGCGGCGCATGAAGGTTTCAATTCGGGGGTGGTCGGCTTGGCGGCATCGCGTCTCACGGAAAAATATTACCGCCCGTCTGTTGTCGCCGCGAAGGGAGCGGAGGAAACGCGCGGCTCGTGCCGTTCGATCCCCGAATTCCACATCACCGACGCGTTGGATCAATGCAAGGATTTGCTCGTCCGACATGGAGGTCATGCCGCGGCGGCGGGCTTCACCGTGAAAAATGAAAACTTGACCGAGTTGGTGGCGCGGCTCAAATCAATTGCAAAAGAAAAATTGGATGGGAAAGATTTGCGTCAGACACTATCCGCCGACATGGAAGTTCCCCTCGCGGATATGAACTTCGGTATTCTGAAACACATCGCGTTCCTCGAACCCACTGGCTACGGCAACCCAGACGCTATTTTCGTCTCGCGCAATGTGAAAGTGAAAGCGTTCCGCGCGGTTGGTTCGGAGGGCAGGCATTTGAAACTCACCCTCGAAGACGGTCCCGCGTTGAAATACGACGCGATCGGCTTCCGCATGGGAGAGATGGCAAAGTCCCTGCCACCGCGCCTAGACGTGATGTACACGCTCGAAGCGAATGAATATAACGGGCGGGTATCTCTGCAATTGAATTTGAAAGATGTGAAAGAGGCGGGGATACCTGATTAAGTAAACAGGTGGACAGACAAGCACGGTGCGAGATATGAGTTACGAGATAGGGGTTACGCAATACAACATGTGTACCTGTCTACGTGTTTCCGTGTGTACGCCCTACCTCGCCCTCAACTCCTCTTCCCGCTCCGGAATCGTAAACCGATTGATCGTCGTGTAATCCACGAGCCAGTTGAAATTGCGGTTTATCCACATCGTAAACGTCCACAACCAGGGGATGATCCACATGGCGCGCGGTCGACGAACGAGACTCACAACCGCGTCGCCAACCTGCTCGGCTGTGAGCAACATAAATTTTGGCGTCGTTGCTTTTGTTTTGCGCTTGATTCCCGCATGGGCGCCGAATTCTGTTGAAACGCCGCCGGGGTAAATCATCGAAACGTCAATGCCCCATGGTTTCACTTCGCGCCGCAAAGCTTCGGAGAATCCGTGCACGGCGTGTTTGCAGGCGGAATAAATTGTGTACGTGGGCGTGCCGACGAGTCCCGCCATCGAACACATTTGAATGATGTGACCTGACCGCTGTTTTATCATCACCGGCAATGCCTGCCGCGTGGTTTGGACCACACCCATCACGTTGACATCGAACTGCCCTTGAATATCTTTGACGGGGTCAAGTTTTTCAAGCCAATCCAATCGTCCAAAGCCAGCGTTGTTCACCAATACGTCAATGCGACCGAATTTATCCAGCGTCTTTTGGATCAGCGATTGAATATCCTCAAGTTTGGATAGGTCTGCCTGCACGACCAACACTTCCGCGCCTGTGCCCATCCCCCCGATTTCGTTCGCGAGCGCTTCGAGTTTATCCACCCGCCGCGCGGCAAGCACAACCTTCGCCCCCTCGCGCCCAAACTGACGCGCGGTTGCTTCGCCAATTCCCGACGATGCTCCAGTCACGATCACAACTTTGTTTTTGGGATCCATGAGAGTCTCCTTTATGCAAATGTTCGTTCGCAGTTGTACTGCGAACGGGTTGGGGCAATGGCAAATTCAAAGAAATGGAAAGACGAGTCTGAAAAGGGAAACACTAAAACTACAGGTTTGATGCGTGAGTGGATGATTGTCTTGCAAATTCACATGAAGAATCCTATAATTGCCTCAAGAAGACGTCAATGTGTCGTAAGCAATAAGTTCAGGAGACCGTATGGACCACGATGACTCATCTGTAAATTTTCCAAAACTGAGGTGGGAGAATAAAACTATACGAGATCCCATTTGGGGGGATATCGGAATTACGGAAGTGGAAAAAAAGATCATCCACACACCCGCCTTCAGCAGGTTGAGGGGAATCAAACAACTCAG
>JBGANO010000056.1:0-23777 GCA_044222305.1 Anaerolineales bacterium
ATTGACCGACAGGTCTTGCGCCTCTTATCCTTTCCTTTATCGTTATGCTCCTATTTATGAAACTGTCGGGTGACTAGATTTTTATTTCAATTTGTTGAGCAGTTCGATTTCTTGCAAAGTTAATTCGATCTCTGCTGAGTCAAAGTTTTCTTTGATGTGTTGCGGATTGAACGACATGGGAATCGTGATGACGCGCGGATGTGAGATGACCCACGCCAGCGCGATCTGAAAGATACTTGCGTTGCGCGCTTTGGCGATTGCTTCCAGTGTTTTGTTTGAGCGCAAGTTGCCTTCGTCCACGGGCGAGTAGGCGGTGAGGAGGATGTCGTTTTGCTGACAATATTCAAGCATGCCGTTGTCCACATACGAACGATCTGAAACGCTGAAAGGGACTTGATTGGTAATGATCGGCGTTTCAGACAACTCTTGCGATTGTTTGAGCAGTTTCAAATCGAAGTTGCTCACGCCGAGGTGTTTTACTTTCCCATCGCGGACGAGTTTGTTCAAGGCGCGAAACGTCTCTTCGTATTTTGTGCCAGTCCCAGGCCAGTGGATGAGGTACAAGTCAATGTAATCCATTTTGAGTCGGCGCATGGAATTTTCACAGGCAGTCAAAACGTCATCATATCGAAGATGACTCGGCGTGACTTTGGACGTGATAAAAATTTCTTCACGCTTCTTTCCTGACTCGCGGACTGCCTGCCCGACCAATTCTTCGCTGTGCCCGTCTGCATATTTCTCGGCAGTGTCGAAGTGGGTGTAGCCAACCTCAAGCGCGGAGCGAAGCGCGGTCAGCGATTTTGAGTCGAGTGAATGATTCGGCGATGAATTGCCGCCGATGCGCCACGCGCCGAATCCGATTTTGGGGAGGGAGAGTCCATGCAGGGTTTCGTATTTCATGTTTCCCATTCTACCCCTTCATCATCTGGCGCAGATGTAGAGAGCAGGCGTTCCGTGGCTTCGATCTGTTCATTGTCTCCGATGAAGCCGACTCGATCTTCCGCTTCGAAGGTGGTCAACGACTTGGGGTTGGCGATCAGCTGTCCCTTGCGCATGATCGCAACGACCGACGCGCCGGTGAGCGCGCGCAGGTTCGCATCCTGCAAGGTTCTGCCGACGAGCGGATTATCCGCATTGAGGCTGAACCATGTCACTTCGATATTGCCGCTGGCGTTGATGAGGTCGTGCAGGAGGCGATGTTCCTCTTGCGTGTTGAGTTGCGTGTCGTAATGATCGCGGCGGACGGCGTCCATGTAGCGGATGATCTCTGTTACGGGAAGATCCAATTTTAGCAGGGTATGGCGAACGATTTCCAGCCCGCCTTCGAGTTCGGGATGAATCACATCTTCCGCGCCCAGTTGCGCCAGATGATTGATGCCCGCTTCCGTTGTGGCGCGGGCGACGATGGGCAGATCGCTCGATATGTCGCGCGCCGCCGCAACGACCAGTTCGTTCGCGGGTTCATCGTGGCTGGCGACCACCAGCGCGCGCGCCTGCTCCAAATGCGCATGCGTGAGGATTTCCGAGTTGGATGCGTCGCCGTACAGGTTCAAAATCCCTTTTTGGTTGAGTTGCTCGATGTGGTCGGGGTCGGAGTCGATCACGAGATGCGGCACGGACATTTTCACCAGCAGGTTTACGATGTGACTTCCGACCCGCCCATAACCGACAATGACGACATGATCCTTGATGGTTTCGTCCAATGCGGCGGGGATGGGCGCGTGGCGGTCCAGCGCGCGCCACAACACTGGAAATTTCTTGAACCAGATTTCGGCAGGTTGGATCAAACGATACATGAGCGGGTTAATTGTGATGGACACCAGCGAGCCTGCGAGGATCAACGAGTATTGGTCGCGATCGATCAACCCAAGCGACATGCCCTCCTGCCCCAGGATGAACGAAAACTCGCCGATCTGACTTAAGGCAACCGCCAAAACCAGCGTGGTGTGCCCGGGCCATGGGAGGGCAAAACCCATTAACAAGGTTACAAGCGCCTTGCCGAGCACGATCAATGCGCCAAACAGGAAGATGACACCGAGATTATTGAAAATGTACTCCGGGTTTACCAGCATTCCTATGGAAACAAAAAATAGAACGGCGAAGGCTTCCTGAAACGGCAGAACGTCCGCGCCGACTTGATGGCTGAGAGGGGATTCGTTCACAACCACGCCCGCGACGAACGCGCCCAATGCCAGCGAGACCCCGAACAATTCCGCCGCGCCGAGCGCGATGCCGAGCGCGATTGCCAGAACAGCCAGAATGAATAATTCGCGCGAGCGCGTATGCGCGATCCTCAAAAGAATCCACGGAATGAGTCGCGTCCCTGCAAACATGATCAGAATTACAAACCCCGCCGCCTTTAGCAGCGTGAGACCGAGTTGCGTCCAATCAAATCCGCCGGGCGTGTTGACCAGCGTTGGCATCAGCACAAGGATTAAAACGGTTGCGAGATCTTCCACGATCACCCAGCCGATGGCGGCTTGACCGTGCGGCGTGTTTAATAGCCCGTTGTCCATGAGACTGCGCAAGAGAATCACTGTGCTGGCAATCGAAATGGACAAGCCGATCACGATCCCCGCTGTGACCGTCCACCCGTTGAATTGACTGAACCCGAAACCCAGCGAGGTGACGATGACCATTCTTCCAATTGCCCCGGGGACTGCAACCGAACGGACTTTCCAAAGGTCGCTAAAGGAAAAGTGCAAGCCCACACCGAACATGAGGAAGATGACGCCTAACTCTGCCAGTTGACTGATGGTGTCTGTATCTCCCACAAATCCCGGCGTGAACGGACCGATGACAATGCCCGCGAGTAAATATCCCACAATGGTGGGCAACCCAACCCGCCGCGCGATGATCCCGCCGAGGAACGCCACCACCAACGCGACGACGATGTTGATGAGCAAGGGTACTTCGTGCATCGTTTCTCCATTCTATTTGGTTGACTCTCGTTTAGGCGTCTTCTCCAATTGTACACAATAAAAATCCCGCTAAACAAGGCGGGACCTGTTACTTCAAAAACTTAACGCGCTTGGCGGGTGTGAGAAGTGGAACCTTAGGCATACGCCTTGATGGCTACATCTACTTTGAATTTGAAAACTTCCAGATCGTCTGCGGGGAGTGAATTGCGCGGGTCATCCGCCGCAGGCACGGGACGCAAGTACGGAAGCCCATCTTCAAACGAACCTTCAAGATGTAGAGATGCGGCTTCGAGTAAGTTCTTTCGCGCTTCCTGTTGTGTATTTCCTTGCGATGCAACATCCAATTCAGGGCAAAGCGCGGAAAAGCCTCCAGCTTCTTTCCAGATCAAACCAGTAAAGACAAACATTTCCATAAGTTACTCCTGTGAGAACATTACAAGGCGTGTTCAAGAACCTTGACTTCGCGTTCAATCCGTCGCCCTAGTTCCGATTCTCCCACTTCAAGATCATAACGAACTTGCATCCGTAACCACACTGCCGCGCTGGTACTGAAATAGCGCGCCAATCGCAGGGCGGTATCTACGGTAACTGCGCGTTGCCCATGAATGATTTGGCTAATGCGAATTGGGGATACGCCAATATCCTGCGCAAGCCGATATTGAGTTAAGCCGAGCGGTTTCATGAAATCTTCAAGAAGCGCTTCGCCGGGGTGGATGGGTGAAAGTGTTTTACTCATTTCACGCCCCCAGCCGATTGATCCCATCGAACGCGGCGGTCTTGTAGCACTCAGCCAGTGTGGGATAGTTGAAGACGGTGTTGATGAAATATTCCACCTTGCCTTTGAACGCCATCACTGCCTGACCGATGTGGATGAGTTCGCTCGCGCCTTCGCCGATGATATGCACGCCGAGCAATTCGTGCGTTTCGAGGTGGAAAATTAATTTCAGCAAACCAGTCTGGTCGCCGATGATCTGTCCGCGGGCGATCTCGCGGTATTGCGCTTTGCCCACTTCGTAGGGGATGCCCGCTTCGGTCAGTTCTTCTTCGTTCTTGCCGACGATTGAAATTTCAGGGATGGTGTAAATGCCGTACGGGAAAAGGTCGGGCGCGCTTTGAGTTTGGATGCCAAACGCGTGACACGCGGCGAGTCGTCCTTGCTCCATCGAAGTGGAAGCCAGCGCCGGGAACCCGATCACGTCGCCGACCGCGTAAATGTTCACCGCGTTCGTTTGAAAGTTTTCGTTGACCTTCAACAGTCCCCGTTCATCGAGTTCCAGCCCAACCGATTCTGTGTTGAGCGATTTTGTCGCGCCGGTGCGCCCGATACTGTACAGAGCCATCTCGGTAACGATTTGTTTTCCGCTGGCGAGCGTGAGTTTCACGCGCTCCCCCTGTTCGTCGTTGATCGGTTGAACGTCGTCGACCTCTTCGCCGAGCCTGAAGATCGCGCGCTGTTGGTTGAGATGATAGGTCAGCGAGTCCATGATCTCTGCCTCCACAAAAGGGAGCAGGCGGCGGCGTTTGTCTATCACCGTGACGCGCACACCGAGCGCGGCGAAGATGCAGGCGTACTCGAGTCCGATCACGCCCGCGCCGACGACTGCCAACGTGCGCGGCAGACGGTTCAACTGGAGCAGGTCGTCGCTGATGAAGATGCGCTTCCCGTCGAAGGGGATGTGTTCGCTTCGTGTGGCAGACGTCCCTGTGGCGATGATTGTGTGCGCGGCGGTCACATCCCGCCAGCCGTGCTGGTCAACGGACTTCAGTCGAATCGTGTGCGCGTCCAAAAACGAGGCTTCCGCAGAGAGCAGTTCGACGCGGTTGCGTTGGAGTTGATGCCGCACGATATCGAGTTCGTGTTGAATGACGTGGTCGGTGCGATAGAGCAGGTCGCTCATCGTAATGTTTGGCTTCACCGTGTAGGACGCGCCATACAGGCCATGCTCGCGATACCCTGAAAGATGCATCACCGCTTCGCGCAATGTTTTGCTGGGAATTGTCCCCGTGTTGATACAGACCCCGCCCAGAATCGTTTTTCGCTCGACGACCGCGACGCGCTTGTTTAACTTCGCCGCCTGTATCGCCGCGCGCTGACCCGCAGGTCCCGAACCGATCACGAGCAAATCATAATCGTAGTCTGCCATGCTGACCTCGCTTATTTCCCGCCATTATAGATGAAAAACCATTCCACTTCTTTTCGGGTTTCATGATGTTGCTTTGTCGAAAGATGCTTCTTTCAATCCGTAACCGCTCTCAATTAATTCTTTGAGGCGTTGCGTAAAGCGCGCGGCGGGCGCGCCGTCAACGATGTCGTGATCGAAGCACAGGGTTATGCTAAGAAATTCACAAATCTCGATGCGCCCGTCTACGATGCCCGGCTTTTGAGCGATGCCGCCCAGCGCAACATCAAGCGTGTGCAAGCCGAATGGGATTGCCCAACCCGCGCCTTTTCCAAACATCCCAACGGAGGTGATGCCGACGGTGCCAAAACTCTTTTTGAACGCCCACGGGTTTTTGAAAATGAACCAAAAGAAAATATCCCATGCAAAGGTTGGCAGGAAGCCCAGCCATCCAACGTTGTATTCGCGGGTTTCTGCGGGCTTTGCCTGCGTTGCGCGGATTTCATTGTGGATGTCCAATGTCGTCCGTTGATTTGCGGCGTGGATAAAATGCGGAATAACTTTCTTGCGCCCCTCCGCTTCGATCTCGATCATTGTGTTTACGTCCACATCCTCAAACAGGATGATCTGATTCCGCCAATTCCGATACGCGTGCATCCACTTGTTTTCATCAATGGCTTTCGCAAGACAGGCAATAATGAACGCGGTGAAGGAAAGCGCATTGCCGGTCCGCGCCTTATAGTCACGGATCAACCGACGCGGTTGCGTCACATCCACCTCGATCAAGGCGTGGATGGTATGTTTTCTCGAAGCCAGGCGGCCGCCCTGGACGGTCACTTGTCTTTCCCGAGGAAACGGCGAGACTTGATAGCCGGGTTGTTCGTTTTTCATTGGTTATGTCAACGCTGAGTATTGGATATGCTTTGGCAGGGTTGCTTCCAGCGCAATTATGCCCCCATTGCAGAGGCAAAGGTAGTGCTATGCGTCATGAATGCGCGCGCGCAAAATCATCCTTTGCCGCTCACCAATCGCAACGGGTATAATTAATTCGAGGTGACCATGCAGGAATTCTTACTTTCGATTGATACGATGTGGATCGTGGCGTTGCTTCTTGGCGGGTTTATCGTCTATCAACTACGCTCCGGAGAAATCCCCCTTCGCTTTTTGGCTCCATTAAACGCGCAAGAGCGCCGATCATTTATTGGTTGTTCATCCTCTTCTACGTCGCGGTACTGGGCGTCGTGGTCTACGCGTGGATGGGTGGGGTGCGGATTCCGGTATCCGAATTGTTTGATTAATACCCACAATGTCATTCTGAGCGAAGCGAAGAATCTCGTCTGCGCCGTAGTGACCCCTTCGCTAACGCCAGGGTGACACGCAGTATTGGAGAATCAATGACCGAAGCAGTAATCATAGACGCCATCCGCACGCCGATCGGAGCCCTGGGCGGGATTCTCTCCCCGCTTCGCCCCGACGATATGGCGGCTTCTGTTATCCGTGAGGTGATTCGACGCGCCGACCTCGACCCCGCGCTGGTGGAAGAAGTGATCCTCGGATGCGCGAATCAGGCGGGAGAAGATAACCGCAACATCGCGCGGATGTCTGCGTTGCTTGCGGGTCTCCCCGTTGAAGTCGCAGGCGTGACGGTGAACCGCCTGTGCGCGTCGGGGTTGAACGCGGTGAATCAGGCGGCGCGGGCGATCAAAGCCGGGGAGGGCGACGTCTTCATCGCGGGCGGAGTCGAATCGATGAGTCGGGCGCCGTACTCCATCCCGAAAGCGGAAGCGGGATTCTCGTTCGGCAATCTCACCGCATGGGATACCGCGCTCGGCTGGCGATATCCGAATCCGAAGATGAAAGAAACGCATGGCACACACTCGATGGGTGAGACCGCCGAAAACATCGCGCAAGAACGTCCGCACATTACGCGCGAGAAGCAGGATGCGTTTTCACTATTGAGTCATCAACGCGCCATCGCCGCGATTGATTCGGGCAGGCTTGCAAAAGAAATTCTCCCAATTCTCATCCCGCAAAAAAAGGGGGAACCCAAACTTGTTTCTGTTGATGAACGCCCGCGCCGCGATACGACAATGGAATCGCTGGCGAAACTCAAACCCGCGTTTGCCAAAGAAGGTGGAACAGTCACCGCAGGAAATTCGTCTGGACTCAACGACGGCGCGGCGGCATTGCTGGTGATGAGCGAAGAAAAAGCGAAATCGCTGAATCTCAAACCGCTGGCGCGAATCGTCGCTTCTGCTGTGGCTGGAGTCCCGCCGCGCGTGATGGGATATGGTCCAATCCCCGCGACAAGAAAAGTTTTGCAACGCGCGGGCTTGCAAATGAAAGACATTGGTTTGGTCGAACTCAACGAAGCCTTTGCCGTGCAATCGCTGGCGGTGATGGAAGACTTGGAACTCGACCCTGAGATCGTCAACGTCAACGGCGGCGCGATCGCAATCGGTCACCCGCTTGGATGTTCAGGCGCGCGACTGGTCACAACACTTGTGCATGAAATGAAACTTCGCGGCAACGTGAAATACGCGCTTGCGACTCTTTGCGTTGGTGTCGGTCAAGGCGAAGCGACGATACTTGAGTTTGCAGGTTAGCAGGTTGGAAAGTTCGAGGTGTAAACCTATCAACTTGAAAACTTTTAAACACTATTTTGGTGAACAATGAAACAACGTATTGTCCTTGTCATTTTATCGATTTTAATAACGGCTTGTGGATCACTTTCCACACCAGCCAACCTGACACCTGAAACCTTCACGCTTGATACTCCCCCTGAAATCAACGCGCCATTAATAGAATCTCCTTCACTGGTACAAATTCACTTCCTCAACGAACGCGACGGCTGGGGCATCACCGAGACCCAGATTGTCCGCACGAACGACGGCGGCATCACGTGGCACAACGTCACACCGCCCGAGGTGGTAGAAACAGGCTACAGCGTGGATTGGTTCGTGTTCGACAACGATCACGTTTGGATTCAACAGCCCGACAATGCAAATTATCCATTGGCTGGGTTCCAATATCGCACGACCGATGGCGGACTCAACTGGAACAAGATTGACGTTCCATTCAGTGACGCGCACGTTTCGTTCATCGATCCCAACAACGGCTGGGCATTAGCCGACCTCGGCATTGGCGCAGGCTCGAACGCCGTCGCCGTGTATCAAACCACCGATGGCGGCGCAACGTGGATTCAACAATTCATCAACGACCCGAACCATGCCAACGCCAGCGACTCGCTTCCGCTCGGCGGACTCAAATATGGACTCGTTCCGCTCAACATGCAAACCGCATGGATCTTTGGCGTAATTTACGCGCCCGGCACGCCGTATCTCTTCCGCACCGATGACGGCGGGGGGACATGGTCCAGCGTTAATTTGCCATTGCCGACCGGCTTAGAGAATGCCGACGTGGGCATCGAGCAAATGTTTGTCGCCTCAGTCAATCACATATATCTCAAGTTGAGAGCGTTTTCGGATACGAACAACCTCGTGATCTATGTTTCAAGCGACGCGGGCGATACGTGGTCGCTCACGCCCACATTGATCCCCGGGGACGGCGACGCAGACTTCCTGCCTGATGGCGAAATGATCGTGTATAACCACGAACAGTTTTACATCACGCGCGACGCGGCGAAAACGTGGAGCATCATCCCGCCCGACATCAAATTCGGCGATTCTTTTTCCAGCATGGATTTTGTAAACGCCACCACCGGCTATGTCATTTCGCAAGACCCAACTACAAATCATCGCTCGCTCTATCGCGCCGATGATGGAGGTGCCACATGGTTTCCCGTAATTCCCTAGCATGTCATTGCGAGCGGCGCGAAGCGCCACGAAGCAATCTCCTCGCTGGATTCTTAATTCTCCTCCTCTTTTTAATTGGATGTACCCCCGCCTCCCCCACAGGGACGCCTGGCTCGCCCACTGCAACGACGCCTCCCACCAACGCCCCCACGCCCGCGCCAGATTACGCCGCGCAGATTCGCAACGCGCAATATCAACTCGGCTTGCCCGACTCACTGCGTGTTGTGCAATTGACCGATGGGAAATACGAATCAAACCCGCCCGGCAGTCCGGACTACGCCTCCGCGACCGTGATGGATCATTCCGCGCGCGGCGACCTGACCGGCGATGGCGTGGATGAGATTGCGGTTGCTGTTGCTGAAAATTACGGCGGCACAGGCACCTTTGTCTTTATCGCGGTGTATTCCGTCGTGAACGGCGAGCCTGCTTTTCTCACTTCCACCCTGGTGGATGATCGACCAGCCGTCAACGCGCTGTCCATTGCAAACGGCGAGATTTTTCTGCGATCCATCACGCACGCTTCCGAAGATCCATTTTGCTGTCCCACGCTTCAAAACGAGCGACATTATCAACTGATCGACGATCAACTGCAGATCACCGATTACGTCACCTTCACGCCCGATGGACGCCCGCGCGTCATCACCATCGAATCTCCCGTCAATGGAGGCGAAGCGTTTAGCTCCGTGCAGATCAAAGGCAGTGTTGCCATCGCGCCATTTGAAAATAACCTCGCGTATCGAATCTTCGATGTGGGCGGAATCGAACTATCCGCCGGCGCGGTGACGGTGACCGCCGCCGACCTCGGCGCGCCCGGCACATTCGATACCATGATCAACATCGGCGGGTTGTTATCGGGTTCGGTCATCCGCGTCGAGATTCAAGACATCAGCGCGAAAGACGGCTCACTGCTCGCGATGGATTCAGTTGAATTGGTTGTAAAATAGCAGTACCGCAAAATTTATTTTGCGCGCGAACCCTACCGGAGGAACCCATGCCACACCTTGTTCGAGATTGGATGAGCAGTCCCGTTGTTGTCGTTGACCCGGATACCACCGTTTCGTACGCCATGACCCTGATGCGGCGGCGCAACATCCACAGCGTTATCGTGGATCTGAGCGTGACGAACAAGGAATATGGCATTGTCACCACCACCGACATCCGCGACAAGATCGTTGCCGTGAATCGCAATGCCGCTGAGACGCATGTGCGTGAGATCATGTCGGGTCCGATCGTTACCGGCAAGGCGGGCTGGACTCTCGTGGAATGTTCGAAGGTGATGCAGGAAAAGAAATTTCACCACCTGCCGATCGCCGACGAGGATGGCGCGTTGATCGGCATGATCTCCGCAACGGATATTTTCATGGCAGTGGAAGAGGCGGGCTGGGAAGAACCGTCGTAATGATGTAGGGGCGGGGTTATCCCGCCCAAACAGGGCGAGAGAATCCTTCGACACGCTCAGAACACCGCCTCGCCCCTACAGTGATCAAAATGTCCAAACAAAAATTCTACGTCGTATGGAAGGGACGCAAGACCGGCATCTTCACCTCATGGGCGGAGTGCGAGGAGCAGGTGAAGAGATTCGTCGGGGCGGAGTTCAAGGCGTTCGAGACGCGTAAAGAAGCCGAATCAGCTTTCCAGTCGAAGTATGAAGCGTTCAAAGGGAGGGCGTCCACGTCGGGGAGGTGGAAAGAGTCCGAAGAGCCGCCTGTCCTCCCATCCATCTGTGTGGACGCATCATGCAAAGGCTCGCCCGGCAAAATGGAATATCGGGGCGTGGAAACCGAATCGGGAAAGGAAATTTTTCGCGCGGGTCCGTACCCCGATGGGACGAATAATATCGGTGAATTTTTAGCGATCGTCCATATGCTCACCTGGTTGGTGAAACAGAAAAAACGAATGACGATCTACTCCGATTCTGAAAATGCGATTGCATGGGTCGAGATGGGCGTGTGTAGAACGAAGTTGAAACACACGGGCAAGAACGCGTTGATCTTTGCGATGATCCGCAGCGCGGAGAGTTGGCTGGCAGAAAACGAATTGGACGATGACGCGGTGTTGAAATGGGATACGGCTGAGTGGGGCGAGAACCCGGCGGATTATGGGCGAAAGTAAACACGTACACAAGTAAACACGTACACAAGTAAACACGTACACAAGTACACAGGTATACAAGTACACAGGTCGGCACGTGTCTACGTGTCTACCTGTCTACCTGTTTACGTGTATACTTCAATCACTATGAAAACAGCATTGCTGGTTATTGATATTCAAAACGATTATTTTGAGGGCGGCAAGTTTCCGTTGGTGAATCCGTTGGCGGCGGCGAAGAAGGCGTATGAATTGCTCCAGTGTTTCCGCGAGCATGGCGGACATCACGTCCACATTCAGCACATTTCACTTGAGCCCGATGCGGATTTTTTCATCAAAGGCGATAGCGGCTCAGACATTCACGATTCGGTCGCGCATTTTGAGGGCGAGCCGATCGTGTATAAACATCATCCCAATTCGTTCCTTGAAACGAATCTGCTCGATATGTTGAAAAAATGGGACGTTGAGCGCGTTGTCGTCACCGGCATGATGACCCACATGTGCGTGGATGCCACCGCCCGCGCGGCTGTGGATTTCGGCTTCGATGTGATCGTGGCGGAGGATGCGTGTGCCGCGCGCGATCTGCAACACGGTGGCACAACGATTCCCGCCGACTTAGTCCACAAATCCTTTCTCGCCGCGCTCACGTGGTATGGCAAGGTAATGAAGACGGATGAGGTCATTGCGTTGCTGGGGAGTGAGATGGCGAAATAGTGTGGTCTCGATACGCCCCGCGATGCTTCGACTTCGCTACCGCTCCGCTCAGCACGCGCGAGGCTACTCGACCACCAAATGAAACAATCGTCAATCGTAAATCCAAAATCGTAAATCCAAAATCGTAAATCGAAAATGGCCCTCCTCGACCCCGAAAAACAAAAACAAGCCAAACAATATGCCCGCATCCGCCGCCGACTGTGGCTGGTGGATACGATTTTCAGCGCGCTGTATTTTCTCGCGTGGATTTACTTTGGTTGGGCAATTTCACTGCGCGAATGGCTGACTACTCACTGGTCACTGCTCACTAACCCCTGGCTCCTCGTCCCCGCGTTCGTCGCTATCTTTGGCGGGATTTTCTTCCTCCTGAATCTCCCCCTCGGCTACTACAGCGGATTTGTCCTGCCGCATCGCTTCGGTCAATCGAATCAGACTCTCAAAGATTGGATTATTGACCAGATCAAAGGCATGGCGGTCGGACTCCCCCTCGGTTTGATTCTGCTCGAATTGCTTTATCTCACCCTGCGAGTCACAGGCGATATGTGGTGGCTGTGGGCGGCGGGTGGATTGCTGGTCTTCAACGTTTTGCTTATCAACCTCACGCCGATCCTCATCATGCCGTTGTTCAATAAATATGTTCCGCTTGATGATGAACACAAGGACTTGGCAGACCGTTTGTTGAAACTTGCCGAACGCGCCAACACAAAAGTCCGCGGCGTGTTCAAGTTCGATATGTCGAAACGGACCAAATCTGCTAACGCCGCGCTGACGGGAATTGGTAATACACGCCGAATCATCTTGGGCGATACGCTCATCAACGAATTTTCCCTCGATGAAGTGGAGACTGTGCTTGCCCACGAATTGGGACATCACGTCAACCGCGATATTACTGTGCTGATCACGTTTGGGATTTTGAGTACAACGCTTGGACTGTATCTTGCGTCGCTGGGGTTGAATTGGGCGATTGACGTGTTCGGCTTCACGTCACCTGCGGATGTCGCCGCGTTACCCGCGCTGGGTCTCATCATCGGCGTGTATGATCTGTTGACCATGCCACTCAACAATGCCCTCTCGCGCTGGCGGGAGAACATGGCTGACGATTATGCTTTGCGATCTACTGGGAAGAGTGAAGCGTTCGCCTCCGCTTTCACGCGGTTGGCGAATCAAAACCTCGGTGACGTTGATCCCGAAAAGTGGGTGGTGTTCATGTTCTACTCACATCCGCCGTTGGGGGAGAGGATCGCGAAGGCAAACCAGTGGAACGCATGAATCAAAAATTCTTGAGTTCTATAGCTCAGGAAATTTTATTACTAGAGGTCGCGCGTCTGAAAAATGCGAACCGCGATATAGAGGATCACAACTAGATAAAGAAACGCATATCCAATCATCAATGGACTGGGAACAGATGTGATTGCAAACGGTGAATTGAATGAACCAGTCAGCGGAGCTTGCATTTCAAACGCGGCGCGTTTCCACAACGTCTCGCTGGGGATAATGAGGCTGGTAATAATCCCAACTTTGATCGCGGTGTCGTTTTGAAATATTGCTCCGAACTGCTCGACCCAACCTCCAATGAACGCGAGCCCATACAACCCAAACACGATTCCGCCGGTCGCCAGCGCGGGAAAGGCTGACGAGAGCATCAGCGTAATCGTCATGATCAAGATGGACTCCATGTAGATGAGTCCCAAGCCGGACCATAGATTTTGCGGTGTATATCCGGTACGGATGAATACACTTAGGAAAATGCCGCCTGCCAGTAGCAGTACATACAAACCAAGCAGTTCTGCAAAGCCAAGCCATTTGCCCAGCACAATATCTGCCCGCCGGATGGGTTTGGTGGCGATGGTTTGAATCGTACCGGAATTGATCTCTCCCGCCAGCGTATCTGCTCCAAGCAATGCCGCCATTGCCACCGAAAGGAAAGCGGCGGCATATAGCCCCATCATCATAAATGTATTGGTAGATTCGGCGATCAGGATGTCCGCCGCCATTTTACTCGGCAGATTCACTAGCGCTTCGTCTGATATCTGTCTGAAAATGAAGTGGGTACCGATCGAGTACAGAACCACAAAAGCAATCCCCAATACCAGACCAGCCAGCATAATGCGCCGGCGGATCGCTTCGCGGAACGTCAGCCTGGCGATGATCGTAATGGGATTCATAGTCCACCGTCCTTGCCCACTGTTTCGAGGAAGATATCCTCCAATGACATTCGATTCGGCGTGATGGAATACACTTCTGCGTTCTGCGAAACTAAATATCGCGTCACCTCTGGCAGGACTGTATCATTTGCAATAACCATATGCACGAACTCACCGTCCATTTGTATCTCACGTCCCCATTGCGCTAGTCCATGGAGCGACTCTGTCGCAAGGTTAGAAACGCGGATGGTGACACTGGTCTGGTCGTTGGATAAGTCTGCCAGCTCGAGCACGCGCACCACCTCGCCATGCTGGATAAATGCGACGCGATCACAAGTCACTTCGATCTCACTCAAAAGATGTGAATTTAGAAAAACAGATGTGCCATCGGCGCGCACTTCACGGATGATATCGCGCACGAGGCGGCGTCCGACCGGGTCCAGACCGGATGTTGGTTCATCTAAGAACACCAAAGCGGGTCTGTTTAAAAGAGCCTGTGCCAAGCCGACGCGTTGCAACATTCCTTTGGAGAATGTGCGGAGATGTTTGTCTCGAAATGGAGTTAAGCCTACTCTTTCCAACAATTCATCGCGACGTTTTTGTAGGTCAGCTTTTTCCATTCCCAGCAACTGTCCATGTAACAAAAGGAATTCATCAGCAGTCAACCATTCCTGAAAACGGAAATGCTCCGGTAAAAAGCCGACGTGCCGCATCGCTTCCAGATTTCCAATTGGTTTACCCAGTAACGACGCTTCGCCGGACGTAGGGGCGATCAACCCCAACAGCATTTTCATGGAAGTGGTCTTGCCCGCGCCGTTGGGTCCGAGAAAACCAAACACCTCACCCTGCGTTACTTGCAGGGTGAGGCTCTTCACAGCGGCATACTCGCCGAAGACTTTTCTGAGTTGATTTGTTTCGATTGCGTCAGCCACGAAGGTTTTAACTTCCTATGGGAGGGAATTTGCGATCTCAATCGCTGTCTGCGCGTCGCCGCCCAGACCACCGATCATATAAACAATGCCGTCCTTGACCCAGAAGAGTACGAATCGTGGAGCATCGTCGCCATCGTCAACCGTGCGTTCGATCAGAGAGCCGGTCACGCCATCAACGGTTACCTGCTGGTTGGAGGTAGCATTCCGGGGAATGGGTACAACCAAAGTAGAGGTCCAGTCAACGGTGCTGGTGAGCTCTGCGGCTTCCGCGGGACTCATACCTGTTAGCTCAAAACCGATTTGAGCAAGTTTGGCAATATCGAGATTGCCGGGAGCGGAAACTTCCGGGCTGGGGATTTGGGCAAGGATGATACAGTCCGCATAGAGTTCTGCGCGTGAGGCGCTGGTTGTCGTCTCTCTCTCCATCTCTCTTTCTGCTTCACTGTCAGTACTGGGTTCAGGGCAGTTTCCAAACGCAATGCTGACGTTGGAGGAAATCGTGACCGATACATCTGCGCCATCTATTTCTTTGGGTAGAACGAGGTCGCTACGGCCCGCCTCATCGAGAAGCGCCTGAGCCTTATCACGATCAATCGTCAGAGAGAAGGAAGCGCCATCCATCACACTAATACGGGAGGGAGTCATACCCTGTGGGGCGCGAACGGTGAAACCTGCCAACTGACTTGCCTCATCCACAGTCGCCACATTGATAGAGTCGCCGGGTTCATCGTTCATTGTAACTGAGTCGGCAAACAGTTGACTGATGTCGGGCCCGCTTGCATCATCCAGTTGTTCCAGACCGGTGAAGTCAACTTGAACAACAGTTACCCGTTGGACGCGGAACAGGTTGAGCAGTTCACCTGCCAGGGCGCGAGTGGACGGGAAGGCAAGAACGAGCGCGATCACCAGTGCGGCGGACGCGCCATACTTTATGAGCGGGAAAGCAAAAAACTTTTTAAACATGCTGGTCTCCTTTTGAGCGAGTGTTTTACGATTGAATTTTTTCCAGGCGGAAGATGTGGAAAGACCTGTAGCCTGTGCTGAGGAGGACAGAAAACGCAGGCGTTCAGTAATCGGGCGGATCTGCGCCTCGAGCAATTTTTGACGCGATTGGCACTGCTGACAGGATTCGAAATGTTTCAGGTCATTAGAATCCAATTCACCGTCGAGCGCGGCTCGCAGTTGCCCATCTGTAAGATGATTTTTCATCGGTCTGCCTCCTGCGCAAGCGCGCGATAGCATTGTTCGAATTCACGTTCGGCGCGTAAGAGCAACGGTCCAATTGAGGTTGGCGACAGGTTCAATGCTCCAGCAATTTCCTTGTACGCCATGCCCGAATGTCGCATGATGAGTAGTTCTGCCTGTCGTGAATTCATCTGCCCAAGCGCCATGTGGATAAGTTCCTGATCTTCTTTTTTAGCAAGTATCTTTGGCGGTTGATCTTCCGATGCCTCTACCAGAGCGTCCCTGCCGGCATGAAGTTCATAGTGTTCACGCCGTTTGAAGCCCCGTATGGATTGCAGGGCAAGGTTGGTCGCCACTTTGTACAGCCAAGCGCGTATATTGAAACTTTCATATTGCGACGGGCGGTATTTGTAGAGTCGGTAGAACGTTTCCAACGCCAAGTCTTCTGCCTCAGAAGGGTCATTGACCATGCGCGCAAGCAGGCGGTGGATGGGGCTCCAATATTCGTGGAAGGTACGTTCAAACGATTCGTCTGACTGGCTCTTATGGAGCTTCATTGGGCGTGGGATACTTTCGTGCCACAGGGACTCATCCATTGGCTTGGTCTTTCCAATAGCATAATCCCTCTCGATACAAAAATGAGACAGGTTTTCCCCAGTTACGCCAACTTACTGGCTGGTTGTTCGTTAGGTGTTATTTACTCCTGCCATTCCAATTCAAATTCACCAACCGCAACTGTATCACCCTCTTGCACGCCCGCGCTGCGTAGCGCCTCATCCACGCCGAGAGTTTCCATAATTTTTTGAAAACGCCGCACGGAACCATCGTGTTCCCATTGAGTCATCGCGGCGGCGCGCTCGATTGCTGTGCCAGAGACGCGCCACTCTTGCGCACCCTCCTGAGTCACTTTGAATTCGCGGGGATCATCTTTCGACTTGTACACGGGTAGCGGCGCTTCGAACGATTCAAGTTCAGGCGTCTCTTGCAAAATTTGATACGCCTTCACCAGCAATTCGCGCGTGTTCGTGCGCGTCAACGCGGAGATGGTCATCAACTCCACTTTGAGTTTTTTGAACTGCTTTTGTAGCGCGGGGAGTTTTTCTTGCACATCGGGCTGGTCAATTTTGTTCAGCGCCACGATCTGCGGCTTCTTCGCAAGGTTCGCGTCGAACAGCGCCAACTCTGAATTGATCTGGCTGTAATCGGCGAACGGATCATCGGACAGACCGTCGAGCAGATGGATCAACACGCGCGTGCGCTGGATGTGGCGCAGGAAGTCGTGTCCCAGCCCCGCCCCGTGACTCGCGCCCTCGATCAGACCGGGGATATCTGCCAGCACAACTGACGCATTCACGTCAATGTCAGCGACTCCGAGATTCGGCTCCAGCGTGGTGAACGGATACGGCGCAATCTTGGGTTTGGCGTTCGTCAACACCGAGAGCAGTGTGGATTTGCCCGCGTTGGGGACGCCGATGAGGCCGAGGTCGGCGATCAACTTCAATTCGAGGCGGAGGCGTTTCTCCTCGTTCGGCGCGCCCTTCTCCGCAGTGCGCGGCGCCTGGTTGCGCGACGTCGCAAAATGTTGATTGCCGCGTCCGCCGCGCCCGCCTTTGCAGACGATGAGTCGCTGGTTCGGTTGAGTCAGATCGCCGATGATTTCGCCGCTGTCCGCGTCGAAAAGAATCGTGCCGGGCGGGACGGGAATGACGAGGTCTTTACCCATGCGCCCAGACATTTGAGACGGTCCGCCTTTCGCGCCATCGTCTGCCTTGAATTTTTGATTCTGGCGGAACGCTGAAAGCGTGTTGAGCGTGGACTTGACCTCGAAGACAACGTCGCCGCCCCTGCCGCCGTCGCCGCCGTCGGGTCCGCCGCGCGGGATGAATTTTTCGCGATGGAAATGCACCATCCCATCGCCGCCCTTGCCCGAGCGGATGTGGATTTCTACCTGGTCTGTGAACATGCGCCCGATTATATCGTTAGAGCAATAAAAATGCTGTAATAGACGTTATCGGTAATAAGCCGAACAAGGCATTTTGGACGCTGATGAACGCAGAAAACGCAGATTTTTTTCTTGAATCAGCGTTCATCAGCGTTTTTCTGCGTCCCCGTTTTAATTTCCGAAAGAGTCTAATACACAAAACTTCAAGATTTGTCTAGTCTGATTTTGTAGCCTGTTTTGTAGCCTACCCTCATATAAAATGATATCAGGAAGTTCATATACTGCTGTTCGTTGCATTCTTGTATAAGGAAGGGTTATTATGAAAACAATTCTAAGCTTGGTAACAGCATTCAGCGTTCTTTTTAGTCAACTGAACGCGCCAGTCAGTGTGACAGTTGCGCAAGAGACCAATATTACTGAAACTGTATCGGCTTCTCCTACGCCTTCGGAAACGCAATCGCCAATGCCGAGTGTGACGGAGGACGCTAAGGGGACTCCCACATCGCCGCCAACGCCTGCACTTCCTGTAGAAACCTCCAGCCCGGAAGTTACGCCAACGCCGGAAATCGATCTTGTAGAAAATGAAACTCCCATACTTTCGTTGCGAGCCGAACCTGATTATGTAACTGTGGGCGCGAATAAGACCTTGTACTGGGAGGTCAGCGAGGAATCTCTCAAGGAGCAACTTGAGTTACAGATCACGCTGACGGAAGGGTTATCACTCGAAAAACAGGGTGAAATGAGATTTGATGAAACCAGTCGCATCGTATTTATTCCGGTGAATTCTCAAAATGGGGAACTTCATTTGCTTGCTGGTGACGTGAACTCGGACTTGGTGATCTATGCCGCGCTTGTGACCGAAAACGGGGAAATTCGATCCGAAACGAAGTTGTTCCTTCCTGTGAAAGAAACATTCATCTTCGATGAGCAAGGCGGGGTGCTCGTTGCTGAGGAAGGCAGGGTCAAGGTCGAGATTCCGAAAGACGCGCTTGTAGCGACTTCTTCGATTGCTATTGGTAAACCGGCGGGTGATTCGATTCCACCTTTTTCGTTATCCGGCGACCCATTTGAAATCACAGCGCATGGCGAAACAAGCAAAGAAGAGCAGACGCAGTTTTCCAAGGAAATTATGATCAGCGTCTCATATGCCAATCTCGAGATTCCTGAGGCATTGGAAGGTAATTTGTATCTCTATTGGTATAACCCCGATATTAAAGATTGGCAAGCCTTGCCAACAACTGTAGATCGCAAATCAAAGACAATAGAAGGGTTTACAGATCACTTTACTGTATTTGACATCAATGTGAATAACTGGCAATCTTCGCGCGCGCCCACCGTGGATTCATTTCAAGTTTCAAGTTTTACAGGCGCGGCTACTTACTCATTGCCCATCGAAGTTCCTCCGGGACCGGGTGGTTTTCAGCCCAATCTTGAACTGTCTTACAATAGCCAGATCGTAGATCAATCTACCACTGCCACACAAGCCTCGTGGGTGGGCATGGGCTGGTCTTTGGATACCGGCTCGATCAACCTTGATTCTCATGGAACCTATTACGATTCCGATGATACATTCTTTTTGAATGTTGCCGGAGTTTCCACAAGATTGTTGAAAGACGCAAGCGGCGTTTATCATTCCATCGATGAAAACTTTTGGCGGATTCAAGAGTCTGCGGGTGGCGGGTTTGAGGTTTGGGATAAACAAGGGAATATTTACTATTTTCAATCTGGCGCCCCGTTTCCCTACGAGGTTGGCTCCTGCGCAGGGGGAGACTTATGGATTGAATGGGATAATCATACCTGGATGCTGACCAAGATCAAGAACAGTTTTGGTCAAGAAATCTTGTACACGTATGCTGACCAAACCAGATCGGTACGTTTGGCAGAGTACATCGAGAGTGAGGGACGATGCTATGGGAGCGATTACACGGGCGTCACGGCAAAATACCCTGCCACTATCACGTATGCGGGAGGGAAATATCGCATCCGGCTCGACAAAGGGTCTACACCGAATCGTTTTGACTATCGAAGTGGTTGGGATGCTGGCGGCGCTTTTCAAATTTACCAAAAATATCGCCTGCAGAATGTGTATGTGGAGCAGGATGTAGATGGCGATGGAACTTTTGAAACTGTCCTTCGCCGGTATGAGTTTGAATATGAGAGCGATACCAATACAGCGAACTTGATTTTCCCGGGATTCGTCTGGACCGCAGGTGGAAAAACAAGCACCTTGAAGTCGGTGAAACAATACGGTGTGGGAGGGTCAACAGCTTTGCCTGCCACAACCTTTACTTATGGCGATAACCTGCATCTCACTCGCGCCGATAATGGATATGGCGGCGCAGTTGAATTTGATTATGGTTTTTGGTATCTTCCCGATGTCGCGCGAAATTCGTATTCAATAACTCAATTATTTGGAAAATCCGGCTATCCCTGTCGACTGGAGGACCCCTCGCCGTGGGGACCCTCAGGCGTCGGGAGTGATGTGAATTGTGGCGATGGTTACAAGGACAATCTTCATGTGCGCGGAACGGCAGGGGCTGGATGGATAAAAAATGCTCCAAGCGCTTCAAACCAAAACACCAGCCAGGATCTGATACGACCGGGAGGCATGTATAAGTTAACCGCTTCGGTTTACATGGCGGATACAACGAGTCTACGAGTTGGATTCTACGACGGGGTTAATTCCAACCTTCTGGCAACTGGTTCGCCATACTACCTGATGTTGCCGGTGGGCGCCTCTACACTTTCTCCTCTTATTGAAATTACCGGAGGTACAGGGTATGGACAGGTAGGTGGATTTACACTCCAACTTCTTCCGTCTGTCTATCGTGTTACAACAAAACGGTTGCTCGACGGTAACGGTCACTCCTATCAATTTACCTATGATTACACCAACAACGGCGTAGATACTGCCAAGTTTAACGATGCCTATGTGGTTACATCGGAGGCTTGCACACATTGGTCGTGTGTGGATAACTATTTCAATGAAAAATACTCCGAATTTCGCGGGAACGGGAAAGTGACTGTGACCGCGGCGGATGGCACAAAGACGATCACAGAATTTCATCAGGATGATATCTTCAAAGGCAGGCCTATCAGTACCATCAGCAATGACGGAGCGGCAAACATCGTCGAGACGAATTATTCCTATGCGTTCACGCCCCTGCCTTGCGAGATCTGTATCTATTGGGCTGGGCTCAGCCGCAACTTTGTATATTCGACAAGTGAAACCACAACCGTTTATGGCGCCGCTGGCGGGAACACGCAAACTACGTATGCGTATGATACAACGTATGGCAACCTTACTAGCCAGAGCCAGTATGTGAACGGCGCGTTATATCGCGCCACGACGATGGAGTATTACCCAACGAACACATCTACTGCCTATCTGGTGGGTCTGCCCGCGCGCCAGCAGGTGAAAAACGCGACCGGAACCGTGCTTGCCGAAAGCCTGAATCTCTACGATGGCGCGAACACGTATACCACCGCGCCTACTGCCGGTACCTTGACCGCGACGCGTATGTGGACGAGCGGCACACAATACAGCCAGATCACGTTTGGATACGATACATGGGGCAATCAGAATTCGGTCACAGCTTACAGCGGGTATGGAAGCGCGTCTTCCGCGCCGATGGTTGGCGCGGCGACTACAACCACCACCTTCGATTCGGCTTTCCACGTGTATCCTGTTAGTCAGACAACGCCGCCTACGGCGAATGCGCCCGCAGGGTTGGCAACAACCTGGGCGTACGATTACAACGGGGACAGCGTGGACGATTACATCCTCGGTTTGCCCACGCGCGAGACGGATCCCAACGGGAACCAGACCTCCGCCCAGTATGATGCGTTCGGGCGCATGACGAAGTTGATTCGCCCGGGCGATTCCTCCGCCAGTTCGACGATCTCGATCAGTTATTCTGGAGGCTTCCCGTTCACCACGACGATCACGCAGAAGATCGACCCAGCGCAGTCGTACATAGTACAACGCGTCTACGATGGGATTGGTCGGCAGACGAAGATCGTCAGCGGAGGCACAATCGTAGACACAATGTACATAAGCCCGACCGTCACGAAGCAAAGCGTGCCATACACGGGCGCGTCGCCGAACCTGTTCACCATCACCACGGTGAACCCTACCGCGCATACCAGCACGACAACCGCGCCGGACGGCAACTCAGCCACGACCACAACGAACGGATTGACGACGATCTTCACCGACGCGCGCGGTAACTTGACGACCTCGGTTTCGGATGTGCTTGGACGAGCGCTCTCCGTTACGCCTCCCACCGGACCCGGGGTCTCATACACGTATGATGAATTCGACCGCCTGAAGACTGCTACACGCGGTGGCGTGACTACAACCCTCAATTACGATAACGCCGGACGCAAGCTCAACATGACCGACCCCGACGTGGGCTATTGGGTCTATAACTATGACGCGTTGGGGAATCTCAAAACCCAGACCGACGCGCGCGGCTGTGTGTTGACATTGGGCTATGACTCGTTGAGTCGTTTGCTGAGCAAAACGTCCAGCGGCTCGGGGTGCGGCACACAAGTAAACACGTCATACACGTATGACAGCGGAGTCAATGGCAAAGGCATGAGAACGAGCATGACCGACGCCAGCGGCAACAGCGCATGGGAATACGACACGCGCGGGCGTTTGAAGAAAGAGACCAAAACCCTCACAGGCATTTCGCCCTTCATTACCGAATGGGACTACAATTCAGCAGACCTGCCAACCTGGATGAAATACCCGGATGGCGAAGAGGTCACATCCAATTACAACGATCGCATGTTGCTTAATAGCGTGATCGGCACGAACACGTATGTTTCCTCCACCAGCTACGATGCGACAGGCAGAATGGACGACCGCCTGCTCGGCAACGGCTTGACCCAGAATTACTCGTATTACGGTTGGGCGGAAGCTGCGGTGGTGGACGGTGTGTCTATTGGACAGGGTGGACGTTTGAAGAATATCTCAGTAGGAGCACTACAAAACCTGACCTACACCTATGATACGAGCGGCAACGCGCGCGGGATTGCCGATGCGGTCTCGAATGAAATGCAAAACTTTGGGTATGATACGTTGGACAGGTTGACCTCCGCCAACGCGACTAATGGGCCCGCGAACTACTCCGAAACCTACGCCTATAACGCTACCACTGGCAACCTGACCACCAAAGGCAGTCTTACCCTGCAATACAACGACTCTGCTCACGCCCATGCAGTGACGAACGCAGGGAACGTAACTATTCACGCCAAAGCTGGGTGATACAGGAAGGGTAAGACGGGCATACCCATCAACTGCACTAATTTTTGAAAAGCGCTCTGTCCATTGCGTTTGGCAGTATTCAAAACAGTTGTCAAAGCGGCATAGGCGTGGGCTCCCCACTCTGAGCGAAAACTACCCATGACCTTGCGATGGATGACCGAGGGACGCAGGGCGCGTTCGCAGGCATTGTTATGAGCGGGCACATCCTGACGATGTAAAAAGACAAAGAGTGACCCTCGATATTTACGGTAGCGATCCAGCAGGTTCCTGCCGATGCCGTGGAAGGTGCGTTTGAGCAACAGATCGGCTTGTTTCTCGATCTGTGCTACTTGTTTGGCATATCTTTTTTCTGTCATTTGTTCCCGACGATTTCTTAAGTGGATGGCTTTGCGAAACAAGGCTTGCATTTCTCTTGCCCACCGCAAAGCGGGACGTTTGTCCATCAGAGCCTGTAAATTGCGAATCTGATGCGCCAAACAAATCTGACACAATTTGGCAGGCGCATTCAATTGCGCTTTCCAACAATCGCAGACCCAGACTTCGGCTTCACACTCCCGCATGAAAGCCTCAATCACGTCGTAGCCCCGGCTGGGTCGAATGAGGTGATACTCACAATTCTCGCCCACAAACACCCATTGCCA
>JBGANO010000057.1:0-23036 GCA_044222305.1 Anaerolineales bacterium
GCGACATGCGTGATTTACTCCTGATTTGATTCACCCTCCCGCAGGCAAAATATCCTCCGCTTCTGCTTCAATACGCTCAGCGCGGCGGCTCAGGACAAGCCTGTGGGATGTTTTTTAGGTCGGCGGCATTATAGCAGGGCTAAGGCGAAAAGTCAATATTTATGATATTTTTCTAGTATATTGACAATACAAAGGCAGACGGTTATACTGCCAACTATGAAAAGCACGAAAGATAAGATTCTCCAATCATTGCTCCGCAAACCCAAAATCACGATTATTGAGATCGCGGAGGCGGTGGGTATCAACGCCATTTCAGTGCGCCATCACCTATCGAATTTGGAGAAGGAAGGGCTCATCACCTCTGAAGAGGAACGCCACGGTGTGGGGCGTCCGCGCCTGATGTATTCGCTCACCGAAGACGGGATGGAGCGCTTCCCCACCAAATACCTGCGCTTGACGACAAAATTGCTGGCGCAGATGAAAGAATCCATGCCGGCGCCTGCGGTGGCAAAGTTATTCAGCCAGGTGGCGGAAGGAATGGCAAGCGATTATTCAGAACAGGTGAAAGGCATGAGCATGGAAGCCCGGCTGGACTTCCTCAAAGAGACGCTCGCCCAGGAAGGCTTCACCGTGGAATGGGAGAAGAAGGGCAAGGAATACCAGATCCACGAAATTTCATGCCCGTATTATCAGATTGGCATCGCCCACCCGGAAGTGTGCGCGGTCGATCAAACCTTGATTTCAAAAATGCTCGCCCTGCCCGCCCAAAAGGTCCAATGTGTTTTGGACGGAGGCGCGCATTGCACGTATGTGGTAAATACAGGAAGTAAAAATTAACTCCAAAGACCTCACCGGTCTTCGAGACTTGTGAGGTCTACTTTATTAAGAGGAAAAATGACCGAAGAAACCATCAATGAAATCCAATGGACGATACACCAGACGAATCCCGAACTTGTCCAGCCGGCGCGCGCAAGTCTTTCCGAAGTAATTGACCCTGAGATCGGGATGCACATCATCCAGCTGGGATTGGTGCGCGACATTTCGGTTGAAAACGGCGTTGGACACGTGAAGATGATCCTCACCACCCCGTTCTGCCCGTACGGTCCCGCCATGATCGAAATGACCAAGGCAAAAGCGCAGGAAGGATTGAATATGCCCGTCACCATCGAAATGGGCATGGACATGTGGGACTTCTCGATGATGGAAGACCCATCCGCGTTGGATTGGGGTATGTACGCGTAAGAAGTAGACACGTAGACAGGTAAACAGGTAGACACGTAGACATGGAAGCACAACGTCCTCGCGAGGTGATCCTCGCGAGGACGTTTCAATTTCCGCTTGTGACTCCCGCTTATTCTTCTGTGATCGTAACAGACTCGATCACATCGGCAGGAATGCCGGAGCCCGGCTCTGTGCGGGTGATGGCGTCCACCACATCCATGCCCTCGACCACTTGACCGAAAATAGTATGCAAGCCGTTCAGCCATTCGGCGGGACCAAACGTAATAAAAAACTGACTGCCATTCGTGTTCGGACCAGAATTCGCCATGGCGAGCAGTCCCGCTTTATCGAACACGAGATCGTCGCGGAATTCATCCTCGAAGGAATAGCCCGGATCGCCCGTCCCATCGCCAATGGGATCGCCACCCTGCGCCATGAAGCCATCGATCACGCGATGGAACGTCAAGCCGTTATAAAAACCGTTCCGGGCGAGGAACACAAAATTATTTACGGTCACGGGCGTTTTGTCGGCAAAGAGTTCAGCCACAAACTCGCCGCCATTTTGCATCTTGAACGCGGCGAAATATTTCGCGGATGGGTCAATGGTCATTTCGGGCGGCGCGGCATATTGCGTGATCGTGACGCGCTCCGCCGCTGGAGTTGGGCGGTTTCGAATAAAAACAAAAACCAACCCGATGACCACCAGAACGACGATTACAAGACCGACTCGTTGAACGGTCTGCTCCGATTGTTTTGCCTGCAACGCTTTCTCGCGCTCATCGATCTTCTGCTTGTTTGCCATATCTATTTTCTCCTAAATCCTGTCTGGGTATTTCCGACGATTCTAGCATATTCATAACCGTTATAATTGGAACCATGAAATCAAGCATCTTCAAAAAACACATTGCAGTTCCGCAAGACCACGGCTCGTGGGTTTTCATCCTCAGCCCGTTACTGATCGGAATCTTTGCAAGCAAACACTTTAATTACGGCTCCTTCAACCTGATCGTCGCCGCAATGGCCGCGTTCATGCTACGACAGCCGATGACCGTGCTGGTCAAAATTCTCGCGGCTCGCCGCCCGGATAACGAACTCCCCATTGCGCGGTTTTGGCTCACCGTCTATTCGGGCATCGCGCTCTTATCCATCATTGCCCTTATCCTCGAGGGCTTTTATTTCATCCTGTATCTTGCGCTTCCGGGCGCGTTCGTTTTCGGCTGGCATTTATGGCTGGTGCGCAAACGCGAAGAAAGAAAACAAGTCGGCGTCGAGATCATCGCCACAGGCGTGCTGTCGCTCACCGCGCCCGCCGCCTATTGGATCGGCGTCGGGCAATACGACCCGACAGGCTGGTGGCTATGGATCCTCGTGTGGTTTCAATCGGCGGCAAGCATTCTCCACGCCTACATGCGACTCGACCAACGCGCTTTGAAAGCGATGCCCACGCGCCAGGAGTCATGGAAGATGGGATTCCGCGCCGCTCTGTACACCTCCTTCAACCTCGCTTCGACCCTCACGTTGGGACTGCTCGGCTTTCTCCCCAGCCTGCTCTTCCTCCCCTACCTCTTGCAGTGGAGCGAAACCATGTGGGGAATATTCTTCCCCGCCGTGGGATGGAAACCCACCCACATCGGAATCCGCCAGTTGATCGTTTCCATCCTATGGACCGTGTTATTTATTCTTGCGTGGAAGTAATGATCTGCCACCGTTAAAATTAAGACGCAGAAGAACGCAGATCGCGCAGATTTTTCTCTCTTTTAGGCTCTACCGATTTTAACGGGAAAGCCCAAAACCTCAGCCACGGATTTCACGGATTCGCGCGGATTGGTCTGCAAATTCGTGACGCCGCGCCAAGCAGCGGCAGTCCGTGTCAATTCGTGGCAAAGTTTCTTTGCACACGTTGTAATCCCGCCCAAAACGGGAGAGCCTATTTTCATCAATGCATGGAGATTATGATGACCGAATCAAACCTGGAATTGCTCACTGAAATTCAGGGTCGCTGGCAGGCGGATATCATCAAGGGATACCTTGCCTTGAACGGGATCGACTCGCATCTTGTGCAGGAGGCGATCGGTCAACTCATCCCCACGAATTTGGATATCTTTGGGCGCGTGGAGATCTTTGTCGCGAAAGAAGATTTGGACACTGCCCAAAAGTTGATGGAAACCTATTTTGAAAACTCGGAGACGGAATGAATTTTGACTTGAACGAAGAGCAAAAAATATGGCAAAAAACAGTCCATGATTTTGTGGCGAAGGAAGTGCAACCCAAAGCCCATGAAGTGGACGTGACCAGTGAATTCAACTGGGAGGCGACGCGCAAGATGGGTCCGTTGGGATTGCTGGGGCTTAACATCCCCGAAGCGTACGGCGGCTCAGGCGTGGACGCGATCAGCGCGGCGATCGCGCTGGAGGAACTCGGCTGGGGGTGTGGATCAACCGCACTGGCGATTGCGGCGCATAACGGTCTCGGCACAACTCCGATTGTTTTGTTCGGGAGCGAATCCCTCAAATCAAAATGGTTGCCGCTGGTGTCCAGCGGAAAAAATAAACTTGCCGCGTTGTCGCTTACCGAACCCGGCGCAGGCTCCGATTTGCAAGGAGGCGTGGTTACGAAAGCGGTCAAAGAGGGGAACGAGTGGGTCATCAACGGCGCGAAGATGTGGTGCACGAACGCGTCCATCGCGGAATACATCATCACGCTCGTCCGCACGGATGCGAAAGGCGGCTCGCGTTCGTTGAGTCAGATTCTCGTGCCGACCGATACGCCGGGACTCCGAATCGGTCCCGCCGAAAAGAAGATGGGCTTGCACGGCTCCCCCACCCACGCCGTGACGTATGACAACGTTCGCGTGCCGCTCGACAATTTAGTTGGCGAGGAAGGCAAGGGGTTGCAACAAACGTTATCGATCCTCGATGGCGGGCGGATCGGGATCGGCGCGATTTCAATTGGGCTGGCGCAAGCCGCATTCGAGCACGCGGTGAAGTATGCGCGCGAACGCAAAGCCTTTGGCAAACCTATCGCCGACCAGCAAGCCATCCAATGGATGCTGGCAGACGCGGCGACAGAGATCGAGCTTGCCCGCGTGATGTTATATAAAGCCGCCTGGCTCAAAGAGCAGGGACGCAACTACAACAAGGAAGCCGCCATGGCAAAGATGTTCGCCACCGAAATGGCAGAACGCGTGTGCCGCAATGCGATCCAGATCCACGGCGGATACGGTTACTCAAGCGAATATCCCGTTGAGCGTATTTATCGCGACGCGCGTTTGATGACCATTGGCGAAGGCACGAGCGAGATTCAGCGGCTGGTGATCGCAAGGCATGTGTTGGCGAGTGAATGATTTTTCAAGTTTTAGGTTTCAGATTCAATCGTTATATTTTTCGAAACCGAGATGTCTGAAGGGAAGAAAGAAATCAGAATTCAAAACCGCCTCCTTCGAGGCGGTTTTGAATAATCAGCAGATCACGAAAACAAGATCATGACGCAGTTGCACTGCGTCATGACAGGCGACAGTTGCACTGTCGCCTGAACTTTCGTGAAGTACTGATAATAGATATTTCCGAAATTTTTTTGGGAGCTTATTCACGCAGACGAACGCAGATTAATTCTTTTGAATCAGCGAAGACCAGCGTTTTCGCTTGCGCCTGGACCAAGCGCGGGTGCCTGCGTCCAACAAAGGTTTTGCTTCTTACGGAAAGAGTCTAATCTTCTATTTCCTCGCCGCAATCGGACCCAGATACGACTCCAGCAACGCGTCCATCTGCTCCAGCGACTCGCACACGAACAGCATCGGGTTGAAGGCATAAACCGTCTTCGGGATGCGCGCGATGGTCTCGATGTCGAACGGCGCGATGATGACCTCGCCGCCGAAGATGCCCTCCTGCTCGATACCCAAGTTCTGATACAGCGACAACACCACATTCCAGCCCGCGTCGGCAGTGGACATCTGTCCCTTTTGGTGGAGCGCGTTCACCCCATCAATGATGCGGAACAACTTATTTTTGTTCGCCATAAACTGGTGATGCAACTGCTTGTACACATCATGAGTAAAGTCAATCACATTATCGCGCCCGAGGCGGTAGAACTCCATGATGGTGCGCGTCAACTCCTTGCGACCTGAAATGATCCCCGCGCCGAAGACCTTGAAGCGATTCTCCTGCACGACGAGACCAAACTCCGTGCTATACCACGCCAGCCGTTTGATGACCTCGCGCTCCTCTTGAGTCGCTTTCATGTAGGCGGGCGCAAATTTATCTTCGATGCGCGCGTAAAATCCCTGCGTCAAAAACGGCAAGTGACCGAAGATGTCATGGAACATGTCGGGCTCGGGCGTAAATTCCATTTGGTCGCGCGTGCGCAAATAATCGGTGATGAGGAACACGCGGTTGGCAAATTTCTTGTACCAGTCATCCGCCATCGTGTAACGCACCACCGTCCGTTCGATGCGCCAGCCCGAGCGCGGCGTGATGTTCCCATTCAAATGCGCCACTGTCGAAATACCGCGCGGGTCGAGTCGCAAATTTTCCATCCCTGTTTTCCATTCATCGCAGATGTGTTCCACCAAATACGGCTGATGAACGCCCGCGTACAAGTCCGCCCAAATGGCATGTTGTTCGGCGGTAAAACTGATCTCTTGATTTTCAGTTGAATATTCTTTGGTTGGGTCAACGTGTTGTTCGGCGATATCCCCCGTGTAAACAGTCGAAGCTTGATTGGTAGCCATTGGTTCACCTTTCTTGATTGATGAAAGAGTCGGCTTGCGACGAAAATATATCACCGCCAAACACGAGCGTCAAGTTGAACAAGTACGGCAAAGTTCACTTTGCCCTGTCATGCCGCAGTGCAACTGCGGCAAGAACGAAGTTCAGTGCAACTGCGTCGCGATCAATATCAATCTGGATTACAATCCCCTCCATGCCCGATCTCCCGCTCAAAAACAAAACCATCCTCATCACCGGCGCCGCTCGCCGCCTCGGGCGCATGTTCGCGCTGGCGTGCGCGCAAGCAGGCGCGAATGTCGTCATCCATCACGCGCATTCCCAAGCGGATGCCGAATCGTTGCGAGACGACATCATGGGATTCGGTCAACGCGCGTGGATCTTTCAAGCGGACTTAAGCGATTCAACCCAGACGGGACAGCTGATTCGGCTGGTCAACGAATCCACGCTCCTGCATTTTCTCGTCAACAGCGCGGCGATCTTCGAGCCCCTCACATTTGATTCAACCACACTCGAAAACTGGAACGACCACCTCGCCCTCAACCTGACCGCGCCATTCCTGCTCAGCCAAGCCTTCGCCCGCCAAGCGGACGAGGGCGCGCGCGTCGTCAACATCCTCGATTGGCGCGCCCTGCGCCCCGCCGCGGATCACTTCCCCTACACCGTCAGCAAATCCGCGCTGGCGGCGATGACCAAATCCATGGCGGTTGCGCTCGCGCCGAAGATCATCGTCAACGGGCTGGCGCTCGGCGCGATCCTCCCGCCCGCCGATGGAAATGCTTCGCCCGACATCACAAAAAATATCCCGATGAAACGCTGGGCAAAAGAAAACGAAGTGGAACAAGCTTTGCTATTTTTGCTCACCTCCCCCACTTTCATTACCGGCGAAATCATCCATGTGGACGGCGGCAGGCATTTGGTGTAATCATGTACCCGGTGGTCGAGTAGCCGCGAAGCGGCGTACCGAGACCACAGGTACGCATACAAAATTTTGTAACAAGATTACTTTACGGCGTGGTGGTCTCGATACGTCCCGCGATGCTTCGTCTTCCACTTTGCCTTCGCTCAGTGTTCGCTCAACACGCGCGGGACGATACGACCACCGTACAAAAAAAGGATACCCAAACAATGGACAAAGTCATCATCAAGAACCTGCTCGCTCGCGGCATCATCGGCGTCAACGACTGGGAACGCAAGCGCGCGCAAAATATTTTGATCAACATCATCCTATTCACCGACACTCATCGCGCGGCGGAGACCGATCATATCAACGACTGCGTAGACTACAGCAAAATGTCGAAGAAGGTATTGGCTCACGCCGAAAGCGCGCAACGTCTCACCGTGGAGGCGCTCGCGAACGATCTGGCAAAACTCTGCTTTGAAGACAAAGGCGTGCAAAAGGTCATCGTCCGCGTGGAGAAGCCGGGCGCGGTGCGCTTCGCCGAATCCGTTGGCGTGGAGATCGAGCGCAGTCGCGATGAGTGAGTTCCACCTCGCATATTTGAGTCTGGGGTCGAATATCGAGCCTGAGGTCAATTTGCCGAAGGCGGTGACGTTGCTGTCGCAATCTGGGGAGATCGAGAAAATTTCAAGCGCGTGGGAGACCAAACCCGTCGGCGGGTCGGGAGGAAATTATTTGAACGCGTGTTTGTCTTACAAGACGACGCTTGCTCAAGATGAATTGAAAACCACCATCACTCACCCCATCGAAACCAGTCTTGGGCGCAAACGAACGGGCGACAAATATGCCCCGCGCACAATTGATATTGACATCATCCTCTTCGACGACGAAATCGTCGGCGGACGCTGGCTGGCGCAGGCGTTTGTCGTTGTGCCGCTGGCGGAGATTTATCCAGAATTTCAAAATCCCAACTCGAACGAAAGCATCACCGAAACAGCAACGCGCCTCCGCCGTGAAATTTGGACGGAGACGCGTCGCGGTGTGTTAGGCTGACGAGGGCGAACCAGCCCGCCCCGCGTTTGAAGCGCGGCGTCAGAATTGAATCGGTTTCGATCCCCGGCTGATGTTATCCAAAAATTCCTGCCGCGTCGCCAAATTCGCGCGGAAGGCTCCGTGCATGGCGGAGGTCGTCATGCGCGCGTCGTGTTTTTTTACGCCGCGCATCATCGCGCACATGTGCATCGCCTCGACGACAACCGCCACGCCTTGCGGCTTGAGAACGCTTTGAACAAAATCCGCGATCTGGCGCGTCATGCGTTCCTGAATTTGCAAACGGCGGGCGAACATATCCACGATGCGCGGAATTTTGGAAAGCCCGATCACCTTGCCCGCGGGGATGTAGGCGATGTGCGCGCGCCCGATGAACGGCAACATGTGATGCTCGCATAAACTGTAGAATTCGATGTCGCGCACGATCACCATTTCATCGTAGGTGATGTCGAACAACGCGCCGTTGACGATGCGCTCAGGTTCGGCTGTGTAACCGCTTAATAGCTCAGTATACATTCGCGCCACGCGATTGGGCGTGTTCTTCAAGCCCTCGCGCTCGGGGTCTTCGCCCACCGCCTCGATCAACTCGCGGATGATGCGACTCGTATCTTCGATATTGATATTGTTTTTGTTGCTTGCGCTCAATTCCTCGTCAAACTCCATGCTCGCTCCTTGAACATCAACCCGGCTGGTTTTGCCGGGCTGATAACTTTTCTTACACATCTCTACCGTAGTGAGAGCTTTCTTAACCGCTAAGACCTGCACTGAGCCTGTCGAAGTGACGCTAAGGTCGCTAATTTAAAAGGTTTTCTTTGCGTTCTTCGCGGACTTCGCGGTGTAAAAGTGGGGTAACAAGTCTGCGCAAATTATCCAACAACGGGTTCGATCAAACCATACGAACCGTTGCGGCGGCGATACAACACCTGGATCGCGTTCCTCTCCGCGTTGAAGAAGATGAAAAAGTTGTTGTGCCCAAGCAGGCGCATCTGCTCGACCGCTTCGTCTTCATCCATCGGCATGATGATGAACGTCTTGCGTTTCGCGATCAACGGCAGGAGTTCGCCGGTCTCGTCCACAGGCATCTCTTCTTCTTCCACGACCTCCGCCGCCGAACGCCCATCGCCGCGCCCGCGATGACGCTTCCCCTTGTAACGCTCGATCTGCCGTTGCATCTTGTCCAACGCCGTATCGAAAGCGACATGCAACTCGTCGGATCGCTCCTCCGTTCGCAACATGAAACCTTTTCCGCGCACGGTCATTTGCGCCACCTGCCGGTCGCTCGCCTGCCGCGCGGTTTTGATGTGCGACAACTCGACGTGCACTTCTTCTATATCATGAAGGAGCCGATCAAGTTTGGCAGACTTCTTTTCAACATACTCGCGGGTGTTATCGGTCAAACGCATGTTTCGAGCCTGAACATCGATCTTGCTTGTCATGACAGACCTCCTGAAATTTTTTTATCAATCACGCATACGCATGATTGTCAAACGCGATTCAGATCGTGATGTGAAAGCGCCCGCGCGATCGTCAGCGCGCACACTTCCGATGCGCCCGCAGACAGTAGCGCGTCTGCGCAGGCTGATATGGTGGAACCGGTCGTCGCCACATCATCCATCAATAGGATGGATTTCCGCTTCACCGCCGACGGGTCAGCCTGATACGCCGCGCGGACATTTTCTCGCCGTTCAGCCGCCGTCAACCCAACTTGCGAGCGCGTCTCGCGGATTTTTCTCACTCCATGCGGCGCGTACAAAATTCCAAGTTCATAAGCCAGCGGACGCGCAACGAGCGCAACTTGATTATATCCCCGCTCTTGCAAACGAGCCTTGCCCAACGGGATCGGGATCAACACTTCCGCCCTCCAATTCAATGAATGCGCAAATTCAGCCAAATCAACGGCAATCGCATCCGCAAGCCCAATGTTGCGGCGATACTTGATTGCATGCAACGCGTCCTGTACCGGTGAATCAAAAACCGCCCATGAGCGCATCATTCGATACGCGGGCGGGTTTGCTTTGCATTTCTCGCATCGTTCAACCCCTTTCGTCGGAATCCCGCATTTGTCGCAAAACGGCTTGCTGATTCTCGGCACGCGCTTCCTGCAATCAGCGCACCAGCGCGAACCGGGGGTTCCGCATCCTCCGCACACCGGCGGGAAGAGCAGGTCCAGCCCGTTCCAGGTCCATCGGTACAAGCGATACGACCACGGAATTCGTTTCAAATCAAATTAATCGCTACAAGGTTGCGAAAATATTAAGCGCTGCCGGAGTAAGAATGATGATCATAATGGACGGGAAAATCAATAGCGCCATGGGGATAATCATTTTCACCGGAGCCTTATGAGCCGCCTCTTCCGCAATTTGGCGTCGTTTAACCCGCATTTGATCCGATTGAATTCTCAACACGCGCGCCATGCTCACGCCCAACATTTCACTTTGAATGATCGCCGCTACAAAACTGGATACCTCGGGGATCCCGAGACGGTCCCCCATGGTCTTCAACGCTTCGCGGCGGGTCTTGCCCAATTGCACTTCGCGGATGGTGCGCGCGAACGCCAAAGAAAGTTCATTCTCCCATTTCTCGGTCACTTTTGCCATGGCGGCATCGAAGCCCAAGCCAGCCTCCACGCAGATCGTCAACAAGTCGAGGGCGTCAGGCATTGCTTTTTTCACTTCCATTTGCCGCCGGGTGATTCGGCTCGTCAACATCAGATGAGGCAGAAAAAAGCCTCCAAAGATCGAGCCGCCGACGTAGAGGAAGTTATTCGTTGGGTTTGGCGCCGGATTCAAAGCCACCACCGTAACTATGAACCCGCCCAGCACAACGGCAAGAATAAAACGAATTGCCAAAAACGTGGGCGCGTCCACGGGCCAGGGGTTGCCCGCCAGTTCGAGATTGCGGGCGGTATCCTGGATCATCTTTTGAGGCGTAAAGCGGGCTGAAAACTCACCCAACCGTCTCACCGCCGGGATGAGCACCCGCTCGCTGAAGTTTTGAGAAAGTTCGATCTCCTCAAGCGATGCCACTTCGCCGCGCTGAATAAATTCCGAGAGCCGATCCTGCAACGGATCGTCCGATTCGCCCTGCGCAGAGGCGTTTGCCCGGATGCTAAAGATCACCACGGCAAGAATCACCAATAAGACAACACCGCCGAAGATCAATAATCCGATGCTCATATCACACCTCGATATCCGCGATCTTCATCATGATGAAATAACCCAGCGCGATCATGCCGACGATGACCGACACGGCAACAATTCCACATAACGGTTGGGGTATCCCTCCGCGATCGTCAAAAAAACCTGCCAGATAAGTTGGGCTGACAAACCAAAGCGCCAGGCTTAGGAAAACCGGTATCATCGACAAAATGGCTCCGGAGGTGCGCACAGAAGCGGTTAACACGCGTATCTCGCCTTTGATGCGCACGCGTTCCCGAATGGTAAAGGAGATCGTGTCGAGGATCTCGGAAAGGTTGCCGCCCACTTCCCGTTGAACATTGATTGCCGTAATCACAAAATCAAGGTCGTCGCTGGGAATACGGCGAAGCATATTGTCGAGCGCTTTCTCCTGCGGGATGCCGATCTGCATTTCCTGCACCAACCGTCGGAACTCATCGGAGATCGGCGCTGGAAGTTCCCGGCTCACGGCTTCCATGGCTTGCATGGTCGAGTACCCCGCGCGCAAACCGTTCACCATCAGGTTCAGCATATCAGAGAGTTGATCGTTGAACTTGTATAACCGCTGAGTTTTCTGTCGTTTAACGTAAAATCTTGGCAGGAAGAATCCGACAATGCCGCCAATGACGGCGGATATCCAGATCGGCTGGATGAAAAAACCGATCGCGCCCACAACAACGGTTGAGATAAAGATCAACGCATAATATTCAGATACCTTAAACTTGAGATCGGCGCGCGCCAATTCACGCGCAACCTGGTCGCCCCAGGATGATTTCGCAACCCGCCGATTTAACCATTCGGTAACTGCCGCGCCGCGTGGCGCATCTTCAACACGAGATTTATCGTCTTCCAGGAATTGCCCCAGGCGCTCTTCCACTAATGACCGGTCGCTGACAACAGTGATGACCGCGCCAACAATAAGAAGCACGAGGAGTAGGAGACCCCCTCCAAGTAATATGACGGGATTCATTGAACATTCACCTGCAAAAGCGACCTAGTAACGTCGTCTTTCGCCAATACCAAAAATCGATGGGGGTAAATTAATGCCCGACGCTTCGATTTTATCCATAAATTTGGGGCGCAAACCTGTTGGGCGCAACCGCCCAACGATTTGGTTATTCTCGATCCCGGTTTGTTCGAACACAAAAATATCAGTCATAGTGATCACATCGCCTTCCATACCGCTGACTTCAGTGATGTTGGTGACTTTTCTTGTGCCATCGCGCATACGTTCCTGGTGGCAAATTACATCCACGGCAGAGGAAATCTGCTCACGGATGGCGCGCGAGGGGAGCTCCATGCCAGCCATCAGGGTCATCGTTTCCAGGCGGGAGAGGGTATCCCGCGGGCTGTTCGAGTGCAAGGTGGTCATGGAACCGTCGTGACCCGTATTCATCGCCTGCAACATGTCCAGCGCCGCTTCATCGCGGATCTCCCCCACCACAATGCGATCGGGGCGCATACGCAACGCATTGATTACCAACTGCCGAATTGTAATCTCGCCGCGCCCCTCGATGTTGGGCGGCTTGGATTCAAGTGTAACAACATGCTCCTGTCGAAGCTGTAATTCGGCGGCATTTTCGATGGTCAAGATGCGCTCATCGGCAGGGATGAAGCTGGACAACACATTCAACAAAGTCGTCTTCCCGGAGCCTGTGCCGCCGGAAATTACCACGTTCAATCTGGATTCTACGCATGCCTTCAAGAACTGCACGCCTTCTGCCGATAACGACCCATACGTGATGAGTTGCTCCACGGTAATTGGGTTCTTGGAAAATTTACGGATGGTTAGGACGGGTCCAACGAGAGAGATTGGAGGAATTACAGCATTGACACGGGAGCCATCCGGCAAACGCGCGTCCACGTACGGGCTTGATTCGTCAATGCGCCGCCCCAGGGGCGCCACAATGCGATCGATGATTCTCATCACATGGTCGTTATTCTCAAACGTCACCGGCACACGGTGGATCTTCCCTTTGCGCTCGATATATAGATTTTTCGCGCCGTTCACCATCACTTCTGTAATGGACTCATCTTCCAACAATGTTTGCAATGGGCCAAAGCCGAGGATTTCCGCTGTGATCTGCTCAAACAAACGAGCTTTTTCGGGCCGCGACAGAACGATGTTTTCTTCCGCCAGAATTTGCTCGAACAAATCCTGGATCGTTTTGCGAACATCCTCGGTCCGCGAAATATCCATGGTCGGGTCGAGTTCGGAAAGTAATTTATTCTGCACGCGGGTTTTCAAATCGAAATATGTGCCAGCCTGCGGGGAAGTGATTGGCGCGTTCACACGCCTTGCCTGCAAGGAAGCCAGCTTTGAACTATCACCCCCCTGGTTATTGGAGGACTGCCCTCCGCCAGACGACCCTGCCTGCCCTTGTTCAATTCTTTTTAATAGAGACATATTTATCTCCTGAAATCATTCCTTATCGTCTGGCAACCCGGTCCGATTCGCCGTTGGCTTCGAGATCGGCAACGCGCGCGCGGACGTTTTCCGCCAGGGAAAGAATTCCCCGGGATACAGGTTGGTTTTTGGCGTCCAGAACAAACGGAACACCGCGATTCACCGCCTTCGTTGCCACTTGTTCGTCCAGCGGAATGACCGTCGCAACCGGTTGTTTTAGGTTGTCTGCCACGCGGTCCGGCGTGATGTTAATCCGTTTGTCAAAGCGATTCATCACAAAAATTATCCGTTCACGATCGACACCCATTGTTTGAAGCAGATCCAAAAACAGGCGGCAGTTCTTAACGGAAGGTATATCCTGGGATGTGACAAGAATGATGATATCGCTTATATCGAGGATGGAAAGGATATTGTCGGTCAGGTAGGGTGATGTGTCAACCACTACATACGGATAAAGTTTTTGCAGATATTCGAGCACCCTCGACAATTGCTCGCCAGTGACCTTTTCTGCGTGCTCAGGACGGCTGGGGGCGGCAAGGATATGCAAGCCCGATGCCGCATGTTTCACCATGACTTCTTCAACGATCTCCGGGTCGAGTTCATCGGCGCGGGGAGCCAGGTCGGCAATCGTATTCTTGCCCTGCTCATTGACGAACACAGCCACATCGCCAAACTGAAGGTTCGCATCAACCAGAGCGGCGCGAGTATCCTCGTTGTTTAGAGTGAGGGCAAGGTTCACGGCAATGGTAGTGCAACCAACCCCGCCTTTAGGGCTATAGATCGTCACAATTTTTCCCTTAGTGCCATAGGAGTAACTCGTCCCACCTATCGGTCCCATGGCAGGAGTTACCTGAACCTGGGCGGCTTTCGCTTTCTCGCTCAGCGCCATCGCGCCAGCCCGGCGAATCGCGGATATCAACTCGTCACCCATGGGAGGTTTCGTGAGAAAATCGCGCGCCCCGGCAAGCATAGCCCGACGCATATAATTTTGATCGCTTTGAACCGAGAGGATGACCACCTGCACAGCCGGCTGTTTGGCTCGAATCGCTTCCGTAGCGGCAATCCCATCCATGTCCGGCATGTTGATGTCCATCAAAACAACATCCGGTTGCACCTCCAGGGATGTCTGAATTGCCTCTTTGCCGGTTCTCGCAACGCCAACCACCTCAACGTCCGATTCAAACTGCAAAAGCTTCCGAACATTCTCTCGTGTTTCGGAAATGTCATCAACGATCAAGACTTTTATTTTGTCGCCCGGTGCCATGAAGGATCAACCTCTACTATTTGACTGTTCACAATACGCTTAAGGCTCAGCGGTTACGGTATCGTTAGGTAACACAGGCGGGGTCAAGATATCAACCCTGGGTCCTGTGGTGAAGTTGAGCTTTGCAGGAGGAGAAATACCATACTTCGTCAACAAGTTGGTCAACGTTGCCGCTTGGGTCTCGATCCGAGATGTATCGCTCGGATTGCGCAAGGTCATGGTGATCATCGCTCCGTTATATACCAGGTAATTCAAATAGATCGAATCCTGAGGGTCAACCATGATCGTAATAATATCCGGCGCTGCCTGTGCTTGTGCCTGTGCTGGAGAGGGGGTGGCATTCGGGTCCGCCGAGGGAGCCGCCAGTGTGAAATTGCCAAGTTTCATCACAACTTTATCCTGCAAGATCACCTGACAAACCATGCGCGGACGCTGTACCTCGGATGGAATCGCATAAAACGGCTGTTGAAACGTGGGGTCAAGTTCTACGCGCCCCTGAGTTGATCCTTCTCCGCCAGAAACCGCGGCGGCAGATAGAACAGGCAGGGCATCGGGAGGAAACCCCGTCCCCGTAACAACAGATGTGCGATTGGGCAGAATCGTTTGAAATGTTTGATCAATATCAATAAATAGCAGGCAGGCATTGACGTTGACATGAGCGCCGTCATTGATTCCATAGCCGGCGGCGGCGAGACGGTTCGTCGGAATCGTAACTGCCACCATGCCTGTCGGGATTTGAACCGCCCAGGCCGGTCCGGAAATCTCAACCGGTTTTGACCCCACCATGGAGGAGGTGATCACAACGCCCTGTTCGAGGGTAAAACGAGCGGTCTGCCCCACCAAATTCGCCTCTTCCCCTGCCGTATACATCACCTCTGCGACATTCGCCGAGGGAATGGCAAATTTGCCGAGTAAATCGGCTGTGATCTCAGCGCCTTGGGGAATGTTTTGAGCGGCGTAGTAGATTTCCGTCACCGCCGTTTGGGTCTCTTGTTGCTGTGTGGGAGGAGCAAACAAATTCAGGGCAACGAACAGAACACCCAACCCCACTATAAGGATCAGTACAACGAAGATTAGTAATCGTCCGCGACGCATATTTCAGATCTCCTCTCTTGACTATCCATCCGTCAAGTTGATTTGTCCATCTACCCTGCGATTATACAGCATAAATATGAGGCAATAATGGCAAATTAGTAAAAAAGTAGGACTCTGTCAGTGACAGAGTCCTACTTTTTTGGGGGTTAGAGCAATGGTTACGGCAGGGAGTTGTTGATGCTGGAGAAGGTGTTGCCGATCTTGGGTCCGAGCAAATTCATGACCGCAATGACCACGATCGCCACGAGAGCAATGATGATGGCATACTCAACCAAGCCTTGACCTTTTTCTTTGGGTGCGAATAACATGATGAAATCTCCTTTGAACCTAAAATATTGTTTTCCTGAGAGAACTCTCAGCGTTGACATCATTTTATCCAGAAAGAAGTAAAAATCAAGATTGGGAAGGGCTAAAACGCTTACAATCCTGTTATCTTCTCCTAACGACTTTGAAATCTACGATCGCGCTGAAACTGCAAAAGAAACGCGCGCGCCTTTGCCCGGAGAACTGTCGATCTCGAAATTCCCACCCAACATTTCAGCCCGCTCGCGAATCAATTTCAGCCCAAGGCTGTTATTCTGGAGCGCGCTGTCGGGGTCAAATCCTTTGCCATTGTCATCGATGCTAACGCGGATTCGATCCTCGCCCAAGTCGATCAACACCTTCACCTGGGTTGCCTGCCCGTGACGGGCAGAATTCCCGAGTAATTCTTGAATCGCGCGGAATAACATAACTTCGAGGTAGGGTTGCAGGCGACGTTCATTACCGGTCACGGTGATGGTCACATCGATCCCTGTCTGTTCCCGGAAGGCATCGGCATAACGTCGGAGCGTGGGGACCAAGCCCAAGTCATCCAACATCATCGGGCGCAACTCAAAGATGAAATTCCTCACCTTCTGGAAGGTGCCCATCGCGGATGATTTCAAATTATTCAATTCATCCCGAGCCTGGTTGATATCCAAATCCATCAGGCGCATGGCGATCTCGGTCTGAAGAATAAAATTCGAGAGGGCTTGGGCGGGACCGTCGTGTATCTGGCGCGACAGGCGCTGGCGTTCTGTTTCCTGCGCGTTGACCAGCATCTCGACGCTTGCCATGGGACTCTTTGAAGCCGAACCCGACGAAGAGATAGCCGCTCCGCCGCCTGCGGTCATTGTGCTTGCCCGTTCAAGCGCCGATTTGAAGCGCTCGAGGTGCGTCTTTTCGCTTTGGAGTTTCTCCAACTGCCCCCGCATCACAAATAGTCGTTGTTGGGCATCCAGGGCAGAATCGTACGCATTTCGGATTTCCTGCTGTGGCATATTGTCCAACTGATTCTGAACCTGTTGCAGGTGAGTGGTAATTGCCGCGTTCCGCTGGGAAAGTTTAGACACTTCAACCTGACTCTGCTCGATCATCAAAGTGATCTCACGCAACGCGCGAATTGTTTCATCAAGTTCGGTCTGAATGTCCAACTCGCCGGCGGGCAATTCCATTTCCACAGACATACATTACTCCTGGGTTTTCTCTTGGTCGAATTGTAACTTCACCCAACCGCGCTTGAGGGCGTAGACGACTGCCTGGGTGCGGTCTTCGACGCCGAATTTGCGAAGGATCGAGGTGACGTGGTTCTTCACAGTCTGGTGACTGATCCCCAACATGCCGGCAATTTCCTTGTTGCTCATGCCGCGCACAACACAACTGAGGACTTCCATTTCACGATCAGATAGAGGATGAAACGGCGCGCCAGGCTCACTGTACGATCGACGCGTTCCTTCCATTTGCTCATCGATCCAGTGATCGAGTTCGCGCCGGTTGAACACGTTTCCACCGACCGCGTACTTGCCATCCGAAACGGCGCGGATCGTGCGCGCCAACACATCCGGTTCAATATCTTTCGCGCAATATCCCGCCGCGCCCGCGAGCATCGCGTGGATCGCCTGCTCGACATCGTCATATCCGGTAAGCAAAACAACACGGGTTGGAATACGGTCGGAAAACACATGATGCGTGACCTGCTGACCATTCAGGCCGGGCATGTTCACATCGAGGATTGCCACATTGGGCTTCAGTGACCGGATTTGTTCAAGCGCGTCATTCCCATCTGAGGCTTGAGACAAAATTCGAAAATCCCGTTCCAGGGACAGCGCGTCCACCACGCCCTGACGAAATAACGGGTGGTCGTCTGCAACGATCAGAGTGATTTCATTCATAATTCAATCCCATGATTAACTGTTCATGGGAGTATAGCACAGGTGGAACATGCGGGCAATTTGACTGGTTTGCGCCTGCATTTCAATATCGTTTTAGCATTCATCACTTCCATTTTAAGACCAGCATGTGTTCGTCGCGCGTCACAGATGATGAAGCTCCACCCGCTACAAAGATGGTTTCACGGTTTTCAATAAGTTCCTGATAAAAACCCGGGGGCACAATCAGGTACTCTACGGCACGATCGTTTAGATAACGCGCCAGCCTTGATTCATCGCGAATGAACGGGATCACCTCCGGGTCCACCAGCCCGGCAAGATCGACCAGCGGGTTTGAGACAAAGTATCCCATTGCGCCAATGTCGTGCACGGCGAGGGTGGCGTCGGGAGGTAGGTTTTGTTTTACCCATTCGGCAGTGGCGACCATTTCACTCTCCACCCAGCGCACATCGTTTGCATTTTGCAACCCGCCAAGGATCATGAATAAAACCAACAAAACCGCGACCAGGGTCTTCCAAAGAAACTTCAGGCGTAGATTCGATTTTGCGTTCAGTATAAACCCAGCCATGCCCAGCAGTCCCCAAAAGTACAAGATGGGAAACGCGGGGATGATATAACGCCCATGCTGGTATGGAGGTAGCCGCAGGAAATAGATCAGGATATACCCCACAAACCAGATGACGCCAGCCAGCGCGCCCCAATTTCGATTCCGAATTGCCCCGCCCGCCCAAACCAACATACCGGGAAATAAGACAATGAAAGGACTCGCAAAAATCGGCTCTAAATAATCGACCAAGCGATCTTTGAGCGGTTGACTGAGCCAGACCGCTTGATACTCCGCTTGTTTGGCATAGAACGTATTCGGCATCGGGTTGCCGGAGAGCGTAAGATTGAACAATAGATATAGAAGGAATAATGCCCCAAAACCGATCAGCGCGGACAAAGCCGATCTGCCGCGTGAGTTCCAATTGTTTTCAGTCAGGGCAATCGTAAATAGGATCGGACCCAGCAACGTCGCTCCGTCGGGGCGGACCCACACGCTGAGACCCGCGAGCAAACCCAACATTGAATAGCGGCGCGAATCACCAATGAGGGAGGTCAGCACAAGAAAGATCAACAACGCGTGGAGCAGGGTTTCCATCCCGGAGGTTGCCGCCCAGGTGAACTGCCAGGCAAACGCAAAAAAGATTCCCACCCACGGGATGCGAGGCTGATAGCCCGCCAACAATTTTCGCGCGCTGGCTTCGGCAGAAATGGCGAGCAGGGTCAACATGAGCCAGCCGAGGAAAAATGTCCAACCATAAGGAGCAAGGTGGATCAAATATCCAATCGAGAGCAATAACGTCCAAAGCGGCGACGTGGAACCGGCAGATTGCTCACCGAGCCGAAACGCCCATTCGCCATGTTCGGCGAAATTTCTGGCATAGGTCAAATGAATCCATGTATCATCGAGCGGGAAGCCAACGCGAATCATCATCGCGCTTATCAGCAGGTACAACCCGACAGCGATGAGCGAGGCGAACGCGACGATCACGCGCCAATCAAGGGGTAGCTTCAATGCGGTAGAGACGCGCGCCATCCACTTCTCCTATATAGATAAAATTCGAATTCACTTGCGGGTCGTCGTATAAATCCTGGATCGCGTCGTACGTGCCATCCTTTTCGATGATGAGATACCACGCGCCGAATTTTTCAGCAACGGCAAGGATGGTCGACTCATCCCCAAACGGCAACGCGACCGCCGACCGACCTGACACAATGAAATATCCCGGCGGATTGCGGACGATCACCACGTCGTTCGGGCTGATTCCATTTCCCTGAAACATTTCCTCCACCCCCGCATACACGGCGTCGTCCCGCGCCCAGCCATCGGAGATCACGCGGAGGTTCACGAGATAGAACGTCATGAAAACAGCCAGCAAAACAATAATGCCTTGAAAAACAAACGGGGCGTGCTCGTCCTGGAACTGACCACGCCTGCGCGCCCACGCGAGGAGCGCATCCAGCCCGATCGGAGCGGCTACCCACCACATCGGTTGAAACGCCGCGCCGGCGTGGAAGAAACTCCCGCGCGGACCGGCAAACGCGAAGATGATCGTCATCACGGCAAAGAGAATCAACCAGCCTGTCACTGCGAGCTTCGTCCGCAATTCTCTTCGCAAACCCCACAGCCCGATAATAATGAAGGGAAGGAGAAATATCTCGCCTTGCGCGCCCAACGTAATGCCCAAATTGTCTGTGAACGCGGCGAGACGATCTTGCAGAGCCGCGTCCCAGCCTGCTTGCAAGAATCCGGCGCGAGTTAATGCCTCGGCTGGATAAATAAATGTTTGGTTGTAGTTTTCGAGCCAGAGCAAGCGTCCGCCGCCGGGAGCGAGGAAGGAGCCGAACAAGGTAAAGCTTCGATAGTGCCAGAAGCCCATGGTGAGGAGGTAGCCGAGGAGAGTGAGGAAGCCAGCGATCAAAATTGTCTGGAGCCGTTGGGCAAATAAATTGCGTATTGCGGACTGCGTATTGCGTATTGCGTTTTGTGTATTGAGGTTCTTTGCTAATGGAACGAGACCCGCGAGACCGAGCCAGAGCAGACCGTCACTGCGCGCGAGAGTTAACAAACCCGCGAGCGCGCCGAGGGCGATGGGAATCCACTTTTCGGTACGCGGGGCGAGGATTAAAAATGTCGCGCCGAGGATCATGTAGATGGCGTAGTTGTCGGGGACGGGCATGAACGGCGCGTAGTACATCGAGAAGATCGACAGCAGACCCGACACCATCGCGAGGCGGGTTTGGCGAGAAACGTCGAAGGCGAGAGTGGCTGTCAGGAGGGGCACACAGGCTGAAAGGAGAATGAACGGAGCGCGTCCAGCCGCGTAGGTGGTGAGTCCAGTCATCCACATCCCCAGCGCGGAGACGATGGACGCCAGCGGCATCCAATAGGTGTGCGAGGGATTCGGTAATCCTTGAGGGTCGCTCAGATAATTCCAAATGTAGGGTTCGGTGAAGCCTTTGCCCTGCGCGAGTTGAATACCGCCAGCGAAATAATAATCGGCGTCCATGTAGCCCGGCAGGTTTTGATAACGCGAGACTGCGAATGGGACAGCCAAGCCAACGAGGAAGAGGACAAGGTAGTGGCGCCAGTTCATTTGCGAAGCCCTACCTGGTCGGACCACGTGCGCGGCGAGCGGACGGCAAACCAACGCATCCAATACAGGGCAAAGATGGTCGCAATGGGTGGAAGGATCGTGAGCAAATCTTTGTGCGCGTAGGATGGGAAAACAAACGACGCGTAATACAAACCATACGGAACAAGAAAGCCGCTCACGAGCACGATGAAACCAACCAGAATTTGACGGCGATTCCAGCGCTCGGAGACAAGCAGAAGAATCAGAACGAACGCGGGCATCAACGCCGCATGGTTGGAGGGGAACATTGGGAAGCCGAGTAAAGGCGTTGCGGCAAGCGAGAGGCACGCCACCCAGGCAATGCGGCGAAAATGTTCCCGCGCCGCGCGGAACATTTCGATGAAAACGATGACGAGCAAAACGACGGAGATCATTGCGCCCAATGGAAGCCTTGAAGCGGGGAACCAAAATTCCAACACAGCGTTGAAATTCAATGCCGCGCCGCGAAACCAATCTGAAAGCGTCGCGCGGATATATGGGAGCAACCAGCCTGACTTGATTAGAAAAGATACAGTGAGCAGTACGAATAGCGTCATGGCGAAACCTGTCAGCACTGCCCAGCGTTTGTTCGCAACGACGAGGATCAGGATGAACAGAAAAAATAACGCGCCAACTTCCCATTGGTACGCGATGAGGAAGAGTAGCCCGCCCGCGAGTTCGTCATTGAACGAACGAAGCGCGAGCAGAATGGAGATGTAGATGAAGCTGAAAAAAATTGTCGGCGAGGCAGAGACCAGGGGCAAGAGACTGTAGTAGCTGAACAACGAAAAGACAAAAAGACAAACGAGCATCCAGCGCGGAGCCTGCCACTCAAGAAGGCGCAAGGTGAGCAGTACGGTTCCAACCAGCGCGGCTTCGGCGAAGAGCATCCAGAGTCCGCGCGCGATTGCAAAATCGCCGAAGACCGCCAGCGGCGCGTACAACAACACGATGTAAAACGGATCGTTCAGCACATACCCATACTCGCCCGCCGATGCGGTTCGCCCGTAGACCAACGACTGCGCGCGCTCGGCAACGGCTGTGCCATACGGCTCGATGCCCTCAAACATGAAGGCGCGCGCGCCGTTCCAACGCAGAGACAGCCACTCGCCGCCGGGCAGGGTTCGCGCAAGATAAATGTTCAATGCAAGCAACGCGGCGAGGGCGAGGAAAACCAAAACGAGGAAGCGAATATCCTCCCAACCCCATCCCTTGCGCATTTTGCGAATATCCTGGAATGACATGATTTAACAAAAACCTCAGCCACGGATTACACGAATTCTCACGGATTGGGTTTTTAAAAATTCGCGCAAATCCGTGAAATCGGTGGCAAAGAATTTATCCTTACTCGATCACAAACCGAAAGATCGGACGCGTGGGGGAATTGCGCGCGACTTCTTTGAAGCCCGCTTTGACGAACGCGTGGGCTGTCCCTGTGAAGGCGAAGGGCGCGGGCATTTCTTTCGCTGTTTCAATCGGATAACCTTCGACGATTCTTCCGCCCTTCGATCTGACATACCCAACTGCGGCATGTATCAATTCGACATGGATGCCCTGATTGCGAAATTTCTTGCCGACGAAGAAGCAGGTGATAGACCAGACTAGTTCATCGTCCACAGGTTTGAGGACACGCGAATGTGCTAATCGATCATACGCGGAACGCGGCTCGACCGCCACCCAGCCGACTACATCGCCGCGCAGATAGGCGAGTAAGCCAGTGACGATGCCATCGTTCAACTGGTTTTTGTGCAACTGCCGCGCTTCGTATCCTTTGGCTTCGTCATACGCCTTGCCGCGCAGTTTCCAGCGCATGCACCAGCATCCGCCGCACGCGCCGTGAGAGCCGAAGAGTTC
>JBGANO010000058.1:0-22731 GCA_044222305.1 Anaerolineales bacterium
GTGCTGGAGGATGTGAAGCAGGGATATGTTTCCATCGAAGCCGCGCGTGAAAAATATGGCGTGGTGATTGTGGATGGGGCGGTGGATGATGAAGGGACGAAAGAGGAAAAAAGGAAGATGAAATTGGTGGTCGAGTAGGGCTGAGCGGGGTTTGCGAAGCCCGTATCGAGACCACAAGTAAACGAAAGTACATTTGTAACAAGAGTTGCTTTACGGCGTGGTGGTCTCGATACGCTCGTCGCTACTCGACCACCGACTTATGGATGAAAGGAATCTATGACCAATACCAACACAGCCGACATCGTCATCTGTGGGGCGGGGATCGCCGGTATCTCTGCCGCATATCAACTCGCAGTAAAGCATGATCTGAAAAATGTCGTCATCGTTGACCCGTTGCCGCCGTTGACGTTGACCAGCGACAAATCGTCCGAATCGTATCGCAACTGGTGGCCCGGTCCCGGCGATGACATGGTGCGGCTGATGAACCGCAGTATCGACATCATGGAGGAACTGCACCGCGAAGCGCCGAGTCGCCTGGCGATGCGCCGCAACGGATATATATATGCCACTGGAACTCCAAACGGAGTCGAAGCGATGATCGCCAACGCGGAAGAGATCACCAGGTTGGGAGCGGGCGACTTGCGCGTGTATCGCAATTCCAGCGATGATCCGCAATACGTCCCTGTGAGCGAGCATGGCTTGTTCGATGCGCCCACAGGCGCAGACTTGTTCCTCGACCAGGCGTTGATCCGCAAACATTTCCCGTATGCGACTGAGAATGCGCTGGCGTTAATCCATGCGCGGCGGTGCGGATGGTTTGCGGCGCAACAGTTTGGCATGTACATGCTTGAGCAGGCAATCGCGCATGGCGTGCAACTCGTCAAAGGGAAAGTGGAAAGTGTGGAAGTGGATGGTAATCGGATTAAGGCGGTGAATGTAGCGACAAACGATGGCGAGCAGATCATCTCCACTCGGAATTTTGTCATCGCGGCGGGTCCGTTGCAGAAATCGGTTGGGAAGATGATCGGCGTCGATCTGCCGATCCTGTGCGAGCCGCATCTCAAAATGATGTTCAACGATCAGCATCGCGTCGTGCCGCGCGAGATGGGCTTGTTCATCTGGAACGACCCGGTGACGTTGATGTGGTCGAACGAGGAACGCGCCGCGCTTGCCGAGGATGACGAAACGCGCTGGTTGACGGAGGAATTCCCAGCGGGCGTGCACAGCAGACCCGAAGGCGATGGCAACACGGTGTTGTTGCAGTGGGCGTATCATGACGACGCGCAGGAGGAACCGGTCTATCCGATTCCACTTGACGCGCAGTTGCCCGAGGTGGTGTTGCGCGGCATGGCGCGGGTGATCCCCGGTCTGGCGAAATATTTCAACCAACTCCCCAAACCGTTCATCGACGGCGGTTACTACGCGCGCACCCCGGAGAATCGTCCGCTGATCGGACCGTTGCCTGTGGACGGAGCGCACATCATCGGCGGCTTCGGCGGGTTTGGGATGCAAGTCGCGTGCGGCGCGGGGGATTTGCTGGCGAAACATATCATCGGCGGAGCGTTACCGAGTTATGCTCCCGCGTTTCTATTGAGCCGATATGCTGACCCGCACTATCAGGAATTGATGAAACAATGGGGCGCTTCGGGACAGATATGATTCTAAACTTAACCGCGAAGAACGCTAAGAGCGCAAAGAATTTAAAAGGTTTTCTTGGCGTACTTCGCGCGCTTAGCGGTTCGATCAATTGACTCGAAAGGAATTCACCATGAAACTACAAAACAAAATTGCCGTCATCACCGGCGGCGCGCAAGGGATCGGCGCGGCGATCAGCGCGCGGTTTTCAGAAGAAGGCGCGAAGGTTGTTATCGCCGATCTCAACGAGGAGAAATCGAAGGCGCTTGCGAGTCAACTCAACGCGTCGTATGTGTTATGCGACGTGTCGAACGCCGAACAGGTGGATGATCTATTCAGGAAGGTGATCGAGAGACACGGCAGGCTGGACGTTCTCGTCAACAACGCCGCGCTCGTGCATCATCCCGATTCCAACAAGAACTTCCTCGAGTTAACCCAAGCCGCATGGTCGCGCGCGTTGGAGATCAACCTCACGGGCATGTTCCTGTGCAGTCAACGCGCCGGGCGGATCTTCGTGAAGCAAACCCCCAAAGGCAATTCTGTGGGCGGGGCGATCATCAACATGAGTTCGGGCGGCGGGATGCGCGCGCATCGTCAACTCATGGCGTACGACACCACCAAAGGCGGGATCGAAGCCGCCACACGCGCCATGGCGATGGACCTCGCCCCGTGGAAGATTCGCGTCAACGTGGTGGTGCCGGGCAACATCACCGTGGATAACGCCCTCGGCGGCGCGACCGGTCCCGAAGCCGCCGCGCGGACGATTCCGTTCGGAAGCGCGGGCTCACCAAAAGACATCGCCTCTGCCGTCGCTTTTCTTGCCTCCGATGACGCGGCGTATATCACGGGTCAACGCCTGGTTGTAGATGGCGGCATGGAGGCGCAGTTGAGATCGCCCGCAGTGGACGCGCAAATTGATGTCTCGGGTATCGCAAGCCGCTTAGAGACTGCTTCTTAACCCTTTCTTTGCCATAGAGCACTCAGAGAACTCGGAGAAAACCCTTTAAAAATCTCTGTGAACTCGGTGTTCTCAGTGGCTGAGGTTCTTTTCCACGCCTTTAAGAAACACTCTCTTTGGTTAACCCGAAACGAATTCTCGAAACTCATCCAGAAAACGCGCCTTGTTGAATCGCTCGGCGCGTTTTTTTATTTTCTCCGCGTCGAAAGTTTGATGGATTTTTTCAAACCGCTGGACTGCTTCGATCAAACACGCTTCGGTCTGCTCGGCAAAAAACAAACCGGTGACCCCCTCCTCGACCGTTTCCAACGCGCCGCCCGCGCCGTACGCGATGACGGGACATCCCGCCGCCTGTCCCTCCACGATGGCGATGCCGAAATCCTCCTCCGCCGCGCAGACGAATCCGCGCGCTTTGTTCAACCACTCGGCAACTTTTTCATCCGACTGAAAACCCAATAACTGAATATTTAATTTTGCCATAGCTTTCAAGCGCGACAGTTCAGGTCCATCGCCGACGATGACGAGCGGAAGATTTAACTGATTGAATGCCTGCACGATCAACTCGACTCGTTTGTGCGGGACAAGGCGCGTGACGGTGATGAAATAATTTTCACGGTGCGAGTTTGGATGAAACCGCGTCACTTCGACGGGCGGGTGGATCACCCTCGCTTCGAGTTGATACGCCTCCCGAATCCGTTGGCGGATGGTTTGCGAATTCGTCGCCATCGCATCCACGCGCGACGCGGCGCGTTGATCCCACGCGCGGAAGGATCGCATGTATTGATCGAGGAGAAAATTGCGGCGTGCGCGCGTCCCATTGATGTTGAGATTCGTCCATGCGTAGCGCAAGGGCGTGTGCGTGTACGAAACGTGACGCGCTCCATGATGATTCCTTGCGCCGTTAGCCACCGCGTAATTGAATGAAACGACGATGTCGTAATTTCGCAAATCAATTCGCTCGATGGCGGCGGGCATGAGCGGAAGCAAGTAACGATGATGCGTGTGCGCGAACGGAAGCGAATCGAGCCGCGAGGTTTTGATTTTTCGATTCGCAATCGGCGAGTTGATGAAAACTTTCTTGTTGTAGATCATCGTGAAAATATCCGCGCGCGGATACGCCTCCAGCGCGGCGAACAACACTTTCTCCCCGCCGCCGATGGAGGGGAGCGTGTCGAGAACGAACGCGATGCGCGGATCACCGTGTAGCGGACGTTCTCTAACGTCCGCATTGGGAGGTTTATTCATTCAACGTCTTCCAGATCAAATCTGCTGTGTCTTGCCATGAGAAATTCTTTGCCCGTTCGAGTCCTTTTTCAGAAAGTGACGCTCGTAGACTCGCATCGTCCAAACATCTCTCGATTGCCTGCGCGAGGCTGTCAGGCTCCTCGAAACGAAAAATGTATCCCGCGTCGCCGACAGTTTCAGGTAACGCGCCTCCGTCCGAAACAATGACTGGAGTTCCGCATGCCATCGCCTCGAGGGCGGGCAAGCCGAAGCCTTCATCGAAGGATGGCAGGACGAACAAATCCGCGTTGGCGTATAAGCCCGGTAGGTCTTCATCCGCGACATGATTCAAAAAGCGGATTCGCTCATCGGCGAAAAATTTCACCGAACGGAACACACGTCCCGATTCTCCAGCAATGACCAGCCATGTATCCTTGAACTTATCTTTGATTTTGCGCCATGCCCTCATCAAGCCGTCAAGATTCTTCCGCGGTTGTATCGAGCCGACAAATAAAACATATTTCTGAGGGAATTCCATCGCGCTTTGTTTTGCTTCTGGACGGAAAGTAAACACGTCTACTCCATTCGGAGTGACGATAACATTCTCGACCCCAAACCACCTCGCAACTTTTTGCTTCACATATTCTGAAGGAGTAAAAATCACGCGAACGCGCTTGGCAAGCATCGGCAAAAATAAACGATACCAAGCCGAATAACTCCTTGTAAACCATTCAGGGTGTTCGAGTGGACTCAGATCGTGAATGGTCAACGCCTGATTCTGAATCATAAGCGGTCCCGAATTTGCAGGCGACCATAAGATCGAATCGTGCTTCGACTTTGTTGGCAAGATGAACTGCTCCCACGCGTGACCCAATATCCCTTGCGCTTGAGTTTGCTCGACGCGATATCCGTCCTTGAAGCAACGCAAAAGCTCACGCCCGTATCTTTCATTCCCCGTGATGCGCCGCGCGAGAAACCGCCCGTTGACGACGATGTCACGCGGCATGGTAGTCCGTTTGTGTGAGGAAGATAAATTCAGACATGGGCGTCTAATTCATCATTATAATAAGTCTTCCGAAAATGGTTTCCACATCTCCATACCCCGCGTCACACTGGACAGACAAACTTGCGCGAAGCGCGTTTTACGTAACGCTCATCTTTGCCCCTGTCCGCTTGCGGATGGTGTTGCAGTCGCGTCCGAGCGAAGCGATCTACAGCGACTACACCGATTTCCTCCTCTTTCTGCCGGATATCACCTTGCTTATTGCGTTAATTGCATGGGGATTCGCAAGACGAGTCAACCACAAATCATTTCGGTTCGGACCATCTTTCATATCGATTCCACTTGCGGGTCTGACCATTTTCGCGTTGCTGTCAACTCTCTCCAGCTTTGACTCCGCGCTTTCCCTTTACCACGCCATCCGCTTGTGTCTGCTGTTTCTTTTTTATCTCTTCATCGTCAATGAACAGATTTCGATTTTCATCATCGCTCTTGCGGCGGGGTTGCAGGGAATGTTGCAAGCGGTTGTCGCGATCCCGCAATCCATTCTTCAACGCTCAATTGGATTACAGCCGTTAGGCGAATACCTCCTCGACCCAGCCTGGTCAGGCGTGAGCATCGTTTCGGACGGGGCGACTCGCTTCCTCCGCGCCTACGGACTCTCGGATCACCCCAACATTTTGGGCGGATGCCTCGCCTTCAACCTGCTCATCCTGTTGACCGTTTATCTGCGCGGCGAAAGAAAAAATTCTCTAATTCTCGGCATAGCTTTTGTATTTCTAAGCCTCGCGTTGCTCATGACCTTCTCTCGCTCGGCGTGGCTGGCTTTCGTAGCGGGTTCAATCTTCATCGTCTGGTTTGAAGCGAGGGTGAGAGGTTGGGCATTCCTCAAACCGCTTGCACTGCTTTTCATTTGTACAATATTTGTTTTGCTTCCGTTCATTATGAAGAATTCCAGTTATTTCGGTGCGCGCTTCAACGCGGATCGGTCCTTCGAGACCGTTCGCTACGAGCGCGGCGCGGTGCAGGAGCGGTTGTTTCTCATCGAATCTGCCAATCATATTTTTTCAAAATACCCATTGACCGGGGTCGGCATGTCCGCTTCGCCGCTCGCGCTTCGAAAAGAAATCCCTCAACTTCCCGAAACATATAACTACCAGCCGCCTCATTTTGTTTTGCTAACTGTCGGCTTGGAGACCGGCATGTTCGGAGCGATCTTCTATTTCCTATTGATGATTCTTCCGTGGGTCGCGTTTTCGCGGAACGCCGACGCGCGCAAAAATCCACTCGTGATCGGCGCGATGGGATTATTGCTCGCAGTCACAATCGTCGGCTTGTTCGACTACTACACCTGGTTCTCAACACCCGGCAGAATATGGCAATGGCTCGCATGGGGATTGGTTGCCGTTGCAATCGACTCCCCTCTCCCTGCCGAGTTTGAGGGCGGAGAGGCTTCAAAATTTACCGCCAAGAACGCCAAGGACGCAAAGAAAGAATTAAAACTTGGCGCTCTTAGCGGGCTTCGCGGTTCGAAGAATCACGCGGATGCTCTTCTCTATCCGTCTCTGAAACTTTTAGGAGAGGGGCTGGGAGTCGCGCTGAGCCCGGTGAAGCGGGAGAGGCCAAAATCATGACCTACCTCGACATCCTCTTCATCCCCGTCACCGTAATTTATTTTCTCGTCGTCACTACCCTGTTCATGTACGGCTTGAACTTTTTGTATCTCTCTTATCACGCATGGAAAAAGCGCGACGCGCTTGCATCCAAACCTCTGCCGCTCAATATGGAATCTCTGCCATTTGTCACAATTCAACTGCCGATCTACAACGAACTATACGTGGCGGAACGGCTGATCGAATCCGCCGCCGCGCTCGACTATCCGCGCGGCCGATTCGAAATCCAAGTGTTGGATGATTCCACAGACGAAACAGTTGCACTCGTCGCGCGAATCGTGGATCGCATCCAAGCGCAGGGAATTGACATCCATCATCTGCATCGCGCGGAACGTCATGGATACAAAGCGGGCGCATTGGCAGACGGGTTGCAAACCGCGCAGGGTGAATTCATCGCCATCTTCGATGCGGACTTTGTGCCAAATCCAGATTTTCTCAAAAAGATTCTTCCGTATTTCGATGAAGACAAAATCGCTTTCGTGCAAGCGCGGTGGGGACATCTAAACGGCAACTATTCTTTGTTGACATTTTTACAATCGCTCTCGCTCGACGCGCATTTTGCCGTGGAGCAGTTGGCGCGTTCGCAATTGGGTTTGTGGTTTAACTTCAACGGCACGGCGGGCGTGTGGCGCAAAACAGCGATCATTGATTCGGGCGGATGGAAAGCGGAGACTCTCACCGAAGACCTCGATCTTTCGTATCGCGCCTATCTGCGGGGTTGGCGCGCGCGTTATGCGGGTGAGGTTGAAGTGCCGTCGGAGTTGCCTGTTAGTTTCACTGCGTTTCGCCGCCAGCAACATCGTTGGGCGCACGGCGGATTCGATTGCGCGATTCGTTATATCCCGCTCATTTGGAAATCGGATACGAGCCTCGCGCGAAAGATTCAAGCCAGCCTGCACCTCACAGGCTACTTGATTCACCTGTTGTTATTCATGTGCGTGTTTTTGTATCCGCTGGTCGTTGCAATTTCAGAAAGATATCCGGGCTTGATCAGTTTGTTCGGCTTGGCAGTTCTGTTCAACTTCACCGCGCTCGCGCCGATCGCGTTGGTGGCGGTCGCGCAAAAATCACTGCATAAACGTTGGTTTGCAATTTTGCCGTACATGGTCACGCTCGCCGCGCTCGGCGCGGGGCTGATGCTCAACACGTTGCGCGCCGCATGGCAAGTGTGGGCTGGTCGCCGCGGCGCATTCGAGCGGACTCCGAAATACGGCATCACCGCCCGCGCGCAGCAATGGACATCTAACCGTTATTACGTCAAAGTGGATTGGCTTGTTGTGTTTGAAATTCTTCTCGCGCTACTTAATGTGGGTACGGTCTGGCTCGCGATTCAAAATTCCAACTGGTTGATCGCGCTCTACGCGGCGATCTTCGCGGCTGGACTCTTCTTCAACTCCGGCTTGACGATCCTTCAAGCGATTCAAAGACGCTTCCCTCGCGGACTTGCGCCCCTCGATCTTGCTCAGGGCAAGGCTGATTCATCCTAGGTAACCCTTCTCATGCCTTCCGTCTCCATCTCCCTCGCACGCGCCGTCCTCGAAGCCCTGACCTACTCCGACATCTTCGACTATCCCTTGCGCTTCGACGAGTTGCATCGCTATCTTCCCGTTCGCGCGGACGCGGAGGAATTGTCTGTCACTGTAGATTCAATGCGCGAACAAGTTGAATATCAAGACGGATTTTATTTCCTCACGGGGCGTGATGAAATTGTGGAGATTCGCAAACAGCGGGGAACACGTTCACGAAAGTTATTGCCCATTGCCCTGCGCTACGGACGCATCCTCGGCTCTCTACCCTTCATCCGCATGGTCGCGTTGACGGGTTCCCTCGCCGTGTTGAACATTTCCAAAAACGCAGACTTTGATTACATGCTCGTCACCGCCAAAGGTCGCGTGTGGACAGCGCGAGCGTTTGCTTTGTTGTTCAACCGCTTTGTGCGTCCGTTCGGTCACACCATTTGCCCGAATCTCATCGTCTCCGAATCTGCGTTGGGATGGCCCCTGCATGATCTATACTCCGCGCGTGAGTTAATTCAAATGATTCCAATTTCAGGCATGGATGTGTATCGGGAAGTGATAGAGGGTAACTCTTGGGTGAAGGAAATTTTGCCAAATCGTAGTTACGACTTTAGTCGTGCCAAAACGGCGACTGAAGTCGCCACTACAATTAAGTATTTTCTCGAATTTCCTCTGCGCAACAATCTTGGCAACAGATTCGAATCATGGGAAATGACTCGCAAGATCGCCCGCTTCTCCCAACAGCCCGGTTTCGGCGAAGAGACCGTGTTTACGGCTGATGTCTGCCAGGGAAATTTCCATCACCATAGAAAATGGACAAGAGAAATTTTTGAAGAACGATTACATGGCGTTGCGAGTCTTCGAGAAGCAACCCCCTCGCTCCAAGAGATTGCTTCGTCGCCTGTCGGCGCCTCGCAATGACAGGATAGGAATATGACCACCATCCTCCTCGGACAATCCTACTACCTGCGCTTCGACCCAAAACTGTGGGAAGCGATGCAACCCTATCCGCCGCTGGGAACATTGTACGCCGCGAGTTGGCTCCGTCAGCATGGATATGAGGTCGCGTTGTTTGATGCGATGTTGGCAGAATCAGAGGAGGAGTGGGCGAAGTCTCTTAATGAACATAAGCCGCAGTATGCGATCATCTACGAAGATAATTTCAATTATCTTTCGAAGATGTGTCTCTTGCGAATGCGCGAAGCCGCGTTCAACATGATCCACATGGCAAAGTCACGCGGATGTGTCGTTATCCTCTGCGGCGCGGACGCGACCGATCACTCCAAAGAATACCTTGAACATGGCGCCGACTACTGCATCCTCGGCGAAGGGGAGGAGACGTTGGTTGAACTATTGAACCAACTATCGGCGGAGAAAGACCCGGGGCAGGTGATTGGAGTTGCATCAAGTTACACGTTACGAGTTACGCGTCGTCCTGATATTACAGATTTAGACAAGCTCCCTTTCCCGGCGTGGGATTTAATTGACATCGAGCGTTACCGCAAACTTTGGAGGTCGCATCACGGCTACTTTTCGATGAACATGGTCACCACGCGCGGCTGTCCGTATCATTGCAACTGGTGCGCCAAGCCGATCTGGGGTCAGCGATACAACTCGCGCTCGCCTGAAAATGTCGTCTCCGAGATGAAGTGGATCAAGGAAACGTTCGCGCCCGATCACATCTGGTTTGCGGACGATATTCTGGGATTGAAACCAAATTGGATCGAAAAGTTTGCCGCGTTGTTGATCGAATCCGATGCGGTGATTCCTTTCAAGTGTTTGCAACGCGCAGACTTGGTCAACGAGAAGACCGCGCCCGCGCTGGCAAAGGCAGGATGCAAAACCGTGTGGCTCGGCGCCGAGTCGGGTTCGCAAAAGATTCTCGACGCGATGGACAAAGGCGACACGGTGGAGGATATTTACAACGCGGCGCGTCTGTTGCGCGCGAACGGAATCGAAGTGGGATTCTTCTTGCAGTTCGGCTACCCCGGTGAGACGTGGGAGGATGTGCAAAAGACGCTAAAGATGGTACGCGAGTGCGCGCCCGATGACATCGGCATTTCGGTTTCGTATCCATTGCCTGGCACAAAATTTTATGAGCGCGTGAAATTGGAATTGGGCGAAAAACAAAACTGGATCGACTCGGAAGACATGGCGATGCTCTATCGCGGTCCGTTCCCGACGGAGTTCTATCGTGTCCTGCATGGGCGTGTCCATTATGAATTTCGCGCGTGGAGGGCGTTGCGGAAACCCTCGGCGAGAGGGGTATTCAGTGTGCCGAAGAATTTGTTTGGTTTATTGCGGAGTGAATGGCGGTTGAGGAGGTTTATTTCACGTCCCACCGTTGATCGGTCATTACCCGCTAGATAGCGCCCTGGCGATAATAACAAATAGATTTACCGAAAGCTCGATGCCACTTCTGTGGCGACCTCGATAAGTATGGGTGAAAAAAATCCCCCGACACCTCAGTCGAGAGTCGGGGGATGCTGTTATTTCGCCCTCATTCGATTGTTGCGTGGGTTGTGTTCTACCTCCGCAAGCCCCAACGCCTCCATCAACGGTGGGATGTACATGGCGAATCGTCCGCGAAAACCTTTTTTCAATCCATACCAACCTTTGACAGGATTCTTCGGCGACCGCGCCCAATCCTCCACCGTGCCTGCTTCCACTTCCTGTTTTTCATCCTTGCTTCCGAGTTCCATCCAATCGCCATGTTTTTTCAGCATGGCGTGCAAATCTGCGAGACAGCGATAATCGTAATGCAACACGGTTGTTCCCACTGTGCAGACAATGATTTCCCTGCCATCCTTCACATCCACATACATTTCATAGGAGGATGTCTGCGGCGGCGTTTTCAATTTCCACGGCTTGTCTTTCGTTCTCTTTTCCATGAGTATCTCCTTGTTTCTTGAAACACCTCAAACTCGGCTAAAAGTTAATTGGGGGTTATAGCTTTATGAATTCATTATAGCACCCTGTCAAACTTCATTCTGATCGCTGATCACTGTTCACTGCTCTACTGCGCCGTATTCCCTCCATCCACCAGCAACAAATGACCTGTCATAAAAGATGAATCATCCGACGCCAAAAACAAAACCGCTTTGGCGATCTCTTCGGGTTTGCCGAAGCGACCCATCGGTAAATACGCGCTTGCTTTCTTGATTTCGTTTTCCAGGCTCGCAGAGTCCGACGATTCAAAATATCCTGTTTCAAGCCAGCGATCCACAAGCGTATCGCCGGGGCAGACCGCGTTCACGCGGATGTTATCACGCGCATGATCGAGCGCCATCGCTTTCGTCATCAACGCCACCGCGCCTTTGCTCGCGATATACGGGAACGCGTTCCTGCCTCCCACCACAGACCAATCGGACCCGCAGTTGACGATCACGCCTCCGCCCTGCGACCTCATCACCGGCAAAACTAATTTGCACATACGCCACACCCCCGTCACGTTGATGGCAAGCGTCTCGTCCCAAATTTCATCCGTGATGGATTCGGCTGTCCCGTGCGTGACGATGCCCGCGTTGTTGAACAGGATGTCGACGCGACCGTGCGAGGCGAGAGTCTGCTTCACGACGCGGGAACAAGCCTCCCCGTTGGAATGATCCGCGCGGACAAATTCGCATCGCGCGCCCTTGCGGCTGATCTCCTCCATGACGCCTTGACCCAACTCCGCGCGGCGTCCCGTGATGACGATGTCCGCGCCCTCGTCTGCAAACAACAACGCGGTCGCTTTGCCGATACCCGACGTCGCTCCGGTGATGATCGCCACCTTGCCTGAAAGTTTGCCCATGATGTTTGACTCCTTGCCAAAGGATTTTACTCTCGCACCCGCCGAGGATGGAAGAAAGGCGGGAGTTGTGAGAGAATTACCGAAACTTTTTCGAGGAGAATGAATGAAGTCATTCGGTCTTTCGTTGGACGGTGAAATTAATAACACGCGCGCATCGCAGTCGCACCATGCGTGGGTCGGCGCCCTGTTCGGGTTAGCCGCCGGCGCCGCGTTTGCCGTTGCCGCTTCGGGAGTGGATTTGCTCCTGCACCGCGACCTGCCGCTTGGGTTCGAGGTCGATTTTCTTTTTACCTACGGGCTGATCGTTAGCGTGGCGTTGAGCATCGTCGGCTTTGTGACCTGTTGGGCTGTTGAAACCTGGCGCGGACTGGTGTACGGCGCGCTTGCGGCGGGCTTGTTCGTGTTGATCGGCTCACTTCTGCAATCCAGCGAAGCGACCGCCGGCATGAAACTCATGGTGCTGGCGTTCATTCTCGTGCCGGTGGCGGCGCTTGCCCTGCCCATCGCGTGGGTTCTCCGCTGGTTGACCGAAAGTCATATGCGCGCGCGCCTCGAGAGATTCTCGATGATGAAGACAGCCATGCTTGTGGTTGTGCCTCTTGCATTCGGCGCAGTGGGCGGCTGGTTCATGCGGATGCCGCCGCGCGCGGAGGAGGCGGTCCATTTTATGAATGGGATGATTCAGATCGCGCCGAATCATGAGGATAGCCCTCTGCGTCAGGTGAATGGGTTTGGCGATCATATGGGCGAAAACTATAAACTGTACGAATCGTCTTCGACGGTTTCCACCGAGGGGTTCGATGTCATTGCCGAGTATGAGGATGGGTATCGGCTATCGTGCACGGTGGTTGTCTTCCCGGGGCGTGATCCGTATTTGTCGGCTTGTGAAGGGGAGAAGTGATGGTTCTTGAAAACGCGTAGTCGGCGTTCTCTAACGCCGACGGGGACGTTAGAGAACGTCCCCTACACGTAAAAATATTTTCTTATATCGTGAATAAATAAATCGCCGCGAACGCAAGCGCGATGCCGATGACTTGTTTGCGCGAAATGTGTTCTTTGAGAATGAGCCACGCGAGGATGACCGTCGCGCCGGGGTAAAGCGAACTCAAAATTGCGGCAATGTCGAGCCTGCCCGCTTTGCTGGCGAGGATGAAAAAGAAATTACCGCCGAGGTCGAGCGTGGCGTTGATGCCGACAACACCCCACGCATCGCGCGGAACAGGGAATGATTCTCGCCGCGCAAGAACGATGCCGAAAACAAGAAGAGTCCCAGCGAGGCGCGAGAGGATAAGGGGCCACAATAGCGCGTCGGGATCGCTGGCGGCGTTGTGAATGAAGATGAAGTAGCAACCAAACCCCACGCCCGCGAGAATCGGGAATTTCAAATCCGAGAGTTTGCCGATGTGGAATCCGCCGTCGCCTTGCGAGATCAGCCACACTGCGGCGAGAGCGAGCGCGAATCCGATGAATTGAGTCGCGCTGGGCAATCCCTGCGTGACCGCGCCAAAAATAACGGGAAGCAATGCCGCGAACAATGCCGAGACCGGCGCGGCGATGCTCATCTGCCCGATGCTCAGGCTGTAATATAAAACGAGCAGACCGAACGAGCCGAGCGCGCCGCCGATGAATGAGTTGATGAATACGTTTGAAGATGGAAATGATTCGCGATAGAAGAACGACGCGGCGAGGAGAATCAACAAGCCGAAAAAGTCCGCGTATAACACCGCGCGATACGCGCCGACCTTGCGGCTGGCGAGCCCGCCCGCGAAATCTCCCGCGCCCCACGATAGCGATGATGCGATGCCGTATAGGATGGATAACAAACTTGATCTCCCGATTCTTTGCCACAGATTTCACGGATTCACACGGATTTTCTTTTTAAGTTTCTGTGAAAATCCGTGTAATCCGTGGCTGATGTTTTATATCTTTCCCGCTGCTTTTGCCCGCCCCAAAACCTTTTGCGCGTTCTTCAGCAACGGCATGTCAATCATCTTGCCATCCAGCGCGTACGCGCCTTTGCCCTCTTTTTGACTCGACTCGAACGACACGACGATTCGGTTTGCATGCTCAATCGCTTCGCTGGATGGAGTGAACGCCTCTTGCGCGACCTCGACCTGATTCGGGTGGATGATCTGTTTCCCGCTGAAGCCGAACCGCGCTCCCTCTTCTGCCTCTGCGCGCAGACCTGCGGGGTCTTTGAAGTCAATGAACACGATGTCAATTGCCTGCAAGTCATTTGCCGCGCAGGCAGTGACCACCGCCTGCCGCGCGTAGAGCAACTCGGTTGCGTCCTTCGTCCGTACCGCGCCAACGGACGCGGCGAAATCCTCCCCGCCGAAAATGATGGCTTCGAGTCGTTTGTCTGCTTCGGCGATCTCTTTCAAGTTCATGATTCCCTTCGCCGTTTCCACGCCCACTAGCAAACGGACGCTCCCGATGTTCAACTTGCTCGAAAGTTCGTAGGTCTCGATATGCTCGCTGACCCACTTCACTTGTTCGGCAGTTTCGACTTTGGGAACAATAATCGTATCGGGGTTTGTCGCCAGCGCCGCGACGAGGTCGCGTTTCTCCAAGCCTGAGCCAATTTGGTTGATGCGAATGCACCGCTCAGACTTGCCAAAGTCCAGTTCCTTCATCGCCCCTGCAATGACTTCCCGCGCTTCGGTCTTTTTGTTCGCCGCCACGCCGTCTTCCATGTCCATGCAAATGGAATCGACTCCAAGCGTGGTGGCTTTTTGAATCTTGCGGCGGTCGTCGCCGGGCATGTAGAGTAACGCGCGTCGTGAGTGCATTTTTCTCCGTTATCAAGTTGGAAAGTTTGAAGGTTGACAGGTTGAACGTGTTAACTTTCCAACCTTCCAACCTTCAAATCTGTGACCGCTTGAGGAACATCGCCGTCCGTTCAAACTCAACCACAATTGTACCGTCTGGTTTCCTGCCCCAGCATTTGATTCGCACGATGCCCACTTCAGGTCTCGACTTGGACTCGCGCTTCTCGATGATCTCGCTCTCGGCATAAATCGTGTCGCTGTGAAAGACGGGGTTGGGATGCGCTACCTTGTCATATCCCAAATTTGCCACGATGGTGCCTTCGGTGAGGTCAGGCACGGTCAAGCCGACGACAAGCCCGAAGGTGAAAACCCCATTCACCAGCCGCTGACCGAACTCGGTTTTCGACGCGAAATCTTCGTTGAGGTGAAGCGGTTGCGTGTTCATCGTCAACGAGGTGAAGAGCACGTTGTCCATTTCGGTGACGGTGCGCCCGCCGTGTTTGAATTTCATCCCAACTTCGAGTTCGTCAAAATATTTGCCTGTCATAAAACTCCTTTGTCGAAGGTTCAAGGTCGCAGGTCAAAGGTCAGACCTTCGACGTTTGACTTTCGACCTCGACCAGCTCTTGCTCTCGCTCCACAGTCTGACCAACTTTCACCGCCAGCGACTTCACCACACCATCCATCGGCGCGTGGATTCTAATCTCCATTTTCATCGCTTCCAAGACCAACAGTGTTTGACCTTTTGTCACCGACTCTCCCTCGGCGACATTCACGCTTCGTACCAAGCCCGGCATCGGAGCAATTAATCCCGAGGCTTGATCGCCGCTTGCACTTCGTCGTTTTGCGCCGGATGATTTGGTCACCATGAACGTCCGTCCGTCAATCGTCACCCAGCGTTTGGCGTTGTCGGATGAAACGTACGCGGTGACGCGCTTGCCCTCAATGAGTAAATCCAATTTCCCGTTTTCGGCGCGGAGGACTTCAACTGTTGCAGTCTTATCATCAAGCACGGCAATATAACTTTTGCCGTTTGGTTTCAAATCAAAAGTGATGTTATCGAATGTGAGTTTCATCAGCTACGAAATCCGCTTGGGTTTTTCCACGGGCTGTAGGGATCATGCTCATTGACGATTGACGATTGACGATTGACGATTGCCAAGTCGGCGAGTGAGGCGGCAATGAGCGAGTCAAAGGTTGGTTCGAGCGGCGAATTCCAATTGAAATTGTTTTCAACCCACTTTGTAGAAACTTTTCCGTTTGCAAAGTCTTCATGCGATAAAACAGCTTGCATGAAATCAATATTCGTCCTCACGCCATGCGCGACGAATTCGCGCAACCCGGCTTGCATCTTTTGAATGGCTGATTCCCTAGTTTCCCCAACCACAATTAACTTTGCCAACAACGGATCGTAAAAATGCGACACCTCATCGCCTGCGCGGAAGCCTGAGTCGACGCGGATGCCGGGTCCGCGCGGCTCGATGTATTGCAAAAGTTTGCCTGTGCTGGGTAAAAATCCGTTAGCGGGGTCTTCGGCGTAGACGCGGCACTCGATGGCGTGTCCGCGTTGGGTGATCTGCTCCTGGGTGTATGGAAAACGCTCGCCCGCCGCGACGCGGATCTGCCATTGGACGAGGTCGAGTCCGGTGGTGAGTTCGGTGATTGGGTGTTCGACTTGGAGGCGGGTGTTCATTTCTAGAAAGTAAAAGGGTTGAAGGTCGAAGGTCGAAGGTCGTGGATCGAGAATGAATTCAATTGTTCCAGCATTGAAGTAGTTAACGGCTTTCGCCGCGGCGACTGCGGCTTCTCCCATTTGCTTCCGCAATTCTGGCGTGAGCAACGGCGATGGTGTCTCTTCGATAATTTTTTGATAACGCCTCTGCGTCGAACATTCGCGCTCGAATAAATGTACGAGATGTCCGTGCGTATCGCCAAAAACTTGAAACTCGATGTGATGCGCGTTCGGGATATATTTTTCGACAAGCAGACGATCATCGCCGAATGCGTTGGAGGCTTCGCCCCGCGCGGACTCGATCGCTTCATGCAACTCCTCGGGCTGATTCACCACCCTCATGCCTTTCCCTCCGCCTCCCGCCGCGGCTTTGACGAGAACGGGATAGCCGATCTCCTCTGCGGCTTTCTTGAAATCGGATTCCGATTCGAGTCCCTCAAAGCCTGGCACTGTTGGCACACCCGCCTGCTTCATGCGAATCTTCGACTCGGCTTTATCGCCCATCGCGCGGATCGAATCCGCTGAGGGGCCGATAAAAGTTAAATTGGCTGAGGCAACTGCAAGGGCGAAGGATGCGTTCTCCGAGAGGAAGCCATAGCCGGGGTGGATGGCGTCCGCTTGGGAGGCGAGCGCGGCGCGGATTAAGACATCCGTATTTAAATAAGATTGTTTTGGCGAAGAGTCGCCGATGTGAATCGCTTCATCGGCAAGTTGTGTGTGAAGCGAATTTTTATCCGCGTCGGAATAGACGGCGACCGTTTTGATGCCGAGTTCTTTGCAGGCGCGCATGATGCGGATGGCGATCTCGCCGCGATTGGCAATGAGAATTTTTTTGAACATTATTTTATGCGCGTCAATGTTGCTTCGGTGGCTTTGGCTTCGTCGTATTCGGGGTGGATGTTGTAGGCGGTGATGACGAGATGATCGCTATCAATCAATTCGACTTGCGTGCGCCAGCCCCAATCGGGTCCGCCAGTGGGATCGGGATAACTGCCGAGGACGGAGAATCCGTTTTCGGTGGCGTCGCCTGTGCAGAACATGATGGCGGTGTTGTTGTGGAAACTGTCCACCCAACTGGCTTCGTATTGATCGGTAGTGGTGTTGTAGCCAAAGGTAAACATGCCGTGTTGTGGTTCGCCGTCAATGGAGGATTGGTAGATAAGCAATGCAAAACGTCCATCGAGGAGGAGTTGGATGTTACCAACAAGAGGTGACTCGCCTGCAAGTTTGTCGGGTTCGAGCCAGAGTTTGGATGTGCCTGTCCAGCCGCCTGCCAAACGGGATAGAAAATGATGCGGACTTCCTGATGATTTTTCAAATGTCATGATGAATATCCTTTCAATAAAACTCCGAAGGAGTGGGATGATTATAGATTTTCACATGAATTTTCCCAACCCCAAAGGGGTGTCATAGAGTTGACGAATCATGTCATCCCTTCGGGATTTGGGGTACGGTTCTGCTTTGATCTAGAATCGTTACATCCCTTCGGGATTATTCTATGCCATCCTCCCGAAGAACGTTGGGACGATGTGAGGGAGCGCTCTTACGCGACCGAAGGATCTCGTTTGTCGTGGTAGAGATGCTTCGCTACGCTCAGCATGACATGGCTAGGTTACATTCTGAAAACACCAAAGTTTTGTTCTTCAATAGGCGAATTCAAAACAACCGATAGCGCTAATCCAAGAACCTCACGTGTATCAATCGGATCAATCACGCCATCATCCCATAATCGCGCTGTGGAGTAATATGGATTCCCTTCGTATTCGTATTTCTCCAAAATGGGACGTTTGAATTCGTCGGCGTCTTCTTTAGTCATGGCGGGTTTGCCTTCGCGGGCGAGTTGGTCTTGTTTGATGGTTAAAAGCACATTCGCGGCTTGTTCGCCGCCCATGACGGAGATTCTTGCATTGGGCCACATCCATAAAAATCTTGAGCCGTAGGCGCGACCGGACATGGCGTAATTCCCAGCGCCGAAGGAGCCGCCGATGACGACGGTTAATTTTGGCACGCGCGTTGTTGCCACCGCGTGGACCATCTTCGCGCCGTCTTTGGCGATGCCGCCGACTTCGGCTGAACGCCCGACCATGAAGCCTGTGATATTTTGCAGGAACACGAGCGGGATGCCGCGTTGGTCACACAATTCGATGAAGTGAGTCGCTTTGAGCGCGGACTCGCTGAACAAGACTCCGTTGTTGGCGATGATGCCGACGGGGTATCCGTGAATGCGCGCGAACCCGCAGACGAGAGTTGTGCCGTAACGCGCTTTGAACTCGCGGAACTTGCTTCCGTCCACGAGGCGGGCGATGATCTCGTGAACATCGTAAGTCTCGCGGAACGTCGCGGGCAGGATGCCGTACAAATCGTCAGCGGGGTACAAAGGTTCTTCGGGCGAGGCAACTTCAAGCGTGGAGAGAACCGTTTGAAAGTTTGCAGGTTGTAACGTTTCGACGATGTCCCGCAGAAGTTGGATGGCGTGATCGTCGTCCTCCGCAAAATGATCCGCAACCCCGCTTCGCCGCGTGTGGACGTCTGCTCCGCCCAAATCTTCCGCGCTCACATCCTCACCCGTCGCCGCCTTCACGAGCGGAGGTCCGCCGAGGAAGATCGTGCCAGTGCCTTTGACGATGATGGCTTCGTCGCTCATCGCAGGGACGTACGCGCCACCCGCCGTGCAACTGCCCATCACCGCCGCGATCTGCGGAATCTTTTTCGCGGACATACGCGCCTGATTGTAAAAGATGCGACCGAAGTGACCCACGTCGGGGAAGACTTCATCTTGAAGCGGCAAAAACGCCCCGCCCGAATCGACTAGATACAGGCAGGGCAGATGATTCTCTTCGGCGATCTGCTGGGCGCGCAGATGTTTCTTAACCGTCATCGGAAGATACGACCCGCCTTTGACGGTGGCGTCGTTGGCAACGATGAGCACTTCGCGATTGCTGACGCGTCCGATGCCAGTGACGATGCCCGCGCCTGGACCCTCGTTGTCGTAGAGGTCAGTCGCGGCGAGCGTGGAGAATTCGAGGAATGGAGAATTGGGGTCGAGCAGGCGTTCAATCCGCTCACGGACGAAGAGTTTGCCCTGCTCTTCCTGTCGCTTGCGGTATTTTTCGCCGCCGCCCTCACGGACTTTGACGAGGCGTTGTTTGAGCTCATGCGCGAGAGCACGATGATGTTCAGCGTTTTGTTTGAATTCGGGGGAGGTTGAGTCGATGGAGGAGGAAAGGGTTTCCATTGGGCGAGTTTAGCATAAAACCCTCTATAAAATCAAAATGTCGTTGCGAGTGGCGCCGAGGCGCCACGAACCAATCTCCTGTTCATATGCATATCTTTGTTCGAGGAGATTGCTTCTCGGTCTTCGACTTCGCTACGCTTCGCTCAGACCTCCTCGCAACGACATCTGCTATTTGATTATTCGCCTTGCACGGAAATCACGACGATGCCTGAAACCTGAAACTTGAAACCCGTTATACAAATACTACTTCAACGATTGCTCTAACATCCACGCGTACAATTCCTGATCTTGATAGACCTTGCCGCTGATGTCATGGTCGCCGTCGGGATACACCGTGAACTGGATATTTCCATTGCAAGCCTTTAACGCATCCACGAGAGATTGTTCCGCTTCGAGCGGCACGATCGTATCGATTGCCCCATGAAACGCCCAGATGGGTTTGTCTTTCAACTCGCAGATATTCGCAGGCACGTGGAAGCCGGTCGTGTCGCCGACGAACCCCATCACCGGCACGAGCGCGGCGAACCGCTCTGGGTGACTCAACCCGTATTCCCACACACCATTCCCGCCGATGCTCACGCCCGTCAGGTAGATGCGCGTCGTGTCTACGGCATATACGGCAGTCACTTCATCGAGCAGGGAAAAAATAGACGCTTCCACCTTATCTTGAAACCAATATTCATCGCCTGGTTTGCCGGTCAATTGCGGCGAGAGCACGATGAATGGAAAGTCCGGTGTGAACCCTAAAATTTGCGGCAGGGCTTCGAACAGGAGCATGTCGGTGTTCGAACTGCTCGTCCCTGAACCGTGCAGGAACAGGATCAGGGGCCATTTCTGCGCGGGGTCTTTTCCGTAATTCGATGGGAGGAAGAGCAGATAATTTCGATCCCCCGCTTGTGAAGTGAATGGATGCTGACCCGTGATGATCGTTGACGGAAGTGAGGTCGCTTCGACGTCCGCAAGTGTGGCTGTCTCCGCCATCGTCGGCGCGACCGGCTGGGTGGGGGAGGGCGCGGCGGTATTGGTGGGTCTTGGAGGTTGGGTGGAAGATGGCGCGGCGGCGTTGATCTGGTTGGGCGCCGGGGAGCCGCATCCTGCCACCAGCATGAAGATCAAGGTCAGGAGGATGAGTTGTGTTACGGTGTTTGCAGTTTGTCGCTTGACGGAATGATTGTTTTTCATGCAACAAGTCTAGCATAAAAGTTTGCCGCGCCGCGAATCTGTGCCGCAAAGTTCACTCTGCGCTGGCAGGTTGTGAAGAAATAGATGACTTGTCGCTTGCCAGCTTAAATGTAGTTTGATTATCCATTGGGTAACTCTATGATGAACGATGTGCCTTTTCCCAATTCGCTTTGCGCTTCAATCGTGCCGCCATGCGCGTGGATGAGTTGTTTTGCGATGGCGAGTCCGAGTCCGCTGTGTGAGCGCCCGCTTCGTGATCTGTCGCCGCGCCAGAAGCGGTCAAAAATAAATGGAAGGTCTTCGGGGGAAATGCCTGAACCCGTGTCTTGAATCGTAATGCGTATTGCATACTGCGTATCTTGGGTGGGTTCAGTGAGAATAGAGATTCTCCCGTCCTTTGGTGTGTGTCGCAATGCGTTCGAGATGAGATTGGATAACACTTGATTCAATCGGTCATAATCGGCAGTGACTTGTCCATTCGCATCCGCGATGTGAGTTTGTAAGTCAACGCCGAGGGACGCGGCTTGGGAGGAAAAGCTCGAAGTGAGATCATGCAAAAGGTCGGCGAGCAGAAATAAGGTGGGATGAAGCGGAAGTTGTCCCGTTTCGGCGAGGGAGAGAGTCTGCAAGTCGTTGACGAGGCGGGTGAGGAGTCGCGTTTCATCCAATGTGTTATTGATGTGTTCGGATGTCGGCTGATAGACGCCGTCTATCACTCCTTCGAGGTTGCCTTGAATGATGTGGAGCGGCGTGCGGAGTTCGTGGGCGATGTCGGCGGTGAGGTTGCGGCGTTGTTGCGCGGCGCGTTCGAGTTCGCCAACCATTTTATTGAAGCGTGTGAACAGGTCGCTGAACATGTCGGAGGTGTTTTCTTTCACGCGCGCCGAGAGGTCGCCCTCCTCGACTTTGTTGATGGTGTCAAAAAGATTCTCCAGCGGTCTTCCATAGCGGGTATATAAGTTGAAGACGGTGAAGATGATGAGGACGATCAGAACAACAGGCGCGCCGCAGACTAAAATCCAAATGTTTCTGACGCCCGTGTATTCCGAAAATAGAAAATAGAGAAGCGCGGCGATGCCTCCGACGAAGAGGATGATGGCGAGAATGAAGAAGATGGCGAAGGAGATGAAGCGGCTTCGGCGGTTGGAGGGAGAGGCGGACATGAGGAGAGTGGAAAGTAGTAAGTGAAAGAGGAAAGAAGAAAGAGGAGAGGTATGTTATTCGATGAAGCGGTAACCGATTCCGTAGACCGTTTCGATCATGGATTTGCCCGAGGCGGTTTCAAGTTTCTTGCGCAGATTCTTGATGTGCGAGTCTACACTTCGATCCACGCTGGATGCGGTGCCATGCAGGTCTTCGAGCAATTGTTCGCGCGTGAGCGTTTGGCTGGGACGGCTGGCGAGCAGGACCAGCAATTTGAATTCGTTGGGAGTTAACTTAATTGGAGCGCCATTAAATGTGACCGCGTATTTTTCCGAGTCAATCTCAAGCCCGCCCACGCGGATGATGCTCGGCGCTTTGACATCGCCGCGCGTTCGGCGAAGCAACGCACGCACACGCGCCACCAACGCGCGGACGGAGAACGGCTTGGTGATGTAATCGTCCGCGCCGATCTCGAGACCAGTCACTTGGTCAAGCTCCTCCGAGAGGGCGGTGAGCATGATGATGGGGACATCGCTTTCGCGGCGCAAGATGCGGCAGACTTCGCGCCCGTCAATGTTGGGGAGCATCAGGTCGAGGATGACGAGGTCGGGCGGGTCTTCGTGGCAGATGCGCACCGCCTCGTTGCCGTCGCTGGCGAGTTGGGTGAGCGCGCCCTCGGCCTGGAACGCGGCGTCGATGGATTCGAGCACGTCGCGGTCGTCGTCCACGATCAGCACGCGCACGCCCTCGAGGCGCCCGCCCTGCTCGTCGTCGTGCTCGATGTCGGAAGAGTCGGACATGTCGTGATTCTCCCGCGCGGACGTTGGAGACATGCGTCACCTCGCTGAGGGTAGGTCGCGGACGCGCC
>JBGANO010000059.1:0-21400 GCA_044222305.1 Anaerolineales bacterium
CAATACTGCGTGGGCGTGTACCAGATCAGTCGTTGACCGCGCGCCGAGGTTTTCTCGACAGCCATCTCAAGGATGGGTTGCAATTCGCTTTCCCGCAGACCCGTCCCAACCGTGAGACCGTGCCCGGAGTAAATCAGCGCGTTCATGCCGATGGTCGGCACGCCGAGTTCGCCGAGAAAATCCAACGTCTCCGGCATGGTGTGGACGTTGGTCCTCAGCATGGTGGTGTTGGTCATCACATAAAGATTCGTGTCCAGCGCGTTTTTGAGTCCTTGAATAGTTTGCTTGAAGGCTCCCTTGGCGCGCATCATCACATCGTGGATGTGTTCGTCGCGCGACTCAACCGTAATCTGGATGTGATCGAGTCCCGCATCCAAAAGTTTTTGCAGGAAGCGTTCATCGATCAGGCGGCGGGCGTTTGTGTTCAACCCGGTGATCTGCCCTTTCGATTCGGCGTAGGCGACCAACTCCGGCAAGTCATCGCGCAAGGTGGCTTCGCCGCCGGTGAAAACGATATGCGGAACGCCGAGGTCGAAACACTTGTCAATGATGGCGAACCATTGTTCCGTGCTGATCTCGGGGAATGTGCGTTCGCGCGCGTTGTAGCAGTGGGCGCAATCGTTGTTGCAACGATAGGTCAGCGCCATGTCCATGCGATAGGGCGCGGCGGGGCGCGCGCTGAACGGCATCATCGTTTCCAGGTCCATTTCGTGAACCGCGCACGCGCCGTCCGGGCGGAGCAGTTCCTTGATCTGCCATTGGAACTCTTCAAAATCCGTCCGCGCTTGTTCGGGATGCACGTTGAATTGTTTCGTCATCATGCGGATGACCGCGTCGATCGGGATCTGCTCCATGATGAAGTACGCCATCAACGCGGCAGTGGGATTGAGATGCAACACGCGGTTGGCATTGACGATCAACGTGGCGTGACCGTCGCCTTCGATTCGCAAATGCGCGCGGCTTTTCTCGTTCTCTTTTTCCAGTTGATAATGATACAAGCCCGGCTGAGGGTTCTTCAAACTCGGTCCAACCATTCTTTCTTTAATTGATTCGAAAAGCGCCATCTCGGTCTCCTCTTGATTACCGTCCGCCGCCGGCGCACGCGCAGGCGCAACCCGCGCAGGCGCACGCGCAACCGCCGCTTCGTCCGCCTCCACTGCGGGAACTTGGCGGCGGCGGGGGGTTGGTGACGTTGGTGACTTTGCCGGTGAATTCTGTGACATCGCCGATCACGTTGGACGCGAACGATTGCACGCCGGTGACGACCGACGCCGCGAGGTCAGCCCCCGGTAGCGCGGATGAACCGCCTCGTCCGCCGCTTGAAACTGGCGCGCCCGCGGAGATCGTCCTCCCGCCCCCGTAGGTCGGGTCGTAACGCGGCCACCACATGGGAGCAATCACAGGTCCGGTGAAGACGCGGCGCGTTCGGTCGTCGTAATCTTTGTCGAGCATCGTCCATTCGAGGTTTTCATCCAGGAGTTGCCCCTGCACTTCGGGCGTTTTTGCCTGCTCCACTTGTGCCCAGGCTTTTTCCATGATGTTTTTGTAATACGCGATGGTCTCCTGGCGGCTGAAACCCTTGATCTTTTCAGAAACCGCCTTGACGAGTTTCACCGTCATCTCGCGCAAAAGATTTCGGCGTGTGGCGTTGTTCTTCTCGCGGAAGGCGTTGAGGAAACCTGTCTCGTATTCGTGCAACTCAATAGGCATGGGCGTGGTGATATCGAGGTCGAGCGGAGTCCGCGATTTGACCGTGACACCGTTCTTTTTCACCAACCCAAACAGGATCATGGTCATCACTTTATCGAGCGGGGTCTCCATGAGGATCGCCGCCTCGACCGCCGTCAGTCCGCGCTTGATGCCGTGCCCTTCAATGGAAATCTTCGGCGACATGTATTGCAGTTTGCGGCGGCGGCTTTGTATGAAGCCCAGAACGGGAGCGCCGATGAAAAAGAGCGGGAAGAGCAAGCAGGGCAGAAAGCCCGCCACCATGCTCACCAAACCAATGAAGAGCGAAACAATTCCCGTGAGTATGTTCGCAAGGACATTGACGCGCACGATCGCCGAATCGGGCACATAACTGGCGGGGAACGACGCGCCGAATTGATATTGCGTAGCGGCCGTTCCTGTTTCATTCCGCCATGTGTAGGTGACGCGCCCGCTTTCATCCGACCCGATCTGCGGCTCGGAGGGGAATCCGCTCGGCGCGGAATGCCAGCGCGGCTCGGTGTTCGTCATGCCGGGCGGGAAGTGAAAGACCATGGTCACATCGGTGTTGCCCGTCACGTATTGCGAGCCGAACCAGGTCGTGCCGAACACTCCGCTGGCGTACTTGTCATCATCGGTGTCGGGGTGCAACGCCTCGGTAATTTCTCCCACAAACACATGTACGCGCCCGCGCCCGCCGGCAGGGATGGTTTGCGATCCCATCACCACGGCAAACCCCGATCCGCTCCCTTGATATTCGCTCGTTGAAGCCGTCACGGGAGTTCCGTTCACATCCGCTTGCACGGTGGACATGTTGAAGTTGTCGCTGGGCATGCCCACGTCCACAAAGTCAATGGGATGCGCGCCGGGCTGGTTGGCGAAGTCCCACACGTAATCGAGGCTCATCGTGCCGTCCGCGTTCCAATACACGTTCACGGTTTCGCGTTCCACCGCAAAGTAATAATCCGACTGGGCGGAGACGACCAGTGAACTCGTCAGCAACAGCGCGAGCGCGAGGAAATAGGCGATCTTTAATTTCAGGGCTTTCGCTCGCAGGCGGTCTGTGACCGCCGTATTTGCCAGCGAAGCGACGGTCACAGACCGTCTTAGAGCAGTAAAATTTATAGATTTCATGGAACCTCCTTGATTTGACCTCTTGCTCCGCCACAGAGTCCACAGAGACCTTTGAGAAAACCTCTTTTTTCTCTGTGTTCTCTGTGGCGAAAAGACTTTTGCAAGTGGTCTTTTACCACTTGGGTTCTTCGGTCAATTGATACGTCGTCCCGCAAAACGGACACGAAACCGTCGGCGCACCGGCAACCATTTTGACGTTGTCCGCGCTCAGGCTTCCGCCGCATGAGCGGCATTTCATCTGCTCGATCTTCGTCTCCCCCGGCAAGTCCACTTTCATTGTCACTTGTTGAATCACTTCGGTCTTCGTCCCCCGCTGGGCGGCATAGATCAACCCCGCGCCTGCCGCTAAAAACAACGCGCCCACACAGCCGAACCCGATCCCAAACGACAACCAGTTCGAACTGCCCTGCGCGGACGTGGAACCGATCACGTTCAAAATCCCGTAGCCGAACAGACACACACCGATCAAAAATAAAATGCCCGCGCCGATATAGAGAAGTGTTTTACTCGCCATAAAGGAACTCCGTTGCTCGATGAGGTTGGATGATGCTGTGTAAGTCTACGAATAGTGTAGCGCAAAGGTTTCAGAAAATCAAATAATATCAATCAAAGTTCTGATATTAATTCAATCGCTTATGTTTGCTGTATACTAGCCGTAGAATACTTTCATGGAGGCGCGATGACACTTCAGGATCAATATAACAAATGGCAGGAAAACACCCTGAAAAAATCATTGGATAAATTCAAAGAGCGGCGCGAACGCTTCGAAACCTCCTCTGGGATTGAAGTGCCACGCCTCTCTCTCCCAAGTGAGGCTGATTCAGTTTACCTCGAGCGACTCGGCTTCCCCGGCGAATACCCCTTCACGCGCGGCGTCCAACCGACGATGTATCGCTCCCGCTTTTGGACGATGCGTCAGTATGCGGGCTTCTCCACTGCGGAAGAGACCAACAAACGATATCTTTACCTTTTACAAAATGGGCAAACTGGCTTATCCGTCGCCTTCGACCTTCCGACTCAAATCGGCTACGACGCGGATGATCCCATCGCACAAGGCGAAGTTGGCAAAGTGGGCGTTTCAATTTCATCCATTCAGGATATGGAATTGCTATTCAAAGATATTCCGCTCGACAAAGTTTCCACGTCCATGACCATCAACGCGCCTGCGGGAGTTTTGCTGGCGATGTATATCGCAGTCGCCAAGAGACGGGGCGCGGATGTGAGCAAACTACGCGGCACGATCCAGAACGACATTCTCAAAGAATACGTCGCGCGCGGCACGTACATTTTTCCGCCCGCCCCCTCGATGCGACTCATCACCGATATATTTTCATTCTGCGAGAAAGAAGTTCCCGCGTGGAACACGATCTCGATCTCAGGCTATCACATCCGCGAGGCAGGCTCGACTTCCGTGCAAGAGGTTGCGTTCACGCTGGCGAACGGGATCGCCTACGTCGAATCCGCGCTGAAGGCTGGCTTAAACGTGGACGACTTCGCCGGTCAACTCTCGTTCTTCTTCAATGCGCACAACAACTTCTTGGAAGAAGTGGCGAAGTTCCGCGCCGCGCGCAGGTTGTGGGCAAGAATCATGCGCGAGCGATTCAAAGCGCAGAAACCTTCCTCGTGGCAGTTGCGCTTCCACACCCAGACCGCAGGCTCGACCCTCACCGCGCAACAGCCTGAAAACAATGTGGCGCGTGTGACGGTCCAGGCTCTTTCCGCCGTCCTCGGCGGAACGCAATCCCTGCACACCAACAGCATGGACGAGGCGTTGTGGCTTCCCACCGAAAAAGCCGTGCGTGTCGCGCTCCGCACGCAACAGATTCTCGCCTATGAGTCGGGCGTGGCAGACTCGGTTGATCCGCTGGCGGGCTCGTATCTCATCGAATATCTCACCGATGAAATCGAAAAAGGCGCGGAAGACTACATCTCCAAAATTGACGATATGGGCGGCGCGTTGCTATCCATCGAAAAAGGATTCATGCAAAGCGAGATCCAAAACGCCGCCTACGCCGCGCAACAAGCCATTGAAAGAGGGGAGCAGGTGGTGGTGGGTGTGAATCAATTCACAGTAGATGAAGAGATCACGTTGGAACGTTTGCGAGTTGATCCCGCCATTGAGTTAGGTCAGCGCGAGAGGTTGAAGAGGTTGCGGGAGACTAGGGATCAGAGACTGGCGGAGGAGTTGCTGGGCAAATTGAAATCCGCGGCGAGCGGGAATGATAACCTGATGCCGCTATTCATTGAATGTGTCGAGAACGATGTTACGCTTGGCGAAATTTGCAATGCGTTGAGAACGGTTTGGGGCGAGTATGTGGCGGAGGGGTTTTAGCCGAATCAGAGGATGAATGTACTGACAAACTTAATCCAAAAGTACGTGGATAAATTTTTAGCCTGCGCATAGAATCCTCCTTATAACTAAGGAGTCTCACATGGCAAAAATCGATTCGCTTGTACAAGACTTTCTCGCCCAGAAAAGCATCGCCATTGTCGGCGTTTCAGATCGGCGCGAAACGGGATGCAACCTCGCGTATGAAAAATTCAAGGGGAGCGGATATCGTGTCTTCGCGGTCAACCCGCGCATCGCCTCTTTTCACGGTGACGCCTGCTATCCAGACTTGAAATCCATCCCTGAAAAACCTGACGCTGTATTTATCCTTGCCAACCCCAAAGTGACCCATCAGATCGTCGATCAATGCGTGGACCTGGGCATCAAACACGTGTGGATGCACTGCATGATGGGAACCAAGCCCGGTCTGGCGGCGGGCATGACCAGCGTCTCACAAGAAGCGGTGAAGATGTGCAAAGCCAACGGCATTGCGGTCATTCCGGGCACGTGCCCGAATCAGTTTTTGAAACCAGATTTCAGTCACAGAATGATGCGGGGCTTGTGGCGCGCGGTAGGTTTCATGAATTCGGCGTAGAAACCGGGAATCCCGCAAAGTTGATACGTTCATCGTGGCCACGGGAAACGCTGAGAAAAATCTCAAAATCTCTGCGATCTCTGTGGCTAATTGACTTCAATCCAATCGAAAATATCCCGCGAACCTATGATAAAATACCCCGCCGAGCGACGTACCCTTCGCTCGAATCTAAACTTTTTGGATAGAAAGGGCTTAAACAATGAAAGTAATGCTGGTCAAAGACGTATACAAATTGGGGCGCGCGGGGGACGTGAAAAAAGTCGCGGACGGATATGGGCGTAACTTCCTGTTGCCGCAGGGGCTGGCTGTCCTTGCCACGGCGGGAGCGCTCAAACAAGTCGAAAAGATTCGCTCACAGGCTGAGATCCGACGCACCGAACTCAACAGCGAACTCAAGGATCTGGCTACGCAGATCGGCGCGGTTGTGCTCAACTTCCCTGCCAAAGCCGGCGAGACCGGGAAGCTCTACGGCTCGATCACCACTCAGGATATAGCGACCGCGATCCAGGAACAGACGCGCTACGAAGTCAAGAAACAACAGATCGACATACAACCGATTCGCAACCTCGGTGAGTTCAAAGCCCGCGTCCGCCTGACGATGGACCTGGTCCCCGAAGTGAAGGTCATTGTCTACCGCGAGGGCGAAGCGCACGAAGCAGGCGAGGCAGAAGCAACGGAGGCGGAAGCGCCAGTTGAAGCGCCCGCCGAAACCGCCGAAGAATCCGCATCGTAAGGAAAGCCTCTTCCTTCATAACATCACCGGTGTGTTCCCGTTGGATGGGGCGCCGGTGATGTTTGTTTTTCTTTGCACCGCCAAGCCTTGGGTTGACGGTGCTTCCTTCGCTCGCCGTGTCGAAACAGCGCAAAGTTTAAACCTTTGCGTTCTTCGCGCTCTTAGCGGTACAATCCTTTCGTAATGCAAACCATCGGTCAGAAACTCAAAGAAGCCCGCGAAGCCAAACGCCTCACGCTCGAAAAAGTCTTCGAAGCCACGCGTATCCGTGTGCCGTATTTGCAGGCGCTCGAGGTGGACGATCTCTCGTCCATGCCGTCGCCGGTGCAGGCGCGCGGATACCTGCGCAACTATGCTGAATTCCTCGGCTTGAATTTTGACCAACTGCTGGATGAGATGCGAGCCGCGACCAAGTTGTCGGGTGAGATGGTCACGCCGGTGGATCCAACTGCTGTGACGGCGACTCCCACGCTTCAAGTTTCTCCTCCTCAAGAAGTAACGATTCCTTCCCCAACCAAGCCCTTCGATCAAACTCAGGACAAGCCTGTTCGCCGCAAGAAAGCGGACTCGCAACCTGCCACTGATTCTTCCCCCTCCAGACCCACGCGCCGCAAAAAAGCGGAGCCTAAAGCCGCAATAGATGCCTCGCCCTCCAAACCCCGGCGTGAGCGTAAAAAAATTGAACCCGAGGCGGCGCCTGTCATCGAACCACAGCCTGAGATTGTCGAACAGCCAGCCGCGTTGAGCGAGCCGCAACCGGTCATCGAGCAACCTGTTGCGGCTCACGTAGAAGAACCGCCGCCTCCTGATGTGAGCGACAACCTGTGGCAATCGTGGCTGGATCGATTAACTTCTGCTGTTTCAATTCGGGTAAAGCGACAAGCCAACTCTCAGCCTGAGACTGTTATTCCCCAGCTCGAAAATGAAATTGCTCAACCGATTGACAGGACTCAAGATCAGCCTTCAACGATTCCACCGGATGACTTCCAGCCATCCTCTCTGATCTTCAAAGAGATCGGCGCCGAACTCCGTAATCGACGCGAGACTCTCAGCTTGCACCTCAGCGAGGTGGAGCGGAATACCCATGTCAAAGCGCATTACCTCGAAGCGCTCGAAGCCGGCGCGATGGATAAACTCCCCTCCACCGTGCAGACGCGCGGCATGTTATCCAACTACGCGTCCTTCCTCGACCTCGACGTGGACGCCATCCTCCTGCGATTCGCCGACGCGTTACAGACGCGGCATCGCGAAAATAATCCGCAAAAGCCCGCGCGCGCGCCGGGCGAACCGATTACCTCGAACATCCCGCCGCTTCGCACCTTCATCGCGGGCGATATGATCTTCGGCATCGGAAGCGCCATCCTGCTGGTTGGATTTTTGATCTGGGGCATCACCTGGATCGTGAACCGGCAAAATGAACAGGATATACAACCCACTGCGCCGTCCATTTCGGATGTGTTGCTTGCCACCGTTGACCCATCCCTGTTCACGCCGACAGCCACGCTGGCGTTGATCGAAGAGAGCGAACCCACGGTCACCATCGTCATCCCGACCCAGAACCTGAACGTCAACGTGCAGGTAAACCTGATCGCCGTCGAACGGACGTACCTGCGCGTGATCGTGGATGGGGAGGAAGTCTTCAACGGGCGCGTGATTCCTGGGACGGCGTATCCTTTCGAAGCAGAGGAACAAGTGGAGGTGCTGGTTGGAAACGGCGCCGCGCTCCGCATTGTCTACAACGGGCGCGATCTCGGTTTGCTGGGCGGGTTTGGTCAGGTGGTGAGCAACATCTACCGCGAGGAAGAGATCGTCACGCCTACGGCTCTGCCCACGCAATCTCCGACAATCACGCCCACATCGACAGCGACTGTGCCGCCCTCAAGAACGCCGATACCTTCCGCCACGCCTGGAATAACAGGAACACCGTAATGCGAGATTAATCTCGCGCTACGATAAGGAAAACTATCTTGTCAAAAAATACCTTTCACCTCATTTCTCTTGGTTGCGCCAAAAACACCGTCGACTCGGATTCGATGGCGCAACTTCTCGTCCGCGATGGTTATCACGCGGTTGATAACCCGTCCCATGCCAACGTGTTGATCGTGAACACGTGCGGCTTCATCGGACCTGCAAAACAGGAATCGTTGGATGTCTTGCGCGAACTTGCCGACAGCAAGAAAAAGAATCAAATTCTCATTGCGGCGGGATGCCTGACACAACGATACGGTTCTGAAGTTGTAGAGAAAGTGCCCGGCATTGACGGCGTGCTCGGCACGCGCCGCTGGATGGATATTGTTCAAGTGGTGCGCGAACTCCGCAAGGGTCCACACCCCGAACCGCTGTATCACCTGCCCGAAGCAAAAACTGTTGGCACAGATGAGCAGGACGCGTTACGCGCCTCGGTGGCGGGCGCGAGCGCGTACGTGAAAATTGCGGATGGATGCCGCCGCCCGTGCGCCTTCTGCGCGATTCCCCTCATCAAAGGGACGGCTGTCTCACGCCCTGTAAATTTGATCGTCGATGAAGCGCGTCGCCTGCGCGATGCCGGTGTGCGTGAGTTGATTCTGATCGCGCAAGACACGACCGATTATGGTCACGATTTGGGGATGAAAGAAGGGCTGGCAATTTTGCTGGAGGAACTTACAACAAAAGTCCCCGACATGGATTGGCTCCGCGTCATGTATGCGTACCCCGGCTATGTGACGGATCGCCTGATCGATGTGATGGCTTCGAGCCGACAAGTCCTGCCGTATCTCGATATGCCGCTTCAACACGCGCATCCAAAGACGTTGTATCGTATGCGCCGCCCGTCAAATATTGACTGGGCGCATCGCACGCTTGGAAAGATGCGCGCGAAGATTCAAAACCTTGCTATCCGCACAACGTTCATCGTTGGGTATCCCGGCGAAACGGATGAGGAATATCAGGCATTGGTTGATTTTGTAAAAGAGATCCGCTTTGACCGCGTGGGGACGTTCCAGTTCTCGTTCGAGCCGGGGACGACCAGCGAGCCGCTTGGCGACCCGGTCCCTGCCGAAGTGAAGCAGGCGCGTTTTGAACAGTTGATGGAACTGCAACAGGGGATTTCGATGCAGGTCAATCAATCGTATGTTGGCAAGACGTTGGATGTGTTAGTGGAAGGACGCGATAAAGGAATCTCCATCGGGCGTTCGTACCGCGACGCGCCGGAGATCGACGGATTGGTATTTATCGAGGGCGAAGTGAAGATCGGCGAGATCGTGCCGGTCAGAATCAGCGGCGCGATGGCGTATGATTTGACCGGTGTCCCGGCGCAGGAGTTGATTCGGTTGTAATCTGTGCCGCAAGATTCATCTTGCGATTCGCAAGCGCAAAGTGAACTTCCCTAGCACTTGCATGCTTGGGCAAGTGTGCGGTACGGAAGGCTCCACGAGTGGATTCGGTTGCAGGAAACTGAAACAGCCCGCCCCTGAAAAGGAGGCGGGCTGTTTTGATTCGCGTCTGCTTATGCCGCTCTTGCGACAGCCGTCGCGGCGAGGAGGAGGATTCCGAGAATGAGGTTGATTTGGATGAGCCGGGTTTCGCGGCGGCGCAGGGATTCCAGTTCGTATGAATTATCCATTTTTTTCGATTTGACGAGGGCGCGATGCAGGGCGGGGGTGACGTCCCAGGTTTGGATGGCGGTGGCGACGATGACGAACATGCCAAGAAAATGTTTGGCAAGGATCGCCAGCGACCATTGCGTGCTGGTGGAAAGAAAGCCGTCATAATGCGGGTTGACGCTCATTTGGAACAAGCCGGTCAAGACCAGCAGGCTGAGGCTGAACCACGCGAGGGGTTCGAAACGTTTTTGGATGGCTTCGATCAACGCCAGTTGCGCGTTCGGGTCGAGAGCGCGCTTCATGGCGGGCAGGAGGAGGAACGCAATTGCCGAAAGGTTGCCCACCCACATGACCGTGGCAATAAAATGCAACCAATACGTGACTACGATTGCCCAATTGGGAGGAGGAGTCATGGGGAGGGTGGTGGTTGTGTGGTTGGCGTTTCGGTCGGGGTTTCGGTTGGCGTATCGGCAGGCGGTGGTCCGCCGGGGGTTGGGGTTTCGGTGGGAACGATAGGTTCGGGGGTGGCGGTGGCAGGGTAGCAAGCCTCTGTCGCTTCGTTGAATCCTTTTTGAGCGGCGCTATCGAGTTCGCCAACTCCCTGCGCGTTGGTGTACTGGGTGTACGCGCCGCAGTAATCGCCTTTGGCGAGCAGGTCGTCGCCGTAGCGCATGGAGGCGAATTGATAGCGGGTGGTGGCATACATGGTGCCGTCCCACAGACCCGCCCAGCCGCGATAGACCTGGTCAAAGTAAAAGACGGCTTGTTGCCAATCCAACTCCCAGAACGACGCGCCGATGAGGTAGACGCGCGCGCCTTCGCGGAGTCCGTTGGCGTCGCGGTCGAGGGTTCCGAATCGTTCCGCCAGTGTGACCTGATAAATGCCGCCTTCGAGATTCCCCGCGTTGACGAGATTTACGCCGTAGTTGCGCAGGGCGAAGTAGTACATGCCATCCACGAGGGAGGTTTGATAGGTGGGGTCGAGTTTGCGCATTTCGTCGAGCGCGCCGATGGCGCCGGGCCAATCTTGCGCGGCGATGAGTTGTTGGGCGCGCGCGTATGCCTCTTCCGCGCCGCTGAAATCGTGCGTGGGCACGGGCGAGGGAGTGACCGTCGGCGTGGGTTGGTTCATCAACACCAGCACGTTGGTCAATTGTTGTTGCGCGTCGGGAAAGGCGGGATCGTGTTGGATGATCCACTCGAGGCGCTGTTTGGCGTTCTCGTACCGCCCGAATTGAATATCCACGAGCGCGAAGGTGAATTGCTCGCTGAGTTGCCCGCTCATCACTGACGATTGATAACTCTGGCGCGCGCCGATGCCGGAGCGAAACCCGCTGGCTATCGCGATGGCAAGAAGGACGATGACTCCCAGCGCGTTGAACAGGAGTCGTTTGCCGCGACCGGTTTTTTTTACTTTTATGTTTGGTTGTGTGCTTCCAAGATCTTCAGACATTTGAAATTTTTTCTCACTTTTTGTGAAGTATTATTGGCGGAAAGATTATATCAATAACTTCTGTGCGATGTCATTCTGAGCGGAGCGAAGAATCTCCGTCACGGTGTAAGAGACCCTTCGCTAGCGCTCAGGGTGACACACCAACAGTTTTATAGTTTTAACAACAATTTAATTTCCGACCAAATGATGGGCAGGCAGAGGAGTCCGCCGATGGTCATGCCGAGTAACGCGGTCAACACCGCGGAGCCGGGGATGTGGGCCGCCAGCAGGTAGGCTGTCACACCTCCGATCACCGCCGCGACTAATCCCTTGACCACCGCGCTCCACACCACGATGGGTTCGTGCATCCGCCTGCTCAACCAGACGAAGAGGAAGATGGATTCGATCAGCAGCGCGATCTCGGCAAACGCAATGACCGGCGCTCCGATATGCCTGAACAACGTGATTCCAAGAGAACCAATGCCGAGGAATAATCCGAGCCGTAAAATGACCGCGTACAACGGGAAGATCGGTTCTTTGCGAGCATAAAACGAACGCGCCGCGATCTCGTGGATCGAGTACCCCGTGAGCGTGATGAGATAGGCGCGCGTCGTCCAGGTGATGAGGGTGGACATGTCCGCGTCGAAGCCGAACGCGGCGCGGACAAGCGGGTTGATCCCCGCCGCCATCACCGCCGCGATGGGGATCGTGAGGGCGATCAACACTCGCAGGGCGCGTTCGATCGCCAAACGGAACTCGTGCCACTTGTCGCGTGAAGCGAATTCCGACAGGGTGGGGAGCATGGCGGTGGCGATCGCCGTCCCGAGCAGAGTCTCCGGCACTTGCATGATCATCCAGCCGAAGGCGAGCGAGGTGACTGCGCCCTCCTGCCCGGTCAACGAGGCGAGATAGTCGCGCGCGATCACGATGAGTTGAATGCCGCCCATGGTGAGCAAACGCGGACCGAGCAGTTTGAGCGCTTCGAGCAGTCCGGTGTTCCGCAAGTCGAGCGCGGGAGTCCATTGGAAACCGAATTTGAACAGCGCGGGGATTTGCACCGCAAGATGCAACGCCGCGCCGAGGATGACGCCGTACACAAGTCCCTGAATACCAAAGCGCGGCACAAAAATAATCGCCCCAAAAATTTGACCGACGTTGTACATGGTGGGCGCGAGCGCGGGCAAAATAAAATGCTGGTTGGCTTGCAGGCTTGCCATCACCAGACCGCTGATCGAAAAGATGATCGTGCTGACGAGGTTCAACCGCATGAGTTCAGCGACGAGGAGGCGTTGTTCAGCCGTGAAGCCGGGGACGATGACGTGATCTACAATTTGTTGCGCGAAAATAAAAACCAAGACCGCGATCGAGCCGGTGACGAGAAACGCGAGATTTGCCACGCGCGAGAATAAATCCCATGCGGCTTCGCGGCTTTTCGTGGTGAGATAGTCACTCATCAACGGGATGAACGCCATCGCCAGCGCGCCGCCGGAGATGAGCGCGAACAACACATCTGGCACGTTGTTGGCGGAGTTGAACACATCCAGCAAGCCGACATCGTCCGTGTAGATGCGCGAGATGATGCCCACGCGCGCGAAGGCGAGGACTTTATCCAAGCCGAAGAAGATCGCGATCAAAATCGAGGTGCGCGCTAAAAAAGATATTTTTTTTGTTTCGCCATTAAGGGACATAAGGAGGCAAATCCATGACTTTGAATTGTCCGTCGTTGTCTTGCGACACGCGGTATTCGAATTGCGACACGGGCGGCATTTCAGTTTCATCCGCGCCGCAACACGGACCCCGCACGAACAGACTGCCGTCAGAGTTGTTGAATTCTACTTGAAAGACATACGTGTCGCCTTGCAAATTTTTGAACGCGGCAACGCGAACTTTCAGGCATTGCAGTCCCGCGTTTTCGCAAGCCCAACTCCACAGCGCGGCGTGATCCTCGGGGTCTGCCGCCGAGTTGAAAACCTGCAACTGCTCATACTCGCCGCCGTAGAACAGGTCGGCTTGGGCATATTGCTTTGCATTCAACAGATCGAAGAACTGGATCAACAATGTCTGCGCATCGCTGGCTGTGAATGGGGACGATGTCGGCGCGGGAGTCGCTTGCGGCGCGCAACTTATGAAAAGCAACATCAGGGATGAAAGCATTATAAATAACTTCGGCAGAGATTTTCTGATGACGCGAGGAGATTGCTTCGTCAGTCTTCGACTGCGCTTCGCTCCGCTCAGACCCCCTCGCAATGACATGTGGCTGTTGTTCATCAAAAAGTTCCTTGGATGATTCCGCCGTCCACGTTCAACAACACGCCGGTGATGTACGACGCGGCAGGCGAGACGAGGAAGACGGCGGCGTTCGCAAACTCTTCGGGACGGGCCATCCGGCCCAGCGCAGTGGATTCAACTTGCATACGCTTCTCATCCGACGGAGAGGTCTGATTCTTCTCTGCCCGAGCCTTCATCAACTCTTCGACTCGTTCCGTCTCCGTCCAGCCCGGCAGAATGGAGTTTAAACGGATTCCCTCCTTGCCCAGTTCCAACGCCAAAGATTTGGTCAGTCCCGCCGTCGCCGCGCGGATGCTGTTCGAGATCAGCAAATTTGGAATCGGCTGTTTGACCGAATACGATGTGACCGTCAACACGCTCGCCGAATCCGACTTTCGCAAATACGGCAGAGCGGCTTTGATTAATCTCACGTGACTCATCAGGCACAAGTCAATCCCTTTTTGCCACGCGGCATCATCGAGCGAATCAATCGAGCCTGAGGTCGGCCCGCCCGCGTTGGTGATGAGAATATCGAGTCCGCCAAATGCGTCAACTGTTTGTTGAATCAATTTCTCTGGCACGTCAGGCAAAGATACATCGCCTGCCAATCCAATTACCTGTGTGCCTGTTTCTTTGTGTACGTTCTCCACCGCGCGTTTTGCATTTGCCTCCTCGCGTCCATTGATCGCCACGCGGCAACCCTCGTTCGCGAGAAGCAACGCGGCGGCGTAGCCCAATCCGCGAGAGGAACTTGTCACGAGCGCGCGTTTATTCTTGAGGTGTAAGTCCATGAGTTCTCCTTGGGGGTGTGGACAAGTATACAAGGAAATACGTAGACAAGGAAACACGGAAACAAGTAAACAAGGAAACAGGTAGACACGTAGACAAGTCACTTGTGTACGTGTCTACCTGTCTACCTGTCTACCTGTCTACGTGCCTACCCGTCTACCTGTATCCTGCTCTCCCACACATCCCCATCCGTCCAATTCGCCTCCACCCATTTTGCCACACTCCCCAACGCGGACTGCAAGAACGCGGTGTCATTCCCCACCATCGCGCAGACGATGACCGCCTCGTCCCATTTGTCCTGCAAATCCATCTCCGCCACAGAGACGTTGAACTCGCGATGCAAACGCGAGATGAGCGGCTTGATCCGTCCGCGTTTTTGTTTGAGGGAGGCGCAGGCGGGGAGGTGGAGGTGAATGGTGAGGGCGGCAAGCATTAAAGATCGCGGTACGCGCCGCCGCGGGTGGAAATTTCAAGGATGAGGACGATCAATTTTTCATCTTCGATGGCATAGATGATGCGCCAGTCCCCAACTCGGATGCGAAAAAAGTTTTCATAGCCCGCCAGTTTTTTTCCGCCATTAGGACGCGGTTCGCTTGCCAGTTCCCGTATCGCTGCGCGGACGCGCTTCAAGATATCGCCATCCAGCCGCTTGAGTATTTTCTCCGCCTTGCGATGGATGATGACCTGCCATTGCGCCCCTGTCATGCAGGTTTATCCAGCTCCGCGTCTACCTCTTCAAAGGCGCGCCCAACGGAAGGATTTTTCTTCCATTCCGCATACGAAGCGGCGGCTTCGCGCGCGGCGCGCAATTCCTCCAGATCATCGCGGATTTTTTCGTAATCCACGGCGGGAATCATGACCGCCACGTTCTTGCCGTTACGCTCGATAATCACATCGCCTTTGCCAGCCAGAACCTGGTCGAGCAGGTCGCGGAATTTAGCCCGCGCCTCGCCGCTTTTTATGATTGTGTTTTGCATTTCTGTCTCCTGTGTACAAACTGTACAATTTGTACATATTGTACGGTTGAAAGCATGTGTTGTCAACATGGCAAATAGTGTGTGGTAGGGCAAAGTAGAAATGTCCCTTTTGAGCAAAGTTAAAATGTCCCTGGCGGGCAGTCCGCGGGTGGCACACATTGTACTGTGCCTCCGCCTCCACCGCCCCCGCACGAATTGGCGCTACAGCACACTTGGTTCGATTTGCACCCGCCTCCAGGGCCCGCTCCACTACACCCGCTTGCGCCACTGTACCCCGCCCCACAACTTGACCCCTGCCTGCACTCCCCAGGGCAACTCGACCCGCCCCCGCCTCCCCCGCCCCCAGTCCAGCCACAGGTTGCGCTACACCAGCACGCGCCATTATTCTCACAATCGTATTCCCCACACGCCCCCGCCACAGCCTGACAGTCATGGCGGTCTAGCAGTTGGTTCGCGCAGTCGCAAGTATTACTCTGCGTATCTAACACTCCGCACCATGTCGCCCCGCTACAGGTCTGCGCTGATACTCCCTGCGGGAGTAAGAGCCCCAACAAGATCGTGATCATGGCGGGGAGTAAGTATCTCATCGCCGCTCCACCCTCCACATCTGCCCCTGCAACCCGTTGTATATCCTCCAGTATCGCCCCGTGTCGCCCGCGACGCGACCGTAGAGCGCCTCCCCGAGCAGTAGGTTCACCCCCATCTTGGCTTTGTCCTGTCCCACTTTATCCCATACTCGCGGGTCTACAAAGAGCGTGATCTCGTCACCTGCTGTTTTCAGACAGTAGAGCGGCGCACTCCCCCGCGCGACGCTGATGCACTTGCCTGTATTCACTATCCCGTCCCTGATCACCACGCTCACCTCGCCTCCGCCGACCCCGCCAGCCATGATCGCCATCAGCCCGCTATAGTAGACCCACTTGCCCGCCCCCATGGAGAGATCGTAGACCCCGTCCGCCGATCGGTAGTGTATGCGGGTAGAAAAGAGATACAGCAGAGACCCCGCCACCAGCAACAGTATCAGTAATATGCGCTTGCTCACTCCTCCACTATATACACATTGTGAGAGACATTCAAACCGTCCCTACTCCCCCTCTACCAGTCCTCCATTCCAGTCCTCGTCAAAGTAAGCCGTGAGCGCCTCCTCTCCTTTGGCCTTTATTATCTTGGGGTCAGTATTCGCGCTTTGTCCCCAAAGCGAAATAGTTTTCTTTTTTACATCATGCGTCTCTGATCTTATCGACAAAGTCCCGTTTTCTGGATCCAGTGCCGTGGTTAAAGTATATATTCCGAGATTGGCAAACAGCGATTCTGGAGTTGTTCCTGGTTTTAGTTTATAAAAACTCAAATCTTCCGATTTATCTTCGAGTCGCCCGATCACAAACTGGATCCTCGAGGTGCCACTGCCGTCCTCCATCGGCATCGCCTCAAATTTGGCATACCACATACCGCCATTTGTTGACCAAAATCCTTGTAGCTCATCCTGCGCCCATCCCGCCCTCATCTGCTCTGGCGTCAGGATCACCACTTGGATATTGCGACAATCAATTGTCGTGCCAAACGGCTCAGCAAAAACCAAGTGAGTATTGCCATCTAGATTACCATCGGTCGTTCGTTCATCGCCCCATCTCACCAGATTGGTCAGATTGTCAAATGTCTGCCCTTCGCGGCAAGCTTGCACAAATTTGTCAGCTGCCTGTGGCAGTCTAGCCTCTCGCTCTGCCCAGTCGCCGCTCTTATCCCAGTATCCCCCAGGGTTGCCGCCAAAGCTAACTGTCACATTGTAGATCATCTTGAGCAGTCCATCATACACCGCAGGCGATGCCTCAGGGTTTAGCACACAATGATCCTTGCCCTCAGATTGCAGACACCCCGCAGGGATCACCTCGCCAGGCTTGGTCGTGCCGTCGGGGTTGAGCCAGTATTGCTCTTGGATTAGATCGCCGCGCCACTTTTCGGGCGTGACAGTGTTGGTCGGGCTTAACGCGGGAGTTTGGGTTGGTGTCGGGGTCAAGACTTCGGAAGTCTCGGAGACTTCCGAAGTCTGAGGGATGATCGTCGCTTGCGGCGTCGGCGCGGCGCAGGATGTCAAAAGAATCGTTGCAAGGAATAGGATTATTGATTTGCTTCGCATGTTGTTCTCCATATGTAACAATTTTACTCGCGTCATGCGAAACGGCCCAAAGACAAAATAAAAGACTCCCGAAGTTTTAACAACCTCGGAAGTCTTCTTGGTAGTTTCTCTCTGTCAAACTACGCGGCGACCGTCTCAAACGCCACGTTCAACCGCGCGGAAGCGGGCAGGATGTAATTCAGTTTTTCAAAACCGATCACATTTCCGTCTTTGTCCTTCATCAAGATAACCTCGTCGCCCGTTTCCTCCGCGACAGCCTCATCCTGCGGATTGCCGAACCAAACGGTCAGCGTATTGCCTTGCTGGTCGTAATAGACCTTTACTTGTGCCATATTCGTTCTCCTTCTTTCACCTCGTTGGTTGGGTACGCGATAATCAAAAATCCTTCGCCGTTAATTCGTCATTGGCCGCTTCATACACCAAGCTTACAAAAGATTGTTTCTGATTGAAAGGTTCATTCTCAAGGATAAAGACCGTCCACGAATGCGCACGAATACTTCGACAGGCTCAGTACAAGTAAACGAATTGACGCGCCAACATTCGAGAATTCGTGGTTTTATTCGTGGACGGTTCGCGTCGAGTCAAAATTCAACGGTTGAATTTTAGTTTATTTTTGGTATAATTTTTCGTAGCGTAGTAACGACTTTAGTCGTTCAACATTCGGCGACTGAAGTCGTCACTACATGGTTAGGAGAACCCAATGGAAATCAATTATCAAGAAACCTCAAAAGACCTGCTCACCCGCATTGACATTCACGAAAAATACGGCTCTGCCAACATTGACGTGTGGACGAACGAGTTGCTCCAGCCCCAAGCGGGCATGAACATTCTCGATGTCGGTTGCGGCGCGGGCAAACTATCTTTTCTGTTCGACGATTATACTAAACGCGGCGCGAAAATCACGGGCGGCGATTTCTCGGAAGAGCTGTTGGATAAAGCCCGCGCGAAAAACAAAGAACGCGGCTCGAACATTGACTTCGTCTTTTTGGATTTCAACAAGCCCTTCAACTTTGCGGATAACACCTTCGACCTCTGCACCAGCGCCTTCGCGATTTACTACGCTTCAAACCTCGACTTTACATTTGGTGAGGCTCATCGGGCGCTTAACTCAGGCGGACGGCTTTTCGTCTCGGGTCCATTGCCCGAAAATAAGCAGATGTTCTACGACATCATCAAAGAAGCGACGAGCGCGACCATCCCGCCGATGCCTGGATCGAGTCGCTTCAAAGGCGATATCTTCAACACCATTGACCGAATCTTCGCCAAGACCGAACTGCACAAGTTCGAGAATCATCTCACCTTCCCTGCAGTCGCGCCGTTCATCGAATACGTCCGCGCCTCGTTGAGCGAAGATCGCAAACTATGGACTTCGATGTTCAACGGCAAAGATGAATACGAAGCGCTGATTGGCAAGATCACCGATGTGGCTACGCGCTGGTTGGAGCGCGATGGCAATTTGGTGATGACCAAAGTTGTTGGTGGGATACTCGCGACAAAATAGGTTTTTACGCAGTACGAAGCACGCAGTATTTCCTACTTTGTACTGCGTATTGCGTAACCCTCAAACACCATGAACTTCTTCGGCAAACGAGTCCTCTTCCTCGGCGCGCATCCTGACGATATTGAGTTGGGATGCGGAGCCTTGCTTCACAACATCGCATCCAAGACCGATGTTCTATGCGTCACGCTTTCAGACAATCAAAAGAATCCCGATTTGCAAAATGTGAAGATCGAACACCACGAAGCGATGGCTGTGCTTGGCGTTCCAAAAGAACGGATCATTCTCGGTCCGTTCACCACGCGCATCTTCCCAGATTCGCGGCAAGAAATCCTCGAATATTTCCTCAAACTCCGCAAGGATTTCAAGCCCGATTTAATTTTTACCCATTCGAAACAGGATGTCCACCAAGACCACAACACGATGACCGATGAGGCGCTACGCGCGTTTCGCGGCATCACCGTGTTGGGATTCGACGTCGTCCGCTCCTCGTATGGATTCTTCCCCCACTTCCTCGCCGAAGTCACCGAGGAGGATGTGAACAAGAAGATCGAGGCGTTATCCAAATACGAAACCTACCGCGACCGCTATTATTTCAATCGCGAATTGACCCGCTCCATCATGGTCCGTCACGGCGCGCTGGCGGAACGTCCGTTCGCGGAGGGGTTTGATATTTTGAGGATCGTGGGGACGTTTGAGGGGTAGGGAAAAAGAGAATTGGGAGGAGTGGAGAATTGGGTGAAGTAATTCGTAATTGGTAATTTGGTGGTCGAGTAGCGAACGTTGGTTGCGAGCGTATCGAGACTAGACGCTTCGACACGCTCAGCGCGGCGGATTGGAGGCTGTCATGGAATTCAAAACTTTGTATAACGAACTCGTCAACAGCACAGAGATGATTCGGGCTTTGCTGGCGGGTGTCAGCCAGGGAGAGGCGCAGGTGAAACCGAGCAAGAGTTCGTGGTCAATTCTGGAGGTGACCTGTCATCTCTACGATGAGGAGCGGGAAGATTTCCGCGAGCATTTGGATTTTATTCTTCATCGTCAGAGCGAAGAATGGCACCCCATCGCACCGCAGGCATGGGTCAAATTGCGGAAATACAACGAGCAGGATTTCAAAACGATGAAAGCGAAATTCTTTCGCGAACGAAAAAAATCACTCGGTTGGCTATGGGGGCTGGAAAAATCAGACTGGAATATAAAATATAAAACCAAATGGAGAACGATGAGCGCGGGCGACATGTTTGCTTCATGGGTCGCGCACGATAATTTGCACATCCGCCAATTGACGGAACTGCGAAGAGCGAGAATCGAACAAATCGCAAAGCCTTTTCATATTCAATACGCAGGCGATTGGTAGCTAAAAAGGACTCTCCCTGAGAGTCCTTTTCTACTTGGAATGAGCCAGGGATGCAGGAGGCTCGCCCCGCCACATTTCGATGCGGCGAAACGATTCTACATATCCCATTTTGCGAAAGCCGGGCAGATGCGGGTCGCTCACATGGATATTTTCCAGATGCGTATCAAGGCGCGGATATTGATGATGCAAATGCGAAAGGAAGGCATACGCCATCATGGCAGGGTCGCCGGTTTCAGTTTTGTAAATGAAGCGGGAAAGCAGGAACTTCTGACGTTGATACACGAGCCAGCCCGTACTGCCATCTCCAAGAGTAAGGCGCAGTCCGAAAATATCTGTCACATGACGAAGCGACTCGGATTGATTAGTCCACGGCTGCGCGCCGCGGTCATTGCCAATCAAATCCAACGCTTCGTATCGCTCCAAGCGACGGGCATCTGCAATCACCGGCTCAATGGGTGGAACAAGCGGAGCGCGACGAAGGATGAGCAGTTCCCCCATTTCGTAAAAACCCAGTTTGAAAAACAACTGATGCGCGGGAGTATTGTTCTTGATGACTTCCAGCATGTTGAAATCAATACCCAGCAATCCAGACTGCTCCAACAGCCCGCGTACCAGCGCCGTTCCGACACCACCTTTACGCGTGGCATGGATCACTCCCAAACGAGTGATCCATGCCCGATCTGCGCGAACTCCAAGCATGGCAACTCCGCGCATTCTACTGCCATCCGTAGCCACCAATGAGCGTTCCAGGTCAACGTCGTAGGTTTCGATATACTCTGCCAAACGCTCCGCATTCATCGGCATCGGGACCATGTAATCCACACGGGTCTGGTTGTAAATGGAAGTCAACTCACCAATGGAGAATT
>JBGANO010000005.1:0-85552 GCA_044222305.1 Anaerolineales bacterium
AATTTCCGAACATAAATTGGAGGTCTCATGTAGTGGTTATACCACTTTTCCAAAACTCTCGTCTGCTACTGCACTAGGTCGCTCCCTTCATTGGGAGCGTGGATTGAAACCAACAAAATCATTCCATTCACATCCATGCAATTGTCGCTCCCTTCATTGGGAGCGTGGATTGAAACCGCGCACACGAGGAGCCTAACGTATGCCTTTCGGTCGCTCCCTTCATTGGGAGCGTGGATTGAAACACCCACCCCGCAATGGGCATTTTGGAACGCGGGCGTCGCTCCCTTCATTGGGAGCGTGGATTGAAACCCGCGACAGGATTACGGGTCAGCGAAGCGATAGGACGTCGCTCCCTTCATTGGGAGCGTGGATTGAAACACCAGTGGTTGCGTGAACAGCCAAAGGTTGCAATGTCGCTCCCTTCATTGGGAGCGTGGATTGAAACTTGCTAAGCACTCTGGTGGACAAGTTCGTGTTGGGTCGCTCCCTTCATTGGGAGCGTGGATTGAAACGCGCTGAGGAAAGTTATAACCGTCATTTGAAAGTGTCGCTCCCTTCATTGGGAGCGTGGATTGAAACGCCTATATTGCAATTACCGCGACGCGCAAGATGAGTCGCTCCCTTCATTGGGAGCGTGGATTGAAACAACTGCCAACCTACCGAATAACTCTATCGCCTCGTCGCTCCCTTCATTGGGAGCGTGGATTGAAACCACCTCGCCTCCCTCTCGCTCGGCTCGATCCATCGTCGCTCCCTTCATTGGGAGCGTGGATTGAAACTATTATGACCGTTATCGCTCATACATGGCGAAACGTCGCTCCCTTCATTGGGAGCGTGGATTGAAACAACCAATGACTCCCAGCCGTCTCCCCCCGCTCGTCGCTCCCTTCATTGGGAGCGTGGATTGAAACATGGATATTTGCCAGTAACAACGGTCAATCAAAGTCGCTCCCTTCATTGGGAGCGTGGATTGAAACTTCTCGATGCTCACGTTTCCCGACTCTGCCATCAGTCGCTCCCTTCATTGGGAGCGTGGATTGAAACTCGAAGTAATAGACATAGGTTGTCTCGGCGTTGACGTCGCTCCCTTCATTGGGAGCGTGGATTGAAACGTTTTAGGCGTATTGATTGGGTTAGCACTGTGGTCGCTCCCTTCATTGGGAGCGTGGATTGAAACGCGGATTGCGTCGGGCGTCCATCCGTGTACTTCGTCGCTCCCTTCATTGGGAGCGTGGATTGAAACACTTGCTCTACTCTGGCGGAATCATGGCTGAGTCGCTCCCTTCATTGGGAGCGTGGATTGAAACATTTCGGGGGTGATGTTATTTGTGGGCTTAGTCATGTCGCTCCCTTCATTGGGAGCGTGGATTGAAACTCTTAGTTATCAGTTGTAAATTGTCGGCTTACTCTTGTCGCTCCCTTCATTGGGAGCGTGGATTGAAACGATTCGCAGTTTGGCGTCTTGCAGTACAACCTTGGTCGCTCCCTTCATTGGGAGCGTGGATTGAAACCTTTATTTGCAGGTTACGATCAGCAGGTTATTCGTCGCTCCCTTCATTGGGAGCGTGGATTGAAACGGCGGGCTGGATCGGACAAGCAAAGCGCCGTCACGTCGCTCCCTTCATTGGGAGCGTGGATTGAAACAGCCATTGAGAACGACAGAACATTAACAACCGAGGTCGCTCCCTTCATTGGGAGCGTGGATTGAAACTGCCATCTTGTTGAGGTCAACGGGCGGGAATTCGCGTCGCTCCCTTCATTGGGAGCGTGGATTGAAACACGAACGTTCTTTGATGACGGCAGAAACAGATGTCGCTCCCTTCATTGGGAGCGTGGATTGAAACGCTTGTGTCGTGGCTCGCTAATGCGATTCTGCCCAGTCGCTCCCTTCATTGGGAGCGTGGATTGAAACCGTATCATACATAGTTCGGCGGCACTCGCTGAACACAGTCGCTCCCTTCATTGGGAGCGTGGATTGAAACCCAGTTTTCTTTCAACCACTGGAACGCCCGCAGGTCGCTCCCTTCATTGGGAGCGTGGATTGAAACATCGTGCCGTTGGGCATCACCCTCGGCATGGCTCGTCGCTCCCTTCATTGGGAGCGTGGATTGAAACATGGCGTGGGCGTCTCGGTGAGTGTGAGCGTAGTCGCTCCCTTCATTGGGAGCGTGGATTGAAACTCCAGCGTTGATCCATCTGCGGAAAAAACCACAAAGTCGCTCCCTTCATTGGGAGCGTGGATTGAAACGCGCCAAATCACTTCGTCGGCTTCCCATGCCGAGTCGCTCCCTTCATTGGGAGCGTGGATTGAAACTTGAATGGCGAAGTCAGAAAAGACCCTGGATACGTCGCTCCCTTCATTGGGAGCGTGGATTGAAACAACATGTAGGGCGGGGGCGGTACTGCCAGCAGGTCGCTCCCTTCACTGGGAGCGTGGATTGAAACAAAAACTCCATGCTGTGAACAGTGTCACGTATGGTCGCTCCCTTCATTGGGAGCGTGGATTGAAACGACATCGAGTCCATCGAAACATTGCTAGAGCGCGTCGCTCCCTTCATTGGGAGCGTGGATTGAAACGCTGATTGATATAAGCATTTTAATTTACGTTTATGTCGCTCCCTTCATTGGGAGCGTGGATTGAAACTGCTCACCCAGCAGGGAGGCGTCCAGATCGCGGAGTCGCTCCCTTCATTGGGAGCGTGGATTGAAACGCATGTAGGGCGGTGGCGCGTGACTGCCAGCAGTGTCGCTCCCTTCATTGGGAGCGTGGATTGAAACTTTGATAATCCGTATCTCAACCCCATACATTGCCTCGTCGCTCCCTTCATTGGGAGCGTGGATTGAAACAAGAGCGTCCCTAACACGGTCAGTAACGTAAAAATAGTCGCTCCCTTCATTGGGAGCGTGGATTGAAACTTACCAACGGCAACGGCGCACAAAGGCACATATCGTCGCTCCCTTCATTGGGAGCGTGGATTGAAACGCGGATTACACGATTGGCGATACCGTCACGTATGAGTCGCTCCCTTCATTGGGAGCGTGGATTGAAACGTTTGCCGTGCCGCCCAGCAACGCTGAGAGATCGTGTCGCTCCCTTCATTGGGAGCGTGGATTGAAACGTCCCCAGTTTCGACGGCTCATCAGCCACATAGAGGTCGCTCCCTTCATTGGGAGCGTGGATTGAAACAACGAGGCGGTTGCCGCTATATGGTGTCAACGCGTCGCTCCCTTCATTGGGAGCGTGGATTGAAACTGGTTCGATAACTGAAAAGCGGCATAACACAGCGTGTCGCTCCCTTCATTGGGAGCGTGGATTGAAACCTTGTAGAGGCGCGGCTTTCACGGGGACAGTCGCGTCGCTCCCTTCATTGGGAGCGTGGATTGAAACAGTAAAGGCAATGACGCCATCCAAAGTAGTTTAGACAGATAAGATTGATTTGCGCGCGCATCAGGTGTATAGTCTCGATCAAGCCAGCCGACCATATAAAAGGGAGCGTGACACGTGGGAAATAAAACTTGCAACTGCAACCCTCACAGCGTGGTTCCATCCAAGCATTTTTACGCAAAAGGCAAAGTGGATATTTTCATGGTCATCAGCCTGAGCGACTATTTAACGGCGGAGACAAGGGAGAATCTAGGCAGGGTGCGCGGCGGGCGTGGGTTTGCGGAAGCAATCAGGAACCTTGAGCCGACTAACTATTTTGTCCCGGACCGCGATGAGGAAAAAATTCTGGATAGCGGTCACGATTTCCAGGTCTTTCGTCGCCACCTGATCAACGAATGGTTCTTCACCACCTATTATTTCCAGAAAGAGCTGGTCGAAGTTCCCGATGACCCCCAATTGAAAGCCGCGCTGGAGCAATATGAAGTCCGTATTCGGTTCTCGCGCTCGGGCTTCCTTGAAGTCAAGTTAACCAAACCAACCAAAAAAGAAGGGGAGAAATTGATCGAGATCCTTCGCGATTTGATGGAACTGCGCCTTGCCAATAAAGGAGACTCGTCCGACGATCATTCCACAATGCTCAAGTTAACCTTATTTTGCGCGGATAAATTCATTGAGAATTTCTCGCGGGAGATTTTGGTAAATGAAGGCTCTGAGCCAATAAAACTTGCCCTACAACCGCTAGGCGCCGACCCTATCCCTCCGCCATATCGCCAGCGGTACGTCACTCTCTTCTTTGAAGAGATTTACTGCACCCATTGCAGGGGACGGAGAATTGAAGCTGATAAATTACGACGGGATCATATGGGAGTGCTTGCCGCTGTGGTCGAAGGCGTTCTTGTACAAGACGACAGGAACGATCTCAACTTCCCGATCATAGACGAAGAAGCGAGCAAAAAGATCGTAGACCTTGCCAGTTGGAAAAACGATCTGTGTATTTTTGCCCCCGAACGCGCGTTGATCTATTTTCCCCACCAGAAAATATTTATCTCGGGTCGAGACAAGACCAGGGATGTTGATTATAAATACTACTGGGAATGTATCAGTCGCGGCATCGAACACACGGTGGTCATACGAACGGCGTTGCAAAGCATCGCCTTCTCGACTACAGAAATTCTGGAAAACGTGCCGCGCCTGACCGAAAAAGTGGTGGATGGGGAAATTTCAATGGAAGACACACAAGACATCCTGCGCATGGCGAGGTTATTCTCGTACTCGTTCAAAACGCTTCCTTTCTTGCGAGATATTCTTGTTCCATCTTCATCCTTCCGCGCAAGCTATGCGGTCAACAAATTTGAACATCTAAATGAGGTGCTCCATATCCGGGAGGTCAAGGAATACGTGGAACGCAACGTGGACGAATTGGTCAGCTTTGTTCAGTTCTTTTCGAGCATGGAAGTGCAACATGAGCTGAATCAAAGCCAGATGGCTATCGACAGGGCAGGCTTTATTATCACCATTGCGGCTTTGTTTATCGCCGCGCCATCTTTTCTCGTGGATTTTATTGGATTCCCCGGCGTGGAACATCCGTGGAGAAATTATCAAATGTGGATAGCAATTTTAATTCTAGCTGTCATCGTGGTAATTCTCAGGATATATTTCAAAGAGCAGATCAAAGAAACAATCGCGATGGTCCGCGATAATCTCACTCACAAAACCTCGTCGAGTGAATGATCCAGAAGCCGGCTAACACGAATATTAACTTCTCTTGTATGGTCTGAAATACTCCACCGTAAACTGCCCCACCAGCCATACAAACCCAGTGGCAACAGCCACAGCGAGCCATTTTAGTAAAAGTAACATGATGATCTCCTTGTGTCTCGAAGTACGGAAACGGCATCGTACAGTTGCAAACATGACGGAGCGATAACGAAAAGATACAATCGCAAACTTACAAATACGCAGAGCCCGCCGTCAAGCGGGTCCGCTGGATCACGAAAATAAGTTCATGGCGCAGTGCAACTGCGTCATAACAGACAACACGATTTGCCAGGCAAATCGAGCCGCGCCTGAACTTTCGTGAAGTACTGATTATAATAAGCGCGCTTGTCAAACCTATTCTGAGGAGATTCAAATGGCATACACACTGGATACCAAAGTTGGTGAAATACTGAAAGACACGGGGGCGGTGAAAGTCCTGGAGAAATACGCGCCGGGCGTTTCCAAGAATCCCATGATCGGGCTGGCAAAGGGCATGACCCTCAAAGCCCTGCTCGCCATGCCGCAAGCCAAAGATGCGGGGATCACCGAGGACATGGTAAAAAAGGTGCTGACAGAGATTAACGCGCTGAAAAAATAATCGAACGGCAAAACAAAAAATCGGCAGGCTTTTTGGGTCCGCCGATTTTTTTATTCGTTAGATTCCCCTTAATCCAATAACCCAGCTCATCTGCGTTGCCTCATGGCTTCATACAGAATCAACGCCGTCGAAACCGAAACGTTCAGCGAGTTCACCTTTCCCATCATCGGGATTTTCACTTTCACGTCCGCGTTCGTCATCCAAAAATCGGATAGCCCCTCATCTTCCGTCCCAACCACGATGGCAACGGGACTCTTCAAATCCACATCGGAATAAATTTCCTCGGCAGATGGACTCGCGGCGGCGACACGCATCGCTTCGACACGGCTCAGCGCAGGCGCTCCGCCTTTCAGCCATTTCAACGCCTCAGCATTCTCGCAAGTGACGATTGGCACGCTGAAGGCCGCTCCCCGGCTGGCTCGCACCACGTTGGGATTCCACACATCCACGCGTGGATTGCAGACGAGTAACGCGTCCACGCCTGCCGCGTCCGCTGTGCGCAGGATCGCGCCGAGATTGCCCGGCTTCTCGATGGACTCGGCAACGATGATGAGCGGCGTCTTGCTTAACTTCAAATCGTTAAGAGATGTTTGAGGGATTGGAAAAATCCCCATCCACCCGTCTGGGTTTTCACGATGCGAAATCTTCTCGAACACCGCGCGAGAGACGGACAGAGTCTCACGGGCGGAAAATGTCGCAGAGCGCGAGCCAAGTTCAGGGGCAGAAAGAAGCGTCTGCGGGGTGTGTCCAGCCGCGAGGGCAAGTTGAATCTCGTCGAATCCCTCCACAAGCAGTAAGCCGTCTTCGTTGCGAGTCTTTTTATCGTCGCGCAGTTTGACGATGTGTTTGATGCGCGGATTCTGCGGGCTGGTGATGTCCATCACGCGCCGGTTCCGTTTTTCCGAAACACGAACAATAACGGGATGCCCACGCCAAGATACGCGCCGAAATAGAGCAAGCCGCCGGGCTTGGAGGCGAAGTCGAACAGGCGGAGGTAGACGAATGCCGCGATGGTGATGAAGACGATCAATCCGTACGACGCGATGGAGTGAGTGAGGATGGCTTTGATACTGCGATCTCGCAGGAACGGGACGACGCTGAGCGCGATGGAAAGATAGAACACGCCGAAACTACGAAGGGTGAATAGCGACATGACTTCGGGAAAAATACCGCCGTTCGTGCCAGGCGCGCCGATGGCAGCGATGCACCCGTATAAGCCAAGGAAACCGACGAAGATAATGAAGACCACCAGCGCGAGATATTGTTTTGAGTTTGTTTGTTCGGCTGATGATTCCAGCGGCGGACGAACACGCAGCCAGAACATGAGGGTCACAATTGAAGCGGCGAGGTTGACGAACAACGTCAACAGATACAACCAGGCGACGGGATGCGCGAGACTGAGTTTGCTTCGGAAGAAATAGACGACGAGCAATTCACCGACGGCGAACAGTCCCAGATACAACAGCGATGAATAGACACGCCCCCAGTTCCAACGACGCGCGGCGATGAACGCCAGCCACGCGTTGCCCAAGCACCAACCGCCGATGGTGATGGTCATGAACGCAGTCACTTTCCACGCGAAGACCGGCGCGAGTCCTTCGGGCATGAAGAACAACAACGCGCCGAGAATTGCATACAACACGGCGGTTAAATAAGTAAGGAAGCGAGAAGTGTTCGACAGCATGAGATTCTCCAAAATAAATGTCGTTGCGAGGGCGTTCTTGTTCTTACCCGAAGCAATCTCCTCGCAACAGGAGATTGCTTCTCGAAGACTCACAACGACATCATTCCAACAACAGGCAAGCCGCCTGATGTCCCACCGTTAATTCGATCAACTGCGGGTCGTTTACTTTGCAAATATCAATCGCCACCGGGCAACGCGGATGAAAGCGGCAACCCGTCGGCAAATTAATCGGGTTCGGTGTTTCGCCCTGAAGGATCACGCGCTCGCGCCGCAAGCGCGGATTTGGAACCGGCGCGACGGAGATCAACGCTTTGGTGTAGGGATGCTGTGGATTCTGCAAGACCTCGCGCGCGGGTCCAATTTCCACCATGCGACCTAGACACATCACCGCGATTCGGTCCGCGAAATATGCGACCGTGCTGAGGTCGTGCGTGATGAACACGATGCTGATGCCGCGCTTTTGGCGAAGGTCGCGCAGTAGATTCAATATCTCCGCGCGGATGGAAACGTCGAGCATCGAGACGGGCTCGTCTGCGATCAACAACTCGGGTTGCAACACCATCGCGCTGGCGATCACCACGCGCTGACGTTGTCCGCCGGAGAGTTCGTGCGGGTAACGCAAGAAATAATCTTCGGCGGGACGCAAGCCCGCATCTTCCAACGCGGATTTGACCGCCGCAATCCGTTCTTGTCTGTCTTTGATAAGTCCGTGAACGACTAAAGGCTCAGCAACGATTTCAAATATCGTCGAGCGGGGGTTCAGCGATTCGTACGGGTCTTGAAAGATCATCTGGGCGCGTTTCCGCAATTGCTTCAACCCGATGTGTGGTTGTTGTGAATTTACGCTTACCAATTTTCCGTCAAATACGATCTCGCCCTTGGTTAATGCTTCCAATCCGATCAACGTCCGCGCGATGGTGGTTTTTCCGCATCCCGACTCCCCCACCACCGCGAGAACCTCACCACGCTCCAGCGTAAACGAGACATCATCCACTGCCTTCACGTTTGAATGAGGGCGCCGCATCAACGCATCCAGAAACGCCTGATGCACCGGGAAATATTTATACAGTCCGCGCACTTCGAGCATGGGAGATTGATTCATCGAAGGTCAGCCTCCACGCCTTCGCGCAAAATGCAAGAAGCATAATGTTTCGGAGACACTTCAAGCAACGGGGGGACAACTTGCGAACATTGCTCTATCTTCAAATGACAACGCGGCTCGAAGCGACAGCCCGGCGGGAGATTCGTCAAACGCGGCGGCGTACCAGGGATGGACGCCAGCGTGTCGCCGGGCTTGGTCACATCGGGAAAAGCTTCGAGGAGTTTTTGTGTGTATGGATGCTGCGCTTCATTGTAAATATGATCCGCTGTTCCGTATTCGGCAACTTTGCCGCCGTACATCACCACGACCGAATCACACACTTCCGCCACGACGCCTAAATCGTGAGTCACCAGCACAATCGCAAGCCCAAGGGACTTTTGAATTTCTTTCAGGAGTTCAAGCACCTGCGCCTGAATCATTACATCCAGCGCGGTGGTCGGCTCATCGGCAAAGAGTAATTCAGGAGCGCACGCCAACGCCATCGCGATCATCGCGCGTTGGCGCATCCCGCCGGAGTATTGATGCGGATATTGATCGCGCCGAGTCCGCGCAATGCCAACCATCTCCAGCAAATCCTTCACTCGCGTTTCCGCCGCATCCTCATCCATCAAGTTGTGCAACATGATCGCCTCGTGGATCTGGTCGCCCACCTTCATCACAGGGTTGAGCGCGTTCATCGCTCCCTGAAACACGATCGCCATGCTCTTCCAGCGATAATCGCGCATCTCTCGTTCGGAAAGCGACAACAAGTTTGTATCATTGAACATGACTCTCCCCGCCGTGATCCTACCGCCCGCGGGAAGCAACCGCATCAGCGACATGAGCGTGGTCGTCTTCCCCGAACCCGACTCGCCCACCAGCCCGATCGTTTGCCCGTGCAGAACGTCAAACGACACGTCTTCCAACGCGCGCGCGATTTTGCCTTCCGGCGTGGTGAACTCCGTTGTAAGTCCGCGCACGCTAAGCAGAGGTTTTCCGTTCATCCTTTAGACTCCGCTTCCGCAATGGCGATCATTCCACTTTCGCCCTCGAGGTGATGCGCCGCCAAGCGCGGGTTCAACATTTCTTCGAGAACATTTCCGAGCAAGATGCAACCGAGGCTCACCCACAGGATGGCGATGCCGGGCGGCAGATAAAACCACCACGCGCCATTGGATATCGCGCTTCGGTCGAACGCAAAGTTCAACATCGTTCCCCACGACGGTTGAGTTGGGTCGCCCAACCCGAGAAATGCCAAGCCTGATTCGATCAGGATGGCGGTGGAGAGAATCAACACAGTGTTCGCCACGATCAACGGCATGAGTTGCGGCAAAATATGTTTGCGGATGATGTGCCAATGACCCGCGCCGATCGCCCGCGCCCGCGCTACGAATTGCCGCTCTTTGATGGTCAACGTTTGCGAACGGATCAAACGCGCGGTACTTGTCCAATACAGCAAGCCGATCACCACGATCAACACCGCCAGCGGAGAAATCTTCAACTCCATTTGGCGGATGGTTGCAACCAACACAAGCATGAGAGGCAGGTCGGGAATGACAAGCAAGACATCCGTCACGCGCATGATGAGGGTATCTATTTTCCCGCCGAAGTAACCAGCCATGATTCCCAATGCGCTCCCCACGAACATGGCAATGAAGCCCGCTAAAAATCCCACCGTGAGCGAGATGCGCGAACCGAAGACCAGTTGCGACCAAACGTCGTGACCGGCATCATCGGTTCCCAGGGGCTCGTGAACGTTCGGCGGCGCAAAGGTCAACGCGCGGTTGCTTTCATCGCGGATAATTTCGCTGGGATCATACATCGTCAACGCGGGAGCGAAGACCGCCGCCAGCGCCGCGACCAAGACTAAAACTCCGCCTGCCAGCCCTAATTTATTTTGGCGAAATGTTTTCCAAAACCCCGCGAGGTTGCGCAAGAAAAGTTTCCAGTTTTCGCTCATGTCAATTGGCTTTCACGCGCGGATCTAAATATGTGTACAGAAAATCAGCCAGCACGTTCGCAATGATCACGCTGACCGCCAGCAATAGAAACGCGCCCTGCAAGAGCGGATAGTCTTGCTTGACGAGCGCGGTTTGCACGAGATTACCCAAACCATCATAAGAAAAAACAGTTTCGATATAAATCGCGCCCGAAACGGTAAAGCCAAGGTTCAAAGCGATGATCGTCACCATGGGAAGCATGGCATTCTTCAAACCATGCTTGATGAGGACTTGAAAGTGACTCATCCCTTTCGCGCGCGCAGTTAAGATGTAGTCCTCGCTTAACACTTCCAGAATAGACGAACGCATGATGAGCATATATTCCCCCAAATACAAGATTGTAAATGTCAGCGTGGGCAGTATCAGGTGACGGGCAACATCGGGGATGACAGTATGCAACGGCTTGCCGACATTTTCCGGGCTGACGATGCCGCCTGTGGGCAGACCGAGCCAGGCACTTCCCGCCACCAGCAAAATAATTCCCAGCCAGAACGTCGGCGTCGCCCAGGCGATCAAAGAGAATGTGAGCGCGCCAACGTCGAACGGCGTTTTCCGCTTCCAACCCGCGAGCAGACCCAATATCGCGCCGAGGATGATCGAGAGCAACTGTCCCAAACCGATCAGCAAAAGAGTATTCCAAAGTTTGGAAATGAGGATCTCGCTCACCGGCTTTCTCTGCGACCATGAGACTCCCAAGTTGCCCTGCGCCCATTGACCGAGCGTATCAACGAATTGGTCGGGAAAGATGGGTTTGTCCAAGCCAAACTGCTCGCGCAACGATTGTTGAACCTCCGCGGAAATGCGCACGTTCCGCCCGATCACCGCGCGGATGGGGTCGCCCGGCAGAACGCGAAACAGCACGAAGTCCAGGAGAAGAACGACCAATAGCGTGAGCAGGGCTATGCCTACCTTGCCGAGTAAATAATCGCGGCGCGACATATTGTCCAATCCTTAAGTATGAGGCATGTCACCCTGAGTGATAACGAAGGGTCTCTAATGTTGCGCGAGAGATTCTTCGCTTCGCTCACATCGTCCCGATGTCCTTCGGGAGAATGACACTGTGTAAGGTGAATTACTGAACTGGTTTTACCTGCGCAAGAGAAGCGTCGTCATCGAGCCCCAGAGGCGATTCGATAAAGTTTGTGAATCGGTCGGAGCGATAGGCTTGTAAATAATTGCTGTAATAGAAAACAATGTACGGGCGGTCGTTATAGACCATGTCCTGCATTTTGTAAATGATCTCCTGCCGTTCCTCTTTATTCACAGCCGCTTGCTGATCGAGGTAGAGCTGATCGTATTCGGGGTTGTGATATCCGGCATCGCTCCAGCCGCCCAAGACGAATTGATCGGTTAGCATGATGCTCAAGATGAAGTCCGGATCGGGGTCCGCTCCCCAGCCCCAAATTACCAGATCGTAATCACCGACCCCGGTGGTCGCGGCGATCAGCGTATCCGAGTTGACAGGTTCTGGGGTAGCCTTGATGCCGATCTGGCTGTACCAATCTGCCAGCAGGTCTGCAATGCGTGGATAGTTTGAAGAGTCCGCGTCAAATTGCAAACGGAATTCAAGGCGCAGATCGTCTTTTTCACGGACGCCATCAGCGCCCAACACATAACCTGCATCGTCAAGGATTTGGTTGGCTTTCTCGATGCTGAACTCCGGTGTTTTTATATTCGGGTTGTGCCAGAATCCGCCTCCTAGTGTGGGCGGAACGATCGTGTCGCCCGGTGTGCCCAAACCCTGCAGAACAATATCAATGATGTCCTGCCGGTTCATTGCAGTTTCCAGCGCGAGACGCACGGCGGGATCTTTCAACGCCGGGTTGCCTGTCGGCGCGGGATCGTTATCTTCGGAAACGTCATTGATGATCAATTCATCGAAACTGCGTCCCTCAAATGCCACTGCGGTCACGCCCTCAAAACCTTTGACGGTCTCGAACGCGCTGGCGGGAACATCGGAAAGCAGGTCAATGTCCCCGACTTTGAGCGCTTGAATCATCGCATCGGATGAATCGAATTTTTGGTAGATCACCTGGCTAATGAACGGCGCGCCATCCACGTAATCTGGGTTTGCGTCAAGAAGTATGACGCCTGTGTCTTTATCGAACGTGTTGAGCTTGAATCTGCCCGTGCCAATCGGTTTATCATTGGTGAAGTTCTGCAAGTCTTCGGAAGTGGTAAACGATTCAAAATCTGGCGGATACACGGCATACAGGAAAGACAACCTATACTCCATGTTGGCGATCGGATATTCCGTGACGATTTGAACTGTTTTCTCATCGGGCGCGGTGACTTCGCTGAACCCGCCCACGTAGCCTGAAAGCGCCGCCCAGCCGTCTGGGTCCGTCATGATGGCGTTGATCGCCCACGCGACTTGATCGGCAGTGAGGGCTTCGCCGTTATGCCATTTCAAACCATCTTTCAGCGTGAACGTCCACGTCAGCCCATCTTCCGACGCGCTCCATTCTTTTGCCAACGCGCCGACATATTCTCCCGACGAATCTTCCGTTACCAACGGTGAATAGACTAAGTCGAATATGGCGTAGGCTTCCGTGAGGAAAGCATAAGCAGGGTTCAGCGTGTCAGGTTCGCCGAGCCAACCAATTTTCAACACCGCTGGTGCGCTATCTGTGGCAGATGCCTCTGTTGCGGCTTGCGTAGCAGGCGCTCCCCCACCACACGCAGACAAGATCAATGCCAAAAGGGTCAAGACAACAAAAAAGGTATATCTGGTTTTCATCATTTACTCCTCGAGATTAAAATGAGCACTGCATCGCAAGCCGCCAGAGCCGCGATGCAGTGCAAACCATTGTTATACTTGGTGAAGTGCGCGTGCTGAATTATCAGTCGAATACATTGAGAATTATTCTACTGTATATTCCAAATTGAGGAAAGATAATCCGCTAGACAAAATGAGTGTTTGAAATCGTAGCCATATTCGTAATGCGACATTCATGTCGCTCTTGCGCAAGACCAGCTTGAAATTGCAAACTGCATAGCGTCTCGCGTTACTGCGCATGTTGAGTTTTGCAGATTGGACACGCAGGTTCGTTGTGCGCGGTTTGTTTGTCGTTTTTCTGGTTACATTTTTTGAAGAAGCGATAAATAGAAAATAATTGACTACGCGCAAGTTATAAGGAGATCAAAAAATATGACAACCTTCTTTCAATACGATGAAATAACTTGGGACAAAGTATCTGAACTTCCACGCGACACTCCACTCGTTCTCCCACTCGGCTCAGGCTACGACACTTCGACACCGCTCAGTCCAAGCTTCAACCTGCTCGCCAGTCAACTAAGCGATTCGCCCCACGTCGGACTCTTGCCGCCGTTCCCATTCGGCTGGCGCGGCAGTGGACTTGAATTACCCGATAAAATTTTCGCGCAATACGTTTTCAACTTGCTCGACAGTTTACGCGATGACGGATTCTCACGCGTGTATTGTCTCGCACCATCAGGGATTGATCCTCAATCAACCTTCATCTTTCAAGATTCATCTTCTGTTCTCCGCCTCCCCTCCCATACTCATAACGCGGCACAAACTTTTCTTCCCCCAGATTCTGAACGCGGAAAAGTTATCTTGATTCCAATCGGTCATACGGAACAACACGGATTCCATCTGCCCCTCTCGGTTGACACCATCATTATTGATTCAATCGCAAAAGGCACTGCCTCCAAATTGCCTACGCGCTGTTGGGCGATGCCTGTCATGCCGTACGGAGTCAGCACACATCGTTCATCGTTCGCGGCGACCATGAACGCGGGCGGACGCGCCTTCGAAGATTTTTGGGTCGCGGCGATTGACTTACTTGTCTCGCGCGGATTTGATCGCTTCTATTTGATGAGCGGACACGGCGGCAATACATCGTTTCTAGTTAATGTCGTGAAATATGCTGGTGAACGTCATCGTCGAATCTTTTGCGCCACATCATTCCTACACACGTCAGGCAGAATCGGCGCGGAAGTTCTCCCGAAATATCGCACATCGAAGATCGGCGGGATGGGTCACGCGGGCGAATTGGAAACTTCGTACATGCTTCATCTGCGCCCAGACCTCTGCCACATGGAACGCGTGGTGGATGAAATAGATTTTGTCGCTACCCCCGATTACTATATGGATTGGATCGAAGGCGGCGCGCTGGTTGCGAATCCGCCGTGGGATGATGATACAAAAACAGGCGCATACGGCGCGGGGAGTCATGCCACTGCCGAGAAAGGCAAGTTATGGCTAGAAGCCGCCATCGAAGAGAAAGCCGATCACGTGGAGCAAATCCATGAACAGCATGAGAGGCGCGAGAAGAGGCGGGAGGAGGGGTTTGGGCTTTGGGGAAAATTCAGAGATTAGAGAATAGAGAATAGAGATTGGAAAATAGAGGATTAGAGAATTGTGTGCCGCGACCTAGTGAGCAAGTCGCGGCACAATTCAATCTTTTCACAAGAAGCAATTGCCTGATTCCAGGAGATTGCTTCGCCACTTCGTGGCTCGCAACGACATTAGCGAGACTTTTGTTTTTCCCACAAACGGCGGTCTTCTTTTTTCTCGGCGTCTAAATAGAGTGGATGAACTTCTTTTACAACTTGGTGTCCGTGCGATTTCCACAAGTCGGCGGCGAGGGTGCGGGCGTCACAGTTCACTCCCTGCGATCGGAAGTATTGGCACACGCGCGTCACATCGCGCAGGAAGATCGTCCACGCGGATGGATTCGCTTCGGCGAATGTCACTTGCGGGAAATCTATCAGTGTGATGTCGCCGTCCCAGTAGAGGATGTTGTAGGCGGACAAGTCGCCGTGGATTCGCTCGAGGGTTAGAAGCAGGTCCAAATTGCGAATGACGCGGTCGAACACGTCGCGCGCTTCATCGTGGTCGAGAGTCACTGTATTAAGAGTCGGCGCGGCGTTGCCTGCATCCCCAATGTATTCCATCAGGATCGCGTTCTTCTCCATGCTCACGGGCTTCGGCACATCCGCGCCCGCGGCGTGGAGCATCTCGAGCGTGCTGAACTCGTACGCGATCCACGACGTGTGACGCACTTCTTCGCCGTACGCAGTGCGCTTGATGATGGCGTTGACGTCTGCCTCTTTGACCAATCGCTTGCCATCTTTGCCGAGATCGGTGCGACCCGTGCGATAGATCTGATCGTTCTTGAGATTACGCAACGAGCGCGGACGATAGACCTTCGCCGCAAGGAGAGACGCTTCGGACTCAGTGGATGCCCTTCGACCTTGCTCAGGATGAACCTGACACAGATATACGGACGCCTCTTTGCCGCCCTTGAGACGACGCAAGACATCGCTGATCAGTTTGTGTTCGTAAAACGGACCGATGGAATCGAGAAGCCACCACTCCTCAAAGCGCGCGGCTTTGTACGTGAACTTGTACGTGCTCGCCGAGTCATCCTGTTGCGACTTGAACGTATGATCCGACTCCAAAATTTTCTTCGGGTTGCGAAGCGGATATTTTTGTTTGCGCCCGTTGTCCTTTGTTGCAGTGTTGGACTGATCGTTATCGTCCAACTCGTCGAATATTTGAATGTATTGTTTTGTGTCCATTTTTTATTTTAGGTAAAAGACCTGACAGGTCTACTTTGAGCGACGACGGACCGAGTCGCTTGCGCGGACATCGGTACTTGTTTATCGAATACCTGCGGAGATACTTCGACAGGCTCAGTACGCCGCCTGTCAGGTCTATTTGGAAAATTAAAACAAAAACCGCAGGGAACACGCCTGCGGTTGAAGGGAAATATTGCGTAGTGCCGACTTAAGTCGGCGTTACAACAGGAGGCGCGTTCAAGAGTTGGGTTGTGGATAGTACGCTGGCTTTCATGGCAACACGCCTCCTTTCAAGGTTGGGTAAGATGTTCGGAGTTTATCACTGGGAGTTTTATGCGTCAAGCACAATTCGGTGGTCGAGTAGACACGAGCGTTAGCGAGTGTCGTATCGAGGCCACGGGTGTTCAAGAAAACTCTGGGTACAAAATTTCTTTACGACGTGGTGGTCTCGATACGCTTCGCTACTCGACCACCATGATCATTTAGATGATCTTCCTCTTACTCTCAAACACTGGTTTATTCTCCAGAATCCTCTGCGGCGAAAAAATGGACAGGTCGAGGCTCGGCGTTTTGCCCAACATCAATTCGGCGATGTATTTCCCCACCGCATGACACTGCTGAAACCCGTGACCCGAGAATCCGTTGGCGAGGTAGAAGCCTTTCAACTGAGTCCATTCACCGAGGATTGCGTTGCCATCCAGTGTGTTGACTTCATACAGCCCCGCCCAGCCGCGCAGGATTTTGAGTCGGTCGAACGAAGGGATATTTTCCACAAGCTCGGACCAGATCCGTTCCTCAAACACGTCTTTCTCCCAGCGGAAGTCATCGTAGCCGATGTAATCGTCGGGGAACGACTTGCCCACCATGAACAATCCTTCGCCCTCGTGAATGACATACAAGCCCGAAGGCAAAAACAAGACTGGCAAAACGCCTTCACCGTGATAATTCGTTTCAACAATTGTGACCTGTCGCTTCGTCGGTGCAATCGGCAACTCCACGCCAGCGGATTTGGCAATCTTCGCCGCCCACGCGCCCGCTGCGTTCATCACGATGTTGCTGTTCAATGTCTCACCAGATGCAAGTTTGACACCAGTGACTTGATTCCCTTCTTTCAGAATTTCAACCACCTCGGCTTGGATGTATTTCGCGCCAAGAGAAATCGCTTTCTTTTTGTAGCCGTCCAATATCGCCATCGGGGACATCGTCCCGTCGTGCGGACCGAACGCGCCAGCGACGCAATCCTTGAGATTATAGAGTGGATATTCCCTCTGCACGTCTTCAGGCGTCAACCAATAAACAATATTATCCAAACTGGTTTGCAATAACCACCCCTCATGTGCCTCTTCACGACTCGCCTCATCCAGCACGAACAGATTTCCTTGCTGACGGAACGCGGGATCGGGCTTTTCACCGTCAACGGACATATCGTCAGCAAAGGTCTTGAGTACCTCAAGCCCGTACTGCGACATTTGAATATTCTCTTTGATATTGAACTGGATACGCGTGTTTCCATCCGATAGCGGCGTGGACGCTTTCTCGTAGGTCGGGTCCATTTCAAAGATGGCGACATTCAGGCGTGGATCAAGTTTCAGCAAATAGAACGCGGTCGCGCATCCCATCACCCCGCCGCCGATGAGAATGATGTCGTAGGAAGATTTGTGCATTACTGTGAGATCAACCCCGAAATATCCAACGCGCGATCAGACCATTGCTTCGCCTGTACAGATAGCAAAATGCTTTGTTCTTTATTCTGACTGGCTTTGTCCCAAGCTTTAAGCCAGAGACTTAACATCGTTTGCATGGAAACGAGTTCAGCCGCAACCTCTGGCTCAGTATCGGCGGCAGTCCATTCGATGAGGTATCGCGCCTCCTCCAACAGCCGTGCGACATTTTCAGGGTCGGATGATTTCCGCGCGACCGATGAAATGCGTCCCAAGGTAGCCGCTAAACCGCCCAACCTGCGAGGCAATGGATCACGCAAGAATCTTTCGCGAAGTTTTTCTTTATTCTGAATCATATTTTGATTATACCTTCCTCATCTATCCTTCGGAATCCTCGGGCATGATTCGCAGGGCTAAAGCCGCTTGATTTCGACAAGCTCAATCCAAGGCTCAGTGCATGGAAGCCATTTCGACAGGCTCAATGCAACGCCTGCGGGCTGATGAGCAAGTCGGATTTATCCGACTTTATTGAACTGAGGCAGGGATTTATCCCGCCGAATCACGTCGAGCGCGCATCTCTTGCTCCTCGCCAGAACAAAAACCATCCACGAATTCCCCCACGAATACACGAATCTGCCTCGCGCCCATTCGGGTATTCGTGTCCCATTCGTGGACGGCAATTTCTGTTCACCGCTGAATCGCAGGGCTAAAGCCACTTGCTCAGAACATGGAAGCCCTTCGGGCTGACGAGCGAGTCCGCTTGAGCGGACTTCATTGAACTGAGGCAGGGATTTATCCCGCCGAATCACGTCGAGCGTTCATCACTTGGTTTCATCAAACCAAAGACCTCCACCCACTGATAACCGATCACTGATCACTTTTCCTCTTTCATCCTTCATCCTTCATCCTTCATCCTTCCACTTTCCACCACCCACTCCTCCACAAACTCCTCCCCCCTCCTCATCAACTCCTCGTGATCCTCAGGGACAGGTAAATCCTTCAAAAATTCAATAGCATATTCTTTCAAACGAGTCTGCACATGCGGTTGACCCGCCTCCAGCCACTTCTCCATGCTCCAGCGCGGGAAGATGCGGCTGACGTAGTATCCCGTTTTGTAATTCTTGAGCGTAGACGGCGCGGAGACGAATCCCTTGCCTGGTCCCACCGCGTGGATTTCGTCCAAGCCCACATGGACTGAATCAAGCTGAAATCCAGAAGAGAAGCGTAGGGCTTGATCAATGATCTCGTGACAGTAGATGAACGTCAACGGCGAGACGGCTTTCGATCCCAACGTGTCGCCGATGAATGGAGCGATGCCGCCCTTCGTCAGAGTCATCATAAGCGTGTTCATCCAAAAAGTTTCCGCGGCGAGCAAGTCCATGCCCCAGCCTGTGCCACTGCCCGACGTGCCGCAATGCGGGATGCCGTAATGCGCCATCATCTCCGCGCAGGCGAGGCTGTCTAAAACGCTTTGCGGGTCGTAAAAATTTTGCAGGGTTTTCATGTCGAGATAGACGGGCAACATGCCGAGGAACATCGGCGCGCCTTCTTTATACAACTGCCCGATGACCAAGCCCGCGAGCAGTTCCGCCATCAACACGGCAATCGTCCCTGCGGGCGTGATCGGCGTGGTCGCGCCCGATAAACTGTAATTGGAAATGATGACGGGCAGTCCGCGCTCGATGGCGATCTTCATCTTGTCAACGGTCCCCGCGTTCATCACCAGTGGCGAGACGGGATTGAAATATGGAATGATAAAAGGCTTCTCGCCCAACGTTCCGCCGTGAAGATGTTCGAACATACGCAACACATCGTCAAATTTATTTTCGTCGGAACACAACAACACCATCGGCTTCGTGCCGTTCGCAAAATGTTCGAGCGAGCCGATCAGGTCGGTCAGGTAATCTGGCACATCGCGGCAAATGCCGATCGTCGAGACCATGTCGTACAGCGGCAATTTATTTCCGACGCGCACCATGTCTTGCATGTGTTTGCGACGAAACTCCACAGGCGTATCGGTCTCTGGCTCTTGATAAAACAACGCGGTGACTCCGATTCCGAATCGCGCGCGATCTTCTTCGTTCCCAATTTGGAATTGCGGATTCCCTCGTCGGTCATAGATTTGGATTCGGCGCGGCGCGGCTTGAATCGCCCATTCGACCACCTCGCGCGGTATCCGCACGCGCTTCGCGTCGACGTTCGACCTGCCTACCTTTTTCTCCAGCATCTCCACCGCTGACGGCGAGTCCACGCGCACGCCCGTCGTCGCGAGGAGTTGTAACGTGTAATGATGAATCTCCTCCTTCTGCGACTCGGTCAACAACTTCATCTGCGGTCGGACGTTGTTCATCTAAATTTCCTCTACTGACAGTAAAGATCACAATCTCTGCCACGGATTACACGGATTTTCACGGATTCAAAAAATAAAAATCGGTGGTAATCCGTGTAATCCGTGGCTAGGTTTTCCGAATTCTACTTGAGATTTTCATCGAAGAAATCCAACACGCGGATCATAAAATCAAACCACGGCTGACCGACAAACGAATGACCTTCGCCCTCGTAGCGAAAGAGTTCAACATCCTTGCCCGCGTCGAGCAAGGCTTGATTCAATTTGATTGACCACTCAGGAGGCGTTCCGCTGTAAACGACTCCATCGTTCGATCCATAGTGAATTTGAATCGGCGCAGTGATCGAATCAAGATGATAGATCGGCGAGATGCTCTTCATCAACTCCGAATCGCTCGGCGCGTTGTGAAAAGCGTTGAGCAGGCTATTCGGCAATTCGAGCGGAACTACATCGGCTGAGTTGCATCCGAGAAGTTGCTCGCCCGCCGCGATGTCGCCAAGACAACCATTGCCCCAACGCGCGATGACATCCGCATGATCCGCGCTGACGGAGGAATATAAAACGGCGGCTTTCACCGTGGTCTCGATACGCCCCTCGCTATCGCTCGGGGCTACTCGACCAGCAAGAATTGTCAACACCTTCATCGTCACTCCCCCACCCATGCTATGACCCCACATCCCGACGCGAGTCGCATCCGCTTGCGGAATGGACGGAATCGCGTTGAGCAAATTAATCACGTCAATCGCCAAGCCTGAATAAAAGAGACTCTCGCCCACATCCGACCCGCCCCAACTGCGGTAATCGGAAGCGAGGGTGATGTATCCATGCTCCGCCAAAAACGCGGACGAGCGATCCGTGCCATCGCCTGAGGTGAAAACACTCCGCGCGTAGAACCCATGATTCATCACGATGACGGGGAACGGACCCTCGCCTTTCGGAATCTGAATCACGCCCGTAATCGTCAACCCGTCGCTGGGATAATCAATCAGGTACGCGGTGTACTTATCCGTTTCAGTCAGCGTTTCGAGGATGCGAATCTCCCCGCTCTGATAATCGTGCTGGCGCAATCCCTCAATGGTGTAGGGATAAATCCATTCTTCGGTTGTAGGAGTTGGCGAAGGGAGCGGCGTATCCGTTGGGAGAGGGACAGGTGTGATGGTCTCAATGACAACATGCGGCGGAGGAAGCGTTTGGGTTGGAGGGAGAGTCGCTGGCTGGCAAGCCGCAAGAAAAATAAAAACAAACAAGTAAACGCGCGGTTTCATGGATTGATTTTATCATTTGGCTGTTGGAGGATTTATGTCATTCTGAGCCGCGCTCTTGTTCTTTGCGGCGAAGAATCTCTACGATCATCTCAGAGACCCTTCGCTATCGCTCAGGGTGACACATCCTTATGATATTCACGGATAACATTGTTCATTCCCGCTTTCGATATTTCCTCCGCATCCTGTAACAACTTCACAGCCACGTGCTCGTCCACATACGCCTCCCCGCAACTTGGACAGACACGCGCTGGCACATTGTTCACTATCAACTTCATTTCGCCGCGCTCAAACGTAACGGATGTGAGTCCGTCAACAGTTTCAGCCTGCCTGCAAATCAGGCAGATCATAATTTTTTTAAACCGCCAAGCACGCTAAGAACGCGAAGATTTAAATCATTTCTTTGTGGGCTTAGCGCACTTCGCGGTAAAAAAAGAGCTCGTATCACCTTCGACTCCTCAAATCTTTATTCCATTTTTCAGGATCGGGAATGTAGACCGTGATGATCGTCGTTTCGTCTGCTTCTGGATTTTCAGAAGTCACCACATGAAACGGACGCTTCCCCTGAAACCCCAATATCAAGCGACTCGGCTCAGGCATTTCAGAGGAGTAATCCTCAATAATCTCCCCCGTTTTGATGGCGCTCAAGGCATTCTTCGCAGAAACATCGCGTTCAAACATGCGTTGAACTGCGTGGACGCGGAAGATGGTTTTGTGATTAGTCACTGGAAGATTATTCTATCCAACGAGCTTGATAGAGTTTTGAAATTCTTCTTCAGCGGAAGAACTCATTGCAGCATCCCAGAGTGCTAAGCCATTGGCTTCCCACTGCCCATGAGATGATTTTTGGTTACTGTAATCATGAAATCGCCTAAAAATGAAAGAAAAGACTCGATCCCAAGTCACTTGAAGTATTTGGGGGTACTTATTTTCAATTTCGGGATTGACAGTTTGTCCTAAGCATAACAAGGTTATTCGATAAAGTTGGTTTTCGAATACGCCCTGAGCGTATAACGAATCGCTGGCTGTAGCAGCTTCGTCTTGATGCAAAGGACCAACAGCCATCAATACACGTCGCATGTTATCCCTTTCAGGCTTTGTCCAAGGACCATTCAGGTTACACATTCCAGTTTTTATTTCCGCAAAAACGACAAGCGTTTTTCCGATGGGAAACGAAAGTGCATCGTCTTCCATTGGTTGTATAAGGTTTTCACTTCGATATGGAAACCGTACGCCTAAAATATCTACATCAGTTTCTTGATTTCTCCCAACATCTGGATGAACAATAAAATTTGCAGTCGTTAGAAAGCCATTTAGCCTCAAATACCAATATCCTAGTTGCTCCGCTCGAATGTTCATATTAACCTCACGTAATAATATCAGTCTTGAAACCCTGTCCGATACAACTCATAATACATCCCCTGATTCGCCAGCAACTCGGCGTGCGAGCCTTGCTCGATGATCTTCCCATCGTGGATAACCACGATCTTATCCGCGTTCGTGATGGTTGAAAGGCGATGCGCGATGACGAAGGATGTGCGTCCCTTCAAGAGAGTCGCCAGCGCGTGTTGGATGATCTGTTCGGTCTGCGTATCCACAGACGAGGTCGCTTCATCGAGAATCAAAATGCGCGGGTTGGCAAGTAACGCGCGCGCGAACGAGATCAACTGCCTCTGCCCCACACTCAACGTCGCGCCGCCTTCCTCCACCGCAGTCTCGTATCCGTTTTTCAAACCCATGATGAAATCATGCGCGCCCACCGCCTGCGCCGCGCGGATCACCTCATCATCACGCGCATCGAGTCTGCCGAACAAAATATTTTCCTTCACCGTGCCAGTGAACAAAAACGGGTCTTGCAGAACCATGCCCATCTGCCGCCTCAGCGACGCCTGAGTCACCGTCCGCAGGTCAACGCCATCCACGCGCACACAGCCCGACGTCGGGTCATGGAAGCGTGCCAGCAGTTTGACGATCGTCGTTTTGCCCGCGCCCGTCTCGCCGACCAACGCCACCGTTTGTCCCGCATCCACATATAAATTGATTTGATTCAGGACGAGAGTCGGATCATCCGAATAATGAAACTGGACATCTTCGAATCGGACGCCGCCGACGATTGCCTCTAACCCTGCGGCATTTTCCGCGTCCCGAACCTCGACGGGCTGGCTGAGCAGTTCGAGGATGCGCTCACCGCCCGCCATTGTGGATTGAAGCGTGTCGAAGCGCCGACTCATATCGCGGATCGGCTCGAAGAAGCGGTCAATGTATAAAATGAACGCGATCAACACGCCCGCGGTGATCTCGGTATTCAAAACATATTTCCCGCCGACGTACACAACGATGGCAGTCGCAATCGCGCCGAGGACATCCACGACAGGCGTGAACAACGACGCGACCTTCGCCGCATCGAGACTCGTTTCGAGATAATAGCGATTCACATAACCGCTGAACGTGGAATAATTCTTCTCCTGCCGCGAGAACGCCTGCACCACTCGCACGCCGTTGACATTTTCCGCCAGCACCGAATTTGTCCACGAGACGGCGGCGCGCACCTTGCGATAACTCTGCCGCGCGGCTTTGCGGAAGATGATCGTTGCCAACACCATGAATGGCAAGACGGTAAACGTAAGCAGGGATAACTTCACATCCAGCGCGAGCATCGCGACCAACGTGCCAATGATGCCAAGTAGGTTTCGCACAATCGCCAACACTGCCCAAGTGATGAACTCGCGCAATGTTCCGACATCGTTGATGACGCGCGTGATAACACGTCCCACACTGTAGCGATTGTAAAAACTCAGCGAGAGATTCTGCAAATGCTCAAACATCGCCGTGCGGACATCGTACAACACATGTTGTCCCACGCGAGACATGATCCGCACGCGGTAAAAGTTTGTCACCAGCTGGACTACTGACACAACCAAATAAGCCAGCACAATATTTCTCAACGCGTGGACATCTTTCGCACCGATCCCCTCATCAATCGCAAGTTTGACGAAGTACGGTCCCGACACCGCCGCGGCAGTGACGATGATCATCAGAATCAACGCAAAGAACATGCGCGAGGTGTACGGTTTGACAAAGCGAAGCAATCCGCGCGCCACTTTGGGGTCGTACCCCTTATCGAGTTGCTCTTCGGATTGGGTGATAAATTGGGGAGGGATGATTTTTGTTGTCATGGTTGGGGCAAAGAGGTAAACAAGTAGACAGGTACACAAGTACACAGGCAAACAGGTTTTGCCTTGTCTACCTGTTTACGTGTTTACATGTTTACGTGTTTCCATGTTTCCTTGTGTACTTTCCTCACGCAATCTCGCGCGAGTCCTCATCTGGTTCAACATCTTCAAATTGAATCTCCTCCATCTCCTCCGCAAACTGAGCGTGATCCACCAATTGCAGGTCGTGGATTTCTTTGTACAGCCCTCCGCGCTGGAGCAGTTCTGCGTGTGTGCCGCGTTCGGCGATTTGACCTTTATCCAGCACGAGGATCAGATCCGCGCGGCGGACGGTGGAGAGGCGATGCGCGATCACGAAGGTGGTTCGCCCTTCCATCAACGTATCCAATGCGGCTTGGATTAATTTTTCAGTTTGAGTGTCAACAGACGATGTTGAGTCATCGAGAATCAAAATGCGCGGATTCATTAACAGCGCGCGCGCAATCGCCACACGCTGGCGTTGTCCGCCTGAAAGCGTCACGCCGCGCTCGCCAACGACGGTATCGTAGCCATTGGTGAAGCCTTCGATAAATTCATGCGCCTGCGCGGCTTTCGCGGCGGCGATGACTTCATCCATTGTCGCTTCTGGGCGACCAAAGGCAATGTTCGCTTTGATCGAATCGGAAAACAACAACGATGTTTGCAGAACGATCCCAATCTGTTTTCGTAGCGTCACCAAATCCATCTCGCGGACATCCACATCATCCACCAGCACGCAACCATCGGTCACATCATAAAAACGCGGAATGAGATTGATGAACGACGTTTTGCCCGAACCCGTCGGTCCGATCAACGCGACGATTTGATTCGGCTCGACCTTCACGCTGATTCCGTTCAACGACGCGGTCTTCTCGCCTTTGTAATTCAGCCGCACATCGCGGAACTCGACCTCGCCGCGCAGGGATTCCATTTTCACCGCATTCGGCGCGGACTGGATCGCTGGTTCGACGTCCAACACTTCAAAGACGCGTTGCGCGCCCGCCGCCGCTTCGCCGCCCGCGTTGACGAGTCCCGTCAACTGTTGGGCTGGCTCCGCCATCATCAGAATGTACGCGTTGAACGCGACGATCGCGCCGATGGTCAACGTCCCGTCCATGACCATTTGCCCGCCGAACCACAAAATCAAAATGACGCTGATCGTGGTCAGCCAGTTGGTGGTCGGCATGATCTTCGACCACTCGTCAATGACATGCACCCACGATTTGAAAACAACATTGTTCGCATCGGTGAACCGTTTGATCTCATATTTCTCACGCGCAAACGCGCGGACGACTTGCACGCCAACAACATTTTCCTGCAAGCGATTCGACACCTCCCCCATTGCCTGATCCACGATGAAAAATAATTTTCCGATCTTCGTGCCGAAACTGGACGTCATAAAGATGAGGGGAATCATCGGCAGGAGCGCGATGCCTGCCAGATACGGATTCTCCGCGACCATCGAATAGATCACGCCAACAGCGAGCATGACAAACTTCACAAGATCGGAAACCGCGGTGCCTGAAAATTTTTCTATCGCGCGCACATCTTCGATACAACGCGATATGAGTTGTCCCGATTGCGTGTGGTCATGGTAAGTAAACGGCAGATGCTGGATGTGATCGAACGTGCGGTTGCGCAAGTCATAGCCAACGTGCGCCGCGATCCATTCGGTCAGATAGCGGTTGGCAAGGGCCAGCACAGCCGAACCAAGCCCAAGCGCGAGAAGGAGAAGCGCGGACTGAATCAGCTGACGCATGTCGCCGCGAGTCAGTCCGTCATCCACCGCTGTCTGAATGATGCGCGGGACGAGGAGGTTTAGCGCGGTGATGAAGAACAACATCACGAGAGTCGCAAGGATCTGCCGCGTGTAGGGCTTGAGGAAAATTCGAGTTCTGAGTAAATATTTCATGGCGGGCTTGATAGGATACCATAAAGTGAGAAAGTTCAAAACCAAGCCACAGAGATCACAGAGATTTTGAGAAAACTCATGAGTCTCTGTGGACTCTGTGGCTACCCAAAAAACGAGGGTGGTATAATGCCCGTGCTTTTATCTTGAAGAACTTGAAGGGACACATGAAACTTCACGAGTACCAATCCAAAACGATCTTTGCAAAGTACGGAATCCCCATCCCCAAGGGACGGGTAGCGGCTACCGCAGTCGAGGCGAAACACATTGCCGAAGAACTGGGGGGCCGCGTTGTTGTTAAATCGCAAGTGCTGGTGGGCGGACGCGGCAAAGCGGGCGGCATCAAGGTTGCCAAGAGCGCGGCGGAAGCCGAACAACTTGCGCAACAGATCCTCGCGATGGAGATCAAAGGCTTGCCTGTGCGCAAAGTGCTGGTGGATGAAGCCGCCGCAATCGAACACGAAATTTATTTCGCCATCACGAACGACCGCGCCGCGAAAAAACCTGTGATGATCGCCTCCGCCGAGGGCGGCATGGATATTGAAGAAGTTGCCGCGACGAAACCAGAAAAAATTATCAAGGTGCATATTGATCCGCTGTTGGGCTTGCGTGATTATCAGTCGCGCGATGTCGCCGCTTCGATTGACCTGCCGCGCGAACACTGGCGCGAGTTCAGCCGCATCGCGGCGGGATTGTGGCAGGCGTATCTTGAAACCGACGCGACGCTGGCAGAAATTAATCCGCTGGTCATCACGAAAGATAAGCGGCTCGTTGCGCTCGACGGCAAGATGATGATCGACGATAACGCATTGTTCCGTCACGCGGACTTAAATGAAATGCGCGACATTGACGAAGAAGAACCCGCCGAGACCGAAGCGCGTAAATACGGGCTCTCGTACATCAAACTCGACGGCAACATCGGATGCATGGTCAACGGCGCGGGCTTGGCAATGACCAGCATGGACATCGTCAAACTCTTCGGCGGCTCGCCAGCCAACTTTTTGGATATCGGCGGCGGCGCAGGCTCAGACAAAGTTTCCGCGGCGATGAAAATCATCCTATCCGATAAGAACGTGAAAGCGGTTCTCTTCAACATTTTCGGCGGCATCACCCGTTGCGACGAAGTCGCCCGCGGCATCTTGGTCGCCATGGACGAAGTCAAACCGAAAGTTCCGATGGTCGTGCGGCTCGTCGGCACAAACGCGGAAGAAGGAAGAAAACTTTTGGAGAACGCGAAGATGATCACAGCAGAGACTCTTGCCGATGCGGCGAAGAAAGCAGTGGAGGCGGCGAGATGAGCATCCTAATTAACAAAAACACACGCCTGCTCGTGCAGGGCATCACCGGCAACGAGGGACTCTTCCACTCCACGCAAATGCTGGCGTACGGAACAAATCTTGTGGCGGGCGTCACACCCGGCAAGGGCGGCGAATGGGTATTGGATGGAAAAGTTCCGGTGTTCGACTCGGTCAAACTCGCAAAAGACGCGACCGATGCAAATTGCGCGGTGATCTTCGTCCCTGCCCGGTTCGCTCCCGACGCGATGTTTGAAGCCGCCGACGCGGGCATTCCCCTCATCGTCTGCATCACCGAAGGCGTTGCCGTGCAAGACATGATGCGCGTGCGGAACTATCTCGACCAGAAAGACGTGCGGCTAGTCGGACCCAACTGCCCCGGCATGTTGACCCCCGGCGAATCGAAAGTGGGAATCATCCCCGGCAACATCGCCATCCCCGGCAATGTCGGCGTTGTGTCGCGCTCAGGCACCCTCACGTATGAAGTGTTGTACGCGCTGAAACTCGTCGGCATGGGCGCGTCCACGTGCGTGGGCATCGGCGGCGACCCGGTCAATGGAACGAATTTTATTGACGTGCTGGAAATGTTCGAGCATGATCCGCATACAGAAAAAGTCGTGCTGATCGGCGAGATCGGCGGCTCGGACGAAGACAAAGCCGCGGAGTTCATCGCATCGAAGATGACCAAACCTGTCGTTTCATTTATCGCAGGTCAGACCGCCCCTCCCGGCAAACGGATGGGTCACGCGGGCGCGATCATCGAAGGAGGCGCGGGGACCGCTGAGGGCAAAGTCAAAGCGCTCGAAGCCGCGGGCGTGAAAGTGGCGAAACATCCGGAAGAAATTCCGTCGTTATTGAAATGAAATTCGTAGGGGCGAGGTTCTCTCGCCCCTTTTGTTTGATTCGAAATATTGGGCGGGGAAACCCGCCCCTACAACACAACAAAATTAAACACGTAGAGCCGTCCTCGTTGGACGGCTCTACGGTTATAATCGCCAAAAGGATTTACTTATGCGAGTCGATATAGGTAACGGCATCGCCGACGGTGGCGATTTTTTGAGCGGCTTCATCGGAGATCTCAGCGCCGAACTTGTCTTCGAACGCCATGATCAACTCCACCAAGTCCAGCGAATCAGCCTCAAGGTCCTCGCGGAAGCGAGCCTCGGGCGTGATCTTCGCCTCATCGGCGCCCAGTAAATCCTTGATAATCGCCTTTACGTCGTTAAATGTGTCAGACATGACAACCTCCTCAGAGAATTTTCTCAATTGTACTAGATATTACAACCACAGGAACACTGCCTCATGACAAAAGTTGCGCCGATAGACCAGCGAAAAGCCGACCACATTAAGATCAACTTAGAGCAGGATGTCCGCTCTGCGCTAACGACAGGACTGGAGAACTACCGCTTCATCCATGAGGCATTGCCAGAACTGGACTTAAATCGCCTCGATACGACGGTCAGCCTGTTTCGCAAACTTTTAGCGGCTCCCATCCTCATCTCTTCGATGACCGGCGGTACAGCCGAAGCCGAGACCATCAACCTGTGTCTCGCCGAAGCCGCGCAAGAGATGAAGATCGCCATGGGAGTTGGTTCACAACGCGCCGCCATCGAACATCCCGAACAAGCGAAAACATTTCAAGTGCGCCGCGTCGCGCCCGATATTTTGTTGTTCGCCAATCTTGGAGCCGTGCAATTAAATTACGGCTACACCATTGACCACTGCCGCCGCGCCGTAGACATGATTCAAGCCGACGCGTTGATTCTACATTTGAATCCGTTGCAAGAAGCCGTGCAAGATGCGGGTGATACAAACTTTGAAGGTCTTGCAAGAAGAATCGAAGAGGTCTGCAAGCAGATCGAGGTCCCCGTCATTGCAAAAGAAGTTGGCTGGGGAATCTCTGAACGGACAGCAAAGTTACTCACTGATTGCGGCGTGAGCGCCATTGACGTTGCAGGTGCAGGCGGCACGAGTTGGTCACAAGTGGAAATGCACCGCGCCCCCGATGAATTCACCCGTCAACTCGCCGCGACGTTCGTCGGCTGGGGAATCCCAACTGCGGACTCAATCTTGAATGTGAAGAAAGCGACGCCCGACATGACCATCTTTGCGAGCGGCGGCATCAAAGACGGACTTGACATCGCCAAGTGCATCGCCCTCGGCGCAACGCTCGGCGGCATGGCAGGTCAATTCCTCAAAGCCGCGGCGGTCTCAACCGAGAAAGCCGTTGAGATGATGAAATTGACGAAGCGGCAGATTGAAGTGACGATGTTTACTTGTGGAATAAAAGAGATTAGTGAATTAAAGAATGGGAAGTTGCTTGAACGGTAAAGTTGTATAATTGCCAAAGAGGTATGCTATGACACTCGACCTAAAACTCGACTTGCCAGAAAGTGTTTTCAAAGAAGCCAAAGAAGCGGGCTTGCTCCAACCTGCTGAAATCGAGCGCCTTCTGCGCGAAGAATTACGCCGCCGCCGCGTGGATGAATTGTTCATCGCCGCCGACAAACTCGCCGCACTCGAACTTCCTCCCCTAACCGAAGGAGAATTAGAAGCTGAAATCGCCGCCGCACGCGAAACCCGCGCCAAATGAAATCTGTTGCGGATACCAACACTGTCATTTCTGGGTTATTGTGGCGCGGTGCGCCTCGAGAAATACTTGAATTAGCGCGCGCGGGCAAAATTACTCTTTACACAAGCCCTGATTTACTTGCCGAACTAGCCGATGTGCTCGAACGAGATAAATTTATCGCGAGATTGAAAGCCGCGCAAACAACAGCAAGAGAGTTGGTTTTGGGATATGGCGAACTTGCAACGCTTGTTCATCCTACTTCAACCCCATCCGTCATCAAGGATGATCCTGACGATGACATGATTTTAGCCTGCGCTATAACCGCGAACGCAGAGGTCATCGTCTCTGGTGATTCTCACATCAAAAACCTGAAATCTTATCAGGGCATTTCAATTTTGACCGCAAGCCAATTACTTGAAAAGTTGAAATAGCCTGACGAGTCGCACCAAACTCTTAATGCCTCAAAATCTGCGATAAGAACAACTTCGTTCTATCTTCCTTGGGGGAATTGAAAATCTGTTCCGGCGTCCCCTGCTCGACAATTTCACCATTGTCGAAAAAGAACATACGGTCCGCCACGGCGCGGGCGAAACCCATTTCGTGCGTCACGGCGAGAATAGTCATGCCTGATTTCGCTAACTCGGTCATCACGTCCAATACTTCTTTGATCATCTCAGGGTCGAGCGCGGAAGTCGGCTCGTCGAACAACATGATCTTCGGTTGCATCGCCAACGAGCGCGCGATTGCGACACGTTGTTGCTGTCCGCCCGAAAGTTGACCGGGGAATTTTTTTGCCTGTTCCGGGATGCCCACGCGCTCCAGCAATTGCATGGCAACCTCCTCCGCCTTTTGCTTCGACCACTTACGGACTTGGATCGGCGCAAGGATGATGTTCTGCATCACCGTCAAATGCGGGAACAAGTTGAACTGTTGGAAGACCATGCCGGTTTCGCTTCGTATCTGCTCGATATTGCGCACATCGTGGCTCATCTCGATCCCGTCCACGACGATCTTCCCGCGTTGATGCTCTTCAAGACGATTGAGCGTCCGAATGAACGTGGACTTGCCTGAACCCGACGGTCCGAAAATAACGATCACCTCCCCTTTCGCCACTTCCATGTTAATACCCTTCAACGCATGGAAATTCCCATACCACTTGTGAACATCCTGCACTTTGATGATCGTTTCATCTGTCATAGCGCTTATCCTCGTTATCGATTTCCAACACCGAGTCGTATTTCCAATTGCTGGCTCAAATACGACATCCCATAACTCAACACCCAAAAGATCAACGAAATGAACACATACACTTCGCGTTGTAAACCTAAAAACTCCGGTTGAGCAAGCACTGTCTTTCCCATACCTAGCAAGTCGAGCAAGCCGACAATCGCCACCAACGACGTATCTTTGAATACCGCGATGAACTGCCCCACCAAGATCGGGATGATCAATCGCAATGCCTGCGGCAGAATAATAAAAATCATCGTCTGCGCGCCGCTCAGACCCAATGCCTCCGCCGCCTCAAATTGACCTTTCGGAATGGCTTGCAATCCGCCGCGCACATTTTCGGCTAAGTAAGCCGCGCTGAACAACGTAATGGCAACCATCGCGCGAATTACGCGATCCACCGTCCAGCCATCGGGCAGAAAAAGAGGAAGCATCAATGACATCATAAAAAGGATGGATATCAGCGGGACGCCGCGCACCAACTCAATGTATCCCACGCTAAACCAGCGAATGATCGGCAATTCCGAACGGCGTCCCAACGCTAGCAACACACCGATCGGAAAAGAAAACATAATGCCGACCACCGTCAGCAGAAACGTCAGCAACAACCCGCCCCAGAGATTCGTCCGCACATCAGGCAGGAATCCCGTTTCGAATTCGGAGAGTCCGCGCGTGAGCAGGATGATGATGGGCAGTGAAATGACCCACCCCGCGATCACGCTTCTCTTCAGGATTTCCGGGCTGGTTCGCCCGATTCCCCAACCCGCCAACCCCGTGACGGTCAGGATCACGAGCCACTTTCGCGGCTCGTCGCCAAATGGAAACACAAACGCAAGCACGATAGGGATTAATAAAAGTATGATTGCGTAGCGCGAGCCTCGTCCCCAGATCGCCAGGGAATTCCCCGAAAGGAAAATCAAAAGAGCAAGCCAGACCCATAACCTCCAAGCCTGTTCGAGCGGATATTGCCCGATCATCAGCAGGCGCATGTTGACGACGATCACTTTCCATTCGGCTACGGTGAACACCCACGTCAGCAGGCCGCTCAACGCCCAATAGACGATCCACGCGCCGAGGATGGTTAATATCGCGTCGTACCATGAGCCGAATAAATTCTTGCGCGCCCAACGCAGAATGTTGGAACGTTCGGTCACAGGCGGGAGGACAGATTCGACGTTTGCCATCTTAACGCTCCACCAATTTGATCCGCTGGTTGTACCAGTTCATCAACACAGAGGTCAGCAGACTGATGAGGAGATAAGTGAGCATCACCAGTGAGATCATTTCCACCGCGCGTCCTGTTTGATTTTGAATCGTGTTCGATACATAGAAAACATCGGGATAGCCCACCGCAATGGCAAGAGATGAATTCTTCACGAGATTTAAATATTGACTCGTAAGCGGCGGGATGATGACGCGCAACGCTTGCGGGAAAACGATCAGGCGCAAGGTTTGAAAGCGGTTCAACCCCAACGCGCGCGACGCCTCCACCTGTCCTTTCGATACGGATTGGATCCCAGCGCGCACTACTTCGCCAATGAACGCGGCGGTATATAGCACAAGCCCCGACGTGAGCGCCATGAATTCAGGAGTGAGGATTTTCCCGCCTGCGAGATTTAATCCTTTGACAAAAGCCAGATCCAATGTGAGCGGTTTTACAGGGAGAATAAACCAGCCCGCCAGTCCGATCAATACGAACGTGAGGATTGACCACAGAAGAGTCAGCGGGGCACGACCTGTGCGTGTGCTATAAGCGCGGAACGCGAGGAAAACGATCACGGCGAGGATCAAGCCGAAGAGCAGAATCAGGCGGAACGTCGGGAAAGAAGCGGTTGGAATCCCCCAGGGAATCCCCACGCCGCGATTCGTCAGAATGATGTCACCGGGCCACAGGACGGCATCCTTCACACGCGGTAGTTTGAGAAAAACGCCGAGGTACCAAAAGATTAAGAAGACCAATAACGAAAGGTTGCGGATAAGTTCAAGATAAAAAGTTGCGAGGCGGTTGATGATGAAGTTTGTGGAAAGGCGGGCGACGCCGAGAATCGCGCCGAGAATGGTTGCGAAGATAATTCCAACGACGCCGACTTTTAACGTGTTGAGCAAACCGGCGAGGAACGCCTGCCAATATGCGGAGTTGCGGTCGTAGGGAATGGATGATTCTGCAAGATCAAAGCCAGAGATGTTGGTTAGAAACGAATAGCTCAACGAGATGCCTTGTTTGGCAAGCCCGGCTTTCATGTTCTGATAGATGAGCATGCCCACAAACAGCACGGACAAGGCAAAGATAATTTGCCCCAATATTTTGAGAATACGCTCGTCGCGCCAAAATGGAATGGTTGTCGCTTGGTTACGCTCGCGTTGCATGAGGAGTCATCCAGATGAAAACTGAGGGCGGGGAGTAACTCCCCGCCCTCTCTGCGTGCTGATTGATCTAACGGAACGGCGGTGAATAGAGCAAGCCGCCGTCGGTGTACAGGCTGTTGTAGCCGCGCGGGATATAGGTTGGGGTGTCGGGACCGAGGTTGCGGTTGTAGACTTCCTCGTAATTGCCAACGAACTTGATGATGTTATACGCCCAGTCGTTGGTGAGCCCGAGTTTCAAACCCAGATCGCCTTCGAGTCCAAGCATACGGCGGACTTCCGGCGCGGTGGCGCTAGCCTTCATGTCATCCACATTGGCGGAGGTGAGACCAAACTCCTCGCCGGAGAACAAGGTGAAGACCGTCCATTGCGCGATGTCGAACCATTGATCGTCGCCGTGGCGAACCATCGGACCAAGCGGTTCTTTGGACATGGTTACGTCAAGAATCTCGTGAGCAGATGGGTCTGCCAACACAGAACGACGCGAGACCAAACCAGATTTATCGGTGGTGACCGCGTCACAGCGGCCCTCGGAGTATGCGGCGAATGTGGAGTCGGCATCTTCGAAGACGGCTGGCGTGTATGTAACGCCCAATGACGCCATCACATCGGCAAGGTTAAGTTCGGTTGTGGTGCCGGTTTGGACGCAGATCGTGCCGCCTTCCAAATCTTGAAGGGTTTTGATTCCACTATCTTTCGGAACCATCATGCCCTGACCATCATAGAAGGTGGTATGCACGAAGTTGCCGCCCAATTCAGTATCGCGGACAAGCGACCACGTGGTGTTGCGGCTGAGAATATCAATCTCGCCTGATTGCAACGCGGTGAAGCGCTCGGCGGCGGTCACAGGGCGGAATTCAACTTTAGTCGCATCGCCAAAAATAGCGGCGGCGAGAGCGCGGCAGTAATCAACATCAATCCCCGCAAAATTTCCGCTGGCATCCACGTAACCGAAGCCCGGTACTTGTGAGTTAACGCCACAGACCAAATTACCGCGCTCCATGACGGTTTTCAATGTTACGCCATAGCCTGTGGGAGCGACAACAACCGGCGCGGATGAGGTCACTTCAACGACTACAGTTTCCTTCACGGTCACGGTTTCACCGGACGGAGCGGGAACCGCAGTGCCACATGCGGCTAAGGCAAGGCTTGCCATCACAAGTATGGCAACGACAGAAAACATTTTACGCATGACAGAATCCTCCTTAGGGGATTATTGGTTGACTAACATCTCGATCAAACGATCATACGATACGAACTTCTTATCTTGTTACACCTCCTCTCCTCCTTTGGGGTTGTATAAATTGTTCGCAAGCGAACCAACAACGTCATTATACGGGAACGAGGAGTCAATGTCAACAAAAGCGCGCCGAATGGCATTTTCAGTATAATTCGGCATCCAACATCGTCACTTCAGCAAAGGTCAACCATGAATATCAAACAAATTTTGCAACGCATTCCGGTGTTTGCTTCCAAAGAGGATCTTGAAATTACAGAATTAACTGGCGGCATCACCAACAAGAATTACAAGATCACCCTAGATGGAGAATCGTTCGTCTTGCGGATGGGAGGCAACGAGACGAAACATCTCGGCATCGACCGCGCAGTGGAATATGAATGCTCCCGCCTCGCTTCGCAGATTGGAGTTGCTCCAGACCCTGTTGCCTTTATCGCCCCTGAGGGTTTTATCCTTGCGCGTTTCATTTCTGGCAAAGGGATGTCGGCGGAGGAGATCGGCACGGAGGAAAATATCAAACGCGTGCTCGAATCCATGAAAGCCTATCACGCGCTCGAAAAATTCCCTGGCTTCTTCTCCCCTTTTCGCGTGGCAGAAGAATATGCCAAGACCGCGCGTGGTTTCAATGTACAATTGCCCGCGAAAATGGACTGGTATCTCGAGAAATCCTCTGAAATCGAAAAGGCGATGTACGCGCGGGAGCCGCTCGCCCTCCGTCCCTGCCACAACGACCTGCTCAACGGCAACTTCATTGACGACGGCTCGCGCATCCGCATATTGGATTGGGAATACGCGGGCATGGGAGATGTTTTCTTCGATTTGGGAAACTTCGCCGTTCAACACGAATTCACAGTAGTGCAAGATAATATCTTGCTCCGCACCTACTTTGACAACCCCACTGCCTCACAGCACGCGCATCTCAAGTTAATGAAGATCATGTCCGACCTCCGTGAAGCGATGTGGGCACAGGTTCAAATTGGCGTCTCGCAATTGGATTTTGATTACACAGGGTACGGTCAAAAATACTTTGAGAGATTTGAGGCTAGCACGAGCGGAAGCGATTACAACAACTGGCTACGCGCTGTATAAAAACATCGGTGGTCGAGTAGCGCCGAAGGCGCGTATCGAGACCACCACGCCGTAAAGTGATTTTGTTACAAAATTTTGTATGCGGACTTGTGGTCTCGATACGGTCTCGGCTATAGCCTCGACCTACTCGACCACCGAAATTTCTTTGGAGAAAACAATAAATGGATTTACCACAACACGCACAAGCAATCATCATCGGCGGAGGAGTTGGCGGGGCGAGCATTGCTTATCATCTGACGCAGATGGGATGGAAAGATATCGTCGCCATCGAAAGACACGAACTCACTAGCGGTTCGACATTCCATTCGGCGGGATTAGTTGGGCAATTAAGAACATCATCCAGTCTGACTAAGATGATGCGCTACAGCACAGATTTGTATCGCAAACTCAAAGACCTCACGGGCGTTGACCCAGGTTGGAATGAAGTCGGTAGTTTACGTATCGCTTCATCGGATAAAAGACTCGAAGAATTGAAACGCGTGGTTGGATATTCCAAAGCGTTTGGGATGCCGCTTGAAATTATTTCACCGAAAGAATGTCAGGACTTATTTCCGTTGATGTCACTGGAAAATGTCAAAGGCGGAGTCCACCTCCCCACCGATGGGCAGATTGACCCGACAGGATTAACGAACGCGCTCGCGGCGGGCGCGAAGAGTCGCGGGGCGACGTTTATGTTCAACACGCGCGTGACTGGAATCACTGTCAGCGGGAATCAGGTTCGGGGTGTGATGACAGATAAAGGCGAAGTAAGAAGCGATATCGTCATCAACGCGGCGGGATTGTGGGGCAACGATATCGCGTCCATGGTCGGCATCACGTTGCCCATCATCCCGATGGCGCATTTGTATCTCATCACCAAGCCTGTCAAGAATCAACCGCAGACAATGCCGACGATGCGCGATCCTGATAATCTTGTTTATTTTCGCGGCAGTGACAGCGGCATGGTCGCAGGCGGATATGAACGACAGCCCGCGCCGTGGGGACTCGATGGCGTGCCGCAAGATTGGAATTTCAAATTGCTCGAGCCTGATTGGGATCGCTTCACGCCGCTGATGGAAAATATTATCAAGCGCGTGCCTGCGATGGAAAGTGTCGAGATCGTGCAACTGCTCAACGGACCCGAAGGCTTCACACCCGATTCGGAATATTTGCTCGGACCAACTTCGGTGCGCGGCTTTTGGGTGGCGTGCGCGTTTTGCGCGCATGGCATCGCGGGCGCGGGCGGCATCGGCAAAGCGATGGCGGAGTGGATCATTGACGGGCATCCCGAATGGGATATGTGGAAACTCGATGCGCGCCGTTTTGGAAATCAATATGCAAGTCAGTCGTTCACGTTGGCGCGCACGATCGAGACATACGGAAAATATTACGATATTCACATGCCGTATGAAGAGCGCGAGTCGGCGCGCCCACTGCGCGTCTCGCCCGCGTATCATCGCTTGCAGAATTTGGGCGCGGTCTTCGGTGAAAAAGGCGGATGGGAACGCCCGAACTGGTTTACTGCAAATGAAAAGGATTCGAGAGCCGCTTCACTTCCCGACCTTTCGGGCTGGGCGCGTGACAATTGGTCCTCTGCCATCGCCGCAGAGACTCGCGCCACGCGTGAAGCCGCAGGCTTGTTCGATGAAACGTCATTTTCAAAAATCGAAATACAAGGACCAGGCGCGTGCGACTTCCTGCAAAAATTATGCGCCAATGATATTGATAAACCGATTGGCTCAGTGACGTACACACAAATGCTCAACGCGCGCGGCGGCATCGAGTGTGACTTCACCGTTTCGCGGCTCGCAGACGACAGATTCATGATCGTCACAGGGACAGCCTTCGGCACGCACGATATGACTCACTTGCGAAGATACATGCCGCTGGATGGAACTGTCTTTGTCAATGACATCACATCGGCAAGAACTTGTTTCGGCTTGTGGGGTCCGCGCACTCGTGATATTTTGCAATCGGTAACGCGGGATGATGTATCTAATGAAGCGTTCCCGTATATGACGGCGAAACAAATCACGATTGGAAATATTCCCACGCTCGCATTGCGCGTCACGTATGTCGGTGAACTCGGCTGGGAGTTTTACGCGCCGTCTGAATACGGCGAACAATTGTGGGATACGTTGTGGAACGCGGGCAAACCGTATGGCATGGTCGCGGCGGGATACAAAGCGATTGAGTCCATGCGGCTTGAAAAAGGCTATCGCTACTGGAGCGCGGACATCACACCCGATTACACTCCGTATGAAGCAGGGCTGGGATTCGCGGTTGCGTTGAACAAGTCCGTTGATTTCTTCGGCAAGCAGGCGTTAGTTAAGCAGAAGGCAGAAGGCGCAAAGCAGAAACTCTGTTGCATCACGCTTGACGATCCGAACACGGTTGTGTTTGGTAGTGAACCGATTCGCTATGATGGGAAAGTCGTTGGCTGGGTCACATCGGGTGGATTTGGGTATTCGATCAATAAAAGCATCGCCTACACATACTTGCCAACTGAGTTAACAAAGCCAGGAACGCGCGTCAGCGTGGAATGTTTTGGAATCGAAATTAATGCAGAAGTGCAGAAAGAGCCGTTGTTTGATCCGAAGGGTGAAAAGATTAAGGCGTAGCAGAAAGTTTATGTTATAAAAACTATGAAACCAAAGCTCATCATTCTTATTCGGCACGGGCAATCCGAAGGCAATGCGGATAAAAGCCTGCTCGAAACCAAGCCTGATTACAAATTGAATTTGACAGATGAAGGTATTGAACAGGCAAAACAAGCAGGGCAAGAAGTCAAGAAAATCATTGGCGAGGAATCTCTACAAGTATACGTTTCGCCTTATTATCGAACACGCCAAACCTACCAACATATTCAAGAGTGCATTAGGGAAAATATCGTAAAAGCATTTGAGGACCCTCGCATCAGAGAACAAGATTGGGGGCATTTGCGAAATCCAGGTATTAATGAAGAAATCATACAAGAGCGAAATGGTTTTAGCACTTTTTATTACCGAATACCAGATGGCGAATCTGGCGCAGATGTATATGACAGGGTAAGTATTTTTCTTGAGACATTGCATCGAGACTTTCAAAAATCAGATTATCCAGAAAATGTACTTATTGTTACTCATGGAATGACTCTTCGTTTATTTCTCATGCGCTGGTTTCACTGGAGCGTCGAAGAATTCGAGTCGTTACGCAATCCACACAACTGTCAAATTGTGATCATGCAAAAGGATTCAAACGACCGATATAATCTGAGTAGCGAGTTGGCTCGGAGAAAATAAATTGGCGGCATTTAACAATAACATCTTGCGCCGAGGACGGCGCAAGGAGCAAAGTAAAACACATCATGCACAACATCAAAGCCATCATCTTCGATTACGGGAACGTCTTGCTCGAATGGAATCCGTGGTATGTATATCGCCGTTATTTTGATAACGAAGAGGCGATGAAAGAATTTTTCCATGAGGTGGATTTCACGGCTTGGAACGCTCAGCAAGATAAAGGTCGCACATTTACAGAAGGCGTGGCTGACCACTCACAGAAGTTTCCGCAGTACGCGCATTTATTTCAGGCGTATCACGACCACTGGAAGGATTCAATTGGCGATGCGTTCACAGGCACGGTTGATATTTTGAAACGACTCAAACAAACAGGCTATCCGTTGTACGGGCTGAGCAACTGGTCAGCAGAGACATTTCCGTTCGCGCGCAAAAAGTATGATTTCTTCGAGATGTTCGACGACATGGTGATTTCTGCTGACGTCGGTTTTGTGAAACCCGAACCAGAGATTTATGACCTTATGCTTGAGAAAATTGGCAGACCCGCGAGCGAATGTGTTTTTATTGATGACTCTAAAGCAAACATCGAACAAGCAAAACGGATGGGATTTGTTACAATCCATTTCACATCGCCCGAACAATTGGAAGATGAATTAACTCAAATGGGAATTTTCTAACACATGGACACAAAAGAACTTCTCACAGCCATCGAAGCCGAACTACAAAAACAAGTGTCGCGGTTGGATGCGCCGCGCACAAAACCATTTCATGAGATGCTCACCTATCACATGGGCTGGACAGGTGAAGGCGCGGGTCCTGAGGCGACGGGCAAACGGATTCGTCCGCTGTTGGTGTTGTTGACTTCATCTGCCTGTGGCGCAAATTGGCAATTTGCGCTCCCTGCGGCGGCGGCGATTGAGTTGGTGCATAATTTTTCACTTGTGCATGATGACATTCAAGATAATTCACCGAAACGAAGAGGCAGAGACACGGCATGGGTCAAGTGGGGCGCGCCGATGGCGATCAATGCTGGGGATGCGTTGTTCGTGATGTCGAGTCAGGCGATTGTTGATTTGAAAAGTGGTTATCCTGCTGAGACAGTAATGAAAGCGTCAGAGATTCTTCATAACACTTGCCTTGACCTGACGCGCGGACAATATCTCGATATGTCTTATGAGGAAAGAAACGATTTAGGAGTTGAAGATTATTGGCACATGATCTCGGGTAAAACATCCGCGCTCATTGCCGCATGTTGTCACATCGGCGCGTTGCTTGGCGGCGCGGATGATGAGAAGCAGGAAGTCTATCGCTCGTTCGGGCATTATCTTGGTCTCGCGTTTCAAGTGCAGGATGATATTCTGGGAATCTGGGGTGATGAACAAGTGACGGGCAAATCGGTTGCGAGCGATCTTGTGGAAGGAAAAAATTCACTTCCAGTTTTAGCTGGGCTGGATAAGAAAGGTAAGTTTGCAGAACGCTGGAAGCAGGGTCCGATTCAACCTGAGGAAGTTGGTGAAGTCTCGCGCTTGTTGGCAAGCGAGGGGGGTTTGCTTGTCGCGCAAGAATCGTCCAAGCAAATGACCGATCTCGCGTTGAGGAGCTTGGAGGAGGCAGAGCCACAGGGCGAGGCGGGCGACGCGCTGTTCGGGTTGACAAAAATGCTACTTAATCGGAATCAGTGATCGGCTGGGAAAGAAGCGGGATTTCATCCTGTTTTAATTGCATTGACATTCATTTATACGGTGGCTATAATTTCGTTCACTTTGCGGGTGTAGTTCAGTGGTAGAACGCTTGCTTCCCAAGCAAGATATCGCGGGTTCGAGTCCCGCCACCCGCTCAAAATGTCGAGGCAAAAACCCTCGACATTTTTGTTGGGGAATTTGCAAGGTTGCTGTCATGTCATCCCCCAAAGGTAGTATGTAAAATTCAGGCTGGAGGTACACCATTGATGAGCGAGCCAGGCAAGAGTTTGATCCTTTACGTGGAAGATAATCCTGAAAATCGAATGCTTGTGAGGCGGGTTTTGTTGGCGGAACAGTATTCCCTGATCGAAGCCAGCAGCGCCCAGGAAACGTTTGAAATACTAAAGAGTAAACGGCCTGACCTCATCCTGATGGATATCAACATGCCCGATATGGATGGCTACACCTTGACGGCGCAGATCAAAGCCATGCAAGGGTTTGGTAAAGTCCCGATCCTTGCCATTACCGCCAATGTGATGCGAGGCGACCGCGAAAAAACCATCGAGGCTGGCTGTGATGGTTACATCCAAAAGCCGATCGATATCGACCAATTGGTTCGAGAAGTAGAAAAGTTCCTTGCGAGGAGTGCACATGCCTGAAAATGTTTTAGACACCCAACCCATCAGAAAACCGACGATCCCGAAAGATGCGACTGTCCTGGTTGTTGAAGATAACGTTGCAAACTTTGTGTTGATCGCCAGAATGTTGGGGTATCTGGGTATTCACTGCGAATGGAAAACGTCTGGGTATGAGGTGGTCGAGTATGCCGACACCTTATCCCGGCTGGATTTGATTCTCATGGATATCCGCCTCCCTTATGAGGACGGGTACGGCGCTTTGAAAAAGATCCGCGCGTCTGAAAAATTACGCTCGATACCCATCATTGCCGTTACCGCCGAGGCAAGCACGGATCAGATGAACAAGGCAAAAGATTCTGGTTTTGACGGTTTCCTCGGGAAGCCCCTCGACCCCGACAAATTCCCCGATCAGATCCGCCGAATTCTAAACGGGGAGTCGGTCTGGGAGTTCAGTTAGAAAAGCATAGATTTTCAATGAGCCAAAACATACCCGAAGGAAACGCGTTCTTTTTCACGGCTTATTTTGTTGCCAACGCCGATCGCCTGCAACTCGCCCAGTATTTAGATCCCCGAGCGCGAGAACCGCAGGCGACGATTCCGCGCGGGCATGAGTTGTCGGTCCGCGATATCGAGGATCATCTCACGCGAGGCTTTGTAAGAGTGGATGGGGCAAGCGCGAGATCGCTGCCCGAATCGTTGACGCAATTCAATCTGCTTCACTATATCCGCCAGTTCGAGTGCGAGTCTGCGGTGTTTATCCCGGTCATGCAGGGCGCGGACATGCGCGGATTAGTGATGATCGGCGCGCGCGCGGGCCAGGTCATCGGCGACGATGTGATCAACTCATTTCAGCGCGCGATTCAACTGACGGTGAAAGTTGTCGCAAAACCCACAACTCCATCCCAGCCTGTGGAGCGCGAGCGTCGCTCCATGGAAGCCAGAGCGTTGAGCATACTCGCCGCCAACACGGCAACCATCAGCGATCTGAAAACCCTGTATTCATCCATCCACGATCAATTCAGGAGCGTCATTGGAGATCACGGGTTCGTGATCGCGCTCTATGATGAGTCGACCAATTCGATCAGCATCCCCTACCTGTATGAAGAGGGGCAATTCTCTTCACTCGATACATTCCCGCTCGGCGAAGGCCTCACCTCCATCCTCATCCGCACGCGCGAGCCTTTGATGGTGGTTTCGGATACCGAAAAACGGATCATTGCCATGGGGGCGAAAATATCCGGCAAGCCTCCGCGCTCGTGGATGGGCGTGCCCTTGCTGGTGCGCGGGGAAGCCATCGGCGCGCTCATCGTGCAGGATTTGGAAAAAGAGCACAGTTTCGATGAGGAAGACTTGCGATTTGCCATCGCGGTTGCAAGCCAGATTTCCGGCGCGATCTACACCGTTCGGTTGTTACATGACAGCCAGCAAGTTGTATTGCAGTTCGAGACTGCCGCGGAAATCGCGCGCGATATCAGCAGTTCGTTGGATTTGGATGAGTTATTACAAAAAGCGGTGGATTTGATTCGCGCCCGGTTTGATTTCTATCACGCCTCAGTCTTCTTAAAGGATATGCCGGGCGAATTTGTTGTGATTCGCGGCTCCACTGGCGACGCAGGCGCGCAATTGAAACGGACGAGCCACAAACTTGGTGTTGGCTCCAAATCCATCGTTGGTTTCGTGGCAGGCAAAGGCGAGTCTCTTGTCGTCAACGATACCACGCGAGACGCCACTTATTATCCCAACCCTGTTTTGCCAGATACCCGCGCGGAAGCGGCGATCCCCATGAAGGTAGCGGACCGCATCCTCGGCGTCCTCGATGTGCAAAGCGATCGTTCCTATGCTTTTTCCAGCGACAATCTTCGCATTCTGCAAATCCTTGCCGACCAATTGGCGATCGCGGTGATCAATACTGAACTGTTCTCGGAAACGCAAGAGCATCTCGCCCAGCACCGCCTGCTTCACCACATCACCACCACGGCGGCATCGGGAACCACGCTAGACGAAGCGCTTTCCTCCGCGGTGAACGGCTTGCAGGTAACCCTGGGCGGAGATCGCGTTACCATCCTGTTGCTCAATAAAGAGAAGAATACGCTGGAGGTCAAAGCCGCGGTTGGGTATGCTGATGAAATCTTCAAACAATCCATCACGCTCGGGAGCGGCGTCACCGGTTGGTCGGCTATGCACCGCAAGCCGTTGCGCGTCGCCAATGTGCGGCAGGATTCGCGGTACATCGAAGGCAGTCCGAACACACAATCAGAGTTGGCGATTCCCCTGCTCTACCGCGGCGAACTCCTTGGCGTGTTGAACGTGGAGAGCGAGCAAGTTGGCGCGTACACAGAGAACGACGAAGAACTGCTCGGAACGCTGGGCGGAAGCCTTGCGGCGATCATTGCCAACGCGCGCCTTCTCGAGCAAATCCGCTCGCAGGCAGAGCGCGAACGAATCATCTTCGAGATTTCAGACAAAATTCGGCGCACCACCGATATGCAAGCCATTCTCGCAACGACCGCCAGCGAACTCACGCGCGCCGTTGGCGCCACCAGCGCACGCATCAAGCTTGCGGTCGTTGCCGACGACTCGAAAAACCAGGAAAACCAGCCAGCATGAGCCCCTACATTTCCTTCGAACGGCTCTTTGCCCGGCTGGGCGGACGGTATCTAATCCTGGTCATCGGGTTCGTGCAAGTAATCGCTTTTTTTGGCGCGGTGCCCGGCATCGTTTCGATACGCGTCAACACCGCCAGCGCCGGATTACCATTGGGATTCTTCTCCATCCTCGCCCCCGCATTGATCGTAGTTACCTTTCTGACGCTACTCCTCGTGGGCATGAGACTGACAACCGCGGCTAGAAAAAGATTGGATGAAATATCCAGCAAGCAGTCACCCATCATACCGCCCAAAGACGAACTCTCTGCCTGGAGAGAGATGACAAGCCTGACGGTTCGTTACGGCATCGCTTCGGTTGTGATCGCTTTTGCCCTTAACGTAATCCCAACTACCGCGGCCATCTTGATTTTAGAGAACACATCGCGCGCTGCCGCCCCTGCCTCGGGAAACACGCTCTTTGCCCTGTTGGGCGGGACCGCCGCAGTGTTAGGGTATGCGGTACTTGCTACTTTTCTTCTGGGTCGCTTCACCTTGCCTTTTAGGTTATTACTCGCGCCCGAAAATTTCGAAGATCAGGTGAAGGGTCGGGCGGGAGTGTTGGTGCTGTCTAAATTCCTCATCCTGGTGTTTGCCCTTATTGTCATTAGTATTCTCATCCTTGCTCCCATCGGGTATCAACAAACATCCCGGGTTCTCTTCACAGACGCAACCCCAACGGAGATTTTTCGAGACCTTCAGACCAACACGATTGCTTTCAGCGTGCTTGTGCTCGCCTTGGGGATCGCAATCGCCTACTTTGCCTCGCGCTCGATCTCGGACCCGGTCACCGACTTGCTAAAGACATTTGACCTCATCGAACGAGGCGATCTATCCGCAAGAGCGCCGATCAGCGCAACCGATGAGTTGGGGATTGTGACCATTCATTTTAATCGCATGGTGGCGAGGCTCGAATCACTGCAAAGTTATCTCGAACAGCAGGTTGCCGAACGAACAAAACAGTTATCAGCCACCAATGAGATCGGTCGTGTCGCCGCCTCGAGCCTGGACCCCGCAGAAATGCTCTCGAGCATTGTCAACTTGTTTACCGAAAAATTCGGATATTACTTTGTGGGCGTATATCTGCTCGATTCAAGCGAAAAGTGGGCTGAGCTAAAAGAAGCCAGCGGCGAGGCTGGCAAATTGCTGATAAAAAGCCGGCATCGGGCGGATGTTTCAGGTAGCAACCTTGTCGGGCTCGCCATCCGCGATCGCGCCGCTAAATCATACCCGCACACCACAGGTGAAAAATATCGCGCCAACCTGCCTGTTCTCCCCTACACCCGTTCCGAACTTGCCCTGCCGCTCATCGCCAGCGACAGGGTCATAGGCGCGCTCAACCTTCACTCTGTTCGCGAATCCGATTTTGGCGCAGAGGTGATCAACACCTTGCAAAATATGGCAAACCAAGTTGCCATTGCCCTCGAGAACGCCCGCTTATTTCAGGATGCGCAACAAAATATCCGGGAACTACGCGCGATCCAGAAACAATACCTGTTCACCGGTTGGAGCGGGATCACCAATCAGCCAGAGGAGTTGGAATACGGCGTCGGCGATGAGTCGGAAGAGAAAGCCCGTCAGATGGAAATCCCCATCAGCCTGCGCGACCAAATTCTGGGTCAGATCCGGCTCGAAAGTCCAGATGAATGGACTGCGGAGGAAGAATCCCTGGTCAGCGCGGTGGCGACTCAAGCCGCAGTAGCCCTCGAAAATGCCCGCCTCGTAAGCGAGTCGCGACAGATCGCATTGCGCGAGCGCATGTTATCAGAGATCAACTCGAAGATTTGGGCATCCACAACTGTGGAAGGCGTGATGCAAACCGTGGTCAAGGAATTGGGCAGGCGGTACGACGCGTCCCGAGCCACGATCGAACTGACGCTGGACGAGGCAGAATAGTCATGGACACGCGACGTTATCCCACGTTATTTTCCCGCCTTGCAATTGCGCTCACCCTCCTGGCGGCGCTCTCCACAGCGGTTGTGACGTATTTCCTCTTCATAAATTTCAAGACGGAGCAACGGGAGAACCTGCGCCAACGGCTCAAAAACATCGTCACGCTTGCCAGTTATCAGCAAAACGGGGATGTGTTCGAGCAGGTGACCGCCCAAGGCGATGAATTCTTTCAACAGATTCATACTGTCAATTTGAAGATCAAGCAATCAGATCCCGACCTGGCTTTCGTTTACACAATGAGAAAATCCGGGGATGTGATCACATTCGTGGTCGATGCCGGCGCGCCTGGCGAGCCGGATATTTCAGCTTATGGCGATATTTACCAGGAGCCCAGTGACACTCTCGTCGCCAGCTTTGACACCATGTCTGGCGCTGTAGTAGAACAGGATATTTACACCGACGAATTCGGGTCATTCCTGTCTGCCTACACGCCGATCTATACATCCGACAGGAGAGTGGTTGGCGTGCTCGGGGTGGACTTTTCGGCAACGACAATCGTCCGAAACGAAGTTATATTTCGCAACAAGTTGATCATTGTCAACATCATCGCCTACATCGCCATTATTTTTACAGGGTTTCTGATCGCCAATTACCTTGCCAAGCCGATCATTGAACTGAAAGATGCCGCAAACCGCATCAGCAAGGGCGATTTTTCCAACAAGATTTACAACATTCCACATACCCGCGAGCTGGCTGAACTCGCCACAAATTTCAACGCAATGACCGAGAACCTGAGCGGGCTGATCACCGATCTTGAACGACGCGTGGCAGAACGGACCGAGGCGATCACCCGCAAGACCGATCAACTTCGGGCGGCATCGTATATCGCGCGACAAGCCGCCGAATTACAGGATTTGCCGCGCTTGCTGAACACCTTCGTCCATCTTGTCTCTGATCAATTCGGCTACTATCACACGGGCATCTACCTGGTCAACGACTCCGGGGATGAGCTCACTCTCCGTTCTGCCTCCTCGGAAGGCGGAATGCGCATGATGAAGCAGGAACACTCAATAAGATCCGGCACGCAAGGCGTGGTAAACCATGTCACTCAAACAAAAAAACCAAAAATAATCGCCGACATAGGCGCGGAGGCAACCGTCTTTAATAACCCAGACCTGCCTTTGACACGTTCGGAGATTGCAGTGCCGCTCCTCATTCGCGGTCGCTTGTTGGGCGTGTTGGATATTCAGTCCGACAAGCCGTCCGCTTTCACAACGCAGGATTTGGATGTCTTCGAAACCCTGGCGGATCAATTGGCAGTGGCGATTGACAATGCGCGCCTGCTGGAGGAGTCGCAGGCGGCGATCACGCAACTGGAGGCAATTACAACATCACGGACGCATGACGCGTGGGACCAAAAACTGAAGGGGAAGCCCAAGGTTGTTACCTACACTCCGCTTGGCATGCGCGCTGAAAAACCTACGGATAGGGATCCAGGGGAGGGCGTTCAAATTCCAGTGACCTTGCGAGGGCAACAGATCGGCAAGATCACGCTAGCCAAAAAGGATACAGCGCCATTGAATCAACAAGATCGCGAGATGATCGATGAGGTCGCAACCCAGGCTGGTCTGGCGATCGAAAATATTCGACTGCTGGAGGATGCCACTGCGCGAGCAAAACAGGAGCAACTCGTTGGAGGTCTTGCCTTCCGGTTTAGCCAGGCGCTCGATGTAGATTCTCTACTCCAAACCGCCACCCGCGAACTCGGGCAAATCCCCGGGGTGGAAGAGGCAACCATCGTTCTCACGCAACAACCTGAACAGGATGCGCCTCAGCGCCCAACGGGTACCAGGCTTCCGCCGCGAAGGAACGCGTCATGATCCTTGCGCGCAAATTACTCACCCCGACATTAATCCTGCTGGTGATCTTGCTCGCGGGCCTTTTTGGATATTTCTACGTGACCCTCCACAATGCGTCGCACGAGGCAGAAGAGGCAAGCATGCTGTCGTTTAACGACGCGTTCGAATCTGAGCTTGCCAACCAGGAGCGATTAGCCATATCACTGGCGCTACAGTCTGCAAACTCCATCGAGGTGCAGGAAGCCGTTGCCAAACGCGATACGCAAGCACTGGCAGGCATCTCCGAAGCGGCTTACACGGAATTAGCAGGCATGTCCAATATAGTTACCTATCAATTTCATCTTCCAGATGGCTCGCTTTTGTATTCGGCAGGCAATGAAGCGAATTCATCGCCGTTTGTTGTCAGCCCGGCGGTGATGGCGGTCAATACGGATAACCAGCCTGTATCCGGACTTGAGGTGAATGAAGATACTCTCGAAATCGTAGGTGTTGCGCCGGTCTTTCATCGAGGCAATTATATAGGTTGTGTTGAAATCGCAGTCGGTCTGGATGAATCATTGCTGGCGCAGATGAAGGAAAAATATGGCGGGGATTGGAGAATTTTAGTGGTCAAAGGACTCACCTCAACCACAGTCAACGCCCCCTCAATCGAGGACTCGAATTTCGTGGTTTTCGCGTCCACGCAGGGAAACCAGATCACGGCAAAAACTGAGAATTACCTGCGTGTGCAGGAGGGTGAATCCACGATCATTCACCCCACTGTGAATGGAAATTCATACGCGGTCAGGTCTTCGCCGCTATATGATTTTTCCGGCACTCTGATTGGCGCGCTGGATATTGTATACAACCACACGCATCTGACCAACGGGCAGAATAATCGCATTGCCGTGGCTGGGCTGGTGACCCTGGGCGTTTTGCTCATGGGCGCGCTCGTCTTGATCACCTCGACCCGTCGAACGCTCTCCCCCATTCAGGCGTTGACCCGCGCCGCCGCCGAGATCACCGAAGGGCACTCCGCATCCTATGTGAACGTGGAATCGGAAGGTGACGAGATTGGGGTGCTCATCCGCGCCTTCAACCGAATGACAACACAATTACGCGGTTCCATTTCCAACCTCGAACAACGCATCGCCGACCGGACCCACGAACTGGAACAACAAGCCGCGCGGCTACGCGTTGCAACCGAGATCTCTCAGTTCTCCGCCTCGGAGCGCGACTTGAATAAAACCCTCGAACGGGCGGGTCATTTACTGGTGAGCCGCCTTGGGTGTTCGTTTGTAGGAGTTTATTTACTGGAAAAAGACGGCGCGCACGCCATCCTTGTCTCTTCGCCTACCAAAGCCGGCAAAAGCCGTGTTCAGCAAAAATTCAGGCTGGCAGTCAACTACGAGACCGTGGTGGGCTTTGTGGCAAAGACCGGCGAAGCCCGCATCGCCCCCGATGTGCGCTTTAGCGCCACCCAGTTTTCAGACACCTTCCTGCCCGAATCGCGTTCAGAAATCGTTCTGGCGCTGAAATCGGAAAACAAAACAATCGGCGTTCTCGATATTCATAGTGAAAAAGAAGACGCATTCCATCAAGCCGACCTGTCCGTTGTGCAGATCATAGCCGACCAACTCTCGTCTGCCATCGAGCGTTCCAGACTCTCGCAAGAATCCAGTCGATATTTATCCGACCTGGAACAAGCCTACGGCCGAAACACCCGCGAGGGATGGAGAAAATTCATCACCGCCCGCCAATTGCAAAGTCGAGGATACCGCTTCGATAACATCCGTATCGAACCGTCTGAGGAAATCTCCGGGATTGGGCGCAAGGCGATCGAGCAAGGAATTACAGTCGCCGCGGCTGGCAATCCCACAAACCAGGAAATTGCGATACCGATTAAATTCCGCGGCCAGACCATTGGCATTGTTCAAGCAAAACTTAGGGACGGGAGCGGCGAAACGATCGTCACAACACTGGAGCAAGCCATCGACCGCCTGGCATCTTCTCTCGAAAGCGCCCGCCTATACGAGGAAGCGCAGATCAGGGCAAACCGCGAGCAGGCGATTTCCCAGATCGCAAGCCTGATCGGCTCGTCAAGCGATTACGAATCGATCCTACGAACCACCGTGCGCGAGATCGGCAATGTCCTCACCGACACGGACGTTATTATTCAACTGGCAAGCGCCCCAGGGAACGACGGACAAGCCTAGAGCCCGCGCCGCTTCAATTTTTTATGATTAATTCGCCTACTCACCGTTCAATGTCGAACACACTGCGATACGCCATCCTTGGAGCCGGGTTTGGTTTCCTTTTCCCAGTGGTTGCCACAATCCTCCGCATGGTGGGCGTGGATCAGGCTTTTTCCATCGATGCGATACGAACGGCGCATGCCTCAGAGCCGCTCTTGTGGATCATCGACAGCGCGCCCTTGGTTTTAGCCGCTTTTGCCGCTATCGCCGGCGCCCGCCAGGACCACCTCGCCGCCTTAAACCAGGAAGTGAGCCAAAAAAACATTGATCTTGAGCGCTCGCGAGCCACCCTCGAACAACGAGTGCAGGAACGCACCCTGGCTCTCGAAAAACAATCGTCAAAATATCAATTCATTGCCAATGCGGCGCGTCGCATCGCCCTGGCGCAAGATGTCGATTCCCTGCTCAACGAGGTTGTCTTACAGATTGGCGAACAATTTAAAAACAATCGATCCGCGATCTACCTGCTCAACAGCGAACTGAATTCAGAGATCCTGACCCTGGCCGCCACAGACAATCCTCAACAAGACGAACGCATCCTCATGGACACCAACACCATCGTGGGAGCCGCCGCGCTGTTGGGAGAAACGCGCGTCATTTCCGACGTGGCAACGGACAACCCGCAACTCGAGAGGACCAGCCACCTTGAAGCCGGTTCGGAGATCGCCATCCCCTTACAAGTTAGGGAAAAGACCATCGGCGTTCTGCATATTCAGAACCCTAATAAGTTTTCATTTGGAGAAGATGAAATCGACATCTTGACCATGTTTGCCAGCCAGGTTGCCGCCGGAATCAATAACACCAAGCGATACAACGAAGCGAAAACATCTCTCGCGGCATCGCAGGCAATGATCGAGCAATATGTTCATCTGGAGTGGAAAAACTTCAACAAGGCAGTTGAGCAAACCGGCTTCATTTTCGATGGCAGGCAGGTTTCCCCGCTGAACGGACAGATCAGGTTTGCGCGCGAAAAATCGATCGTCCAAACAGGCGGTCTTTCGCTGGACAAGAAGTCTGCCAACGTTTCCGTTCCCATCAAACTGCGTGGATTAACGATCGGGGTATTGGAAGTTCGACCCAAAAAAGGCAAACGGGAATGGACGGATGATGAGCTGTCCCTACTCGAAGCCGCGGCTGACCGCGCCGCTTTTGCTCTCGAAAACGCTCGCCTTGTGAACGGCGCCCAACGACGCGCTTCGCGGGAGCGGGCAATCGGCGAGATCGCTAATCGGATCGGCGCCATCAGCGACCGCAATACGATCCTACAGACTGCCGTGGAGGAACTTGGCAGGAGAATCGGCAACGCTGAAGTCACCATTGAACTGGAAAGCAACGCTGAAACGAGCGATGGATAGAAGACGCAATCATGTGGCAAACCATTATTAATTACTTAACTCCCGTCAAATACCCCGGCGACGACGCCAAATCGCGCCAGGCGTTTTATATTCATATCATCGCGCTTGTTTTCATGGGCGCGATCCTCGTCACCGAAATATCTCTAAAGATCATTACGCCGCGATTTGAGTTCAATGGCTTCGACGCGGCATTGATCGGTATTGTCTCATTGATCTTCGGAGTTTGGACCCTGTCGCGTTACGGTTACACAAAAGCGGCGGGCGCGCTATTGACATTCATCCTCTGGGTCACAGTGAATGGTTCGGCGGCTACCGGGTTCGGCATTCGAGACGATTCGTTTCTCGGCAACTTTGTCGTTCTTCTTGCGGCGGGCTTGCTGGTCGGTTGGCAGGGAGCGCTCGCGCTTTCCGCGCTCACCATCGCAACGGGGTTTGGGCTTGCCTATGCGGAAGAGAATGGATTACTCCAACCCGCCGAGTATTTTACAAGCCCATACACAGCGTTTCTGGCGGTCGGGGTGATCATCGGCATTTTCACAGGATTGATGGCAGTGGTCCTTTCTAGCCTTGAAGGCGCAATTATTCGAACCCAGTCAAACGCAAGAGACCTTGAATCCGTAAATCGCGATCTGCGAGTGGCGCGGATCCGCCTGGAGGAAAATCAGGCAGAGCTACTCGTGGCAAACGACCAACTCAAGCGGCGCGCAGAACGCATCAGCGGGATCGCCTCCATCGCAAAAACCATCACAGTCGTTCAGGAGATCGATCGCCTGCTCCCTGTTGTCGTGGAAGCGGTGAGTGAGAGGTTCCAGTTCGAGCATGTGGGCGTTTACCTGCTCGAAGAATCAGGTCAGTCGGCGGCGCTGAGCGCTTCCAGTAGCGACGAGGGGAGACAAAGCCTCCTGGCTGGAAACAGAGTGGTCGTCGGATCAGAATCGCTGATTGGGGTCGTCACGGACCGAGGCGAACCGCGTGTCGGGCATCCAACCGGGACAGACCCCCTTAGCTTTGAACACACAGAAGCCAGGTCTTTGCTGGCGTTACCATTGAAAAACAGGGAAATCGTCATTGGCGCGCTCGATATCCAGTCTGCCCAGGATGACGCATTCACCCAGGAAGATGTGGCTGGCTTGCAAATTCTGGCAGATCAAATCGCCATTGCCATCCAAAACGCGCGCACGGCTGAGCGGGCTCGAGGCGCATTACAACAAGCAGAGATCGCCTCACGACAGTTGATCGGCAAAGGCTGGAAGGAAATCGCCAGCTCTGCGGAAACAAAAGGCTACCGCTATGATGGCATTAAGCTGGAAGCCTTGAAAGAAAGCACAAAACCCGCTCATTCGTCAAGCGGTTTCACTGTTCCGGTTCGTTTGCGCGGTCAAGTCATCGGCAGGATACAAATAAACCCGGCAGACCAAACTCGTCAACTGACCGAGGATGAAAGCGCCATGGCTGAAGCAACGGCAGAACGGGTTGCGCTTGCGCTGGAAAGTTCCCGCTTGCTCGAAGAAGCGCAAAGCCGCGCCCAGCGCGAAGCATTTCTTGGCGAGTTATCCTCCAAGCTAGGCGCTTCGTATCAATTGGATTCAATCGCCCGCGATACGGTGGAGGAACTTGGGAAATCCCTGCGAACAACAACAGTGTCGTTTCAACTGGTGAATCCATCCTCCCATCCAGGGGCAGGCATGCTCGACGATGAAACAACCCAAGGGAACGGCTCAAAGCCGAAGTAGAAGATGAGCGCATCCATGGAAACAAAACCGAAAAATCTGCTCGCCCGGTCCTGGGCGTTCCTCACGAAACCGCACTCGTCAATCCGGGATGTTGGCGAACAAAAGCGCGCGCAATTGCTCGCCTCGCTCGCGTTGATCTTGCTGTTTGGGTTGACCCTCGGACTCTTATCCAGCCCAACCACGCCGCAAACCTTTTTGGGCTTTCTCGTGATTGCTCTCGGCTCCTACCTTCTTAGCCGCACGCCGTATCACCGCGTCGGAATTTATTTTTTTACATTTGCATTCACATCAGTCGCGTACCTCACGATCTACTTCGGCTCAGCAAGCAGTATCGATGCCGCGATAAGTATCATCCTGCCATTCGCTCTAATCCTTGCCAGCGCGCTCCTCTCGCAATGGGGCTTTATCACCCTGGTCGTTTTAGCCCTTGCCGCCACGCTGGCTTTGCCAAGTTACGCTGACCCGGAATATTTAGCCGATCCCAGTTTGAGCATCGTCCGGATCGCCGGGGTCACATTCTCCATGTCGGCAGTTCTTTTTGGAATTACGGCATTCCGCGCCAGTATCGAGAGGGAACGCCTTAAGCAGATCGGTGACACCAATCGCGAACTCGAAATACTCACCAACGACCTCGAACAACGCGTGAACGAGCGAACGAAGGAACTGAATCTAGCCACCGCAATGACCTCCCGCCGCGCCGCTCAACTCGAGACCATCGCCGAGTTATCACAAGCCATTTCTCAAGTGCAAGACCCAAACAAAATATTCATCGCCGCATCCCAACTCATCAGTGAACGGTTCGGCTTCTATCACGTTGGCATATTTTTAGTGGATCGCGACCGGGAATATGCCGTTTTGCAAGCCGCAAACAGCGCGGGCGGACAAAAAATGCTTGCCCGAAGGCACCGACTGATGCTTGGGACCGGCGTGGTTGGTTTTGCTGGCCAGACTGGAAAACCACGCATCGCACTCGACGTGGGAGCGGATGCAGTTTTCTTCAACAATCCCGACCTCCCAGACACGCGGTCCGAGATCGCGCTCCCAATGATCGCGGCAGACCAGACCATCGGCGTGCTGGACGTGCAAAGCACCGTAGCCGGCGCATTCACCGAAGAAGATTACCGGGCATTGGGAACTCTCGCCAACCAACTTGCGATCGCGATCGACAATGCCCGCCTGTTAACAGAGGCGCGCGCCTCCACCGTGCAGGTGCAGGAAGTGTTCAACAACTTCATTCGCACCGAATGGTCTCGCACCGCCAAAAAGACCGAACAAGCGGGCTTTCGCTATAACGCGGGACGCATCGAACTGCTCGAAGAACCATTGGAAAATTCAGACATCGTTTCGGCGGTCAATTCCGGACATCAGGTTTCACGACTCGCCAACGAAACCAGCGCGACGAATGCCACAGCAACAGTCCCCGTAAAACTGCGCGGGGAAGTCATCGGCGTGTTGCATATTGAAGCTAATGACCCCAGCCGAATATGGAAAGACGATGAACTCAGCCTGATGGAAGCGGTGGCTGAACGCGCCGCATTTGCCATGGAAAACGCGCGCCTCTTCCAGGATGCGCGTCGGCGGGCGGCAAAAGAACGCATGATCGCCGAAGCGACCTCCAGCATCAGCGGATCGCTCAATGTGGAAAACATCCTGCAAGCAACCGCAGTGGAACTGGAACGCGTGCTTGGCGGCTCGGAAGTCTTGATCAAGTTTAGCGACAGGAATACTTCATGAACTCGGATTTAACTGTCCGCATCATTGTTTTCACAGCGATCGCCATCCTCGTGCTATTCCTGCTCGGCGCCACTCGAAGATTTAAGAACTTCAGCGTTCGAGGAAAGATCACATTGGGTATCCTCGTTACCTGCCTGCTGGCTTTGGGGCTGGGCGCGTATACTGCCGTAACCAACAGGACGAGAATCAGCAATACGCTGTCGTCCAGGCTTGAAACCAGCGTCCAACTGCTCGCTGAAGAACAATTGATTAACCAACTCGCTTTTCAGACGAACGTTATCGATCACTCGTTTGAAGACATAGCCGACGAGACTCTAAAACTTGCGGAATATTGGAGCAACCTTGAAGGGCAAAAAAGCGATCTGGGACTGGGACAATATTGGGACGCAAGCGCCAACCTGTACCAACTGTCAGAGGGGCACTACGGGAACTCCGCCAAGGATGTGTCCTCTGTGTACGTACCGGCAAAATATGAATTATCTGAAGACATTCTTGCCAGTTTGAATGTTTCTGCCTACCTGGATTTCTACGCTCCTGAGGTTCTAAAATCAAACCCATCCATGCTCGCGGTCTACAGCATAGACGACCGCGGCATCACCCGCTACTACCCAAACATCGAGCTGGCAACGCTACTTCCGCCAGATTTTGACGCCACCCGGCGCCCCTATTACGAAATATCCTCGCCGCTTTTCAACCCGGAACGGAATGCGCGTTGGTCCATCCCGTATATGGATGCGACGGGAGGCGGGCTGGTGGTAACCGTGTCCGCGCCCGTGTATTTCGGCGATACATTCTCCGGGGTTGTGGCGGCAGATGTAAAACTTGCCACCATTACAGAACAAATTGGAGCCCTGCGCATTGCCCAGACCGGATTCGCATTCATGCTGGACGATGCGGGGCGCATTATATCCATGCCGCCGAGTGGTTATGAACTATTCGGAATTAACCCGAACGAGATTATCCCGGAAGAGTATTTCAAATTCTCGATCCTGGGCAGGGGTCCGGAAGAGATCAAGGAATTTACAAATCGCATGGTGTCCGGCGGCAGTGGATTAACGAAAATCCCTGTCAATGGCATAGATATGTACCTGGCATACGCGCCCATTGAGATCAACGGGTACAGTATCGGGATCATCGTCCCCGCAAAAGAATTCGAAGGGGCAATCATTACCGCGCGGAACGAAACAGAGCGCCAAACTCGCGCCGCCACCTTGGAGACCTACCTTACGCTCGTCATCATTCTCGCCACCGCCCTGGTGATCAGCCTGGCAATCGGCGGGATCATTACAGCGCCCATCCAAAAGCTCACCCAAACGGCAAACCAGATCATTGCCGGCGACTTGAATGCCCAAGCCGACACAACCGCGCGCGACGAGACCGGCACATTAAGTAAAGCCTTTAATACGATGACAAGCCGCCTCCGCGAAACGCTGGCGGGTCTTGAACGAGGCGTAGCAGACCGCACGTCAGAATTGACCGATGCAAACAAGCGGATTGAGGTTCGCGCAAGGCAATTTGAATCCATCGCGCGCGTCGCCCGAACCATCGGCTCCACGCAGGAACTTGACATGTTACTGCCAAAAATCACCGAGACGATCAGCCGCCAATTTGGGTTGTATCATGTTGGCATCTTCCTGCTCGACTCACAGCAAACCTACGCCGTTCTCAGCGCGTCCAATAGCGAAGGCGGCAGGAAAATGCTCGCCAATGGTCACAAACTGAAAGTGGGCGAAACCGGCATTGTTGGGAATGTTGCCAGCACAGGGAAGCCTCGCGTGGCTCTCGATACAGGGCAAGACGCCGTGTACTTCAATAACCCGTTCCTGCCTGAAACCCATAGCGAGATCGCCCTCCCCCTCCTTGCGGGCGCCACGGTGATTGGGGCGTTGGACGTGCAAAGCAAGGAAGTCAACGCTTTTAGCGACGAGGATGTCGATGCCTTGTCGATTCTTGCAGACCAGGTAAGTGTCGCGATTCAGAACTCGCGCCAGCATGAGGAAACGCGGAAAGCGCTTGCCGAATCTGAAGCGCTCTCGCGCCAACTGGCGGGAACGCAATGGCGGGAATTCACGCAACGTCGAAAACTGATGGGCATCCGCCATTCCGGGGCGCGCGCAACGCTGTTGTACGACAAGGATGGCAAGGAAGAGCCGGCGCGCGATTCGAGCGATTCTGAAGCGCAATCAAAAAGGCGGACCGGTTCAATATCCCTGCCGATCACCATGCGCGGCGAGCCGATCGGCACGGTGGAAGTGCGCTCTCCGAACAACCAGCGCTGGGACAAGGACGAATTGGATATCGTCTCCGCGATCATCGAACGCGCCGCGCTTGCGCTCGAGAATGCGCGCTTTTTTGAAGACAGCCAGAAACGCGCCGCCAAAGAACGCGCCATCGGCGAAATTGCCGCAAAGATCAGCGCCCAAAACAAGGTTGACGTATTATTGAGAACAGCCATCCAGGAGTTGCGCCACACCATTCCCGGCGCGGAAGTGTCTATCCAGATCGACGAGGAAGACCAACCGGAGTAATTCGGATGCCAGACATGGATTCATGACAGAATGAAAAGTATCACTAACGCAATCGCCGCATGGTTTTCGGGTCTCACGTATCCGCGCAAATTCAGCGTGATCACCGCGATCTTTCTGCTTCCGATCATCGGGTTCATTCCGCTGATCCAAAACCAGACGGAACGCATTGACCGCTATGGCACCCACGAATTATTCGGAACGCTGTATCTTCGCCCGCTATGGAGACTGACAGACGCCATTCAACAACACCAGGCTGTCAGTTTGAGTTACCTGAACGGCAATTCTGAATTCACCGAGGTGCAGGCGGCGCAGAGCCTGGTTGACGCTGAATTTAAAAATTATGAATTTGTCCAAAGCCAGGAAATCCTCTCCGCCGAATTCCGCGCCGAAGAAACCGCGATCAAAACGCTATGGATGGATTTGAAAGGCACAGTAAAAGACGGCTCTCCAGAGGATGTTCTTAATTCGCACGGCAAAATCCTCGATGAAATCAACCTGCTTGTCACCCGGGTGGGCGATTACTCGTATTTGATCCTCGACCCCGACCTGGACACCTACTATACGATGGACGCAACGCTTTTGAAACTGCCGCAGAATCACGCTTTGCTGGCAGAGGCGCTCACGCGCATAAACTCAATTGCCATCAGAGGCGCGCTCTCAGGCGACGATCAGATTCAATTGCGAATCCTTTCTGAAAAGTTGAGCAGTAACCTCGCAGGTATGGACAGGAACATCAACGTCGCCACGCAAAATACTTCCACCTCGGAAATTACAGCCCTGGGTCCCGCGTTCGATGAATACCAATCGGCGATTGCCGCCGCGATCGACTCAGTCGACAGAATTGGCGTCAACCCCGAATTCTCTGATGCCGCCGTTCGAAATGCGGATGAAAAATTGGACGCGGCTCGAAGAGCAAGCCTAACCTTTTACAACAGCGGCACAGAAGGTTTGCAAAAGGGCGTGGCGGCGCGGATCAACACATTGGTTTTACAGTTTTACGCAATCGCCCTCGTGGCGCTTGTCAGCGTAGTCGGCGCGTTCCTCCTCGGGCAAAACATCATGGCTTCCATTAGCAAGCCGTTATTCCAACTCGTGGAAACCTCCCAACAGATCGCCATGGGAGACCTGACCGCCCGCATGACCATTGAAACCTCCGATGAACTCGGCAAAGTTGCGAGCGCGTTCAACAAAATGGCGGCAGACCTGGAAGCGGATAAAACCGCCATCATCTCTCGTTCGCGCGAGTTGGAAGCCGCAAACCTGATCAGCACAAAACGGGCGCAAGACCTGCAATCGATCGGTGAAATCTCAAGAGTGATCACAAGCGAGCACAAGCTCGAGATCCTCCTGCCCTTGATCACAAAATTGGTAAGCGAAAAATTCAAGTTCTACCATATCGGCATCTTCCTCCTTGACGAACGCGGCGATTACGTCGTGTTGGAAGCGGCGAACAGCGAAGGCGGAAAAAAGATGCTGAACCGAACGCACCGCCTGCACGTGGGATCAGGCATCGTGGGGTATGTTGCCGCCACAAGCATTCCGCGCATCGCCCTCGACGTTGGATCTGATTCAGTTTTCTTCGACAACCCCGACCTCCCCCAAACGCGCTCCGAAATGGCTGTTCCACTCCGCGTATCCGGGACCACGATCGGCGTGCTGGATACGCAAAGCGCCGAATCAAACGCGTTTAACGATGACGATATCTCCACCTTCGCCACCCTTGCCGACCAGGTAGCCATCGCCATCCAAAACTCGCGGAATTTTGGAACTGCCCAACGATTGATCGAACACTCACAAATGGCGACCGGGCTTGTTATGCAGGAATCCTGGCAGGCGATCAAATCACAAAGCCAGCTTTCACCGTATCGCGCATCCTCGTCAAATCGTTCCCGCAAGGACGCGCAAGTCACACCAGATGTTCTGGAAAAAATCAAAGCAGAGCGAACGCCAGTGGTGCTCGAAGGCAAAAAAATTCAACTCGCCGTGCCAATTCAACTATCCAACAACGTCGTTGGGGTGTTGAATATCCAATTACCGGAGAACCGCGCGCCCGATCAGGACGAGATCGACATTGCCCGAGCCGTAGGCGACCGCCTCTCCCTCGCGCTCGAATCGACAACCCTGCTTGAAGCGGCGCAACGACGCGCTGAATACGAGCGCAAGACATCGGATATTTCCACAAAGATCGGAGCATCGACCCGCTTCGAATCAATTCTGCGCACAGCCGCAGAGGAACTCAGCCAGGCGCTTGGCGGATCAGAAGTCCTTGTGCAGATCCAATCGGCAGACTTGGGAACGAATTCCGAAAACGGCAATAGCGCTGGCGCTCGTTCCTCCAATGTGGAAGACCGGAAAGAGTCATGAAGAATAGAGCCTCAACACCACGACCCGCGCGCAGTTTGACCACGATTTTAACGCTTAGCTTCCTAGGCTTAAGCGCCTTGGTCCTTTTCCTGTCCACTGCCATACAGCTCGCGCTCACTGCGCAAGCCCAGCAAAGAGAGTTGGAGGAAAGGCAACTGCTGATCGCTGAGAATGCAGGCTCGAGCGTGAACGATTTTATCGAGAAAAAATTTAGCGCGTTGACGATCGCCACCAGCCTCTCAACCCCCGTTGAAGCATCGGCTTCGGAACAAACTTCGCTCCTGGATGGACTCCTCGGCTTGGAGCCAGCCTTCAGGCAGATTGCCATCCTGGATGGACAAGGAAAACTACTCCAGTCCACATCGCGCGTAACGATCACACTTTCGTCCCAGTTTGAAAAACAAATCAAGCAGGGAGCGGCGTCTTTGGCGCAGGGTTCAGAACGATATCTAAGCGAAGTCTATGTGGATGATGACACGATCGAGCCATTGATCGCGCTTGCGATCCCGATCAAAACGATTTCAGGAAGCAATGAGGGATTTGTAGTCGCTGAAGTCAACTTGAAATTCATTTGGGACCTGGTCGGCGCATTAAGAGCAGGCAACACAGGTTACGTTTACGTAGCAGACAGCCACGGCGATTTGATCGCCTACAGAGACACCAGCGCGGTCCTGCAAGGGTTAAACGTCAGCAATATCGGAAACCTGAGCGAGTTTGTTAAAGACCCCGCCGCAACTTCGAATCGAACTAACGGCATCCAACAATATGCCGGGCTAAATGGGCAGACCGTTGTCGGCACCTACATTCCCCTGCCGTCGCTTCAATGGGCTGTGGTGATCGAATTACCCTGGCGCGAGGCATACCAGGATGTTTTTGCTTTGGGAATCCGCTCGCTTGCCCTATTCCTCGTGATCGCCATTCTGGCTGGTTTGTTCGGATACTTCAGCGCCCGGCGCGCCTCTGCCCCGCTGATCGACCTATCCCATGTCGCCACTGAAATCGCAACCGGAAACCTGCGCGCGCAAGCCAAAGAAACGGGAACGATAGAACTCGCGCAACTCGCAAATTCCTTCAATCACATGACCGCCCAACTGCGCGACTCGATCGCAAATCTCGAGCAACGTGTCGCAGACCGCACAACGGCTCTCGAAGCATCGCGCCTTGAAAGTGAAAAACAGGCGAAGGACCTGCTTTCGATCAGTGAAGTGTCCCACATCATCAACATCGAAAAAAACATCGACATTCTTCTGCCCTTGATCGCCCGCCTGGTCAGCGAGAAATTCGGCTTTTACCACGTCGGCATTTTCTTGCTCGATGATGCAAAGCAAACAGCCATCCTGCAAGCCACAAATAGCGAAGGCGGTCAGCGGATGTTGCTTCGCGGGCACGCCCTGGCAGTCGGGCATGGCATTGTAGGAAATGTCGCCCTGGAAGGGAACTCGCGCATCGCCCTCGACGTGGGGGCTGACGCCGTCTTCTTCAACAACCCCGACCTCCCCTCCACCCGCTCCGAGATGGCACTCCCCATGAAGATCCGCGAACAGGTCATCGGCGTGTTGGATGTGCAAAGCCAGAACCGGGGCGAGTTCACAGAGGACGATCTCAACATCCTTGGCATTCTTGCCAGCCAGGTTTCGGTTGCCATTGAAAACGCCAGGTTATTTGCAAAGACAGAACAAGCCCTGGCTGAAGTGCAGGGACTTTACAACCAGTACCTGCAAAAAGAATGGAAGAACTTGCGCGTGCGACCCGGAGACCTCGGGTACAGACAGACCCCCACCGGCGGCGCCCCGCTGAAAACCCCGCTGGAATTCCCCGAACTCCAATCCCCCACAGGCGCGGGAAAACTTCAGGTTCGTGAAGCAGGCGGCGCTGAGGAAGAACCGTCCATCTTTGCGCCCATCAACCTGCGCGGGCAGGTCATCGGCGCGATGAACATCAAATCGGCGGAAAAGAACAGAAAATGGACACAAGACGAGATCAACCTCATTCAAGCAGTGACCGACCGCCTGGCAGTGGCGCTCGAAAACGCCCGCCTGTTCGAGGAAACTACCCGCCGCGCAGAACGGGAACGACTGGTTTCCAACATCACCGGCAAGATCCGCAGTGTGAACGATCCGCAGACGATGATCCAAATGGCGGCAGATGAATTGCGCGCCATCCTTGGGGCAAGCCGCGTTCAGGTAATCCCCAAATCACCAGACGATAACGGACAGTAAGACTCGCGAGGTAAACACATGGCATACACAACAGCAATTTCAAATGAAAAAGGCGGCGTCGCCAAGACCACCACCACGCTCTCTCTTGGCGCGGCGCTTGCCGAATTAAACCACCGGGTACTGCTGATCGACCTGGACCCGCAGGCAAACCTGAGCCTGGCGCTTGGGCTGGAAACCGGCGAAGCGGAAACGACATCGGCAAACGTGTTGATCGAAAACACGCCGTTGAGCGTCGCGATTCGAAAGACAGACATCCCCCACCTCGACCTGGTTTCTTCCAATTCACGCATCGAAAGCGCAGAGCAATACCTGCCCATGAGGAGCAACTACCTCACCACCCTGCGCTCAGCCATTCAACTAGTCCAATCTTCATACGATTACATCCTCCTCGATTGCCCGCCAGCCCTGGGAGCCATCACCCTGAACGCCCTTTCAGCGGCAGACCTGCTCATCATCCCCACGCAAGCCGAATATTTCTCCGCGTACGCCCTCCGCAACATGATGGGCTCCATCCGGCGGATCAGGCAGGAAACCAACCCCAACCTCGCCTACCGCATCCTCGTCACCCTGCTGGACCGGCGCAACCGCACCCACCGCAACATCTTCGAACAACTACAAACAACGTTCGGGCAGGGTGTTTTCACGAGCGTGATCGAGATCGACACCAAACTCAGAGAAAGCCCAATTGCAGGCTTGCCCATCACTCAATACCGCCCCACCAGTCGAGGCTCACAACAATACCGTGTCCTTGCACAGGAGTTAATCGAGTATGTCAAAGAAGAAGCCAGCCGACAAACGGCTTAAGAAACTATTCACCGGGCTGGAGCCGGAGAAGACGACTTCCAATTCAAAGGAAGTATCGCGCAAAGCCTCCGCTACGGAGAAAACCCCGCCTCCTCCTCCGATTACGCCTGAGCCTCCCGCCCCGGCGTTGACCTCGTCCGCGCTGTCCGCGCCTGTGCAGACCCGCGCGCATACCAGCGAGCAGGATATTTCCCTCGCATTCGATACCGGTCGCAGTACCTGGGCGACCCTGCAAGTTTTTAACGAAACCGATAGATCACACTGGGACCCGGAAGAGGAACTCCTCGTTCGCCAGGTTACAGACCAGCTATCGCTCGCTTTGCAAAACGCGCAACTGTTTCAGGAAACGCAAGCGCGCGCCGAGGAATTGGCGGTACTCAACGACGTGGGCAGGGCGCTGACCGGCGCGTTGAACATCGAACAGATCACAGAAATTACCTACGGCGGCATTTCACGCCTGTTCGACGCGAGAAATTTCTTCATCGCCTTCTACGAACCCGAGACAAACGAGATCGTATTTCCTCATAATGTCAGCGAATCGGTGCTAGATCGATCGATCACGCGCATTCCGCTGAGCCGGGGCTTCACAGGGCATATCATTCGCACGCGCGAAAGTATTTTGGTCGGCAACGGGACGGATACCTGGTTGCAAGAACATGGGGAAACCATCATGGGAGAGCCAGCCATGTCGTTCTTGGGCGTGCCTTTGCTCACCGGCGATCATGTGCTTGGCGCCATCGCCATTCAAGATTATCACACCCCCAATAAATACAACGAACACGACCTCCGCTTGTTAACCTCGTTCGCCAGCCAGACGGCGATCGCCATTCAAAACGCGAGACTCTTCGAGGAAACCCGCCGGCGCGTGGAAGATACCGCCCGCCTCAACCGGCTCGTCACCGAGTTATCGCAAACGCTGGATTTGGACAAGAACCTGCAAACCATCTCCAACGAAATTGCGGATATCACCTCCGCTTTGCATGTCGGTATCGCCCTGATCGACAAGGAGGCGAACCAGCTTGTCGTCATGGCAGACGCGCCCATGGAGGACGGTAAAGGCGGAATCGGGATTCGTTTGCCCATCCAGGGGAACCCAACTGCCGAACAGGTGATTTCAACGCGAAAGCCTTTGTTCGTCAACGATACGCTGAACAATCCTCTGACTGCTCACATCCGCGACGTGATGGCTGAGCGCGGCACACAAAGCCTGTTCGTCTGGCCCGTGATTGTCGGGAAAGATTTGATCGGCACGTTGGGTATCGATTTTACCGACCCGAATCACCGTATCTCAGATCACGATTACAACCTGATCGAAGCCATCCTCACTCAAGTCCAGACCACCGTTCAAAACTCAACCCTCTTCGTAAACACGCAAAAAAACGCGGAGGAATTGCGCGTCCTTTTTTCCGCCATGCAAGACGTGGTTCTTGTGATCGACAGGGACACGCGCTACACGCGTATTGCGCCCACTAACCCATCGCGCCTGTTTCGCCCCCCTGAACAATTGCTGGGTCAGCGCATGGATGAAATCCTGCCCGAGGAAACACACAGACCTTTCAGGCAGGCGATCCACCAGGCGTTGGACACGAATAGTGTCGTCCAGATCGAATATCAATTACCCGCCGAGGATCAAAACTACTGGTTCCTCGCGAGCATCTCCAAACTGAACGAGAATGAAGTGTTCTGGGTGGCGCGCGATATTACCGAGCGCAAAAAATCTGAGGAAGCCCTCCAACGCAGAACCACCTATCTGGCAATCTCATCAGAGATCGGCAGGATCGTAACCTCCACTCTCGACCTCAGCACGATCTTTAAAAAGACAGTGGAGCGCATTAGCGAAGGGTTCGGCTTCTACTTCACCGGCATATACAGTGTGGAAGAAACCGGCTTCAACGCGACCTTGAAAGGCGCCACCGGCGCCGCCGGCGAAAAATTGTTGACAGATCATCATTCCGTGATCGTTGGCTCGCAATCCATCGTCGGCATCGTGGCAGAGACGGGCAAATCCAAATTGGTTGGCGATGCGGCGGCAGAGTCGCTTTTTCACCCCAGCCCCTACCTCCCCGAAACGCGCTCCGAACTGGCGATTCCGCTCAGGATCGGCCAGCGCACCGTCGGCATTATCGATATTCAATCACAACAAACCCACGCCTTCACCGAGGACGATATCTCCGTGCTTCAATCGCTGGGCGACCAGGTTGCCGTGGCGATCGACAACGCCCGCTCCTATGAGCTTTCACAGCAACTCATCAAAGACCTGCGCGAAGTGGATAAATTGAAGAGCCAATTCCTCGCCAACATGAGTCACGAATTGCGCACGCCGCTCAATTCCATCATTGGTTTTTCACGCGTAATCTTGAAGGGCATCGACGGCCCGATCACGGATATGCAACAGCAAGACCTCTCTGCCATCTACAACTCGGGACAACACCTGCTCGGGCTGATCAACGACGTGCTCGACCTCGCCCGTATCGAAGCGGGCAAGATGGAATTGAACTTTGAAGAGGTGAACCTGGCAGACATGGTGACGAGCGTGCTTTCCACGGCAAAGGGTCTCGTCAAAGAAAAACCGATACAACTTGTTCAGAAAGTTGCGTCAGGCATGCCAGCCGTGCGGGGCGACGCGATGCGCATCCGCCAGGTGCTCATTAACCTGCTATCGAATGCCGCCAAATTCACCGACGAAGGCTCGATCACCGTGGAAGCCGTCACGCAACGAAGCCCGGCGGGGAACATGGAAGCGCTCATCAAAGTCGTCGACACCGGACCCGGTATTTCCATCGAAGACCAGGAGAAACTCTTCAAAGCGTTCTCACAGGTGGACGGATCGGCAACCCGGAAAACAGGCGGCTCCGGGTTGGGGCTGTCGATCTGCGCGAATCTCGTGCAACTGCACGGCGGCCGCATCGGCGTTCAAAGCAACGCGAACGAAGGCTCTACGTTCTGGTTCTCTGTTCCGTTATTCCACCAGCCGCTGAATACGATACCATTCGACCGCAAAATCATCCTTGCCATTGACGACGATCCGCAGGTGATCGGCTTGTACGAGCGTTTTCTGACCCCGCAGGGATATCACGTTGTCGCGCTGACGAATCCCGCCCTTGCCAAACAACGCATCCTCGAGATCAAACCATTTGCCGTCACTCTCGACATCATGATGCCCGAAATGGACGGCTGGACGATTCTCACCGAATTGAAGTCTGATCCAGCCACCCGCGACTATCCCGTCATCGTGTGTTCGATCCTTGAGCAGGCAAATAAAGGCTTCAGCCTCGGCGCAACAGATTACCTGATCAAACCGATCCTCGAGGAAGATCTTGTCCACGCCCTCACCCGGCTGGACAAAGACGGCACGATCAAAGAAATCCTTATCATTGACGATGACCCGAACGACCTGCGCCTGATGGATAAGGTGCTTACCGAACAGGGTCGTTACAAAGTCACCCTCGCGGAAGGCGGAAGGAAAGGCTGGGAGGCAATCGTAACAAAAGCGCCGGACGCGATCATCCTCGATATCTTCATGCCGGACATCGACGGGTTCACGATTCTCGAAAAGTTGACCGAGAACCCCTCCTTGCGGAATATTCCCGTGCTGGTGGTTAGCGGCGGCGGATTGACCAACGAGCAACTCAACCAACTAAAGGATTTCGGAAAGCGCCTGCTCACCAAAGCCTCCTTCAAGGAAGGCGAGCTGATCACGACTATCGAGCAAGCGTTGAGCCGGGCTGTTTCATAAGCGCGATTTCCGGGTAAAATAGCCTGCCTCAACAAGGGATATTATATTGCCCGTCAACGTTCAGCAATTCTTCATGGCGCCATGCGGCGTGGAAACTATCCCCGAGTCCATCTACCTCAACAGTCAATAGGATTCTAGAACTCAATGTCTTTTCTCATCCGGTGCCTGGATTGCGGGCACGCCGCGCCATTTACGCCAAACTCAATGCAGTGCCCAAACTGCAACAGCCAATGGCGTGAAGCAGAATATGACCTGAACGAGGTCAATAAAACATTTCCTTCGGAGCTCGCAAAGCGCGCGTTCGATTTGTGGCGATACCGCGAACTTCTTCCCATTCACAACCCCAACCCAACCCTGCGCCTTGGCGAAGGAGGGACGCCGCTCATCCAAGCCGCAAACCTGGGAAACATGTTGGGTTTGCCCAATTTGTACATCAAGGATGAACGGCAAGGACCGACCTCCTCCTTCAAGGATCGCCAGGCGGCGGTAACCATAGCCACACTGAAGGAAGCCGGCATTACAGAAATGGTCGCCGCATCCACTGGTAATGTGGCTATCGCTTACTCGGCGTATGCCGCGCGGGCGGGAATTAAACTTTGGGCGTTTGTCACCAGCCTCGTGCCGGGAGTCAAGATGCGGGAAATCGCCTTGTACGGAAGCCAGGTGGTGAAGATCACCGGCTCGTATGATCAGGCAAAGAAGATTGCGGCGGAGTTTGCCCTGCAACGCGGGCTGTACCAGGACATGGGCGCGCGCACCATTACAGCCGTCGAAGCCATGAAAACTATTGCTTTCGAGATCGCCGAACAATTTACCCAATTACGGGGCGCCTCAGGCGATACAAAATGGAAAACGCCGGATTGGTACCTCCAGGCAGTGAGCGGAGGCATGGGTCCGCTTGGGGTATACAAAGGTTTCCTCGAACTCAAAAAACTCGGGCTGATCGACCGAATTCCCGCCATCGTTCCGATACAAGCGGAAGGTTGTTCCCCCATGGTGGATGGCTGGCGAAAAGGGCTGACGAAGGCTGAACCGGTTCTTACGCCCAGCACGCGCATTGAAACACTCGCCACGGGAGACCCGGGCAGAACCTACGCCATGTTGCGCGAGCGCGTGATCGAAACTAACGGAACTTTCGAAAGCGTGTCAGACGAAGATGCGTTCCGCGCGATGCACGTGCTTGCAAAGCTCGAAGGGATATCCGCCGAGCCAGCCGCAGGGGTGGCGTTTGCCGGTTTGTTCAAACTTGTGCGAGCCGGCGTGATTAAGCCAACCGATTCTGTCGTTGTGAATTGCACCGGGCACACACTCCCCGCAGAGCAATTCCTGTTTGGCGATAACTGGACGCGCGATGTAAACCTATCGGAGCAATTCGCGCAAGCGGATACCCCGCAGGAAGGTTTGCTCGCCGCTTTGAACAATGTCACACCCAGCCGCTTCCCGCGCGTGGCGGTGGTGGACGATAGCGGCGAGGCGCGACGCCTGATACGCCGCATCTTGCAATCGCAAGGCGATTTTGAAATTTTCGAAGCAGTGGATGGCCGCGACGCCATCAACTTGATCAACAAGGAACACCCGGATATCGTGATTCTCGACCTGATGATGCCGGAGATGGACGGGTTCGCCGTGTTGGATGTGTTACGGGGCAACCCTAAAACTGCCAACATCCCTGTGATCGTCGCCACGGCAAAGGAGTTGACGGTTAACGAAAAAAGCCGACTGCAAGGACAGATCCAATCCCTCATGCAAAAGGGTGATTTTTTAAACGATGAATTCCTGCAGGAAGTCCGGGCGTTGATTGGTTAGGGCAACCCCAAGCCCTGCCATGCAAAAAACTCATGCACAAAGGTCGAATCACAGGCATTAACTCGGCGTTGATCTCCGCCTTTTTTTTGGGGCTTGCGCCAGTGTTCGGCAAAGCCGCCATGGGGGCAGATAAATTTTCGCCGCTCGGCGTGGTCGCTTTACGCACCAGCCTGGCGGCATTGCTCTTAATTTTCATCCTCACTATTGTCAGACGACAGTTGCTGTACATTTACCCTGCCGCGTTCTATATCACAACGCTGGCTGGGGTGATCAACGGGATCGGTTCTATATTTTATTATGTCGGGCTAAGCAAACTGCCCGCCAGCGTTGCCCAAATGCTGTATTCTCTCTATCCGTTTTTTGTGGCATTCTGGCTTCAACTGGACAGGCAAGCCCCCTCAAAATTGACTTTCTTGCGTATTGGTATTGCAGTCATAGCCACCTACCTCCTCACCCAGGGCATCGCCGGGCGTATCGACATTGTCGGTGTTGCCTTTATGTTGATCGCGGCGGCAATGTACGCCCTTCATCTCCCGATCAACCAGCGGGTGCTCTATGATGTTCCCGCGCCGACTGTGACCGTGTATACGCTCATCGCGATGAGCGCCGTCGTTGTTCCCGCGTATGTCTTATTCGACCACACCCTGCCGCAGAATACCGCGCCCTGGATTCCAGTGTTATTGTTAACCGGGGTTACCTTTGCCTCCCGCCTGTTCCTATTTCTGGGAGTGAAGCATATCGGCGGGATGCAAACTGCACTGCTTGGCCTCGCCGAATTAATCGTGGCTGTTTCGTTCAGCCATGTATTACTGGGCGAAAGCCTCACCAACACGCAATGGCTTGGCGTTTGCGGATTAGGGGTCAGCCTCCTACTGGTATGGTTCGAAAAACCGCCATTGCCCCCCTCTCATCCGCACGGGCTCTTGGGATGGTTGCAGCCTCCCGATTTCCCATCAGATTACTACAAACACTAACCCCCCATAATTCCGTAGGAGTTACGCAGTTGAGCCTGATTCGTCGAAGTTGCGCCCAACGGCGGCACGATTTGCCAAGCAAATCGAACTGCCCGCCAACTGCGTAAGTCCTATTCCGTTTATACTTTGAAGAATGAGCGCGCAACCCAATTCACCAATCGGAGTCTTTGATTCTGGCGTTGGCGGGCTTTCGGTTCTGCGAGCCATTCGCAGGGTGTTGCCCGGCGAGTCGGCTATCTATTTTGGCGACCAGATCCACATCCCGTATGGTCCGCGCCCGATGGAACAGATCCGAAGGTTTTCAGAAACCATCACGAATTTTCTGCTCCACCAACAGGCAAAGATCATTGTTGTGGCTTGCAACACCGCTTCCGCCGCGGCATTGAAGGATTTGCGGGCAAATTTTTCAGAAGTTCAATTTGTGGGCATGGAGCCGGCGGTCAAGCCTGCGGCGGAGCGCACGCAAACTGGCAGGGTTGGGGTGCTTGCCACGCCAGCAACTTTTCAGGGCGCGTTGTACGCCTCGGTTGTAGAGAGGTTTGCCAATGGGGTGGAGTTATTCCAAAACACATGCCCGGGGCTTGTTCAACAGGTGGAGATGGGAAATCTCGAGGGTGATGAGACGCGTCAGATCTTGGAAGGCGCGCTGTATCCGATGCTGGAGAAAAATATCGACACGGTGGTGCTGGGTTGCACGCACTATCCCTTTGTCATTCCGATGATCGAGCAGATCGTGGGGGAAGGTGTCCGGGTGATCGACCCGGCCCCCGCTGTGGCGAAACAGATTCAACGTTTGCTTGAAGCGGGCGGGCTTGCGAATCCAGCCTCCGCAGGCGGAGTCCTCAAACTGTTCACGTCCGGCGATATCAAATCGTTACAGCCTTTGTTGCCTGTCTTGCTGGGTGAGAGCGCGGATGTGACGCGTGTCGAATGGGTCGATGAAACCCGCATCCAACAAACAGGCGACTCTACAACGCCCACGCAAGCATAAATCCAAAAATTGCGACGATCACGCCAAGATGCAAAAACAAGTTACTGCCGGTGATCAGGTTTAACCCAAAGATGAACGGGAGGATGAAGTTTACGATCACGAGCAGGATGCCGATCGTCGGCAATAAGCCTTTGCGATGGGCAAAATAATTCGAAGCGCTGTCGATCAGTTTCGAAATCCAGTTCATACTTCCTCTTCTTCCGTTTCCTCTTCACGTTGTTTGATACCCGCTTCCCAGCCGTTGAATTGCGCCACCAGCCGCCCGGGGATCCGCCCTTGCATCAATACGCCGCCGCGTCCGTGTTCCACCAACTCCACCTGACCCGCCTCGTGGAACAGCGAGATGAGCGCGCCTTGTTGATACGGCAAGCGGACGCGGATCGGCGCGTAGGTTTCATACAACTCCTCCTGGAGGAGGCGCAACAGATCTTTCACGCCGCTTCCGTTCAGACCTGAAATTGCCACCGCCTTGGGGAAGCGACCCACCACTTCGCGCGCCGAATCGGGGTTGCGAAGTTTGTCCACTTTGTTCAAGGCGGTGATTGCCGGAATGTGGCGCGCGCCAAGCTCATCGAGGGTTTGTTGGACGGAATTAAACTGGTTGAGCGCATTCGCGTGCGAGATGTCGACCACATGCAACAACAGATCGGCTTCCACAATCTCTTCCAATGTGGCATGGAACGCCTCGACCAGCGCGGTGGGAAGTTTTTGAATGAACCCAACAGTATCTGTCATCAACGATTGATACCCGCCGGGCAATTCCACACGACGCGTGGTGGGGTCGAGTGTGGCGAATAATTGGTCCGCCACGTACACATCCGATTTGGCGATCTTGTTCAACAATGTGGATTTGCCGGCATTGGTATAACCCACCAGCGCCACCGTTGGGATGCGCGAGCGCTTTCGTTGCGCGCGGTAACGCTGGCGGTGCGCGCTCACCTTTTCGAGTTCTTTCTTGAGGCGCGCGATCTCGCGGCGAATGGCGCGTTTATCCACTTCAAGTTGTGTTTCACCGGGTCCGCGCAAACCAACGCCACCGGCCGAACCGGCGCGCCCGCCGCCTCCGCCTGCCTGCCGCTCAAGGTGGGTCCAATGCCCGGTGAGGCGCGGCAGGTAATATTCATATTGCGCCAGTTTTACTTGCAACATTCCCTCTTTGGTATGGGCATGCAGGGCGAAAATATCGAGGATCAAGGCAGTGCGATCCAGCACGCGGACGTTCTGCCCGATTGCCTCTTGCAATTCGCGTTGGTGTCGCGGCGAAAGTTCATCGTCGAAGATGACCACTTGCGAGCGCGTTTCTTCGACGAGCATTTTCAATTCGTCCACTTTGCCCGGCCCGATATACGTTTTGACGTGCGGCTTATCGAGTTTTTGAGTCAATGAGCCAGCCACATCCAACCCGGCGGTATCCGCCAATAATTCCAATTCGCTCAACGAATCTTCGAGAGGCAGGTGATGTTTATGCTGGTAGATATCCACCCCGACGAGAAAGGCTTTTTCACGCGGCGGTGTTGTGAGTTGGGGTGTTCGTTTCGACATTGGGTTTAAACTTCTTTTCAAGGGTATCAAACAAGCGGGTCATTTCCGGGTCAGCGGATTCGGTGCGGGCTGGGATCAGGATATGGAACGTGGAGCCCGGATAGGTATTTTCATCGTACCCGGGCGATTCGACCCAGATTGCCCCGCCGTGCGCTTCAAGGATGCCGCGCGCAATCGAAAGCCCCAGGCCGGGTCCGCCGCCTTTGAACTTGGTCTTGCCGCTGGAGTGCAGACCGACACTCCCAACCTGCCCGAACTTCTCGAAGATGATGGATTGATTTTCCTGTGAGATTCCGATGCCGGTGTCCTCGATAACGATTTCGATGAAGCCCGGCAACATGCGTCCGCTGATGCTGATTTTACCGTTGTCCGGCGTGTATTTTACAGCATTGCTGATCACATTGCGGATTGCCTGCGTGACGCGCTGGGTATCGACATAAATCCACTGGCGCCCTCCTTCAAACTCGCTCGTCTCGATCTGGAGTTTGCGCGATTGCAATATCGGCTCAACTTCGTTGCGCAACACAGCCACAATCTGCCCCACCTGCGCCGGCTGAAAATTAAGTTTCAAGAGGTTGTTGTCGATCATGGAAACGTCGATCATGTCGTCGACGATGGTCTGCAACCGCTCGATGCCGATCTTGATGCCGGCGAGCAATTTACCCATGCCCCCATCCCTGGCGTCACGCGCCAGATCGTCCATCATGGAGGCGTACCCTTCGATCAGGGTCAGCGGGGTTTTCAATTCATGCGCCGCAACTGAGATGAATGCGGATTTACTGCGATCGATCCGTTCGAGTTGTTTCTGCACTCGTTGCATTTCATCGGAAATATGCGCGACGCGCGTTTCCATTTCGTAGCGCGCCACCACGCCCAAACCGTAGGTATACACGGGGATGATCGCGGCGAGCATGTCGATCGATTGTTGTTTGGTCAGGGTTTCGTTCGCCACCTGAATGGTCAGCGCGATCATGCGGTTGATGATGAACGATACGTGATACAACCCTTCTTCGAGATTTGTTTCGGTGGAGGATTTTGCCCAGTCGAGCAGGATCGAATCCATCCAGGCTGGGTCGCCGGTAGTCACCGATTGCTCGAGCAGGTCGAAGAAGCGATCCAGTTGTTGCTCAAACCCAGCCCGCACTTCCATGCCGCGCGCAAGGTCGCGTCCCACATACTCGACCCATTCGGGACGAATTTTCTTCAGTATTTTCTGAACGGGCATACCAGGCGATTTTTTCTTCGGCATATCGTACGTTCACCGTATGGCTGGCATTGTATCAGTTTTGCGGGTTTTGACCCACAATCCAAACCCACAGGGTTTGCCCAACCGCGGCCAGGCTTTCTGCAGACACTTTGTCCGGCGTATCTGCTATTGTATGCCAGTATGGGTAATCGAAATCAATGATATCGACAGCCGGGATGCCAGCCTCAAGGAACGGCGTGTGATCGTCCAGCATCGAATGCTTATATTCAGGTATGAATTGATCGCCGTATCCCAAGCCGCCAGCGATTGCCCAAATCTCATCCGTTAGCGCGGAATCGGAATTCCGTTCCTTGAAGATGTTCAAATCTGCGTCGCCGATCATATCCACGATCACCACCGCCTCCGGTTGAAATGTGATGTTTTCAGCGAACTCGCGCGAGCCAAGAATCCAATCCCAACCATCGATGCGCCCGTTATCTTCCGCGTCAAAAAAAACCAGGGCAACATTTGTCACATCGTCAGGCAGGGATCGCGCGAGTTCCAGCAACACCGCCACACCGGAGGCTCCGTCGTTCGCGCCGAGTGTTGGCATTGTGTGATTGGCAATGTCCGGGTCGGCATCGGCGAAGATGCGTGTGTCGTAGTGCGCCCCCACAATGATCTGCGGATTCGCCTCCCCGCGCGTCGCAACCACATTGTAGATCGGATTCCCCAAACGCTCCGAAACCTGAACCTCGACCTCCCACCCAGCGGATTCCAACTCGGCGCGCATCCACTCGCGGATTTGGGCATGACCCTCCGACCCGGGCATGCGCGAGCCGAACGCGACCTGCGTTTTTACGTCCTCGTAAGCGCGGAGGCCGTCGAAGTCTGTGGGAGCAGGCTCGGGCTGGGTAAGAAACGAGTAGGCGTACCATCCAAGCGTGGCGGCGAGGAGCAATGCTATCGCCGTCAAATAAACGCGCGCCGACCGGTGAGTCACGCTTTCACTTCTCCATCCATCAGATTTTGTAATTCTGCCAGCGCGCGTTCGGCATACAATCCTCCGCGTTCGCGCTTGCCGGTTTTCGGAGGGAAATCCATGGGGGCGAGGATCCCAAAGTTCGCCTTCATCGGCTGGAAATCTTTGAGATCGGCATGGGTGATGTAATGGCAGAGCGCGCCAAGCATAGTCGTTTGCGGAAGTTCAAGCAGGCTTTCGCCAAAAAACTGGCGAGCCGCATTTTCGCCCGCCAGCAAGCCGGTGGCGATATTTCCCATGTATCCCTCCACGCCTGTGATCTGCCCGGCAAAGAAAAGATCGTTTCGGTGGATGTGTTGGAGTGTGGGACGCAACAATTTTGGCGAAGCGATGAAGGTATTTCTGTGCATTTGCCCGTAACGCATGAACTCGGCTTGCTCAAGCCCGGGAATCATGCGGAGAACACGCTTCTGTTCCGGGAATTTGAGGTTGGTTTGAAAGCCCACAAGGTTATACAAACTACCCGCCAGATTATCCTGCCGCAGTTGCACCACCGCGTACGGGCGTTTTCCCGTGCGAGGGTCGCGCAACCCCACCGGACGCATTGGACCGAAAGCCAGCGAATCCAACCCGCGCTCGGCAATGATCTCCACAGGGAGACAGCCTTCAAAGAAGTGACCTGCCTTCACTCCGCTTTTGATGGCCTCTTCAAATGAGCGCAGTTCGATCCGTTCGGCGCGAAGGAGCGCCTCCACAAATGCGTAATATTCGTCTTTGGTGAATGGGCAATTGATGTAATCGCCCTCTTCTTGACTGCCAGCATCGTAGCGCGAGGCACGGAATGCAACTTTCATGTTGATGGAATCAGCATGGATGACCGGCGCGATCGCGTCGAAAAAGAACAGATGCTCCTCGCCGCTCAATTTCGCTATGGACGTAGACAACGCCGGTGAGGTCAGAGGCCCGCTGGCGAGGATTGTGAGTGTGGACGGAATCTCCCGCACCTCCTCGCGGACGATCTGGATGTTGGGATGTCTCTCCACCCGCTCAGTGACCAGCCGCGCAAACATTTCACGGTCCACCGCCAATGCGCCTCCCGCCGGCAAGGATGCCTGCTCCGCGCACTCCAGCAACATCGAACCGAGCAGGCGGGTTTCGTTTTTGAGCAATCCTGAAGCGCGGTCGGGCAGGTTTGACCCCAGCGAGTTCGAACAAACCAACTCTGCCAAATCTTGTGTTTGATGAGCGCCGGTTTGCAGGGTTGGGCGCATCTCATACAGTCTTACTTTCAAGCCGCGTTGCGCGGCGCGCCATGCGGCTTCGCTCCCTGCCAACCCACCGCCTACTATGTTTAAATCTGTCATGGGAACGATTCTACCATCCCACGCGGGAGCGGCGAATCAAGTGGAATGAAGCATCTTTGCCACAGAGAACGCCGAGTCCATAGAGAGAAAATCTCAAAATCTCTGCGCACTCTGCGGCTTCACACGCCACAATCTCCTCACCATCCTGCTGTATAATTCACTCAAGATGTCTTCCCAAAACAATATCGAATTTCAACTCAAAGAAGCCAGCCAGCTCGCCGAGGAAACATCATGGTCGGCGCTGGTCGAGCGCGAGGCTGGCAGGTGGCACATCTTTGAAAGCCATCGTCTTCCCAAAAAGAACCATGCGTCGCTGATTGAATTTCTCGCCAAAACAGAGGTCGACTCTTGGTTGTGCGGCGCAGTGAGCGGCAGGCAAAGCCGATCCGTTTCACTTCCTGTTTCGAGCGCGCTCGAAACAGGAAGGTTATACGCGTTTCCACTGGCAGAGGCAACTCGCGTGATCCTGGTGGGAGCAAACCAACTCTCCAGCAATTCACAACGCTTGTGGCGATTGATCGCCTTTGGAATGAACGGAAGCGCTTCACCCCCCGATGTGTCTGCTACGGCCTCTGTAGCCGCGTCGCTTCTTGTCCCCGACCTCGATTCTGAAAACCCGTTCGACATGCCTCGCGCCCTTGACCGGGCTCTCGCCTCGTTTGTTCGCCTCGTTTCCGTACAGGGGGCATGGCTCGCCGTTCGACGCGGAGACGCGCTTGAAATCCGCGCTCAATGGAACGCGCCTCACCTCGCCGGCGCAGAACTCTTAATCGATTCAAGCCCGCTCCTCCGCCGGATGAACCGCAACCTGATCCCGATGGTCATCGACCGAGACGACGCGCTTTGGGGAGAAATTCCGCACAAAGGGTTGAAGAGCAATACGAAACTCTGGACGTGCATACCCATTGTGATCGGTCAACGGTTGATCGGTAGTCTCGCGGTCTGGCGAGCCAGCGCTTTCAAGCGTGATGAGTGGACCCGGCTGATCGACCTCATCACCCAGTCCGCGCCGGTCATCGAAACCATCATCACCTTTGCTGAAATGGCGAGTCACATGCGGCGCCTCGCCATGTTGAACGATTTCGCCCTCACTGTTTCATCGGGGCGGAATCTCGAACAGATCGCGCGCCGCATGTTTGCCCTGCTTGCCAGAGGGTTTGGCACCGAACTGATCGCGTTGTTCCTGCTTTCCTCCGATAACCGTTTGATCCATGAGTATCGAATCCACGAAGGGGATATGACTTCCTCCATTCGCAACGCTCATGAGGAACGATACGCGGCATTATTCGGCGAACAGCAGAAAACAAGGCTGGGCGACCCCCAACTCAAAGAGGTTGCGCCGTTTCACGAGGGCGCGGCGTCCGGCTTATACTTTCCGTTGCGTTTTCGAGGGCAAACCATTGGCATGTTGTGCGTCGAAGCGACAAAGAATGAGGCATTCGATTTTTACGACGAAAGCCTCATAGCGGTTATTGCAAGTCACCTCGCCAGCCTTGTGGACTATTCACGCCTGCGCGAAGAAGCGGAAGGGCGCGCGCGAAACCTTGGGTTGATCCATGAAGTGGTGCAACAAGTGATCGGGCTGACCGATGTTCACCAGGTAGCGGAGATCTCAGCGGAACTGCTCGCCCGCTATTTCGCCTACGAACTTGCGGCGGTCTTCATTGCTGACGCGCAGGGAGTGTTGACCATCGGCGGGTTTGGCGGAACCAGCCAGAGTGTGGTGCGACGCGCCATGAAATCCTTCGAATATCCCATCCGCGGGGGCATCACCGGGCACGTATTCGAAACCGGCGAAAGTTTGGTGGTCAACGACGTATCGCAAGATAGCCGGTACCGTTCGCTGCATGGCTGGCAGGCTGGGTCCGAAATGTGCGTGGCAATCCGCGATGGCGCGAAGGTGCTGGGGATCATCGATGTCGAAAGCAGGTCGAGTAACGCATTCACGCACAACGATTTTATGGCGCTCGAGTCGCTCGCCGGAATCCTTGCCAGCGTCATCACCAGCGCGGACCAATATCAGCGTTTTCAAGCAACAATCGGCGAACTGCGCTCGACCCAAAGCGAACTACGCGACCGCATGGAGGCGCAACGCAAAGCGGAAAACCGCCTCATGCAAGCCGCCAAACTTGCGGCGGTTGGCGAGATGGCGGCAGGCATCGCGCACGAACTGAATAACCCGCTCACCTCGGTAACCGGCTTCGCCGAACTTGCCCTGGAAGAAACACCGTCAGACAGCCAGGCGCGCGAAGACCTCTACCTCGTAGTGCGAGAGGCGCATCGCGCCCGCGACGTGGTGCGCCGCCTGTTGGATTTCGCCCGGCAAAGTGAAAGCGCCCGCGCCAAGGCATCACTGAACGAGATCGTTGAGGATGTGGTCGCCTTGAGCCGTCATCTCATCCACACCAGCGGGGTCCAACTCACGGTTCAACTTGACCCCAGCCTGCCGTGGATCATGGTGGACGCCAACCAAATCAAGCAAGTGGCGCTCAACCTTGTTCACAATGCCCTGCAAGCCATGCCAGATGGAGGCAAACTGGAGATCGAAACGAAAACGTCAAAGCGGCATCATCATAAAGGTGTCACTATTTTTGTGACCGACACCGGCGTAGGCATTTCCCCTGAGGAACAGACGCGCATCTTCGAGCCATTTTTCACCACAAAAGGCGACCGGGGCGGCACAGGGCTGGGATTATCCGTCACCTACGGTATTGTCACCGACCACGGCGGATATATCGATGTGGAAAGCGAATCCGGCAAGGGAGCAAAATTCACTGTCTGGCTACCGGTCGGCAGTTGAAACCGGATGATATCTGATATTTAAACATGAAACCTATTCCAATCCTTGTTGTCGACGATGAACCCGGCATTGCCTCGCTTTGCAAGCGCATCCTTGACCGGTCGAGTTACGATGTCACCGCGCTGACCGACCCCGCCGTTGCCATCGAACACCTTCAGCAAAATCACTACGATCTGCTCCTCGTGGATATCCGTATGCCGGAGGTGGATGGGTTCGATGTGATCTCGCGCGCGAAGATCGCGCAACCCGAGATCGCCGTGCTTGTGATGACGGGTTTTGGGACAGTTGAAACTGCCATCCGCGCGTTGCGCCAGGGCGTGGATGGCTTGCTTCTCAAGCCATTCGAAAACAGCGCCGAGCTACTTGAGTCGGTGCGTCAGGCGCTCATTGACAATCAACGAAAGCGCGATACAGCCCGTGTTCAGGCGTTACGCCCGCTATTCAACGTGACCGAATCCCTGTTCACTGAAACCGATCAAAACAAACTGCTCGACCTGATCCTCGCCGCAATTCGCGAACATTTACATTGCGCGCACGCCACGATCTTCCAGATCAAAAATGGACGCGTTGCCACCATCGCGCAGGTCGGCGACTCCATTTCTGTGGACGAGAACACGACCGCCGCAAATCTCATCCACCGGGTGGATGAAGACGGCAACCCCTTCATCATCCACGCCACAGGACCCGGGGAACAGGAAACCCAAACGCTTCTTTCCACCTTGGGGCTTGGTTCCGCCATCCTGATTCCGATCGCCCGCTCGAACATTCATAACGTGCTGATGGCTGGGCGCGACGCGTCGGTGAGTCAATTCCGCGGCGCCGATCTCGAGTTGTTCTTCGTGCTGGCGCGGCAAGCCATCGTCGCCATGGAAAATGCCCGTTTGTACGCAGACTTGCGCGAAAATGTTCGCCGCGTGGAAGAATCGCAACAAGCGCTCTTGCGCGCCGAAAAAATGGCGGCGGCAGGGAGACTGACCGCCTCCATCGCGCATGAGGTCAACAACCCGTTGCAATCGGTACAAAATTGCCTGCATCTCGCCGGGCGTGAAGACCTGCCGCCCGAAAAACGTAAAGAGTATTTTGAGCTTGCCCGCGCCGAACTCGACCGTCTCATGAAAACCATGCAACGCATGTTGGATTTCTACCGCCCCGGTTCATCGCGCGTTGAGGAAGTGGATGTTCTCGAACTATTGAGTCACGTGATCAATCTCACGTCACAGCAACTTAGCCAGCGCAATATTCAGTTGGTCACCGACTTGCCGGAGACCCTGCCTTCGATCTACGCGGTAAGCGGGCAAATCCAGCAAATATTTTTCAACCTCGTCCTGAATGCTCTCGATGCAATGGCATCCGGCGGCAAGTTGAAAATCAGCGCGAGGGCAAAGGCACGGGGCGTTGAATTGATCTTTGCAGACACAGGGCCGGGCATCCCCGAAGCCCAGCGCAACAACATCTTTGAGCCGTTTTTTAGCACCAAGGATGGAGGCACCGGATTAGGGTTGACTGTGAGTTACAATATCGTCACGGCTCACGGCGGCGCCCTCGATCTCGTGGACCGCAAGGAACCTGGCGCATGTTTTCGATTATTCCTTCCGTTGGGAACCACGCATCACTGAGCGGGAATCTTTTGTTAGCCAAAACTTTCCCGGCAAGGCGCAAAAAGAATTTTTACCATCAAGGGAGCAAACCATGAAATCGAACATTTTAGTTGTTGACGACGAGCCTGTTGCCCGGCAATCCATGACGGATATCCTGCGCCTCGAGGGGCTGGCTGTCAACTCTGTGCCGAACGGGCAGGCGGCGATCGAATTCGTCCGCACGCACCCGGTGGAGTTGATGATCGTCGACCTGCGCATGCCCGGCATGGATGGGCTGGAAGTGGTGCAGGTGGTGAATCAGATTTCCCCTGAGACAGAGATCGTGCTCCTGACGGCGTTTGCCACCACCGAGTCTGCCATCCAGGCGTTGCGGTTGCGAATCCACGATTATTTGCTCAAGCCTGCCTCTCCCACGCAGGTGATCGCCAGTGTGAAGAAGGGACTCGCGCGCCGCGATGCGCGCTTGAAGGCCCGCGGCGGCAACGCCTCTAACGATGTGGATGAGGGTAACGCCGAGTTCAATTTGAAAGATGGGACGTACATCGACCTGTCGCGCCGCCTGATCCGTAAAAAGGACAACATCATCCACCTCACCCCCGCCGAGGGACGCTTGTTGCGCGTGCTCATCGAAAACCCCGGGCGCGTCTACTCGCACAGGGAGTTGGTCTTGCTCGTGCAGGGATACGATACCTCGCAACGCGAAGCCCCCGAGATTCTGCGCCCGCTCGTCAGCCGGTTGCGGCACAAGATCGAGCCGTTCCCCTCGCTCTCCGATCGCATCGTCAGCGTGAGAGGGACGGGGTATTTGTATGAGGGGGATAAGTGAGGGACAGGAGAGGATTAGAGATTAGAGGATTGGAGACTGGAGATTGGGGTAAATAGTAATTGGTAATTGAGGTTGGAGAATTAGAGGATTAGAGAATTGGGGATTAGAGGTTGGAGTTTCGTGATTGGAGCATATAGGAATTGGTAATTGAGGTTGGAGGGTTAGAGAATTGGGGGAGTAGAGTTTGGTAATTAAGTGTCGAGAGGGGATTTGACGGCGAGTCCGCCGCGCTGGAGGACGTGGGTGTAGATCATGGTGGTTTTTACATCCTTGTGTCCGAGAAGTTCTTGCACGGTGCGAATGTCGTATCCGTTTTCAAGCAAGTGAGTGGCAAAGCAGTGACGAAAAGTATGAGGACCAACAAGTTTTTTGATCCCTGCTTTTTTTGCGGCAGACCTGACCGCTTTTTGTAAGGTGGTTTCACTTGTATGCCAACGCCGTTTTGTTTTGGCGTCAGCATCCTCCGCAAGTTTGGCAGATGGAAAGACGTATTGCCAGTTCCATTCGCATTCGGCATTTGGATATTTGACCGCAAAGGCGTACGGCATGTGAACTGCGCCATAACCTTTCGCCAAATCTTCTTCATGAATACGTTTAACGCGAGCGAGATGTTCGGTGAGTGGGGCAACCAGGCTGGCAGGCAGGACCGTGAAGCGATCGTTGCCCCCTTTCGGATCGCGGATCACGAGTTGACGATACTCGAAATCAATATCCTTGACCCGTAGTTGAATACATTCCATCAAGCGCAGACCACCGCCGTATAAAATTTGCGCCATCAGTTTTTGAGCGCCGATCATTTCGCCCAGCAATCTTTGAACTTCCGCGCGGCTTAGCACTACTGGGACACGTCCCGTCTTCTTGGCGCGCGTGATCCGCACCTCATCCAGCTCCATGTTCAGCACATAGCGATATAAAAAGAGGATGGAACTTAGCGCTTGGGTTTGGGTAGAGGAGGAAAAGTTCTTCTTGGCGGCAAGATGTGTGAGGAAGTTTTCGATTTCAGGAACACCCATTTCCTTCGGATGGCGTTTGTCGTGAAACAGGATGTATTGGCGAATCCAGTAAGCGTACGTTTCCCCGGTGCGGGAGGAGTAGTGTTTGGTTTTGATGGTGTCGCTGACTTGATCGAGCAATTTTTTGGGTTGAGGAGGAGGTTTTTCCATGAACTTTCCTTTTGTGAACCATTGTCAAAAAATACATGCGGTTGTATAGTAAGGGAGATTTCCGCATAAGACGCCGCCGGAGCGACATATACGGAAAATCTTCCGTATAATACCCCAAAATGGCGTCATATATGGAAAACGTCCGTATAAGAATCCGTACGGGGAGGATATACGGAAAGTTTCCGTATAATACATAGTTAGCCGCCAAAGCAAAGGAGGACACTTACATGCATTTTTTCTATCTTGATGAAAGCGGTGATTCGGGAAATGATTTATTGAATCACGAACAACCCATTTTTGTTCTAGCAGGATTAAGTGTTGCAGATAAAAAATGGAACAACACAAAGGTGGAATTAGATAAGATTATCTCTAATTATTTCAACAATAACATTCCCAATCGTTTTGAACTTCATTCTCATCATTTATTGTCGCCCAACGGCGAAGAATATTTCGCCAATCATCCAATTGATAAAAGATTAAAACTTGTGAAAAATTTATTGGGTTTGATAGATGAACTTGGGCATCATATTCATATTTTTGCTATTGATAAGCGAAAAATGGAAACAGCAAATTGTGGGCTTGAAACTATCTACAACAATAAAACGCCTTACCTATTGGCATTTGACTATCTTATTACTTATATGAACTGGCATGTAAAAGTTAATCTTGGACAATCCGCAAGAGGCATGATTGTTCTTGACAAAAAAGATGAGCACCACGAAAGCATAGAAAGAATTATTCACAATCGAAGATACGAAGTGCCAGAAAATCAAAAAGTGAAGTGGATTGTAGAGTTTAGTTATCCAGTAGATTCCAGAAAAAATCCCATGATTCAACTTTCTGATCTCATTTCGCTAATTACAAGGCGTTTTTTAGAAATTGAAACTGGGTATAAGCCTAATGTCCCTGCTGAAGTAAAGCAATTTTATGGCGAGTGTTTTCACGAAATTGACTTGAGAATCAAAGGACGAAACTTAATTGAAAGGAACGGTAGAAATCTAAATTTTCTCAATGATTATCTACTTGAAGTTCAATCAAAACCAGGTGTACAATGGCGAAGAACTTATGGCTTACGACGTGGCGGCTAACAAAGCGTGCACCTGACGCTGGGGATTCTGCGCACATTCCAAGCAGTTTCACACGCCTTAGCATTTTCCCAGTTGGACGGCTTCGCCGTCCCCGCCCCAGCGCAGGTAACGCAAACCGTTGGCTTGCCCCTTATGGGATAGGAATTTATGATAATCTACAAAATTGACCCAGCATCATTACTTTCAGGATTAGTTCAGCATAATTTTTTCCCCGCTCAAAAAAGAGAAGAAGGGGAAATGCCACCAATTATTAATTCGGCAACCTTGACTCCTGCGATTGCAGACCAATTAAGAAATTTACCATCCCGCAGAGATGGATATGACCAAGTTGAATACAGGTCAACGAGATTTAACCACGTTTCCAGACCGTTGGCGATTCCTCATCCAGTTCCATACTCTAAATTATGTTATGTGATTTATGATAATTGGCAACAAATTGAGTATATTACTCATTCGCCTAACAGCCTTATCACACCTGAAGTCCATAGTGATGGGCGAATTTTAGTAATGGATTACGAAAACACCCAAGATAAAATCGAAAGACATGTTGAATTAACTTTTAGCAAAAAGTTTTATGTAAAAGCAGATATTTCAAACTTTTTTCCTAGCATTTATTCTCACTCTATTCCCTGGGCTTTAGTCGGTTTTAATACCGCAAAAAGACAACGCAACTCTAATCTATGGTTCAATCAAGTTGATAAGTGCGTAAGGGAAATGAAAAGAAATGAGACTAATGGCGTTCCCATTGGACCAGCCACATCGAACATTATCAGTGAAGCAATTTTAGTAAGAATAGATGAAAAACTCCGAAACGAAAATTTTGTGTTTATTAGATTTATTGACGATTACACAGCATATTTTGATACTTACGAAGAAGCAGAAAGATTTATCCGTAGGCTTGGGGAAGAATTATCGCATTACAAGTTATTGTTAAATGCAAAGAAAACGGTTATTGAGCAGTTGCCCTGCCCGTCATCTCCCGAATGGGTAGTAGACTTAACAACAAGAATTCCAAACAAAGAAAATGTTATTCCATCAAACTTGATTCGGTTTTTAGATTATGCTGTTGCCAAACAGGCAATCATCTCTGATGGAAGCGTTTTGAAATACGCCGCAAAAACTATTGTCAAAATTGTTGATGAGAAAACGGTAGATTTGGTGTTGAAATATCTTTTGGGTCTTTGTATAAAATATCCAATACTGATACCTGTATTAAATCCCTTGTTTGACAAGGTGAATGTTACAAATGGTTTTATCTACACATCGCAGTTGATTAAGATTTTAGATGAACATACTGTAAATAAGCGCTCAGACGCAATGGTTTGGACGTTGTGCTATCTAAATAAATTTTCACAAGTTATACCGCCTAATACAGCCAAAGCCATTGTAGACTCTGGTGATTGTGTATCAATTTTGATGTTGTATATGTCAGGACAGCACGAAAATGAAGTAATCGCATTTTGTAATGGCTTGGATAAGACTGATTATTTCTTGTTAGACCAGTATTGGCTACTTTTGTATCAACTGTTTTTTGATGGGAAAATAACAAACCCTTACACAGAACCAAGTGATGTTTCGGCGTTTGATATTCTGAAAGCAAATGGCGCAAATTTCATTCATGCTCCATAAGCAAAAAGCAAGCCAACAAAGCGTGCACCTGACGTGTGGGATTCTGCGGCATTTTCAAGCATTTTCCTCGCTTCGAGTTTTTTCTGCTCCCGAACAGAATCCCAGCCCGCCCACACGCAGGTAACGCAAACCGTTGGGCAACTTCGCACAAAATGGGCGATTAGGATTTGTAAAATGACTGGCTTGTCTCAAAAAAATATTATTTTGATAATTTTGTTGTTTATTTTATTAGCCTGCTCAAATTCTAATTCGATAACCGCACAAACAACAGAAACTAACTATGATGTTATAGCCACACAGGCAATGGGTCAGGCGCAAACTATGGTATCTTTCACTCAAACAGCCATGCCAAGCAACACCCCAGAGCCTACAAAAACTGCGAGACCGCCAATTGTCATGAAGTTGTTTGACGATTTTAACAATGATTGGTTTGATGATTCGACAGACTCGATAAAGTGGCGTAGTTTCTTCAATTCAAGGTGCGAAGCATTTCAAAAAAATGGCAGTCTAATTATTACTGACACTTACAAATATGGCGATGTCGATATATCGTCATGCGACCTCATTGCGTCAACACCGTTATATGTTCCCTACGATGAAATCGGCAGTTTCAGCGCTAATTTGATGGCAAAAAAGCCAGATAGTAATAATCCCCTCTTTTTCCAAACAATCTCTTTCAAAACATATGATATAAAAAATGGAATTGTGTGGGAAG
>JBGANO010000060.1:0-21345 GCA_044222305.1 Anaerolineales bacterium
CGAATTGCTCATGCAGTTTCAAGCGGATATGTTGAACGTGCCTGTGGTGCGACCGAAAGTTGCGGAAACCACGTCCCTCGGCGCGGCATACGCGGCGGGACTCGCCGTCGGCTTTTGGAAGGATTTCGATGAACTAAAAAACAATTGGGGCAAAGACAGAGAATGGAAACCTTCAATGGACTGGAAACGGCGAAAGACGTTATACTCGGGCTGGAAGAAAGCGGTCACACGCGCGTTTGATTGGGTTTAATGACGACTGCGTACTGCGTATTACGTACTACGCAATACGCAGTACGCAATATAAAACACCTCACCATGAATCGTAATGAAACACTCACGGCCCTCAAAAAGAATCCAAACCTCTCCGTCCTCATCATCGGCGGGGGGATTAATGGCATTGGCACATTCCGCGATCTCGCCATCAACGGCGTGGACGTTCTGCTCGTCGAACGCGGAGATTTTTGTTCGGGCGCGTCGTCCGCTTCTTCGCACATGGCGCACGGCGGGATTCGCTATTTGGAAAACGGTGAGTTCCGCCTCGTGCGTGAAGCCGTGCGCGAGCGCAACCTCCTATTGCAGAACGCGCCGCACCTCGTCAAGCCGCTTCCGACAGCCATCCCCATTTTCAAAAGATTTTCTGGTTTATTGAACGCGCCGCTGAAATTCTTTGGCGTGATGGATAAACCCAGCGAGCGCGGTTCGCTTGTCATCAAACTCGGGTTGATGCTATACGACGCGTATACGGGCGCGCAGAAAACTGTGCCGCGTCACAAATTTTTCTCGCGCAAGAAATCGCTTGCGAAGTGGAATCAGATCAACCCGGAGATTGTCAACACGGCGGTGTACTACGACGGCGCGATTCTCAATCCCGAACGATTCGGCATCGAATTGATTCTTGATGCTGAAACCGAAAACCCGAACGCGCGCGCTCTTAATTACCTCAGCATGATCGGCGGCGCGGAGGACACGATCATCCTGCGCGACGAGTTGACGGACGAAGCCTACGATGTGCGCCCAAAACTGGTCATCAATGCGGCGGGTCCCTGGATCGACGGAACCAATAAAAAACTCGGCTTGTCGTCGCATTTTATCGGCGGCTCGAAGGGTTCGCACATCGTGGTGGATCATCCCGAACTGCGCGCCGCCATCGGCGACCACGAATTTTTCTTCGAGAACGAAGACGGCCGCATCGTGTTGATCTATCCGTTTTTCGACCGCGTGCTCATCGGCACAACGGATATTCTGGTGGATGAAGTTGACGATGCGCGTTGTACCGACGAAGAGATCGACTACTTCCTCACGTTGACTCGCCGCGTCTTTCCGCACCTCAACCTGATTCGCGACCACATCGTTTTCCGCTTCTCGGGCGTCCGTCCGCTCCCGCGCTCCAGCGGGAAAAACGTCAGCGCTGTGACTCGCGACCACACCATCGAAGTCCTCAGCGGCGACTGGACCAACCTTACTTTCCCGGTCTACTCCCTCGTCGGCGGCAAGTGGACCTCCTTCCGCGCGTTCGGCGAACAAGCGACCGACAAAGCGCTTGCCTACCTCGGCTTGCCGCGCAAACGCGACACGCGTTCCCTGCCCATCGGCGGCGGGCGCGGGTATGAGCGCGACATTCAGGAACCGAACCGGCAGATGGGAAGTCTCTTTGCATGGACCGGCGTTTCGCAGGAACGCCTAAAAATCTTATTTGAGCGCTACGGTACCCGCGCCGAAGCCATCGCCACCTACATCAACAGCGGCACAGATTTTACGCTCAAGTCCCTGCCTGATTACTCGTTCCGTGAAATTGCCTATCTTGTGCAACACGAAAAGATCATTCACCTCGACGATTTTCTGCTGAGACGATCTCTGCTTGCCATGTTGGGAAAGTTGACACGCGAGATGATGCTCGAACTCACGAACACGCTGGGCGACATCCTCGGCTGGGACGGGGAGCAGAAAAAAGCCGAGGCGGCGCGCGCGCTATCCATTTTGGCGGACAGGCACGGGGTCAGGTTATGAGGCGGGTGGTAGAATCCACAAAGGAATGTCATGCTGAGCGAAGCGAAGCATCTTTGTCACGACAAGCGAGATCCTTCGGTCGCTGGGGAACGCTCCCTCAGGATGACATATCTATTGAAGGTAGAATTGCCTCCCGATGAATATTTCCGTAGTCATTCCCGTCTATCGCGGCGAAGCGCTGATCGAGTCGCTTGTCGAACGATTGGCAAAGTCCCTGCCCAAATTTTCAGAAAAATACGAAGTCTTGCTCGTCAATGACGGCAGTCCCGATCGCAGTTGGGATGTGGTTCAAAGCTTGGCGCGTAAATACAAGTGGGTGAGGGGCATCCGCCTGATGCGAAATTATGGACAGCACAACGCCACGCTCTGCGGCGCGCGCGCGGCGCAATACGAGATCACGATCACAATGGACCAGGACCTGCAACACCCGCCTGAAGAGATTCCCGTTTTGTTGGAGCAACTCGAAAACGGATTCGACGTGGTCTATGGCGCTCCGAAGAAATTGCCGCAGGGCTTCTTGCGCAACGCGATGACCGAGAACATCAAACGAATCCTTGCGCGCGTGATGGGTATCCCCTCAGTGAAAAATATTTCCGCATTTCGCGCCTTCCGCACCGAGTTGCGGAACGCCTTCACCAATTTTCAAAGCCCTACATTGATCATTGACGTTCTGCTCTCGTGGGGCACATCGCGCTTCACGTCGGTTCCCGTTGAGATTGAAAAACCCGAAGAACGCTCGAATTACAGATTTTCCGCGCTGGTGAAAGCCGCGTTGTTGATTCTCACAGGCTACAGCACCGCGCCGTTGCGTTTGGCAAGCTGGATCGGATTCTTGATGACCATGTTTGGGCTGGGCGTGTTTATCTATGTGGTCATTCTTTCGTTTATGGAGGGCGGCATCCCCGGCTTTCCCTTCCTCGCCTCCATCATCGCGTTGTTCAGCGGAGCGCAACTATTCGCGTTGGGAATCTTCGGCGAATATCTTGCGCGCATGTTTGATCGCAGTATGGATCGTCCCACCTATATCGTTTCTGAACTGGCAGGCAAATGAACGTAGTCATATTACAACCCTCCTACATCCCATGGCGCGGATACTTCGACCAGGTCCGCCGGGCAGACTTGTTCATCTTTTACGATGACATTCAATATGACAAACATGGCTGGCGCAACCGCAACCAGATCAAAACGCATCAAGGCAAACAATGGCTGACGATCCCTGTAAATTCCAAGGGCGTTACCCAGGGCGTGCCGATCAAGGATGTTCGCATCGACTGGTCGAAACCCTGGGCAAAGAGTCATCTCAAATCGTTGACGATCTCCTACTCCAAATCGCCTCACTTCAAGGGATACCTGCCCCTGCTTGAAGATCTATACCAACGCCGCGATGAATTCCTCGCCGATTTCACCATCGAGACCTCGATATGCCTCGCGCGCGAGCTGGGATTCGCCTCAACAAGATTTATGCGCTCCTCCGAGTTGTCGAATGTCGAAGGACAGAAAACTGACCGCGTGATTAACGTCTTGAAGCAAGTCGGCGCGACGCATTACATTTGCGGTCCCTCGGCGAGCTCCTATATGGAGCCTGAAAAATTCGAAGCGGCGGGGACCACCTTCGAATACATGGACTATACCTACCCCGAATATTCCCAGATGTATCCGCCGTATGATCCGTACGTTTCGGTTCTAGACTTACTGTTCATGACGGGAAATAAAGCGGGCGAATATTTTGAGAAACAAAGGGAGCAAGAATATGAGCGTGGATGAAACCCAGAAAAAACTCGGCGAATATTTTGTCGAAAAATTGGAAGAGTTCGGCGCGACGCCCAAAGGAGTGGATTACAACGGACCCGAATCACAGGCGTTGCGCTTCGAGCAACTTGTAAAGGTCATTGACTCCTCCCGTCGGTTTTCCGTAATTGATTATGGAAGCGGCTACGGCGGAATGTTTGATTTCTTGCAGGGCAAAGACTGGGAGTTCGAGTACTACGGCATTGACTTGCTCGAAAAGATGGTCCTGGCTGGGCGTGAAGCGCACAAGGATTTTCCCAACGCGCATTTCACCACGAACGAGAGCGATGTTCCCATGGTGGATTACCTTCTGGCGGGAGCGATCTTCAATATCAAATTGGAGGAATCCTATAACGATTGGCAGAACTTCGCCTGTGTAACGCTCAAACGCATGAACGCGCTCTGCTCGAAGGGATTCGCCTTCAACATGCTCACCAAGTATTCCGACGCCGACCGCATGGCGGGACGCCCCGATCTCTTTTATGCTGATCCTCTTTTCTTTTTCGATTTTTGCAAACGCAATTTCTCGCGCAACGTGGCGTTATTCCACGATTATGGGTTGTACGATTTCACGATCATTGTTCGTAAGGGTGTATAGTTTCTGTCATTGCGAGCGAAGCGAAGCAATCTCAACTCTACGCGAGGTGATTGCTTCGTCGCAACGAACGCTCCTCGCAATGACATGATCTCTCAATGAAAACCATCCTAGCCCCGCGCGCTTCGGCTATTCTCTACAATGTGCTGGCGAGCCAGAAACAGGCAAAGCCCTGGCTGTTGCCCGCGAACATCTGCCCGATCGTGCCGATCACATTTATGAAGGCGCGTGTCCCGTTTGAGTTTGTAGACATCTCAGCGGAGAATCTGCGCATGGATTTGGATCAGGCAGAAGCGCGGATGAAGAAGCGTGTGTTCGGCGGCTTATTGTACGCGCACACCTACGGGGAGGAATCCACGCCCGATGATTTTTTCACGCGGGCAAAATCATTGAATCCTGAATTGCTGGTTGTGGACGACCGTTGTTTGTGCATGCCAACTTTCGACGCGCATTCATCCGCCGATGTGGTTCTGTTCAGCACAGGTTATGCCAAAATCGTTGAACTAAATCTTTGTGGATATGCATTCATGCAGGATGATGTGGAGTGCGCGCCCGTGCAACTGAAATTCGATCCTGCGCATCATGAGGAGATCGAAAGGTCCTACAAAGCCGCCGTTCAGGGTCTGGCTCGATTTGATTATCAAGACAGCGATTGGTTGCAGGCGGAGGGGGAATTGCCCGGCTGGAAGATCTATCGTCGTATGGTCGAGGTCGGGTTGGAATTATCGCTACTTCAAAAAAGAAGATTGAATGCAATCTACTCAGCCCGTTTGCCAAAGGATATTCAATTACAGGAACAATATCAAACGTGGCGATTCAACATCCGCGTGAAGAATAAAAAGCAGGTCATGGACGCGGTTGTCGCAAACGGGCTGTTTGCCAGTTCGCATTACGCCTCGCTGGCAGGGATCATGTCTGACGGGCGCGCGCCGGTGGCAGAGTCGCTGGCAGGGGAAGTGGTCAATCTGTTCAACGACCATCATTTTGACTATGATAGGGCAGAGAAAATAGTTAGCCTGATCTTGAAACACCTGGCTTGATCGAGGAGAGTGTATTGATGAAGTTCCCGAAGATTTCCCCCCGCTTTGAAGGCTGGCTTTCCGCTGTCCTTGTAGTGATCGTCACCTTGCTGACGTATGGTCCTCTGTTACCCTCGCTTGGTTTTTACCGTGACGATTGGTACCTGATCTGGACAGCGCAGGCACGCGGGGCGGAGGGCATCACGAATCTCTTTCAGGGAGACCGCCCGTTCATTGGATGGCTCTACGCGCTGGATTACAACGTATTGGGGAATAACCCTTTGCATTGGCATCTCTACGCGTTACTCTTCAAAGTGTTGAGCGCGCTGGCGGTTCTTTGGCTGTTGAGAAGCCTGTGGCAGAACCAAAAATTCGAGACCACCCTGATCACATTACTGTTTGTCGTTTACCCGGGGTTTTACCAGCAACCGAACGCCGCGACATTCAAGAATTTGATCCTTGCTTATGGCGCGGCTATGGCTTCGCTGGCGTGCACGATCCGGGCGATCAAGGTGGAGGCTCGCAGAGGAAAGATTGTTTTGACGATTACCTCTCTGTTGCTTGCTCTTCTCTACATATTCATTTATGAGGCATTGATTGGCATCGAGGCAGTGCGGCTGGTCCTGGTACTCTACTATGTCAGGCGTCGTGACGCGTCGTCGGGGAGGGAATTGATCCGCAAGAGTTTTCCATCCGTTACCCCTTATCTCATCTTTGCCGCGATGTTTGTGTTCTGGCGTGTGTTCCTGTTCGAAAGCACGCGCCGCGCCACGAACATAGGGGTTGTGTTGAACAATTTTGGTCCTTTATCCTTCAACAGCATCCTTCATGTTGTGGTGGAAACCGTCACCGACTTGATCGAGACCACTCTGCTGGCATGGGAAGTGCCTTTGTATCAATTTTCCACCAGCGTAGGCGATACGCGAATAACAGCGCTGGCAATCGGCTTGGGGTTGACTGCCATTGCGCTCACATGGCTGTACGTGTTGTTGATGCGGGACCAGGCTTCGGACAGGCTGATAGCGGAGGAGAATCCAACCGTGAGCCGCGATTGGTTGTGGCTGGGGGCGGTTATCATTGTTGTTACAACCCTGCCAATCATTCTCGCGGGACGCAACGTCATCTTCAGCATCCAGTGGGACCGCTACACCTATCAATCGGCGATGGGCGTGGCATTGTTCGCGGGCGGTATTATTTTTTATGGGCTGAAAGGACGATTGCGCTGGGCGGCGTTATGCCTGCTGTTGATGAGCGGCGTCCTCACTCAATTTTTTTCCGCAAATTATTACCGAAGATTTTGGAGGGTGGAAAGCAACGCCATGTGGCAACTTACATGGCGCGCGCCGCAGATCGAAGAGGGCGCGACACTTGTCCTCGTCCTGCCCGGTGAGTACGCGCTCGCGGAAGAATATGAAATCTGGGGACCGCTTAATCTTGTCTATCCTTCCGATGAGGATTTGAAACTGGCGGGGCAAGTGATGCATGATAAGTTGTGGCTGGATGCCGCCCTCGGCATGCAAGAGGAAAGGCTGGTGCGTGGGACGGTTTTGGTGAAGCGCGATTACACCAAACTGTTGCTCGTGACCCAACCCTCGGTCTATTCCTGCCTGCACGTGATCGACGGGAGACGGTCTGAACTTGCGGTCACCGAGCGGCTCGATGTGCAACGCATCGCCTCCTATTCGGACGTTGGCTTGATTCGCCCATCGGATGCCGGGGCAATTCCGCCGGGGGAGATCTTCGGGAACGAACCCCAACACGACTGGTGCTATTACTTTCAAAAAATTGATCTTGCCCGCCAGCAGAACGATTGGGCGGGTGGCGCAGAACTGGCTCGTGAGGCAATCGGATTGGGATATGAACCCAGGGAGGTTTCTGAGTGGTTGCCCGCGCTCGAAGCGTTTATTCATACGGACGATACAAAAATGGTCAAGCGAATTTCATTATTGATCCGCGTGGACAAACAGACCTATCAAAGTATTTGCCTTCAATTGAAATCCCTGCATGGCGCGCCTGCTGAATACGACCGCGAACTCCTCGCAGAATCCTTGTGCAAGCGTGATTGATTTCATGGGGTAGAATCATCCCGATGCCTTCCAGGAAACGCAAATTCAAAGTTGACCTTGTCATCCCCGTCTACAACGAAGCGGGAGTGATCGAGAAGACCCACGCGCAGGTTTGCGGCGTGGTGGACGCGCTTCCGCACGAGTTTCGCTTCCTCTACGTGGACGACGGTTCAGACGACGGGACGGCGGAGTCGCTCCAGTGGCTGAAGCAGGCTGACCGGCGTGTGACCGTGCTCGCGTTGAGTCGCAATTTCGGTCACCAGGCGGCGCTCACCGCGGGACTCGATCATTCCACCGGCGACATCGTCATCAGCATGGACGGCGACGGTCAGCATCCGCCGGGGTTGATCCCCGAAATGATCGAACTGATCCGGCAGGGGTACGACATCGTGCAGGGACAACGCGCTACAGAGACGCAACCGACTCTCTTTAAAAAGTGGACTTCGGACACGTTCTACCGTTTCATCAACACCATCAGCGGCACGCGCATGGTTGCCGGCGCGGCAGATTTTCGCGCGATGACGCGCCAGGTGGTGGACGCGCTCAAAGCCATGCCCGAGTTTCATCGTTTTCTGCGCGGCATGATCACGTGGATGGGATATAAAAGCGTCATCCTGCCGTATCACCAGCCGCCGCGCGTGGCGGGGCATTCGAAATATTCGTTGGGAAAAATGTTTCGGCTGGCGTCGGATGCGATCTTTTCCTTCTCGTTGATTCCGCTGTATATTGGGTTGAGTTCGGGGCTGATGTTCTTTGCGCTTGCGGCTGTGCAGTTGAGTTGGGTGGTATGGCTGTCCGTCACCAGGAACACCGAGCAGGTGATCGCGCCCGGTTGGAGCTCGCTCATGGCGGTTCTGCTCATCGCCAGCGGAATCATCATGATATTGTTAGGCTTTATCGGCGTGTATGTGGGGTATATTTTTCAGGAAGTGAAACGCAGACCCGTCTATTTATTGAAGAAAGGGGAGTAGCTTGAGCGCAACTCCAAAACCAGTGTATCAATTTGTATTCTTGCGTCACGGCGAATCGACCGGTAATGCCGAGTCGCGCTGGCAGGGGCAGTCCGATTATCCGCTCACGGAACGCGGGCGGGCGCAGGCAATGGCGCTTGCCCGTCGCTGGAAGGCGGAGGGGCTGAAGTTCGATCTTGCCATTTCGAGCACGTTACAGCGCGCAAAGGAAACAGCCGAGATTGTGACCACCGCCCTGGATGTGAAACTCGAATTCGACGAGATCTGGCTTGAGCGCGACATCGGCGATATGGAAGGGTTGACCTCTGAGGAAGTCCAGCAAAAACCGCGCCCTCCGTACGTCACGCCGTTTAATTCGATCGGCGGCGACGGCGAAGGCGATTGGGAATTGTTCCTGCGCGCCGGGCAGGCGTTGCATAATTTATTGAAGCGTCCTGCGGGTAGTTATCTCATCGTTTCGCACGGCGGTTTGCTCAATCAATTGATGCACGCCATCGTCGGCGTGGCGCATCATGCCGACCCTTCAGGCGTGCGCTTCCGCTTTGAAAACACAGCCTTCGCGCGCGTGATCTATCGCCCCGACCAGCATCGCTGGGCAATCGACGCGCTCAACGATCACGCCCACGCGCAGAATTTGAAATAGGAATCATTTTGGCTACTCCCGATACTGCGATCCACATCAACGCGCGTATGAAAGTCCTGGTCTTTGGCGCGGGCGCCATCGGCACCTACGTCGGCGGCAGTCTTGCCTTGGCGGGGAGCCAACTCGTCTTCCTCGAACGCGGCGCGAAACTGGAAGAGTTACGGGCGCGAGGCTTGCGCCTGGATTTGAGCGCGGACAGCCGACGGCAGACGACAGACGCGCTGGTCGTTGGTCCGCGGTCTGTGATCTTCGTCTCTTCGATGGAAGACGCGCTTCGTTACGGACCGTTCGACCTGGTTCTCTTTGCCCTGAAATCGTACGACACTTCGGCCGCGCTCGAAACCCTCAAATCTTACGCGGATAAAATGCCGCCCATTCTGTGTTTATCCAACGGTATTTCAAACGAACGGGCAATTGCCGAAGTTGTCGGCAAAGAGAAAGTGATCTACGGCACAGTGACCACAGCCGTTGGACGGCGCGGACCGGGCGATATTGTCCTTGAAAGATTGCGCGGTATCGGCATTGCGAAGGGACATCCACTGGCGGCAAGCCTGCTCGTTGCCTTCGAGAACGCCCTGCTCAACCCGCGCCTGTTCGACGACGCGATGGAAATGAAATGGTCGAAACTGCTAACCAATCTCATCGCCAACCCCACCTCCGCGATTCTGGATATGACTGCGGCTCAAGTCCTTGCCAATGGAAAATTATACAAACTGGAAGTTAACATGTTGCGTGAGTGTCTCGCGGTGATGGAAGCGCAGGGCATCGAAGTGGTTGACCTGCCCGGCACGCCCGTCCGCGCGTTGGCGTTTGCCACGCGGCTTCCACTCTGGCTCTCCAGGCCATTTCTCAGCCGCGCGGCAGGCGCGGGACGAGGAAACAAGATGCCATCCTTTTATATTGACCTGCGCTCCGGTCGCGGCAAAAGCGAAGTGGATTATCTGCACGGCGAAGTCGTCCGCGCGGGCGTACAATTCCACGTGCCGACTCCGGTCAACAAAATGCTCACCGAAACCTTGATGGCATTAGTCTGCAAAGAAGTTCCATTGGATGAGTTTGCAAAACAGCCCGAAAAAATCTGGTCGAAAGTTGAAAGCGCTGTCCTGAGCCTGCCGAAGGGTCAAAGGTCGAGTTGACATTTGACCTTCGACCTTTGACGGGAATGAAAGAAGAAAGATGAAAGAATTCAATCTTGTCTCCCCTAGACCTGAAGTCGAAGTTCACCTACCGGATGGACGCGTGCTATCCGGTCCGCGCGGGGCGGCGGTGGGGGATTTCCTCTCCGCAGTGGAGCACGATTCGCAACTCGTTGGGGCGGTGGTCAACGGCGACCTGCGTGAATTAACTTTCCCCGTCGGAATGGACTCGCGCGTCACGCCGGTCACCATGTCCACGCCGGACGGCACGCGCATCTACCGGCGATCGCTTACCTTTCTGCTGGAGATGGTGTTCGCGGATATGTATCCACTGGCGACATTGTTCATTGACCATTCGGTTGCAACGGGCGGGTTTTACTGCGAGGTGAAAGGGCGCGAGCCGCTGTCGGTCTCTGAACTGGGGGTGTTGAAGGTCTTGATGCGCAAGTTCGTCAAGGACGATCTCCCGTTCGCGCGTAAAGAAGTCCCGTTGAAAGAGGCGATGGACTATTTTCTGGCGCGCGGCGAGGAAGATAAAGTGCAGTTGTTGAAATATCGCAAGAAAAATTACCTCACGTTGTACAGCCTCAACGAACGCATGGACTATCACCACGGTTACATGGTGCCGTCTACGAGATATTTGCAGTGGTTCGATCTGGTCCCCGCCGGTGACGGCTTTACCTTGTTGTATCCGAGCCGCCGCAACCCGAATGAACTTTCCCCGACCTCTGAATACCCGAAGTTGCTGGCGACCTTTTTGCAATACGGCGACTGGCTTGAAAAACTTGGCATCTCGAATGTTGGCGCGTTGAATGATGCGATTGAATCGGGACGCGGCGATGAGATCGTGCTGGTCTCGGAAGCGTTCCACGAGCAACGCCTCGCGCAGATCGCGCGGCAGGTTGCCGAAAAGATCGAACACTCTCATTTGATCCTGGTTTCGGGTCCGTCGTCCGCGGGGAAAACAACATTCTCGCGGCGGCTCACCGTGCAGTTGCTTGCTCTCGGCATTTCGCCGTTCCCGCTCGAACTCGATAATTATTTTCTTTCGCGCGATCAAACCCCGCTCGGCGAAGACGGCAAGCCAGACTTTGAAGCGCTCGAAGCGCTCGACCTGGCTCTGCTTGCCGATCATTTGCAAAAATTAATTCATGGCGATGAAGTCCAACTGCCGCGCTACAACTTCAAGACCGGGCAGAGAGAGGCGGGGGAGGTCATCCGCCTCGCGCGCGGACAGCCGATCATCCTCGAAGGGATTCACGGACTCGATCCGCGCCTCATCCCCGATAGTTTGAGCGGCGAGGCGTTCCGCATTTACATCTCGGCTCTGACCCAATTGAATCTGGATCGCCATAACCGGGTCTCTACCACCGACACGCGTCTCCTGCGGCGAACCGTGCGCGACGCGCGTGAACGCGGCTACATCGCGTCGCAGACCATCTCGCGCTGGGAGTCGGTGCGGCGCGGCGAAGCGAAATATATTTTTCCGAATCAAGAAAATGCGGATGTGATGTTCAATTCTGCGTTGGTGTATGAGATGGCGGCGATCAAGTCTCTCGCCGAGCCTCTGCTCAGGCAGGTGCAATTTGGCACGCCCGAATACATCGAAGCCAAACGCCTGCTCGCGTTTCTGGAGTGGTTCGTGCCTCTCGATCTCAATCTCGTGCCAGAGACTTCGATTTTAAGGGAATTTCTTGGGGGTTCGATTTTGAAAGATTTTACGGTGTGGAAGAATAAATGATGTTGTTCGCCCGCCCTTCAAAACTCTCCCGAAAAAGAAAAACCCCGACGCCTTTTGCCAGACGCGGGGCTTTTTTGATCGAGTTTTCTCGCTACCCTTGTCACTGCTGTTCATCGGTGGGCGGCATTTTGGACATTATATCTTCAATCGCGGTCTCAAAAAGTCTTCTATCTTGCTTATCGCCGTATTGATCTCTTTTGAAAAGAAATTATTTTCCGAGTCCCCAGCAAATCCATAAATAATGTTGTCAATCTTTTCTTCTTCGTTTGGATCAAAATTTCTTGGCTGTTTTTCGATGTTTCTCAAATGCTTTTTTATGTTTACAGCCAAAGTAGATGCACAGGTTTGAAGCGGTTTGAAATTATCTCGCGCTGATTGTCCCCAAATTGCCTCCGCTTCAATCGAAACTGACTCTAACTCAACAAATGCCTCTTGGACCCTTTGCCATCTTTTTTCGTAAACCGCCCCTTCGCTTTGAGCATGAACTTTTGGATTATTAATTGGATCTCCTTCTATGTTGGACTCTTTCATTGCGTTGGAAGTTTCAGCTGCACTTTGGAAAGGATTTCTAACCCAACTAAATGCTTCTCTCACTTTGTATGTGGCTCGAAGTAATCTTTGTGCAAGCTCATATTCGGTTTTACCTTTTAACTGTTTTTTCCAAGCCTGTAAGCCCATGATTGCTATAACAGCCGCCGTGAATGCGGACAAGCCGGTGATAATATCCTTAATCAGAGTTATGTATTTTTGAACTGTATCAATATCCATTTTTGCACTTACCACCTTATTGATTTTGTGACAGCCGCCCAACTATGATTTAGACGGTCAGTTCCGTATAACCGCTTATGGACAGACGTTTCCAACTAAACGACTAATTCAAATAGGATGTTAGGCGGTCATAGATTAATAATGGCTGAGATTATAACCCTGCTCCCAGCCATCACAACAACTTACTCCCCAACGGAACAGGTTTGTCAGGCACGCACAACGACACATCGCCGTTTTCGTCGAAAGTTATTGTTTCCAAATTGCCCCCATTTTTTTATTGTGTCACCCTGAGGGAGCGTTCCCCAGCGACCGAAGGGTCTCGATTGCAATGGCAGAGATGCTTCGCTTCGCTCAGCATGACATGTCCTATTAATTCCTATTTCCCTTCAATAACATTTTCAACCAACCTGCGCCTCACGCATGGATTGCAGTTGGTTCTCGAGGTGGTGCATGGCTTCTACTTCCATCCACCAATCGAGAAAATCAAGCGACTCTTCGATTTCACGCGCTTTGAACTTTCGCTCGAACTCTTGGGTGGTCATATCGTAGCGTTTTTCGAAGGCTTCCAGCGCGGTACGTGTCCGCTCGACGGAATGTTCGAGCAGTTTTGCTTCCCGATCCATGGCGGCACGGACTAAAGGCTTGAGTGCGTCTGCATTTTCAGTGCGGATAACGATTTCCTGTAACATGCGGCTATCCTTTCTGTATGTTCGATATTATAAGCCAAATTCCTTTGGTAATAATTTCCCATGACTCACCACCACCCTCGGCGCGGAATGTTCGCGGAGCGCCTCCAGCACGTTCGGCTGATTCAACACGACCAGATTCGCATTCCCTCCAACTTTCAACTCGTGATCCTTCAGGTTCATCGCTTTCGCCGCGTTGACCGTGATCATGTCGTACAGCATTTCCATCTCTTGCCGCGTCGTCATCCATAACAAATGCGACGCGAGAAAAGCGACTTCGAGCATGTTGTTCCGCCCGAACGGATAATACGCGTCGGAAATATCATCCTGCCCCAAACAGACCGACGCGCCCTCAGCCAACAACTCTTTCACCCGCGCGTGGAGCGGTCCCGTGTGCGGGTCGCTGACTACGGTCATGTTTGCTCGTTTCAACAACGCGGCAACTTTCTGGAAGTAGGGCATGGGATACAACGCCATCGCGCGCGCGTGATGCGCGAGAGCGCGTCCGTGCCAGTTGCGTTTGATCGCTTCCACCGCCATCGCTTCGAGCGAGCGTAATCCCGCATCGCCCGCGTCGTCCACGAGCATCGAAACATCTTTGTCGAATTCCACCGCAAGATCGAAAATTTCTTTTACGTGTTGTTGAATATCGGCATCGGTATATTCAATCCATGGGATTCCGCCGACCACATCCGCGCCGAGTTCCATTGCCTGACGCATCAGTTTATCCGCGCCGCGCTCACGCACCCAGCCATCTTGTGCAAACGCGACGACTTGAATATCAACGATCCCTTTGAACTCCTCACGCGCGCGGATCAACGCCTTCACTCCCTCCAGCCGCGCTTTACTGTCCACATCGGCAAACGCGCGGATGTGCGTGTTGCCATAGATCGCGGCTTGCGTCACCGCCTTGCGCACGTTTTCGATGATCCACGCCTCGTCATATTTTTCTTTCACGCGCGCGGCGAGTTCGATGGCGGTCATCGCTTTGCCCATCCCCTCGCCCTGATACGCCGTGAGCGCGTCCTCGTCCATCATTTGCAAGGTGTAGACTTTGCACAGATGCAGATGCGGATTGACAAACGACTCGGTGACGAGATTCGCTTCGGCATCCACGGTGACGCCTGCCTCGCCTCCCAAGCCTTTTCCCACGCCGACAATTTTCCCGCCCAAAATGCCGATGTCGGTCAGAGATTCACTTCCGCGTAATTTCGCGTTCTTGATGAGGATGTCGAATTGGTTGGGCATGTTATTCTCCATTTCATGTCATTCTGAGCCGCGCTCTTGTTTTTTGCGGCGAAGAATCTCCAACACGGCATACGAGACCCTTCGGTCACTGGAGACCGCTCCCTCAGGGTGACACGTCCCCACTTTTGATGCTGGTGTAATTCGTTTTGAAATTCAAGAAGTACGACTCATAATATTTATACGAGACGCCTGCGATAAGAACCGTCAGCGCGAGGGTGAGGGGGTAGACAAAGGCGTCCGAAGGTGAACCAAGCCAGCCCGTCGTCTGAAGCGCAAGGACGATGGCGATGGGATGGTACATGTAGAGTCCGTACGAAATTTTGCCAAGATAGCGAATCGGTTTTTGCTCCAAAGAAATAAGAATGTCTTTATTCGCGGCGAAGTTCAAAATGATGACGCCGAACCAGACCGAATAAAATTCTTTGTAAAGATATGGGAATGGCAGATCGTTGACCGTGATGTGCGGAAAATACACGCCGCGATACAGCATGATGGACGTGAAGCCGAGCGCGAAATAAAAAAGATATTTGTTCAGAAAAATTTTGAGGGCGCGATGATTGGAATGAAGCAACAGCGCAAAGAATCCGCCGATTGCCATGCTGGGAATGTTGAACGATTGCCAGAAGGCGTTGATCTCATATTTGTAAACAAGAAAATCCGTGCGGTCTGAAAAGAGGGCGCGGGCAAATAATAAATATCCGAATACGATGACGAACATCAATGTGATTCGATGTCGCTTGATTAACTTGAGAAGAGGAGCCCAGATCAAATAAAACTGTTCCTCCGTGCCGATGGACCAAGCCAGTGAGGCATAAGGCACTACACCGAGAACGGCTGGCACCAAGTTGGGCAGAAAAAATATGTACAACAGTAATTTCAAGGGCAGGTTTTCGTAGATCGTTGCGCGGTCATATCCGGGGAGGACGAAGAGGGGCAGGTTGGGGAGAACAGCAAACGCGAGGGCAATGATCAGAAAATACAGGGGCCAGATGCGGAGAATTCTTCGCAGGTAAAAATTTTTGACGGCGATAGTCTGCGTTCTGTTTTCTTCTTCGAGCAACAAAAACGTGATAAGGAATCCGCTCAATACGAAGAAGAGAATGACGCCAAGTTCGCCGATGATCTGAATGAATGATGATGAAAAATTATTGGGCAGTCCGTAAATGTCTTTGATCTGCTCGATGTGATGCACGATGACAAGCAACGCGGCGATGAATCGCAAGCCGTTGAGGTTGGGGAAGTAAATTCGGTCTTTGGTTAACAAGGCGCTTGTGTCTCTTTGTTGGCGAGTGTTTCTTAATGGCATGAAAAAATCCTTAGCCACAGAGAACACCGAGTTCGCTGAGATTTTCAAAGGGCCTTCTCGGAGTTCTCTGTGCGCTCTGTGGCAAAGAAAGAGTTAAGAAACAATCTCTTACAACAATACCTGCACCAAAATCATCGCGCAGAACCCGATGATAAACGACCACGCCACTTTGACCGGCGTGGAGGAGTGTAACGCTTCGGGGATCAACTCAAGAGTGACGAGGAAGATCATTGCCCCGGCGGCGAACCCCATCAGAACGGGCATGATGGGCTGAAACAGCCAGGAGACATACGCGGCAGGCACCGCGGCGATCGGCTGGGGCAGGCTGGTGAAGAACGCCGCCCAAAAGCATTTCCAGATCGACGCGCCCGCCGCGCGCATCGGCACGGCTACCGCGAGTCCTTCGGGGATGTTGTGAATTCCAATGGCAAGAGCGATGTAATTGCCGAGATCGTTTGAATACACGGCATCCGAGGAATATCCGACTCCCACCGCCACGCCTTCCGGGATGCTGTGAATTGCCATGGCGATAAAGATCAACAGTTGCGATTTGTTCCCGAACTTTTTCCAATTCGCCTGCTCGAGTCTTTCGGGCGATAAATAACGATCAGCCTGCGATAAGAATAACGCGCCGAGCAAAATACCGAAGACCACCGTGATGGCTTCGTTCACTTGAATGGACGTAGATTGAAGCGTCAGCCCCGGCAGGATTAAGTTATATACCGAAGCGGCGAACATCAGTCCGCCCGCGCCAGCGTAAGCGATGCCGGTATGTTTTTGGACATCGAGTCCTTTGATGGCAAGCGGCAGTGCGCCAAGCCCGCAGGCAAAGCTCGCGAGTATTCCGGCGATCAAACTGTCAGTGATAAATTGCGGCAAAGCAATACCTCCAATTCTTAAACGATTTCTCTATCGTGCAAAAGAAAATTTTTACCGCAAAGCGCGCTAAGATCGCTAAGTTAAAAAGATTTTCTTTGCGGACTTCGCGTTGAACATGTGTTAGTAAGTCAACGATCCAAATTAATATCTTCCATCGAGAGTTCATCTTCCACAGGTTCGAGATGCGTGAAGACCGTCACCGCGCCGCCGAGCGCGCTTCGAATATCCGCTTCGAAATCTTCCGCGATGTGATGCGCGTCGTGAACGCTCCAATCGCCCGGCACGAGCATGTGCACCGAAACGAACTGCCGCGCCGCGGCTTGGCGCGTGAGCAAAGCATGGAAAGTCACATGCTTCGCGCGATACTTCGTCATCACATCTTCGATCAACTTTAATTCTTTGGCAGGCAGTGACTCGTCCATCAAGCCCGAAACGGAACGCCTGACAAGATGGAATCCCGTCCAAACGATATTGATTGCAACCGCGACAGCGATCAACGGATCAAGAATCGTCCAGCCTGTGAGCGCGACAATCGCAACCGCGCTGACGACTCCCGCCGATGTCCACACATCGGTCATCAAATGTTGCGCGTCCGCTTCGAGTGTGATGGACTTGCGCCGCTTCCCCTCGACGCTCAACTTGCGCGCCACTAGGAAGTTGATCACCGACGCCGTCACGCTCACCCCTAGCCCAAGCCCCACCTGCTCCAGCGGTTGCGGATTCAACAACCGCTGAACCGCCGCGCTGACGATCCCCGCCGCCGCGCCGAGGATGAGCAATCCCTCCGTTGCGCTGGCGAAATATTCCGCTTTGCTGTGACCAAACATGTGACTCTCATCCGCTGGGCGCGCGGCGATGATCAACATCCCCAATGCCATCCCTGCGCCGACGAGATTCACCAGCGACTCAATGGCATCCGACAACAAACCCACTGAACCTGTCAGATAATATGCGCCTGTTTTCAACGTGATCGTTGCCAGTGCCGCGCCAATGGACAGCCACGCAAACCGCGTCAACGAGGCGCGGTTTTGCATCAAATCGCTGTGTTCCGCTTTTTTATGGGGCATGAATGGAATGATACTTGTTGATGGGAAAGTGCGTAAGGGACGAAAATCATAAAACGAATCAGCCACAAATACTTCGGCAGGCTCAGGATAAACTCCGCGAAGAATCTCTGTCACGGTGTAAGAGACCCTTCGCTGTCGCTCAGGGTGACACGGGGAGAGAATCAAACCGGACAGGTATCAACCTGTCCCGTTGAATGAAGCGGGGTTGTTCAGTTCAATCCGATGCCTCTTGCCATGAACGCCGCTAGATTGTCAATGGACGTATTCGTAGGGGTCACGGAGCTACAATGGGAAGTCCATCCAAAGCTTCGTTACAGGTCAGAAATTCTGCAGAATTGAAAACCCAGCCTTTGTTATTGTCAGCGTCCACAGAGATCAAGAGCCATTCCCCATCCGCCGAAAGACCCATGGGTTGAACTGTTTCTCCTGCCCTCAAATAGACCGAGGAGGAATAATCGGTCCCGGGACCGCTTCGCACACGCAATACCTGCGCCCTGACATCGCAAGCGACTGCCAGCATAAGCGGTTTGATCGTCAACTCATCGAAGTGGATGTGCACGGCAGATACATCGAGTGATTGAACGAAGAACCCGACCTCGCCGCTCGCATAATCCGCATCGGTCACCTGACCGACAACTTGATCATTGATGCTGAACGTGAAACTCGCTCCCTGCGCATCCACCCTCAGCACATCCTCAGCATCCGGATCATGAATGCCTTCGTCTGTCCCCTCCGTCAACACCGTTAATGACGTTGGCGAGCTCTTGAGAACATACCATTTTTTGGCGCGTTGTGAGATCACAAAGGCGTAATACTGATCCCCCGAACGACGGAACACCACGCCGAAATTGAAGTCGCCGCTTTCAGCGGTCTTGCTCGAAGCGGTGAACGCCTTGACCTCAATGGTGACGTCGCCATAACTCTGCTTCCCGGGTTCGAATACGGTCGCCTTGTAGTTTGGACTCGATACTTCAACGTGGTAATACTCCGGCTCGTGGTACCCGATGAAGAAATTATCGAACTTTTCCTCGGGCCAACCCGTGGCGGGATTCGTAAAGTCGTCATGATAAAGGTCCGCTACAGAATCTGGAGAGGCAGGACCTTCGTAGTTGCTAACCGTCAATTCGTCGAAGTGGATATGCACAGCAGACACATCGAGCGATTGAACGAAGAACCCGACCTCGCCGCTTGCATAATCCGCATCGGTCACCTGACCGACAACCTGATCATTGATGCTGAATGTGAAATTCGCTCCCTGCGCATCCACCCGCAACACATCCTCCGCATCCGGGTCATGAATGCCTTCATCTGTCCCCTCCGCCAACACCGTCAATGCGGTTGGCGAACTCTTGAGAACATACCACTTCTTGGCGCGCTGTGAGATCACAAAGGCATAATACTGATCCCCCGAACGACGGAACACCACGCCGAAATTGAAGTCGCCCGTTTCAGCAGTCTTGCTCGAAGCGGTGAACGCCTTGACCTCGATGGTGACGTCACCATAGCTCTGCTTCCCGGGTTCGAACACGGTCGCTTTGTAGTTTGGACTCGATACTTCAACGTGGTAATATTCCGGCTCGTGATACCCGATGAAGAAATTATCGAACTTCTCCTCGGGCCAACCCGTGGCAGGATTCGTAAAGTCGTCATGATAAAGAACATTTTCGTCAGCCATAATCGAACCGTGATCATGCTCAGGCGTAGGCGTGATTGCAACCTCTTCCGTTGCAGTGAGCGGCGAACTTTCCGTGGGTTGTTCCTCTGATGTCGCTCCTCCAGAGCAACTCGATATGAATAATGCGATGATCAAGAGCGATGAAAGCCAGGGAAGCCTGAAAACTATTTTTTTTATCATGGCAGTACTCCGTTACTTAACCTGATCAGAAGCGCAGCGAAAGCCGGCAAACTTTACATAACGCTCACCATCCGGCAGAACCGATAAACGATATGCCAGGTCCAGGATCGGCAACCCGAAACGCCCGCCTCGTAGAATCTTCGAACCAGCGGGAACCTCTGCATACGGCTCTCCGACCCATTCCCAAACGTTACTCGCCATGTCATACACCCCAAATGGACTTTGATTGAAGGGTAAAGACCCAACTTCATACGTGTCCTGACTGGGAAGGTTCAATACCTGACCGTTTGCGGTTGGATCTTCACCCCAGGGATACAGTTGCGGATTCGATCCAGACCCGCGTCCAGCCGCTTCCCATTCTGCCTCAGTTGGCAAGCGCTTGTTCGCCCACGTGCAATATGCCAATGCCTGATCCCACGTCACGCCGCGGACTGGCTGATTCCCTGCTCCAAGTATTTCTTGCGATTGCCCGTTTGTCGCAGTCAAAAATTGGACGTACTGGTCATACGTGGTTTGATATTTGTCGATCCAAAACCCATTCAAGGACACTTCTCTGGGAGCGCTGTGATAATCATCTCCAGCCGAAGAGCCGACCACATACGTGCCGGAGGAAATCTCCACCATCCCTTCCGTGCTGGGAAGGAGCCCTGTTGCAGATGCGGGTATGGTCACTGAGGTTTCGATATTCCCGGGAGTTTCACCATCTGGCGGCGACACAGCCCTAGTGAACCGCGAGAATATGAAGAATGCGCCGATTAACACCATGATCAATCCCAGTACAAGAAAAGCCCCCAAACCAATCAGTACGGTCTTCCGCGCGACTGGCATTGGAACTTGCGCGGCGACAACCGGAGGCGGCGATTCGTACATTTTGCTGTGGATACTTTTCGCTTCCTCGGGAAGTGTGCTGATGATCGTCTCCGCCTCTGTGTTCATGCCGATGGCAAGGTAAAAATCGACTGCCATATTGCGCGCCGTTGGATACCGGTCATCGGGTCTTTTGGTAAGCGCTTGGTCGATCACTTTTTGAACGGCTGGAGAAATGCCAGATATGGGCGGAGGCGGATCGTTGATCTGTTTGTAGATTACGGTTAATGAACTGTCTGCCTCGAACGGAACGCGCCCCGCCAGCATTTCATACAATACGATGCCCAGCGAGTAGATGTCTGTTCGGTGGTCTATCGGGTCGCCCCTCGCCTGCTCCGGTGACATGTAGGCAGGCGTCCCACTGACCATGCCTGAGGCAGTTTGAGAGGCTGAATTGGCAATGCGAACCAGCCCGAAGTCGGTGAGAATCGCTTCGACGTCGTTCGTGAGCGGTTGGTCGAGGGGAATCTCCCCTGTCTTTTTATGGAGGAGGATATTCCCCGGTTTGATGTCTCTATGGATCACACCCTGCTCGTGCGCATAATCCAGCGAGGCGGTCAATGCCTTGAGGAGCCTCGCCACTTGATGAGGTTGAATCCGCTCGTTACGCCCATGCAATTCACGCAGGTAGGATGCGAGCGTCGGGCCCTTCAGGTATTCCATGACAATGTAGGGATGCCCGTCCACCGCGTCGAAATCGTAG
>JBGANO010000061.1:0-20141 GCA_044222305.1 Anaerolineales bacterium
GGGGATGACGAAAGAAACATTATTGAAAGAAACTTCAACTCCAGCGGGGGTTGAAGTCGCCGCCGCAACAGTTTCAGCAGGCGCCTCGGCGGTGTAGGCTTGAAGCGTCGCCGCCACGACTGTTTCTAGTTGCTCTGGGTTTTCCGTCGCTGGACTTGCGACGCCACATGCGGTTAACACAACCGCTAACAAAATTGAAACACATGCAACTTGTTTGAGTGAGTTCAATGATTTACCCTCGTATGCCAACAGTATTTTTCAACAATCCAATGCGTTCGACTTCCAACTCAACCACATCGCCCTCGTTCAACCACGGACCTTGAAACTTCGTCAGTTCAAGCAAACATCCCGTGCCGACAGTTCCTGAGCCGATCACGTCGCCGGGATACAACATCACCGAATCGGATGCGCGGGCGATGATCTCGCCGAACGACCAGTGCATATCTTTCCAATTGCCTCTGGATAATTCCTTCCCGTTGACTCGCGCCGTCATTTCGAGATCGTACACGCCTGCGCGTCCCGCCGCTTTGTCGGCAAGCGCGTCATGCGTGACGATAACTGGTCCAAACGCGGAAGCGAAGTCCTTGCCTTTGGCGGGACCGAGTCCCACGACCATTTCCTTGCGCTGAACGTCGCGCGCCGACCAGTCGTTGAAAATGGTGTAGCCGAAGATGTGTTTCTCGGCATCCTCGGCTTTGATGTTCATTCCGCCTGTACCGATGATCGCGGCGATCTCCAATTCGTAATCCATTGCTTGCGTGTAATGCGGATACGGAATCGTGTCATCGTGACCGAACGCCGTGTTCGGATTCGTGAAGTAGAAAACAGGGAACTGATACCATTCCTCGGGCACTTCACGTCCGCGATTCTTGTTCGCGGTCTTCACGTGTTGCTCGAAGGCATAGCCATCGCGCAGGGTGTTCGGTTTCAGAGGCGAAAGGAATTTCACTTCATCCAGAGCGAGCGATTCCTTCGCGGCTTTTTTGGACGCGGCTTCCGCGCCCGCGGCGATGACCGCGAGCATATCGGGGTAGGGCAGGGTGTGGACGCGGTCGTCCACGACGATGGCAGGCTGGGTCGTGGCGCGAAGCGTTGATACGGTTGCAAATTTCATGTGTATGATTCCAGGTCAAAGCTCGAAAGTCGCAGGTCATTGACTTTCGACCTTTGACTTTTGACCTTCACTAGAGATTGCCTCGTCGTTCCTGCTCCACTTCAATAGATTCAAACAGCGCTTTGAAGTTGCCCTTGCCGAATCCTTTCGCGCCGTGGCGTTGGATGACTTCGATGAACATGGTAGGGCGGTCTTGAATAGGCTTGGTGAAGATCTGCAGGAGGTAGCCCTCATCGTCGCGGTCCACGAGGATGCCGAGTTCGTGAATCGTTTTCATATCCTCTTTGATCGAGCCAACGCGGTCGGGTAACGATTCGTAGTAGGTGTCTGGCACGCGTAAGAATTCCACGCCGTTCTTGCGCAGATGATCCACCGTCTTGAGAATATCGCCTGTGATGATGGCGAGGTGTTGCACGCCCGGCGTGAGATAGTAATCGAGATATTCCTCGATCTGGCTTTTGCGCTTGCCCTCGGCGGGTTCGTTGATCGGGAACTTGACGCGTCCGTTACCGTTTTGCATCACCTTCGACATCAGCGCGGAATATTCGGTGGAAATGTCTTTATCATCGAAGTGAAGCAGTTGACGGAAACCCATCACCTGATGATAAAAGTTGACCCAGTGATTCATCTTGCCGAGTTGCACATTGCCGACCATGTGATCAATCGCCGCCAAGCCCGTCGACTCGGCTTCGTATTTGATCGGTTTGTATGTGGGCGCGAACACGCCTTTGTAATCGTCGCGGTCAACAAACACGTGCAAAGTTTCGCCATAGGTGTAGATCGCCGATGTGCGATAGATTCCGAAATCATCTTTCTCTTCGCGCGGAGTCCATCCCGACTTGCCGCCGCGCGCGGTGGTTTCCTTCCATGCTTTTTCCACATCGTCCACTTCGAGCGCGATCATCTTCACGCCGTCGCCATGCAGCATGTGATGCGCGGCAAGCGGACTGGACGGCGAGTACGGCGCGGAAACGACAAACCGCGCCTGCCCCGATTCCAACACATACGAGGCGAAGTCGCGGTTGCCTGTTTCAAGTCCTGAATACGCAATGGGCTTGAATCCAAAAGCCTTCCACCAATAATACATGGCGTGTTTGGCGTTGCCCACATAAAAATGCGCGTGGTCAACGGATTTGATTTGCAGAAAGTCCGCCTCCTCGGTCATCGGGCGGGACTCTTCTTTGGAAATTGTTGTAGCCATCGAGCCTCCTTGGGTAAATTGATTGAATTTTACGACAAAGGATGTTCCGTTGCAATGCAAAAATAAAAGACGGCTTAATTGCCGTCTTACTTTACTTGCGCAACTTTTCCACCCGTCATCTTTTGCAGGTCTTCCGTTTTCAATTCAAAGATCGCGTTGGGAGTCCCTGCCGCCGCCCAGACGGTTTGATACTGTAGAAAATCTTCATCGAGATACGTTTCGATTTTTTCGACATGACCGATGGGAGGCACGCCGCCGATGGCGAAGCCCGTGACGGCGCGCGCGAAATCGGCGTCTGCTTTGCCGATGGTTTCGCCCGCGTATGCGCTGATACGTTTTTCGTCCACGCGGTTCGCGCCGCTGGTGAGGACGAGGATCGGCTTGTTCGATCCCTTGCCTTTGAAGATCAGCGACTTCACGATTTGACCGAGTTCGCAACCCGCGCGGTCTGCGGCTTCCTGTGCGGTGCGCGTGGACTCGGCGTGTTCGATCACGCTGTAGTTGTAGCCAAGCGAGTTGAGCAGGTCTTGAATTTTTTGCGCGGAGGGGGAGAGAGTTGTCATGTCCCCGATTATAATTTGGAAATCATGCCTATCGTAAAAGTTGCCTTCGCGCTTCTGGTAAGTCTCTTGCCGTTGAACGCCCTACGTGTTCTTGGCTATCGTTTGCTTTTCGGCTATCGAATTGGAGACTCCCGAATCGGATTTGGCACGATCATTGCTGTTGACGAATTCACGCTTGCGAAATCAAGAATCGGATTCTTCAACCTGTTCATCGGTCCGATGAAAGTCAAAATCGCAGAAGGCGCGTCCATTGGAAATCGAAACAATTTTTCATGCGGATACTGGGTCTTGCGCGAAGAGAATCGCAACTTGAATTACGCGCGGGCGTTGGAAATCGGCGCGGACACGTTGATCACGTCGGGTCATCATTTCGACGTGGCGGGAAAATTCAAACTCGGCGACCGTTCATGGATCGCGGGCATCGGTTCGCAGTTCTGGACGCATGGCGTTGGCGTGCGTGATCGGGACATTGAAATTGGAAGCGATTGCTATCTGGGGAGCGCCGTCCGCTTTGCGCCGGGGGCTTCGATTGGCGATAATGTTCTGGTTGCAATGGGGAGCGTGGTCAGTGGAAAGATAAATATGAGCAACGCGCTGGTGGGCGGAGTCCCTGCGAAGGTGTTGAAGGAAAATTACGATTGGAAAAAAGTAGAATAGAGCTCTTGCGAAAGTCAATTTGCCACAGAGACCACAGAGAAAAAAAGAGAATTTCTCAAAGGTCTCTGTGGTCTCTGTGGCTGAGGAAGAGGCGCTTGTATATGAGGTCAAATGACTGACGAGCAACAAAGAAAAATCTACCAAACCGACGGCGATCGTTACGAAGCATTAATTGCGCGCGAAGATCATCAAGGAAATATCCTGAAAGCAATAGAAGAAATCATCAACCCCGACGGCTTGGACATTCTCGATCTCGGCACAGGGACGGGACGTTTAACCCTCTTGCTCGCTTCACGCGCAAAGTCAATCCGCGCGTTTGATGTTTCAAGTGAAATGTTACGCGTCTGCCGCGAGCGACTCGAAGCGAGCGGACTCTCCAACTGGCAAGTAGATGTTGCAGATCACCGTCAATTACCAATTACCGATAACTCTGCCAACCTTGCTGTCTCTGGTTGGAGCGTGAGTTATCTTGCGGTGTGGAATCCAGAATCGAGAAATAGAGAATTGGAGAATTGGTTGGATGAAATGAGGCGTGTTTTGCGAAAGGATGGAACGATCATCCTCTTCGAGTCTCTTGGCACGGGGAATGAAAATCCGATTCGGTTGGAGCATGTCGAGTCCACGTATCGGTGGCTGGATGCGAACGGATTCCAAAGCAAATGGATTCGCACGGATTACAAATTCGAGTCACTGGACGAAGCCGAAGAGTTGTCGCGCTTTTTCTTCGGCGATGAGTTGGGAGACAAAGTCAGGCAGAACAAGTGGATTGTCCTGCCTGAGTGTACGGGGGTGTGGTGGTTGTAAGACCGACTTGAGTCGGTCTAATTATTTAATGAACGCCTCTGCCTGATTCAGCAACGCATCTTCCACGCGCGATTTATGATTGCCGAGTATCGTCATCGTTTCCATTTCTTTCAACGTGAAGTAACCGACCTCGGTCGTCTCGTTACTCAGCCCCAATTCACCGCCGATAATTTCCGCTTCGAAGGACAACGCGACAACGAAGACTTTATTCCCATCGGGATAAATGATGAGTTGATTCGGATCGCTGTATACGCCGACCAAACGCTTCACGCGGACGTGGAGGCCTGTCTCTTCCCACACCTCGCGGATACACGCCTCCGCCGCGCTCTCGCCCGAATCCATTGCGCCGCCGGGCAGGCACCATTGACCGTTATCCGTTCGGCGCGTGAGCAGGACGCGTTGGTGTTCGTCGAAGATGATGGCTGTGCACCCGAGGCGCAGTTTTCCCTGTTTGCCGAGGCGGTCGCCGTGGAGGATTTGGGTCATAATTAATGAAAAGACCTCCGAGGTCTCCAAGACCTCGGAGGTCTATCTCCTTCTTATTTTATAAACGTCCCGTTGCGGAGTTCTTTCAGCGTGTCTTGAATCTCTTCGAGGGTGTTCATCACAAACGGACCGTATGGCACGATGGGTTCTCTGAACGGCGCGCCCGCGATAAGCATGAAGCGGACGGAGTCGTTTTCGGTTTTGACTGTGATGTGATCGCCCTCATCGGAGAACTTTAGCATGTGCGGCGCCTTGATCGTGTCTTTGCCGAACACACCTTCGCCATGGAAAATGTAGGCAAGCGCGGAGTGTCCGCTGGGGATGGGGAAATGCCACACGGATGCCGGAGCCAGTTCGACGTCCATGTAAAGAGGCGAGCCGGAGATGTCTTCGACGGGCCCGTTGACTCCGTCCACCGTCCCAGCGACGACGCGAATTTTGACCCCATCCTTTTCAAATGTGGGAATCGCTGATGCGTTCACTTCCTGATAGCGCGGCTCAGACATTTTGAGATGCGAGGGGAGGTTGACCCAGAGTTGAAAGCCGTAAATGTTTCCGCTTTCGCCGCGGCGGGGCATCTCTTCGTGGAGGATGCCGCGACCGGCGCTCATCCATTGCACGTCGCCGGGACCGATGAGTCCCTCGTTGCCGAGGCTGTCGCGGTGCGCAGTGGAGCCTTCGAGCATGTAGGTGACGGTTTCGATGCCGCGATGCGGATGATAGGGGAAGCCGCGGATGGGTCCTTCGAGCGGATCGTTGAAGGCGAAGTGGTCGAAGAGCAGGAAGGGGTCGAACTGGTTGCTGACCTTCGGACCGAACGAACGGAGCAAACGCACGCCCGCGCCTTCGATGGCGGTCTGCGGTTCGATGATCTGTGAGATTTTTCTAGGGTTGTTCATGTCGTGTAGATGAGGCGGGAGGGGAGGGTATTACGTTTGCCAAAGAGATTATCGCAATGTAAACAAGAGTCAATTGTCAATGCTATAATTGCCGACAGTGACCAAGATCTATCTCGATAACTGCGCGCTTAATCGTCCGTTTGACGATCAAAGTCAGGAGCGGATTCGGCTTGAAACCGAGGCGGTTGTGCTACTTCTTTCGCGTGTAGAACGGAAAGAATGGACATGGCTTGGCAGTGAGGCATTGGAGATCGAAATCGATCGTACCCCCGATGCCGATCAACAATCACGATTGAAGCGTGTTGTCAAATTTGTTGATTCCGTTGTCGAGATCACCGATAAAGTTCTGATCCGCGCTTCTGAATTGCAGGCGGCGGGTTTTGTGGGTTTTGATGCGATTCACCTTGCTTGCGCGGAGCGCGGCAAAGCGGATGTTTTTCTTACCACGGACGACCGCCTGCTCAAGGCGGCAAAACGATTGTCGAAGAAATTACTTGTGAAGGTCGAAAACCCTTTGGATTGGATGAAGGAGAACATCGAATGAATGTGCGCTTGATGACCCCTCAGCAAATTCGCGTCGCTGGATTAGCCGCGCTCTCTCGCGAACTCGGTTTGGTTGGGATGATTCGCTTTATGCAACAATTTGAAATGGGGAAGGGTGACTATTCCAAGGACCGCCATCAGTGGTTGGATCAATATGGCGTGGATGATATAGCTAAAATGGTTCGTGAAAAGAAGCCAGTCTATAAAACGAGTCGAAAGAAGAAATAAGAAACGGCGCGCAAGAAGTGCGCCGTTTTGATCTTTTTATATGTCTATGAATTGCTCTCGCCTGTTCCCAATTCGAGAAACATCACCTGATGCGTGAGTTGATAATTAACCAATCTCGGCAGGAGCGCTTCGCTCAATCGGTTTTCGATCCGTTTTTCGGCGTCGTCGAGCATCTCCAGCTTGGAGGCTTTGTCCGATGCTAGAGCATTGAGTTCCTTTGTGGCGTTATCAATATCCTTGTTCGTCACCCAATTGATCAGCCCAGACGAGGATTCCTTTTGGATGTCCAGTGGCTCGACAGAGAGAATCTCGGCGCGGGGCAGTTGCAAGATGACCTGACCCGGCTTGAGGAACCTGCCACGCTGGACTTCGATATTGAATCCTTTTTGCAGGTCGAATCCGATCTTCGCACGATACATGCCGCGCAGGTGGATCCGCTTTTCGCTCCCGAGAAGTTTATCGCTGGTCTCGTATTCGACATCGTAATCCTGCTCAATCATTGCCAATTGCAGGATTTCATTCGTTCGTTTGTAGATGATCTTCTGGTTGATGGTCACCTGCGGCGTCAGTCCCAAAGTGTTCTTGACAGTTTCAACCAGTTCGTTGGCGACAGACAGAGTCTTCTTGGGGAAATATACAAATACCAGCCACGCCGTCCCTGCAAATAGGACAAGCAGGAAGACGAGAATGCTGATGACGATGATCGTGGTGTCGCTCATAAGGGAATTACCAGTTCAAGGATACAGGAAAACATCCCTGACTGCAAGCACGGGAAATCGGAATCATGTCATTCTGAGGAGCGGAGCGACGAAGAATCTCTGCCAACCCAAGAAGGCTTCTCGCGGGGGAGCGATGCTTCGCGGGGTTTATCCTGTGTGAAACCGAAGGAACTCAGCATGATGCAAACATAGTTTTCAGACACTCTTTAAGCGCAAATCGCGCGATTGCGGTTTCGACCTTAAGTACCACTTGAGAACACTCGAGCCTGAAACTTTCATTCTCCGCACAGTACCAACGGATGAATTTTCAGAACTGTAATTGAGAATCACGCCCCAGGCATTTGTAGATCGCGGTAAGCCTTCTACAATTTTAGGCATGAACCGTCAACGCGTCTCCTGGCAAATTCTGTTTTTAGTTTTTGCCGTTGCCCTCCTCGCTTTTCCATCGCCAGCCCGCGCATGGGAGGGGAACGAGCTCCCGCCGCTGGATGAATTTATCGAACAAGTGTCAAACGGTGAAGCGGATGTTCTGCGCGGTATCTACGCGCCGGATGTGTTTGCATTTCCCATTGTTTCTCAGCCTGAGAGTAACCCGGCTTTTGTTTCAACTCATCCAGAAACACTAACGCAATTTGGCGCGGCGCGGCAATATGACACGACCGGCTTACTCGCGCACAACTATCTGGCAGGACAAGATTTTTCCCTGTTGGCAGAGGGGCAGGAACTACTATTGATTTACGGTGATGGAAGATTGGAATCTTATTTCATCCGCGAGGTCATGCGGTTTCAAGCCTTGAGTCCGAACAGCATCACCAGCGATTTTGTAGACCTCGATAGCGGCGAACGGCTATCGTCTACGGACCTTTTCTTCAAGGTGTTCAATCGCCCGGGCGAACTCACCCTGCAAACGTGCATCTATGCCGACGGAAATTTATCCTGGGGCAGGTTGTTTATCCTTGCCGAGCCGAACCACGCGGACACGCCCATGTCCATGCCGCATCGGATGAAATTTTACTAACCCACCAAAGTATTTCAAATTAGTTAGGACTTACGCAGTTGGCGGGCAGTTGTACTGCCGCTGCCGCAGTGCAACTACGGCGAAACAGGCTCAACTGCGTAACTCCTATTAGTGTACGGTAGTAACGACTTCAGTCGTTACTGTTGCGAAAAAGCGACTGAAGTCGCAACTACGGCGCTATGCAATCCGCTCAAATAAGCGACGCGCCGCGCCGCTGTAGTTTTCATCTTCATTGGATGCGTCGATGCGCAGGATTTTCTCCGCTGAAATTGACTCCAGCCACTCGCGGATGAATCCCTCCATCAATTCCGCATCGTGCGCGGACGCGATGTTGATGCGCCTGCGGGAGGCGAGTCGCCCCTCGATGGTTTTTTGCGACGCGCTAAGGAGGACGATGAGATCAGGTGGGGGAAGCAGTTCGCGGACGAGCGTATAGAGCCGCAGGCACAGGTCAAATTCGGGGTGGGTGATCAAGCCGCGGCGGCGAAAGAGGCGGGTGAATCCGTGGAAGTCTAAATCGAGTCCGCCGTCCATCAATCCAGTTTTTCCACCAGCGCGGAGTTGCTTTTCCTGTTCGGCGCGCAAAAGCAAATAATCCAATTGGTTGGCGAGCGCGTATTTATTATCCTGCTTGAACAGCGATTGGAACGGACGCTCCGCGTGTTGCTCGAATGCCGTTGCAAACTTTGCTGTTTTAGCAAGCGCGTTGACGAATGTTGTTTTCCCAACTCCGCTCGCGCCAACTATGCTGATTAATTTCTGCATTATGGGAAGCGCCCGTAATACAGTGTGGGGCTTTCGTAGGGCGTCATGAAGAAAACGAATTCAATGATATCGGCGCGATTGAAACCAACGACTGACCACTTGACCGAAGGACTGGCGTCGAAGGAGAAACCACCCGGAGGCGAGGCAAACAGAACGGGGTTATTCCAACTCGCGCCGTTTTTTCGGATGGTGCATATATCGTCCATGGAGGTGCAGGTTGCGTTCAGCGGATGCCCGTGCCCGATGATGTAAACCTGCCCACTGCTGTTAATGGCGACGGCTGGATCGTGCGTGAATGCCGCGAGCGGTTGGTCCACCCAGCCTGAACCGTTGTTGCTCACATAGTGGATGCGCCCATAATCGCCGACCGACGCGTCGAACTCCTGGATGTATGCCATGTGCTTCGTGCCTGAGGTGTCAATGATGAGACTCGGTCCCTGGTCGATGTTGAGTCCGTTCGATGGACTGGTCCACACCGGAGATGCGCTGGCAGTTTCAATGGAGCCCCATGTTCCGTTCGATTGGCGCACGCGGGTGAGGATGACAGGCGGGTTGACTGCTTGCGATATCCATGCCACGGTGAGGGAATTGTTCGTGGGTGAGATGGCAAGGGATGGATGATTCGCGCTCCCTGCCGTATCCACTTGGGTGAAGCCGCCAGTGGGCGTGAGGGTATTCGATCCGCTGTTGTAGGTGTAAGCGCGGTGAAGGATGTGGTTGTTGTTTGTCCAATAGCCGACGTGTAAAGTTCCGCCCGGCTCCATCATCCCGCTGATGCCGCTCGTGCCCACATAGGGAGACCCGCTCACCGACCCGCTATCGGAGGCGAGGGTGATGGCAGATTTGAACGAATTGGTGGATGTGTCGAATGGGTAATCTTTGAACTCGCCGTTGCGTAAATTGATCAGCACGTGGATGATCGTCCCGCCGTTGTACACCGCGTCCACAGAGAGAATACTGCTGGATTCGTTGAAGGTGATCGGGGCGGCGAAGTCGCTGGCTGAGTTGGGGAAGCCGGCGCTGGTGGTGCGATAGACGCGCAGAAGCGAAGATGAATCCTGGCTGGAAAACAGGTAGAGGAAATTATTGGCAGTGCGCACGATCTGGTGAGGAATCACATCCGCGCCACCGGGTCCCACCGCGAATACGGCGGACCCCACAGGCGCGCTCGTTGTGTTGGTCGGCGTTGGCGTAAATGTTTCGGTCGATGCGGCGGATGTTGCTGTAGGCGTGTGTGAGGCAGTTGAGGTCGCGGTTGGCGCGTTCGAGGTCAGCGTGGGTGAATTGGTAATGGACGGCGTTATCGTTGGACCGCCCGGTGTAATCGTGTCGGTGGCGGTCGGGCCGCCCGGCGTATTTGATGCTGACGCGTTCGAGGTCAGCGTGGGCGTTTTGGTCAGCGTTGGTGTGGACGATGAACCGCTCGGCTTATTTGTTCGCGTTACTACCACCGTAGAGGTCGAAGTGCGAGTCGGCTTTTTGATCGTGCCGGGAGGCAGGACAACAATGGTAAAGGTCGGGAAGGGCGTCGATGTTGGGAAAAAAGTTGCTCGGGCTGTCAAGGTATCTGTGAACGCCGGCGCGGATGTTGATGTGAAAGTGAGCGTAGCGGAAGCGGCGGGCGGGGTTGAGTTGCCGTACCGATACAGAATGCCAAGCAAGATCGCCGCGCCACACACGAACAGCAAAAGAATCAACGCGATGGTGGCGACTTGTGTCGAGCGTTTGTTGAAGTTGACGTTCATCGGAGTTGAGCCTTCCTGCGCTATGGCAGTATGGCAAGGTTTACCTTGCCGTTTGATAATCAGTACTTCACGAAAGTTCAAGCGACAGTTGTACTGTCGCCTGCCTGGACGCAGTGCAACTGCGTCCGGAACTCGTTTTCGTGATCTACTGATAATCCCAATCTTAATTGCAAAAGGCTGGCGCGTCAAAAAAATTCACCGAGGTGATGAACCAGCCCGCGTCGAGTTTTTGAATCGTGATCGTCTGCGGCAACAACGCGGGAGCGGCGCTCGACACGATCTGCCCGTCCGCGCGGAGGTAGATGGTGGTCGCCCACACTTCGCAGGTGTCCGCTTCCAGGCGAGTGTCGCTGATTACGCGGATGTCGTTGATGTAACTGTTGTAATAATCGACCTCCGAGATCGACACCAGTCCCTGTTGGTTGAGCGAATCGATCTCGGCAAATAGGTTTTCCAGAATATCACCCGCCATGATCGACGAGGCAATCGACGCGTCACCGTTTCGATATGCCTGAATTTGTAACTCGATGGCTTCGGTCAAAAAGTCGCTGACTTCCTCTTCAAGTTCTGGCGACACATCCGCCTGCTCGGGGAATAGCGGATTCGTGCCGTTCGCAACTTCCTGCCCGTCGCTCACGCCGTCACGATCCATGTCCGCGTCCAGCGGGTTCATGCGGTTGACCACTTCCACGCCGTCGCTCAAGCCATCGTTGTCGCTGTCTGTGTTGTTTGGATCAGTGCCGGTGACGAGGACTTCATCACGGTCGGAGATTCCATCGCGGTCTGAATCATCCTCCGCGCTGGGAGGCGGCGCATCCTCCGCAGGGACATCTGGCGCAGACGGTGGGGCGCTTGCCACACCGTACAGGCTTTGCGCGCCGGCGATGTCATCATTCCCGAGGAAGCGATGTGGTCCTGAATAGCTCGGGAACATTAACGCATTCGAGTCGTTGCTGTGTCCCAGCCCCAATGTGTGACCGATCTCATGCGCGGCGACGGTGAGCAAATCCACGTTGCGAGTGTCGCTGTTAACCCAGCGTTCCGCATCATCGAAATGGAGGAAAACCTGGCGGTCTTCGTAGGGATTGGGGAAGGAGGCGTGCGCCAACACGTCGCCAGACCCATCAAACGGATCGCCGTCCCCGTGCTCGCCTTCCGCCCAGCCGATGACGATATCTGCCTGAGAATTGCTGGCAACTTCGGAAAACGTCAGCGGCGTTGATTGCGCCCACACGGCAAATGCCTGCCGCACCACGTCTTGTTCCTCGTTGCCTGTTAATGCGCCGGTCCCGTTGACGAAGGAATAAGCGATCTCGAGTTTGTTCCACTGCGAGATCGCGCGATACTCTGAGAATGCCGCGCTTTCATCTCCGGAGGCGGGCAGGTCATCATAGCGATATTCAGGCTCGGATGTGGGGGCAGTGGTGAAGTTGCCGCAGGCAATGGAAACAAGAACGAGAACGATCATCCCCTTGAAATAATTCAGGCGTTTGGGCAGGCGCATGACGATACCTCCGTAAAAGATTGTCCTTTTATAGCACATGCCCATTGGCGCATCAAGACACCGATTCTCCTGATGTAACTTTCTCAAAATCCCCTGAATAAGCAACTCCCCGCTGGTTGTGCCGCAAAGCTCACTTTGCGCGCGCTATTTCAAAAATCGATCAAAGAACTCGATCGTCCTCTGCATCGCTGTGCTGAAGTAGTTCGAGATGTTGTGGTTGTCGCCATCGTATTTGTAGAGCTCCACGAACTGACCGGCGTCCAGCAGTTGAAAGAAAAGGTTTTCCGAAAATAGCAGAGGCACATCGGTGTCGTTCGTGCCGTGATGCAATTGGATCGGTCCGGAGATATCCGCGAGGTATGAATTTGACGAGATTGAGTTCCAGAACTCGGGGTTTTCCTCCGGTGAACCGAACTGATCCACAAATGTGGAACGCCACGAACCGGGGCGGGGGGACGAGTCGGGAGACGCGCCTGTGCCACGCCGCCAGTTGTATAAAAGATCCGGGTAGGAAGCGACCACGCCCGCCCAGATCACGCCAACTTTTACATCCTCCGTGATGACCATTGAGCGCAGGGTGATGTATCCGCCCATGGAATGCCCCCACATGCCGATGCGGTTTGGGTCGGCGTCGGCATGACGTTTCATCGAAGCGACCGCGTTTAAGATGTCTATGGTGTAATCGGGTCGGCTGTATCCGCCTTGCGCTTCGCCTTCGGAGTTGCCATGCCCGCGATAGTCGGAGCGGAAGACGATGTATCCGTTTCGGGCGATGAGATCGACATAGGCGATGTACCGCTCGGTGGTCACATACACATCGGGTGGGATGTATCCGTGATTGAAGATGACGACGGGCCAGCCGCTGGCGGGTTTTGCTCCGTTGGGCACGGTCATCAGCGCGTAGATTTTGAGTCCCTCGGAGAGATACGAGACGATGTAGCGGTTGTAGTTCACGCCGGGGTCTAGCGTGGTTTCGATGACCACATCACTGCCGGGGTAGTCGCGCGCGCGCATGGCATTGATCGAAAGCGGATGCGGAAGGGGCGTGGCGGTTGGGGAGGCGGTGAATGTGGAGGTCGGCGCGGTTGTCTGTGTGGGCGGCGGAGTGGTTGGGGTAGCCGAAACAGCCTCACTCGTCGGAGAGGAGGCGTTGCTTGTCATCCTGCAGGAGTTCAATAATAGGATGCCTGCCAGGAGGGCGAAATTGGCGGCGCGTAATTTTTTCATGGAGTTACGACGCTGTTTTTCGGTGGGTTATTACTCCTTGATGGTTTGGTTGAATCAAAAAGCCCTCGACGATGCGAGGGCTTTTTGTGTAGTTCGCGCGTGATTATTGTCCTTTGAGCTTCCAGAGTTCCACGCCGGCGTTGTCGTTGCCGTTCGCTTGGAAGAGCAGTTCGTTGTTGAACACGATCAAATACGCGGGTCCGTCGTTGCCTGCCGGGTTCACATCACCGACGAGTTTCGGGGAAGCGCCGTCGAATTTCCATAATTGAACGCCTTTCCCGTCGTTGCTGATGGCGCTGAAATACAGCGAGCCATTAAACACGGTGAGGAAGGTTGGGGCGGCGTCGCCGGCTTCAGGGTTGATATCGGTCACGCGGACGGGAGCGTTTGTCCCATCGTATTTCCATAACTCGATGCCTTTGGCGTCGTTGCTGATGGCGCTGAAATACAGCGCGTTGTTGAAGACGGCGAGGTAGGCGGGGTTGGCATTGCCAGCTTCGGGATTGATATCGCTCACGCGGACGGGGGCGGTTGTGCCGTCGAACTTATACAATTCCACGCCCTTGCCATCTGTGCTGACGGCGCTGAAGTACAACGCGTTGTTGAATACCGCCAGATGCGAGGGATTCGAATCGCCTGACCCGTTGATGTCTGCGATCAACTGGGTGGAGGTGCCATCCGTTCGCCAGAGTTCATTGCCCTTGCCGTCGGAACCCGTCGCGCTGAAATATAGGAAGTTGTTGAACACGGTCAGGTAGGCTGGGTTTGCATCCGCCGCGCCGGCGTTGATCTCTGCCACCCTGCCGGAGTCGGAGCCGTTCCAACGCCAGAGTTCCGCGCCGTTGCCGTCTCCGCCGTTCGCCCTGAAATACAACGCGCCGTTATACGAGGCGAGGAAGGCAGGGTCGGAGCCGGTGGGGCCCGGGTTGATATCGTCTGCAATGCCGGGAAGTTTTGTGGTGGGGTCGTATCTCCACAATTCTGCGCCGGCGTTGTTGTTCCCGGTGGCGCGGAAGAATAACTGCCCATTGAAATTGGCGAAGTACGCTGGGTCGGAATTTGGGGGTCCGGGGTTGATATCTGCCACGCGTTCGAAGGTGGTTGTTGACTGGGTCACTGCCGATACTTCGAGCGAGAACTGTTTAGTGGAGGCTTCTGTGCCGATCACTGTGATGACGACATCGCCTGAAGTGGGAACGGTTCCTGTGAAGGTTAGGTTGGTATCCTGCGCCTTGAGCGCGCTTCCGCCGGCGGCGGTGATTCCAAGGGTGAGTGTGTTGGCAGGGCCCGTCAGTTTTACGGTGAGGGTCTGCCCTTGTGAGACCGCCACCAAATAGCGGATAGTCGCCGTGCCGGTGACTGAACCAACGACGTTTGTGCCGGTGCTTCCACTGGGGAATGTGATTCGAATATCACTTGTTCCGGGCTGGGGTGTGACCGGTGAAGTGGAGGGGCAGGCTGTCAATGCGGTTTGAGCCGGCGTGGCTCCCCCGGCGGAATTCAGCGGGATCTTGAGGCAGTTCCCCAGGGAGGGAGAAAGGATGGTTCGATTTGCGGCTTTAAGGACGATCACATCCGCGTTGAATCTCGTGGCGATGTTTTCCCACGTGTCGCCAATTTGCGCCACATAGGAGCCCGCGCAGGGAGGTCCGAAGATGGTTCCTTTTGAGCCGATGTTGGGGACGTTCACGGTCATTGCGGGCAGGATGTAGTGCAGGTTTGGAATCTGCGGGTTGGCGGCAAGCGTCGCATTGATATCCGCGCCATAGCACCGGGCGATCTGATACAGCCATTCGCCGCTGACCGCCGTGTGTGAAATGTTCGAGCCTTTGGTGTAATTGCCGCCGGTGATGACGCCTTTTGTGATCACGCCGTTCACCGCCGGGGAGGTAACGCCTCCGCCCGAAGCAGTGACGGTGTTGGTGATGTCTGCCGCGCCCAGGTCTGCTTGTGTGACGGTGTATTGCGCCGAGCATGAGACCGATTCGCCGGGACCCAGCGTGCGGTTGGCGACGTCGCAATTGATCACCGCGGTTTGCTTGCTATCAGTCACCTTGAATTGGTCGGGACCGATCGGAGCCGCGCCGGTATTTTTCACGAGATAGGCGTAGGTGATGATCTGCCCCGCCGCATTATACGTGGTCGTGCTCGGCGTAACCGTCACAGTAAGCGTTTTGTTCACCGCCGCCATCGGCACGGTGGTAGTGGCTGTGTTCGAGTTGATTCCGCCGACTTGCGCCGTGGCAGTGCTCGCCACCGAACCGGCATTGAGATCGTTCTGTGTGATTGTGTAAGCCGATGCGCAGGTGACGGTCTCGTCTTTATCGAGGTTGTTGTCGAGGTTTCCCACAGTGGTGACTGCCGCGCAAACAGGCGGAGTCGTCCTGTTGTCCGCAACCGTGACGGGACCGGTAAGCGTTGGGTTGCCTGTGTTTTTCACCGAATACGAGTAGTTGATCGTTTGCCCGACTGTGTTGAACACGGTCGTGCCATTCACCGCCACAACTGCCAGGCTGACCGACGGAATATCGCCTGAAAAATTTGCAGGCTCTGTAATGTCCTCTGGTGTTGCCGTTGGACGCGCGATACAACCATAAAGAATTAATGAAGTAGCGACCCCCAATGTGATAAGTCTCTTGAATGTGGTCATCCTCAGTACCCTTTCCCTTTCTGCCAGTAAGACGGGAACTACCTTAATCGTTGGTTTAGTATAGTCATTTTGACGGGATTTTACAACCGGGGGTTCCCGAAATTTAGGCGTGTAATCGCGGAGTAATGTCACTGGCGGGTTAGGTCGGTTTGGACTACATTTGAAGCGTAACCAGTGTTCGATCCTTTGGCAGGGTCGGATGAGGAGCAAAACCATGGAAATTGAGATTGGAAGAGTTTCGCACTACTTTAATCACCTCAACGTCGCTGTGGTTTCCATCACTGACAACCTGAAACTGGGGGACAAAATCCACATCGTCGGACATCACACGAACCTGACTGAGCGCGTCGCATCCATGGAAGTGGATCATCACTCGGTGGTGTGGGTGAAACCCGGCGACAACGTGGCGATCAAAGTGCTTGAACGCGTCCACGAGCACGACAAGGTCTACCGCATCTTTGAAGATGTGACCGAGCACGCGCCGGCGTGAGTGGCTTTTACCGATACGGCGAAGGGGATGTTTGGGAGTGGCGAAACCTGTGTGTGGAAGTTCTCTTCGCCACAGAGACCACTGAGACCATAGAGAGAAAATCTCAAAATCTCTGCGCGCTCTGTGGCTTCACGCGCTGTAGTTGCCACTCCTGATGTTTTGATTCTTATCTCTCGAGATTTTTCTACGGTATAATGCGAACCATGCAACAGAAATTTACCATTGTGTTTGCCGCCGCCCAAGCCGCCGCTATGTTGCGCGTCTCGTGAACCTGTCACGGCTTGAGGCTGAATTGAATTCCCAGTCCCGAACCTCACAGGTTCGGGACTTTTTGTTTCACCCGCTTGGTATAATTCGCCCGTCATTTTCAAAATTTTGGAGTTCTCATGAGCAAAAAACGTACCGGTAACGAAATCCGCCAGACCTTCATAGACTTTTTCGTCGAGCATGGACACACCGCCGTGCCTTCGATGTCGCTTGTCCCGGGCGGCGACAGCACGCTTCTCTTCACCAATTCGGGCATGGTTCAGTTTAAGGACGTCTTTATCGGCACCGATAAAAAACCTTATACCCGTGCCGTCGATTCGCAGAAGTGTATGCGCGTGGCAGGCAAGCACAACGACCTTGAAGATGTTGGTCGCGACGATACGCATCACACCTTCTTTGAAATGCTCGGCAACTGGTCGTTTGGCGATTACTACAAAAAGGAAGCCATCACCTGGTCGTGGCAATTGCTCACCGAAGTGTGGGGTTTGCCCAAAGACAAAATTTACGCCACATGTTTCGAAGACGACCAAGGGAACGTTCCGCGCGACGACGAAGCGGCTGATGCATGGAAAGCGCAACCCGGCTTCGACCCTACTCATGTTTTGTATTTTGGGCGCAAAGATAATTTCTGGCAGATGGCAGAGACCGGTCCGTGCGGTCCATGCTCCGAGATTCATTTGGATCGCGGCGAGGAGTTCGACAACCTGCGCGGCAAGCCTCATCGCTGTGGCGTGAACGGCGAATGCACGCGCTACCTTGAACTCTGGAACAACGTTTTCATCCAATACAACCTCTTCGACGACGGTCGCCTCGAACCGCTCCCGCAAAAGCACGTGGATACCGGCATGGGCTTCGAGCGCATCGTCTCTGTGTTGCAAGGCGTTGACTCGAATTACAAGACCGACCTCTTCGCCGATTCGCTCGAAGTGTTGCGAAGTCTCACCGGTCACAGTGAAAAAGAAATGCTCGATAACTTCACGCCGTATCGCGTCGTCTGCGATCACGTTCGCTCAGCCGCGTTCCTCATCGCCGATGGAGTCGTGCCCGGCAACGCGGGTCGCAATTATGTGGCGCGCATGATCATCCGCCGCGCCGCGCGCTTCGGCTCGAAGATCGGGTTACATGATCCCTTCCTCGCCAAAGTTGCCCAAGCGGTGATCAATTACTACGGAGATTTTTATCCCGAACTCAAAAAGGCTCAGCCTGCCATTCTGGATAATCTGACTCGTGAAGAGATCCGCTTCGCGCGGACGGTGGAGGCTGGCACGGCTCATCTGGAGAATCTGCTCGCCGACCTGAAATCCTCCAATTCTCCAATTCTCGATGGTGGCAAGGCTTTTGATTTGTACGCCACTTTCGGACTCCCTTTCGAAATTTCCCGCGACATCGCCCGCGAGCAGGGACTCGACGTGGACGAAATCGGATTCAACGAAGCGAAGGAAAAACACGCGCTTGCCTCCGGCGGCGGAAAAGCCATGGGCAAACTCGGCGGCGAAGATGCGGAATTCTTTGCAGAGATTTTGAAAGACTTGCAAGCCAAAGGCAAACTTGGCGCGAATGGTGTTGAGTATGATCCGTATACAAGTAGACAGGTAGACAGGTATACAGGTAAACACGCGCAAGCGGACACGTATACAGGTCTTGAAGTGCTGGCGTTGATTGTGAATGGCGCGTCCGTTGAGTCGGCGTCGCTTGATGATCAGGTTCAAGTGATTTTGCCGAAGACTGGTTTCTATATTGAGTCGGGTGGGCAGGTGGATGATACGGGATATATCCGTTATTCCAGCAGTTCAACTGCCGAAGGATCATGGGAGATCGAAGTCACCGCCATGCGCCGCGCCTCGGCAGGTGTGATCGTTCATGTTGGCACGGTGATCTCCGGTCAGCCCAAAGTAGGCGACAAAGCCGTTGCCGAAGTGGACATGACCCGCCGTCACGACATCATGCGGAATCACACCGCGACTCATTTACTGCACAAAGCCTTGCACACCGTTTTGAGCGACCAAGCCACACAAGCAGGTTCGTTGGTCGCGCCTGACCGTCTGCGCTTTGACTTCAACCACCCCGAAGCATTGACCTCCGAACAGCTCGAACGAATCGAGCGCATGGTCAATGATGCCGTCGCGGCAGATATGTCTGTGCAAAAACAAACCAAATCGCTCGATGAAGCCAAAAAAGAAGGCGCGATGGCGCTGTTCGGTGAGAAATATGGCGAGACCGTGCGGACGATTTCCATCCTTCGCTCGTCGGGGTCTGAGACCCCGACGGAACATGGTGGTGAAAAGTACTCCTACGAACTCTGCGGCGGCACGCACCTTGAACGGACATCCGACATTGGCGCGTTTCTCATTGTGAGCGAAGGTTCTGTGGCGGCGAATGTGCGGCGGATCGAGGCGGTGACAGGCCGCGGCGCGTATGAATTGATCGCCAAGAGATTCAAGACGTTGAAACAATCAGCCGCGTTGTTGAAATCTTCTGTGGATGAAGTGCCTCAGAAAGTGGAAAGTGGACAAGTAGAGATTGCCGAGTTGAAAAAGGAACTTGCGAGTCTTCGCGCGCAAGCGGCGTTGTCCAGTTTCCAGTCTCTAGTCTCCAATCTCCAAGTTGTGAATGATGCGAACATCCTCGCCGCAGAGATTCCCGATTCCAACGCGGATACCCTCCGTATGCTTGCCGACAAGTTCCGCGAGAAATATCCGCAGGGTGGAGTCGCTGTACTGATAACTGGATCAGCCGTAATCGCGGTGGTGACCGAGGATCTCGTCAAGCGCGGACTCAAAGCGGGCGATCTCATCATCGGCATCGGCGGCAAGGGCGGGGGGCGTCCCAACTTGGCGCAGGGGAGTCTCGCTGGCGATGTCAAAGAGGCGTTGAGCAAGGTTGCGAAAGTTGTCGAAGAGAAATTGAAATAGGGCTAGGCGCGGACCGACGCGTCTGCCCTTGCGTTTAGTACATTCATCCCTCTTCATAGAAAAGCATTAAGGCTTATGATTGTCTCAAAAGGAGTTCAAATGTCCCGACTATTTAAGGTTTCAATGATTACGATGGTTGTCGTTTTTCTGCTCGCCTGTTCGTTGATCTCCAACCCGGTCAACGACGTGAAAAATGCGGCGAATACCGCGCAAGCCATGGCAACCGACGTAAGTTCTTTTGCGAGCGCCATGCCAATGGAAACGCTGGAGGCGTTGGCGACCAATTTGCCGCTTGGAACGTTGGAAGCCCTGCCGAGCGAAATTGCGCAGATCGGAAATTATTTTGATC
>JBGANO010000061.1:20151-20427 GCA_044222305.1 Anaerolineales bacterium
GGTACCGTCAAAGAAGCGGCGGATTTTTATGACAGCAGTCTGACGACGGCTGGCTGGTCTTCGATGGTGACAACTTCGGAGGGAGAAGGCGCTTTGCTTGTCTACTCGAAAGAGGATAAATTCCTAACTGTTACTGTTTCCAGTGTGGACGATGGAATTGTGGTGTGGATGTCGCTTACACAATAGTTCGATTGCGAAGTTGAAAAGAGACGGGCGAACAGCTCGTCTCTTTTTTTCTGTCTACTTCCTATTCTCCTCGTCGCGCCATAAACCAGC
>JBGANO010000062.1:0-297 GCA_044222305.1 Anaerolineales bacterium
GCATCCATTGGCAGACATTTCCCTGCAAGTGGAAAGAATCAAAGCCGTTCGGCAGGCGGCAGACGAATTCGGCGTTCCGCTGGTCATCAACGCGCGCACAGATGTTTATGAAATATTCGACGCGAAGGACAAAACGCTTTTGGCTCAAGCCATCCAACGCGGGAACGCCTACCGCGAGGCGGGAGCGGATTGCATTTTTGCCATTAGCGTGGATAATAAGGAAACCATTGCCGCTCTCGTCCGCGAAATTAACGCGCCGATCAACGTTCTCGCCAGGCACGGAAGCCCGACCCTCGC
>JBGANO010000062.1:307-19747 GCA_044222305.1 Anaerolineales bacterium
GGTCCATTCCGATGCGGGCGACCATGTCGCTGGTGGCGCGGATCGCCGAAGAACTCAAACAGCATGGAACGTATAGTTTCGCGCAAGGCATCCTGACCTATACCGAAGTGAACAGTTACTTTGAAAGGAGTAAAAAATGAAAACCATAAACTTATTAGACAACCTGCAATTTGGAGATACAGACCCTCGCGCCGAACCGCTTCACGTTGATCGGGAGGGACGCGCGATACTTTTTACCCTCAAGCCGAATCAATCCATCCGCGAACACAACGCGCCTAGTTCGCCGTTCTTTGCGGTGATACTAAAAGGACAAGGGGTCTTCACGGGCGGCGACGCCGTGGAGCATACTTGCGGACCCAACACGCTCCTCGTATTCGATGCGGGCGAAAACCATTCCATCCGCGCGATTGACGAACTGATCTTTCTCGGCATCCTGCACGGTTCGCCGCTTGCTCAAAAATAATCGAATTTTCCATTTCATTGCTGAGAGGCTGTTTCTTAACTCTTTCTTTGCCACAGAGCGCGCAGAGAACTCTGAGAAAACCCTTTTAAAATCTCTGTGAACTCTGTGTTCTCTGTGGCTGAGGCTTTTTTCATGCCAATCACGAATTTAAGAAACACTCTCTGAGGCAAATATTTCACAGGCACATTGCGCATGAATTTTGAACACGAATTCCCCGGTCCCAATTACGGGTATCTCCTTGAACTGTACGACCGCTATCAAAAGAATCCCAACGCGGTAGACGAATCCACCCGCCGCTTATTCAGTCAGTGGACGCCGCCTGTCGCCCAACAACCCAAGGTTGATTCGGGGATTGACCTGCGCAAGCTGATCGGCGCGGTGACGTTGGCGCAAGCGATTCGCTCGCAGGGATATCTGGTCGCCAAACTTGACCCGCTCGACGCGCATTCCACGACGTATCCGATTCTGACATTGGATTTCCACGATTTGAATCAGGGCGATCTATCCCAACTCCCAGCGGACTTGGTGAAACTGCGCGACGATCACCGTGCAGAAAATGCCTCGCAGGCAATCGAGCGCTTGCGTTCGATCTACTGCGGCGCAATTGGCTATGACTATGGACATGTGCGCAATCCCGACGAACGCAACTGGTTACAAGAGGTTGCCGAGACGGGGTTCTTCCGTTCGCCGAACCAAAGAATGGATTCGACGCGCCTCCTCGACCGCCTCAGCCAGGTCGAAGCCTTCGAAGTGTTCCTCAACCGTATCTACCCCGCAAAGACTCGTTTCTCCATCGAGGGACTCGACCTGCTCGTCCCGATGCTGGATGAACTTATCAGCGAGGCGGCGCGCGAGAATGTCGGCACAGTTCTGATCGGCATGGCGCATCGCGGACGGTTGAACGTGCTGGCGCACATCCTCCAAAAACCGTACGAGCAAATTCTGGCAGAGTTCAAAGACCCGAAAGACCGCTCGCGCACATGGGACGAGCTGGGTTGGACGGGCGACGTGAAATATCACGCGGGTGGATTCAAAGCGTTGCAAGAGGGAGCGCATCATGCCGAGTTGGATGTGCGCATGGCGGCGAACCCGAGTCATCTCGAATTGATCGACCCCGTGATCCAGGGCATGTCCCGCGCGGCGAACAGTAAAGTGGATCATGCTGGAACGCCGAAAATTTCGATGAACGCCTCACTGCCGATCCTGATTCACGGCGACGCGTCATTCGTCGGGCAGGGCATTGTCGCCGAATCGCTCAACCTCTCGCAACTGTCGGGCTATTCGACGGGGGGAAGCCTGCACATCATCGCCAACAATCAAATTGGATTCACCGCCACGGAAAAAGAATCACGCGGCAGTCTGCACGCCAGCGACCTCGCAAAAGGATTCGAGATTCCCGTCATCCACGTCAACGCCGACGAACCCGAGGCTTGTTTCGAAGCGGTTTACACAGCCATCGCCTATCGCCAGAAATTCAACAAGGATTTTGTCATTGATCTGATCGGCTATCGCCGCCACGGACACAACGAAGGCGACGAGCCGCGCTTCACCCAGCCGACGATGTATCGCAAAGTGGACGCGCATCCTCCCGTCAGAAAATTGTGGGCGGCGAAATTGGAAAGCGAGGGGAGCATCCAACCTGCCGACGCCGAACATCTCTTGCAAAAGTATTTGAACGAACTGCAAGAGGTCAACCAAAAACTGGACGCGGAACGCGCCCTGCAAGAACCCGTCCCGACGATGCCTCCGCCGAAAGCGGCGCAAAAGGCGCACACGTCCGTTCCGCTCGAGCGTCTGCGAAGCCTGAACGAGTCGCTGTTGCAATTTCCAACAGACTTTCATCCGAATTCAAAATTGCTTCGCGCCACAGAAAAACGCCGTCATGTGTTAGACGACGCCGACGCCTCCAGCGTGGATTGGGCGAGCGCCGAAGAATTAGCCCTCGCATCCATTTTGGAGGACGGCATCGCCATCCGCATGACGGGGCAGGATTCGGCGCGTGGCACGTTCAGCCAGCGTCATGCCGTTTTTTACGATGCGGAAACGAACCAAAGTTACACGCCGTTGCAATCCATGTCGCAGGCGAACGCCGCGTTTGAAATTTACAACACGCCCGTCAGCGAGGCGGGACCCGTTGGTTTTGAGATCGGCTATAACATTCAGGCTCCCGAGCGATTTGTTTTGTGGGAAGCGCAATACGGAGATTTCGCAAACAACATTCAAACCGTGTTGGATGAACTTTTATTTTCAGGTCGCGCGAAGTGGGGCTGGACTCCTTCGCTGGTGTTGTTGTTGCCGCACGGCAATGAAGGCATGGGACCCGATCATTCATCCGCGCGTATCGAACGTTTCTTGAATTTGGCGGCGGCGGGGAATATGCGCGTCGCCATCCCGACGACTGCCGCGCAATATTTTCATTTACTGCGCCGACAGGCTTTACTGTTGAAGACTGACCCATTGCCGTTGACGATCTTCACGCCGAAGGGATTCTTGCGGCATCCGCTCGCGGCTTCGACGCCGAATCAACTTGCAAATGGAAGTTGGCAGGCATTGCTCGAAGAGCCAACAACAAAGCGAAAGGATAAAGCGATCAAGAATTTAATTCTATGCAGTGGTCGCGTGTATCTCGATCTCGTCGGTGACGAAGAGCGGCAGAACAGCAAAAATACAGCCATCGTAAAAATGGAACAGTTGTATCCGCTTCCCCTGCAAGCCATCGAAGAATTGTTGAACGGATATTCCTCGCTTGAAAAAGTGATCTGGGTTCAGGAAGAGCCGATGAACATGGGCGCGTGGGATTTCCTCCGCCCGCGTTTGCGGCAACTGCTCGGCAAAACTCCGTTGTATTATGTCGGGCGACCCGAGAGTTCAAGCCCCGCCGAAGGTTCATCCACGTTGTATCGAATCAATCAAAAGGCTTTGGTGCAACGCGCGCTCAAATTTGAAGAACACGCGCGCGTTCAAAGCGTGAGCATCGAGAGAGGTTGATATGTCCATAGAAATTGTTGTTCCTGAAATGGGAGAATCGGTCATCGAGGCAACCGTCCGCGCGTGGCTGAAAAAAGAGGGAGACTTTGTCGAAGCGGGCGAAGCGCTCGTGGAGTTGGAAACGGACAAGGTAAATCTCGAAGTCGGCGCGAAAGCCTCGGGCGTGTTGGCAAAGATTCAAGTTGGCGAAGGGCAGGATGTGAAAGTCGGCGACGTGCTTGGCTCGATCAATGCGGATGCAAAACAACCCGCGTCAAAACCCGACCTTCCGCCTGCGCCGCCCAAACCTGAGACGTCTCCCACGTCTCAAGAAAAACCGCAAGCCGTTCAGCCGCAAACTCCGCAAGTGACTCCCGTCGCATCAAGAGTTGCGCGCGAACAAAACGTGGATGTGTCGCAAGTGCGTGGGACGGGACCTGATGGGCGCGTCACAAAATCGGATGTTCAGCAATTTGTGCAGAAGCAATCTTCGACGGGGAGCGAGGCGGCGAAACAGCCATCCAAGCCGAGTCTAGTCGCAAGCGTTGACTCGACTTCACGGCGGGAAGAACGTGAGCGCATGTCCCGCAGACGGCGCACGATCGCGCAGCGTCTGCTTGAAGCCAGTCAATCCACCGCGATGTTGACGACGTTCAACGAGATCAACATGAGCGCGGTGATAGACTTGCGCCGACGCCGCAACGAGGCGTTTCAGGCGCGCTATGGAATCAAACTTGGGTTCACATCGTTCTTTACAAAGGCAAGCATCAGCGCGTTGAAGGCTTTCCCGCGTTTGAATGCGGAACTTCAGGGCGACGACATCGTGTTGAAAAATTATTACGACATCGGCATCGCGGTCGGAGCCGAAGAAGGTTTGGTCGTGCCTGTGTTGCGCGATGCGGATCGTCTGTCGTTTGCGGAGATCGAAAAACAAGTGAAAGCTTTTTCGACAAAGGCGAACGATGGCTCGCTATCGGTCGAAGATCTGCGCGGCGGCACGTTCACGATCACAAACGGCGGCGTGTTCGGTTCGATGCTCAGCACGCCGATCCTCAACCTGCCGCAAGTGGGCATCTTGGGTTTGCACAAGATCGAAGATCGCCCCATCGCCGAAAATGGTCAGGTTGTGATTCGCCCCATGATGTATGTGGCGCTCAGTTACGATCACCGCATTGTAGATGGGCGCGAAGCCGTTCAGTTCTTGGTTCAGGTCAAGGAATTGATCGAGGATCCAGCGTGGATGTTGGTGGAGGGGTAAGAGAATGTTTCTTAACTCTTTCTTTGCCACTGAGCGCGCAGAGAACTTTGAGAAAACCCTTTTTAAATCTCTATGAACTCGGTGTTCTCTGTGGCTGATGCTCTTTTTTCATACCGTTCACGAACTTAAGGAACACTCTCTAAGGGAAAATAAAAACGGTCTTGGCGCAATAGCGCGAGACCGTTTTGTGTTTCGTAAAAGAATCTGACTCCAACTCTTGCAAACCCAACCGCAAAGTGAACTTTGCGGCACAAGCCTAAAATTCAAAGACGGGCTGAGATTGACCCGTGACGATCCCCCGGTGATTCTTGACCTCGAGAGCGGGTCCAAACGCCGCCAGTGCCTGCTCCTGCTTCGTGGAGAGGGCGCCCAGTTGACGCAGGGCTTCAAGCATCACCGCCGGGCGCGCGCGACTGCCCCAATTGAGGTCGCCTCTCATGCGCGACGGATCGCCGTCCGTCACTTTCAATGCGATGCCCATGCCCGGTGAATCATGCCCCAACGCGCCGGGCATCAAGCCGACAATTTGAAATCCCTCGGCGCCGCGCTTGCAGAGGATCTTTCCCTCCCCGGTCTTCATCAATTGTTGGTCAAATTCGCCGTAGCCGCTGATCATTTCGGGGTGAGCCATCATCGCGGCGGTGATCTTTTTGCACGCGGAGGCGCGCGGTTCGGTCAGCGCGTGAGGGTCGCATAAACGCGCCACGCCCAGCGCGGCATTGAAAAGGGGAATCGCAAAGTTGGGCGCGGAGCATCCATCCACGCCGAGGGAAATGTTGGGGGTGGGGATCAGGCATAAATCGGAGAAAGAGTCGAGGATATCCTGCTGAAGCGGGTGGTCGATGTCGAGGTAGTCCTCCAGCGAATAGCCCCGCAGTTTCGCGTACGCCAGCATGGTGGTGTGTTTGCCCGAGCAGTTGTTGAAGTTGGCTGTGGGAGCGCGGCCGCTGGTGATAAACTCTTTGAACATGGGCGTGTCGTCGGGCAAATGCGCGCCGCATTGCAATTGGGATTCTTCGATGCCGATCTTCTGTTGCATTGCCGCCACAGTTTGCGCGTGCATGGCGCTTCCGATGTGCGACGCGCACGAGATGGAAAGTTCAGCCTCGGTGTACCCGTAATGCTCCACGCCACCCTGCTCCACGAAGGGAATTGCCTGGAATGGTTTGGCGCTGGAACGCAAAAAAGCGACCGTGTCAGGGTCGCCGTACGATGCGATCAATTTGCCGTGAGAATCCACGACCACGATGGAGCCATAGTGAATGGCTTCGGCAACCCTGCCGCGAGTGACTTCGAGGAGAGGTTGCGGTTCGTTCATCATTCATCCATCATGTGCCGCGAGGAGGCATGGTAGTTGCGGAGGTAGTACTGGTGCAGTCCGTAGCGCAGGCGCTGGGCGTATTGTTTGTTCCGCGCAACGGGTGGTTTGAAATCCTTGATGAATTGTTCGATGAGTTTATCGGCAGAGGCGATGGGGGCGCGTTTCTTGCCGAGCTTATCGAATTTGTCGAAGGCGCGTTTGAGCATTTCTGCCTGCGCTTTGATGTTCTGAGAGGTGACCACGCCGCCGCGCCCGCTCACCACGGTGTAGCCTTTGAAGGCCGGGCTGAGCAGAAGGTCGAGGGATAGAATCCATGCGGGGAGGTCGGCATGGGCGAGGAAGGGAGGTTGACCCTTTAACACTGAGTCGCCGACGAAGACGATGCGCTCCGAGGGTAGGATCGCCCAGATCGCCCCGCGTGTGGGACCCGCGTGACTCTCCAAGCGGATTGGCGTTTCGCCCCAATGCAGGGAGAGTTGATCGACAAAGGAAATCTCGGGCGGCGCCCAGCGCACACTGCCCAGACCCGGTATCGCCTCCCAGTTTGCGCCGGTTTCCTCGCCCTGGGCTTTGAAGGTGTTGGGGCGGTTGCGGAAGGCGAACGCGGTTTGCTCGTGGGCGATGACCGTGCAATCCATGGCGCGCGCGCCGAGGGTGCGGTCGGGGTGCGAATCGAGGTTGACCAGCATGCGTTCGGGTCCGCTGCCCATGCCCATGAGCGAGGCGCGCCACATGCGGCTGTCTTCGGGCGAGGGCGGCGCATCGATCAACACGAGCCCGCGCGGTTGACTGACGACCCCCAGCGTGACGCCGAGGTATTTGTCTTCGATAGAGACGTTCTTGCCGATGGATTCCATTCAGGCTCCCGTAGGTTTGATAGTCTATCTTACCATCACCTTTTTCCTAGTGCCATGCGAGATTTGACGCCGCGTCGATCGGTGGGTGAAGACGTTTGGGAAAATAGCAAGAATCGGGTTGGCAAAACCACGCGGGTCTCGTAGAATATGCCGCGCGTAGTAATTTCCCCAACCAGTCCATCTTAAGTTCACTGACAGGTCATTCTGAGCCGCGTTCTTGTTCTTTGCGGCGAAGAATCTCCACACAAACACACGAGACCCTCAGTCGCGCAAACCGCTCCCTCAAGGCGACATGTTATCGGAGCATAAGGAATACCCTTGAAACCAAAACACTGGCTCGTATTCATCACCCTCGGCGCGATCTGGAGTTCCTCTTTTTTGTGGATCAAGATCGGCGTGCAGGAGATCGGTCCGATGTCGTTGACCGCCTTCCGCATGTTGTTCGGCGCGGTCACGGCAGTTGCCATCGGCGTCTATCAAAAAGTGGAATGGCCCCGCGACCTGAAAACGTGGCTCATCTTTGCCGTTCTCGGACCCGCCAGCCTTGCCGTCCCCATCTTCTTCATCTCATGGGGCGAACAAACGATTGACTCGGCTGTTGCCTCGATTCTCAACGCGACTACTCCGCTGTTCACCATCTTTATTGCCCATGTCGTATTGCAAGACGATAAGATGACGGTTCAAAAAGTGCTTGGTTTGTTGATCGGTTTTGCGGGAACCGTTGTGCTTCTCAGTGAAGATTTGCTCGCCAGCGCGCACAGTTCGATTCTTGGGCAAGGCGCTGTGATCGTCGCCTCCATCTTTTACGCGGGGAGCGCGGTCTTCGCGCGCAAACTCACTCAACACATTCAAGGCACCGTGCGAGGCGCGATGCCCCTGATTACCTCTGCGATTATCATGTGGATGGTGGGTCCCCTTGTGGAAAAGCCCTTTGAGATCCCGTCGCTACCCATGACCTGGATCGCGATCCTTTGGCTGGGCATTCTTGGTTCGGGCTTGGCAGTCCTTATGCTTTGGTATCTCATTCACGAGGTCGGTCCCACCCGCGCCACGCTCGTCACGTATCTTTTTCCGGTTGGCGGTGTGATCCTTGGTGTGTTATTCTTGAACGAACATCTTTCGTGGCAATTGCTGGCTGGCACTGTGTTGATCATTCTTAGCCTGGCAGTGGTTAATTGGCAGCCCGCAAAACATGTTCAAACTGCAGAATGATTCTAAAACCCGCAAAAACGTTTGTTGAAAAACACGAATTCATCATTCCGCTTTCGTTGTTTTTGGTCTTCCTAGCCTTCACCCTGCCGGGCATTGCATGGGGACCGTGGCACCCCGACGAGATCGTTGTCCGTTCGATCAAGGCATTGTACGGCGAGTGGAAGTTCAGCGAAATCAACTTTAACTATCCCGACCTGCCGCAATACGCGATGTATTACCTGGGGAAAATTATCCTCGCGTTGGGATATTCAGATGGAGAAATACTGACCGCTTCGCGCGTCCTTTCGGCTGTTCTCGCAGGCGGGACGATTCCTCTCACGCACAGCATGGTTCGCCGCGCGGGAGGGAGCCTCTCCCTTGCCGGTTTGAGCGGACTCTTCCTGCTTTGCGTTAGCGAACTCTCATTCAACGGGCGTTTCGCGCATAACGACACCTACACCGTTTTCTTCATCACCCTGTCTACGCTGTGCATGGTCACCTATGTTATGAAAGACCAGCGCGGCTGGTTGTACGCATCGTTCGTCGCTGTCGGCATGGCGGCATCGAGCAAATACACGGGAATCGGGTTCATCCCCGCTTTGATCCTGGTTTACCTCATCCTGCAATTCAAGAATTTGAAAAAAGACTGGTTCACGATTGGCGAAACGCTCTTCATCAGCGGCGCTTTAACGTTTTTGGGGTTTGCTTTTGGCACGCCCAAAGCATTGACGTGGATGGCGTACTTTTTCAAACGAGTCTTTATCGCGCTCGAATGGCAGGCAACCTGGGGTCAGCACGAGGGAAGCGCGCGCGGACTCACCGGTCAATTCCCGATGGCGCAATCCACGCTTGGTTCGGGGTTGTATTATCTCTTTATCGCCGCAGTGGTTTGGGCGTGTTATCGTGTAATACAAACCTGGAAGCGCAAAGAGTTAACTCGAACCTCACAAGCGGGCTTCTTCAGCGTCCTCCTGCTTGGAATTTTCTTCCTCGACCTGCCCATCATGATCTCGTACAACTATCAGCCGCGTTATCTGCTGACGTTCATGCCCATGCTTGCCATCCTCGCGGCGTATTTTATTTTTGAAATGTATGCGCGCGTCAAGCAAATTGGAAAACCGATTTATTCAACAGTGGTGATTGTCATCGTTGGCGCGGTTGTTTTGTATTCCTTTGCGCGGATGGCAAGCATTGCGTTATTGTTCATCCACGATGCCCGCATCCCTGCGACTGAATTTATGAAGACCCTGCGCCCCGGCACGTCGTTGGAACACACAAATTATCCGCCCAACTATGCGGATGGATTTTTCGAGCGCGAACACAACTATCCGCTTCACATTCAAATGGGCGCGACGGACACGCCTCCCACCAACAAGCCTTACGAGTTCAACAAAGCCGAACAAGGATTGCTTGATCGCGAAACGGATTACCTGATCGTGGATAGTTTCACCGCCAGCCGCTTCAGTGACCCATATGTGTGCGACCAACTTCCGAATGAATGTGAATTTTTCAAACAACTTGCCACAGGCAAAACAGAGCATTATCATCTCATTGCAGAGTTTAGTTATTCCCTGCCGTGGTATCTGCCCCAAGTGCAAGTTGCGATAGCCAATCCCACCATCCGCATTTACGAAAGAGTCAAATGAACGATTTCAGAACAGGTCATATCGCGATCATCGGTCGCCCGAACGTGGGCAAGTCTACATTAGTCAACGCGTTGTTGGGACAAAAAGTTGCGGCGGTGTCGCCAAAGCCGCAGACCACGCGCAAACGTCAACTGGGGATTCTCACCAGCGAGAAATATCAACTCGTGTTCGTGGATACGCCCGGCATTCACAAAGCGCGGCACAAACTCGGCGAGTTTTTAAATCGTGAAGCCGAAGAATCATTGGAAGGCATGGATGTGATCCTCTGGCTGGTGGATGTGTCTACCAGACCGACGGAAGAGGACGCGCAGATCGGGCTCCTGCTCAATAAACTCCCGCGTCGGACGTCGCTTGTGCTTGCCGCGAACAAAATGGACTTGGTCCCCGCTGAGGCGTTGAGTCGGAATCTCGAAGCGTATCAGGCGTCCCTGAGAAAAGACGCGAAAGTCATTTCCATCTCCGCCGCGCAGAATCAGAATCTGAATGAGTTGATCGAACTGCTCGTTTCATTGAGTCCATTTCGCGCGCCCGAGTTCGAGGAGGATCAAGTCACCGATTCGTACGAGCGCGATATCGCCGCGGACTTGATCCGTGAGGCGTGTTTACACAAACTGCGCGAGGAAGTGCCGCATGGCGTGGGCGTGCGCATTGACGAGTTCAAAGAGCGCGAGAATGGGATGTTGTACATCGGCGCGACGATCTTTGTGGAGCGCGAGTCGCAAAAGGGAATCTTGATCGGCGAGGGCGGCAACATGATGAAAGCCATCGGGAGCGCGGCGCGTAAAGAGATCGAAGAGATGGGCGGGCGAAAAGTTTTTCTCGAGTTGCGCGCGAAGGTGTTGAAAGATTGGCGGAACGATGAGAACGCGTTGCAGAGGCTGGGCTATCGGGTGGGGAAGAAGAAACGAAAATAATTTGCGAAGATTTCTCTACCGTACATGAGAAGATTTTTACCGCAAAGCACGCTAAGGTCGCCAAGTTAAACAGGTTTTCTTTGCGTTCTTTGCGGGCTTAGCGGTGCAAATGTACGGTAGAGAGGCGAAGATTATGATTTTGTTTTCAATCCCATTTCACGAATCATATGCAATAGAGCTTCTGCATTCCCGATAGCATCGTCCAGCGGATGATGAGTATGGGTCGTCTTCCGCAAATGTTTGAAATTCAGCGATGTGTCTTTGATAAGACCTTTGTATAACGATCCAAGATTCGTCGAGCTGTGCCCAAAGGGATTCCTCCCCAAAAAGTGATGGAAATAATAGTTGATGAATTGCCAATCGAAACCGTTGTTATCGGAGATAAGCAAAGGCTTACCCTTTGAAGCCGTTTTGATCCAATTATCAAATTCTTGCATTACCTTTTGAGGAGCATCAAACCGCAATGTTTGTTCTCTTGTAAAACCGCTGACTGCGAGACTTTCGGGAATCCATTGCTCGCTAATGGGATGCAACTGCCCATAAAATCTCTTATCCAATACGCTGTCAACAACGACTGCCCCGAAACAGATCATTGAATAATCGGCAGGGATTGGACCATCGGTCTCGACATCAACCATTACATAAGTCATTTTCGTCTTCCTCTCCTCATTTCCCCTTCAATGGCTTGAACCCCTCGCCCAACACCTCGTGCGCCACACCGATGACCAGAAACGCGCGCGGGTCAATTTCGTTGACAATCGCTTTGAGCGTGGACACTTCGGCGCGGGTGATGACGCAATACAACACGGGACGATTCGCTCCCGTGTACGCGCCTGACCCTTCGAGGACGGTCACGCCGCGTTGAAGTTCTTCGATCACGCGCTGTGAGATCGCTTCCGATTCTGAGGTGACGATCATCGCCGTGCGGACCGTTGTTCCGCCTTCCAAAGTTGTTTCGGCAACGAGTCCGCTCACATACAACGCGATCATCGCATAGAGGGCTTGCTTCCAGCCGAACACAAATCCCGCGCCAAGGATGACCGCCGAATCAACGAAGAGATAACTTTGGGTGATGGGAATCCCGCGCCAGTTGTTGAGGATGCGCGCGAGAATATCCGATCCGCCGCTGGTGCCGCGCGCGCGATAGACCAGCCCATAGCCGATGCCGCTGACGATGGCGCCGTAGAGCGTGTTGAGGAACACATCGCCTTGCAGGTCGCGGATCAATGCCGCGCCAGCGCCGCCCTCTGCAAAGAGCGGAGAGTTTGGCAATAAATCAATAAATATGGAATAGGTGAGGATGGCGACGGCGGTCCGCAGGGCGAAGCGATATCCGCCGAGGAAACGCCAGCCCAAAATAAACAGCGGAACGTTGCCGATCATGATCATCAAGCCGATCTGCCAGCCCGTGAAGTGATTGATCAACTGCGCGATTCCGCTCACGCCGCCCGAAGCGAGGTTGGCGGGGATGAAGAATGTGCGAAGCGAGAACGCCTGAATCAAGGCGGAGAGGATGATGAGGAAATAATCGCGGAGGGTGGGGAGGTATTTTTTCATTTCATGTATATTCGGTGGTCGAGTAGTCTAATAAGTTCATGACGCAGTTGCACTGTCGCCTGAACTTTCGTTTGTTTCAAAAATATTTGGTGGTCGAGTAGTCCCGCGATGCTTTCCGCGGGACGTATCGAGACCACCATGCCGTAAAGTATCTCTTGTTACAACTTTCCTCTTGTAGCCTGCTGGTTTCGATACACCCTCGGCTATCGCCTCGGGCTACTCAACCAGCGAAATAACAATTAAACGATTTCCACCCCCGCCAACTTCTCGATCACCCCGACCACTGCTGAGTTATCGAGTTCGCCCATACCGGCGTCGATCATCTGCTGAAACAATTTTGTGTTTTCAATCGTGGACGAAACAGGAACATTGTATTCCCTCGCAGTATCGAGCACGATCTTCAAATCCTTTAATTGCATGCGCGCCTTGAAGCCGGGGTTGCGATTGCCGTCAAATAATCTTGGCGGTTTGACGTCCAGGCTCCAGCATTGCGCCGCGCCGCCTTTGATCGCATCCACGACTTTTTTTGGATCAACTCCCGCCTTCTTTGCGAAGACGAGCAGTTCGCCCATCGCCACCATCTGCGCGGCGACCATGATCTGGTTAGCGGCTTTTGCCACTTGACCGGCGCCCGCGTCACCGACGTGTGTGACTGTCTTGCCCATCGCGAGCAGTACCGGCATGACGCGTTCCAGCGCGGACGCGTCACCGCCGACCATGATGGTGAGCGTGCCGTTGCGCGCGCCAATGTCGCCGCCTGAGACGGGCGCGTCGAGCGCGAACACATTCTGCTCTTTGAGTTTACCCGCGATCATGCGCGCGGAGGCGGGTTTGATCGTGGAGTTATCCACATAAATCAATCCATCGCGCGCGCCCTCGATAATTCCGTTTTCGCCGAGGACGACCTTTTCCACGTCGGGCGAATCAGGCAGGTTGGTGAAGATCGCGTCCGCTTGGGAGGCAACTTCACTGGGGGAGGCGGCGGCGGTGGCGCCTTCCGCTACAAGTTCATCCACTGCGGCGCGTGAACGGTTATGAACCACAACGGGGAATCCCGCTTTCAAAATATTCCGGGCGATGGATTTGCCCATCAACCCAAGACCGATGTATCCAACTCTGAGCATGGTTAATTTCCTTTCACCTCGAAGGTTTTGAAATTATACCCTTTGAAGATTCGTGGAGATTAGTGAGGAGTAGTGGAAAAAGTAAAAGCGAAGAGCCTGCCCCTTGAGGAGGAGAGGCAGGCTCAGGCTGGGAAAGACGCGAGGGCGCGTCATCCTTTTATTTAATTTCGTACGTCACGTTGACGGTCACAACGAAGGTCAACTGTCCGGGCGCGATCGGCACTGCCGCCGCTTCTGCCCCGCCGCCGCCGCCACCGCCGCGTCCGTCAAATAAAGGATAGGGCTGGTTATCGACGAACGTGATGGTCTGAATTTCGCCGAGCGAAACGCCAGCCACTGCCGAAAGTTCATCTGCCTTTAACTTTGCATCGTTGAGCGCGTCGGCGCGGGCTTGCTTGAGGGCAGAGTCTTTATCCGCCACATCGAACTGAATGCTGTTGACGGTGTTCGCGCCGGCGGTTACGACGGTATCCAGCAACCCGCCGAGTTTGCCCAGGTCGCGGATCGTCACATAGACGGTGTTATCCACCGAGTAATACTTTTCGCCGGTGGGGGTGCCGGTCAGCGGATCGTACTTATCGAACGGGTAGATGCTGAAATTGGTCGTGCGGATGTCCTTGGCGTCGATGCCGAAGTTGGTGAGCGCCTCGATCATCTGTTGGGTTTGGGCGTTGTTCGCCTGCACCGCTTCAGAAGCGGAGGGCAGTTCGGTGTGCACGCCCAAATAGATGTAGGCGATATCCGGCACAAGATTGGCTGTGCCAGAGCCAGCCACGCTCAACGTGCGGTTCGACGCGCTGTTGCCGCCGACGGCGGGCGCAACTCCGCACGCGCTTACAACAAGAGCCAGCAAGGCAAGAGTTGCAACTAACATGGTTTTGGTTTTCATTTTTATACTCCTTGTTATTGATTACCAATAGGAAGACGCTGAATGCGCGGGAAAGTTCCCGTCGTTCACTTGAATTTTAATCGCTTTGCCTGTACAATCCTTGTACATTTGTTCTATGCCCATCAACTACCAGGAAGTTTACACTCAGATCCAATCCATCGGCGCGGGCGCAAAAGAAAGACGGAAGAAGAAAGAGGATGCCCAAGCCGAAGCGCGCCGCCTGTTGACGCAATTCGGCAGTCAACTGGATTTCCTCCGCTCGAAAGTGGATTCCGCCAAACAAGCGGATGCCAACATCCGCTGTGCCTACCCATTGGATGAAGCCCTCGCCTCCTCCTTCGACGTTCAGCCCTTCGATCAAACTCAGGGCAAGCCTGCTTCAGTTACCCCAACCTTAATCGCCGCTGACGGTTCGCAAGCCATTGCCGACCGGCACAGCCCTGTTCAGTTTTGTGTCATCAACGTGGGGGCGATCTGCATGAAGCCCAACTCCGGCGAGACGCCCGCTGTGGAAGTGGAAAGCGAACTCTTCTACGGTGATGCCATCGAAGAGAACGGTCTCACCACCGACGGCGGCGTGGCATTGCGGCGCGACCTTGCGGAGCGCAGTGTCATCGAAAAACTAAGCAAGGGACTGAACGAGTCAGTCGTTTCATTTACAGACGGCACGCTGGAGATCTTTCGCGCCAGAGATATTGATAATGCCAGCATGTACCGCTCCGTACTGGATAGGTATGTCTCCGTCCTCTCTCGTTTGCAGGAACGCGGCATCATTTCAGCGGGATACATAGACAAGCCCTCCTCGAGCCTGGTGGTGAAACTCCTCGAACTGACGCAGATCACCATCCCCGAAGAGATGGAAAAACTTCGCAATGCCCCGCCGCTGAAATACGTCACGGACCGCTGGCTGTTTGGCTACAATAATAAATTATTCCAGTTGCTTCCGCCCGGTCACCGTTCGGCAGTGTTCAAAATTCAATCCAATTCCGAGAAGACGTATAAAGGCGCGCTTGAATTGCGCTTCTTCTACTTAAACGTCGGCACAGAGGGACATCCCTGGCCCGTGCGCGTCGAAATCCCCAAGTGGGTAGCGGACGACAAAGAGAAGTTGAATCTGCTCCACACGGTTCTCGTCGAGCAATGCCGCATGATGGGAAGCCGACCGTATCCGTACCTGCTCCATCGCGCCCATGAGACGGCGGTGGTAAAACACGAAGAGAAGCAACAGATCGAGCAATTGCTGACAATAGAGTTGCGCAAGAACAACGAAGAGATTGACGACGGTTCGCACAAACAATCCGCGAAGGATTTAGGTGGGAGAACAAGAAGATAGATGAAGACTCATTTTGTTTTATATGTCAGCGACCAGCGCAAGAGTTCCGCTTTTTATCGAAGCGTATTCGCCCAAGAGCCGACGCTGGATGTGAATGGCATGACCGAATTTACTTTCAACGATGGCGCCGTATTGGGATTAATGCCCGAGGCTGGAATCAAACGCCTGCTTGGCGAAGCCATCAAGGATCCAAAAGAGGGGCGCGGCATTCCCCGCGCTGAGTTGTATTTGCTCGTAGACGAGCCGCAGTCTTATTACGAACGCGCGCTGGCAAACGGAGCGAGAGCATTAAGCCCATTGGAAGAAAGAAACTGGGGAGACCGTGTCGCTTATTGCGAAGACCCGGATGGACATATTCTCGCCTTCGCAAAACGGGAAATTGAGTCATCAAGATGAGGAGTTGGAAATGAACCAAATCGAAATCGGACGACTACTTCGCGCGGGGACGACAGGCTTCGTTGCCGGTTGCCGAGTGAATCAACTGGATGCGCCGTCGTTTGGCGCATTAGTCCGCGCACCGTTGAGTGACACGTATCAAATCTTCGGGCTGATCTACGACATCCACATTGACGACGACGGGCTGGTGCGTCAACTCGTCACGGCAGATAATGTCAGCGATGAGGTGATGAAAGATAACCGCGAGCGGAGAATCGTCCCCGTTGAAATGTCCGTGTTGGCGGTAGGCTATGAACAGGGTGGAAAGATTCACCACCTTCTGCCTCCGCGTCCGCCGTTGAGTTTGGACGTAATCTACAAGTGCGACGAGAATGACATCGCGCGCTTTACCGAACGGTTCGGATATTTCAGGCACATCTTGAATAATCAGGAAATTCCTGTCGGTGAAGTTGTCGCCGCGCATATTTTGCAAGCGCAATCCGCGCATAAAGATAAAGGTTGGCAGGAGCGCGCGACGCAGGAGGTCATCACGTTGCTACGCGATGATTATCCGACTCTCATGTCTGTGCTGGGCGCGTTGAGCGATGTGTCAGCCGCTTGACGTTAATACTTGAACCCGTCATGACAAAATCTCAAAGACTCTGGCTATTTTTTACTCTGACGATTCCCTCGGTCATCCCGATCCTTATGCACGCCTACCTCGGTTCGTTCACGCGCCTAATCGCCGATGACTACTGCTCCATATACAACGCGCGCACTTTGGGAGTCTTTGGCACAGCCCTATTTTGGTATCGGACGTGGGCTGGTGTCTTTGCAAGGAGTCTTATCAACCAGTTATTGTTATGGATCGGTCCATATCAGATGTGGATCATCGTGCCGGGCGCTTTATTGATCTGGCTGGCAGTAACAACATTGGCAATCTATCTGTTGCTAAAAAACGAATTCCAACCCGACGAAAGAGGCTGGACCGCGCTTTCCCTCAGCACGATCTTTCTCTTTATTGTTCTGCTTCTCAGCCCCAGTCCGAACCAATCGTTATATTGGTGGGGCGGGTTAAGCGCGTACGCGATTCCCCTAATCTTAGGGACTGTATTTTTGATCATCGTACTCCTGCTCACACAACGAACATGGGACAAGAGAAGCATCATCGCGTGGAGTATCCTATCCTTCTTGTTGGCGTTCGGGCTTGGGGGAATCAGCGAATCGTTCACTCCAATCCTGATCGTTTGCATCACCACCGCCATCGGCTGGGGATGGCTGACCAAACAATTCAGCCTGCGACAAGTCGGTTTTTGGTTCCTCGGTTCGGCGTTCATCGGCGCGACATTGGCTTTGATGTTCATGATCAGCGCGCCGGGTAACGCGATTCGGCAGACATTCTATCCTCCCAGCCCCGGCATCGCGGAGATTTTCCAGATCGCCACACGTGGATATTTTGAGTTCGTCACATCATTGATCGTTGTATTTCCAATCTCAGCAGGGATTCTCGGCGCGGCGTTCGCAAGCATGATAATCGGCTTCCGCGCGTCAAACAACCAGCCGCCACGCGCATGGACTATCCCAGCCGCGCTCCTCTTCGGTATGTTCCTCGCTTACATGTGTTTTCCGCCGACGGCGTATGGCATGTCCATTGCTCCGCCGCGACGCGTTCTCATTGTCTCCGTTTTCTTTCTGACCGCAGGGTTGATAAGCAGTGGTTATCTCGCAGGGAAATGGATGTCGGCTCGCGTGGCTGAAAATCGCAAGCGCGTCTTTGCAACAGGGATGTTGGTTGCCGCTGTCTTTCTTCTTGGTTTTTCCTCGTGGACGACCTCGCGCAGTTTATATGAATCCAGAAATACGTTCATCGAATTTGCGCGATTTTGGGACGATGTTGATTTACAAATTAGACAGGCAAAGGCAAACGGAGAGGAATCGATCACGATTCCCGCCATGAGCAGTTGGACGGGTCTTGACCGCCCAAACGAGAACCCCAAATTTTGGGCAACACGATGCTATTCCGATTTCTATGGCATCCAAATTTATGGTCCGCCATACGGGCCCTGAGCAGATAAACAATGCAAAATTTCTCTTTTGTCCAAATCACAGATCATCATTTACTTGAATCTGAAGACTCGTTACGTGAGGGATTCTGCCCCGGTCATGCCATGCGGATGGTGATGCGGCATATCTCGCAAAATGTCGCCGATAAAGTGGACTTCATCATTTCGACGGGCGATCTGGTCGAGCCAGACTCGGATGCGACGTATCAAGGCGCGTTGAAGTTGTTGGGCATTAATTCATCAGCCGCGTTGCCGGGACCGCAACATATCAACATCGAAGGGTTAAAAGATTTCCCGATGTACTTCCTGCCGGGCAATCATGACAAGCGCGACATGTTCACGCGTTATTTATTTCCCGATTCAAAACCAGTGAATTTATACAATTTCACCTTTGAGCATAAAGGCGTGCAGTTCGTGTTTATGGATTGGGGGCAAGAGTCGAAGGCGCATTTATTTCCTGAAACAAAAGAGTTCCTAAAGAAGGCATTGCAAGCGGACATTCCATCGGTGATCGTGTGTCACCAGCATGTAAAGAGAATCGGCAGTAAGTGGCTGGATGCTTTTCTGGCGGATAATCTCGATGAATTTTGGGAGGTTGTTGCTGACACGAAGGTGAAAGACAAAGTGTTGGCGATCTTATGCGGTCACGTGCATATCACGTATGAAGAGGAGCAGAATGGGATTCCGATTCTTGGGCTGAGGTCAACGGCATATCCGTTCGCGAAGACGGATGAGCCGCTGGTGATTCTAGCGGCTCCGCATTATCGGTTTGTGCGTGTGCAGGATGGTGTGTTGACATCGAGGGTTTATAAAGTGGCGATTTGATACGTTGGTCGAGTAGTCCCGCAATGCTCGTCGCGGGACGTATCGAGACCAAAGGTTAACGAGAAACGACTTGTAACAAGAATTTCTTTACGGCGTGGTGGTCTCGATACGTCCTTCGTCTCCGCTACGCTTCGCTCAGGACTACTCGACCACCGAGTTGGAATGGAATGAGAGGTATTTATGGAACAACGAACAAAGATCGGATATTTGGTTGGCGGGGGGTTGAAAGAAAATTTTCGAGTGCGACTCATTGTTTCCCCTCAGGAAATACAGGAGGGGGCGTTTGTGGTGATTCAAAGTGGTGAGTGGAATTATTATGGCATCGTCACGGACATCGTGCTCGGCGCCACGGACCCGCGCTTTGCGGATGAGCAGATGGAGGGGCGGTTCCCGTCGCATATTTCGAAGGCGTTGCATGGACAGACGCTGTATGCCAACCTCGAAGTGTTGCCGAATCTGATGCTGGAGATCGGTCCGCAGTTGGGGACGGCTGAATATAAAGATTGGCGCGGTCGAATTGACGCGGGGCTGAAAGATGAGCCGCGCATACTGCCCGTCAAGAATGTGCCGCCGCATCACGCGCAGGTGTTTTTGGCAAACGCAGGCGACATCGCCGAGATCTTCGGGAGTCCCGATGAAAAAGAAAATCTTGTGATC
>JBGANO010000063.1:0-18736 GCA_044222305.1 Anaerolineales bacterium
GCCGGCAGATCGAACAAGGCAACGATTTTGAAACCTTTTTTGCGCAAGCGCCGGTCATGAATCCGAATCGTTCGCTGATCCACGGCGCCGTGTGCGGAGTCCGCGTGGAAGATATCGCGGATCCGCTGATGCAAAACATACGCTATTTGGATAAACTGATCGATGAGCTCGCAAAAGGAAAAGCAATAGAGAAGATTCTTCGATAGCAAAGTATCGCTCTTGGGAAACTGTATATGAAATCCTACCGTAAAGAACTCTGGTTCAACCTCGTTTTGATTTCAGCCATGCATATAACCGCATCCGTCTTCATCAACGACGACGAAACAGGTTTGCATCAAGATTATGAAAGGTGGCTGGAAAAACTTGCGCCGCACGAACCAACCAGCCAATACCGCCACAACGACACCGGCGAAGACAACGCCGACGCGCACCTCAAACGTCAGATGATGGGACGCGAGGTTGTCATCGCCATCACAAACGGCAAACTGGACTTCGGTCCGTGGGAACAGATTTTTTATGGCGAGTTCGATGGGGGGCGAAGGAAGCGCGCGCTGGTAAAGATAATTGGAGAATAATTACGTCAGCCACCGATTTCACGAATTGTCACGGATTTCTTAATTTCTTGTCCTGAGATGCGCCAAACGAAAAGCCAACCCAGTATTGATCTGGGTTGGCTTTTTTTGTGAAAATCAGTGTGCTTCGTGGCTCGGGTTTGATTATGGGCAGTTAATTCGATAGACCACCAATTGCTCGACCTTTTGGGTTGCGTCAACCCTGCCGCCGCCTTTGTTCAAGCCGACGATCTGGAACTCAAACCAACCTGGATCAAGCCGCGCGTCCGGGTTGACCGATTCGCCGGTGAGTTTCATTGAGAACACCCCATTGCCCAATCTATCCATCTTACCCGCGCTCCTCCATGGAGAATCATAGAGGGCTTGCGGATAATCTCTTGTGCGATAAAAGAGTTCGGCGTCGGTGATATCGATCAGCGCGGCGGTGGCGGTGATGGTCAACTCGCGCGTGACGCAGCGCAGGGAAAACTCGTTGCCCGACAACGTAATATTTTTGAACACGCCCTTGCCCAGCAAATCATCCAACACGATGGCGCCACCGGTAACCGCGGTGGTCGCCGCGGCAACAACAGGCGCTTGTGTCGGCGGGATGGCGGTCGGTTGCGCAGGCACAGGCGAAGCCTCAACCACAACGGTGACCACGATCGGTTCAGGCTGTGGCTGTTGCGGAGCCTGCGTCGGCTCGACGACAACGGTTACAACGATGGGTTCGGGCGCAACGGGCTGGGCGGCGGGTGTCGCCGGCGCGGCACACGCCGTCAGCGCGACCACCAACAAGATCAATAAAAATCTCTTCATTTTCTTTCACTCCTTTTTGAATTGTTAAGCAATCTTAGCCCGGCGTCAAGCATGTGTACACGGCTTAATTTGATTTTCACTTTTCAGTTTCGATAGTTTGTCCCTCATTGACCGCGTCATATCATCCCCCAAATTACCCATGCGGCTCTGATATAATTTTCGCCATGCTAACCCCGCAACAGATCGAAAACAAACTCGATCGCATCTTGTTGAAAGTCCAAAAGCCCGGTCGCTATGTGGGCGGCGAACTCAACAGCACGCTCAAAGATTGGGATTCGGTCCAAACCAAGGTCGCGCTCGTCTTTCCCGATATTTACGACATCGGCGTTTCGAATGTTGGCTTGAAGATTTTATACGACCAGGTGAATCAACGTGACGACGCGCTCGCCGAACGCGCCTACGCCCCGTGGTTGGATATGGAAGCGCTCATGCGCGAGCACGGGATTCCGCTGTACGCGCTCGAATCAAAACGACCTTTAGCCTGCTTCGACCTCGTCGGCTTTACTCTCCCTTACGAGACTCTCTACACCAACGCGCTCAACGTGTTGGACCTGGCTGGCATCCCCGTCCGTTCCGCAGACCGTGACGAGACTCACCCCATCATCATCGCCGGTGGACATTCCACCATGAACCCCGAACCCATGCACGCATTCATAGATGCGTTCGTGATCGGCGAGGGGGAGGAAGTCATTCACGATATTATCAATGTGATACAAAAGGTCAAAAGTCAAAGGTCAAAAGTCAGTGGTGACCTTCGACCTTTGACTTTTGACCGCGAAGAGTTGCTAAATGAACTCGCGCACATCCCCGGCGTCTACGTCCCTCAATTCTACGAAACCAACTATCTCGAAGACGGCACCGTCTCGCACATCGAACCGACAATTCCAGATATTCAAAAAATTATCACCAAGCGCGTTGTCGCCAAACTGCCTCCGCCGCCGACGAAGTTCATCGTCCCAAACATTGACATTGTCCACAACCGCGTGTCCGTGGAGATCATGCGTGGATGCACGCGCGGATGTCGCTTCTGTCACGCAGGGATGATCACGCGTCCCGTCCGCGAAAGACCCGTAGACGAAGTGGTGGAAGCGCTCGACGCGGCGATCAAATCCAGCGGCTTTGAAGAGATCGCGCTACTGTCGTTGTCGTCATCCGATTACACCAATGTGTTGGAGTTGGTCACAAAGGTCGGAGAAAAATTCGGCGGCACGCATCTCAAAGTTTCATTACCGTCCCTGCGAATCGAATCAGTTTCGATTGACCTAATGGAAAAACTTAGAGACAACCGCTCAGGCGGATTCACCCTCGCGCCCGAAGCCGCCACCGAACGGATGCGCCGCATCATCAACAAATTTATTCCCGATGAAGATATCATCAACACCACGCGCGAAATTTACGCGCGCGGTTGGACGACGATCAAGTTGTATTTCATGATCGGGCATCCGAGCGAAACGCTGGAGGATGTGCAAGCCATCGCGGACTTGTGCAAGCGCGTCATCGCCGAGGGGCGCAAAGTGGCGGGGATGCGCGTCAAGTTGAACGCGGGCGTGAACACGTTCATTCCAAAATCACAGACGCCGTTCCAATGGGTTTCATGCGACACGCCGGAGCAGATCCGCGCCAAGCAGGCGTTGCTTCGCCGCGAATTAGGGCGCGACCGAAACATCAAATTAAGTTTCGCAACGGCGGAAGATTCGTTTTCGGAAGCATGGCTCTCGCGTGGCGATAGAAAAATGGCGGAAGTCGTGTACTCCGCATGGAAGAACGGCTCGAAGTTCGACGCATGGCAAGAGGGAAAAAAATATGACGCATGGATTTCCGCGTTCGAGCAACACGGACTCGATCCGCTGTTTTACACACACCGCCAGCGCCGCACCGATGAAGTCTTCCCGTGGGAACACATCACTGCCGCAGTTCGCAAAAACTTTTTATTCCAGGATTTCAGGCAATCGCTCGAAGGCCAAATCCGTGTGGACTGCCGCTTCGATTGCTTCGCTTGCGGCATTCTTCCAACCTTCGCGCAAATGCGCCGCGAAAACCCGGGCAATGTGTGGATGTGCCCGGAGGTGAAATCGCCTGCGCGGAAAGTGATCAGTGAAGAAGTGATCAGTCATCAGTTGACAGTGGTTGGGGATTGACGGTTACATGCCTACTGTGAAGAAACAATTCATTGACAAATTAATGCGCGAGCGCGACAAATTCGAGTTGACCTTGAACCGCGTTGGTTATTCGCGCCGCATGACGTTGAAGGGCGTGTCGGGGAAATGGTCTATCAAAGACATTCTCGCGCACATCCTTGCGTATGAACTCTACATCGCGGATCGCATGAACGAAATTTTGCATGGGCAAGAGTACACGCCTTGCAAAACACAATCCGCGCTGGATGCTTTCCTCAACGAGCATGGCTATCCCGATTTCGGCTCTCCCCTGCTGGATGATGACGCGCCGAACGCGTGGGTGGTCGAGAAATACAAAAACGTCTCGCTGGAGGATGTCGTCGCGCAGGAAATTCAGGCGTTTTCATCCATCGTTACGATGCTCGAAACAATGCCGCAAAAATTGATCGATGAGCATAATCTCTTTGATCGCATTGCGAATAACACTTCCAAACATTACCGCGAGCATCTGAGGGATATTCGTCAGTGGCTAAAGACGCACGCGGTACGGCAAGATTAATCCTGCCGTACAAATATCATGCGAATTCGAATCACATTTTCCAAAAAGGGAGCGCTACGCTACACGGGGCATCTGGACTTGCACAAGTTGTGGGAACGCGCCGCCCGCCGCGCCGAACTTCCGCTGGCGTATTCGCAGGGATTTCATCCGCAACCGAAGATGAGTCTCGCGGCGGCGTTGCCGCTGGGTTTCTCGTCCACGTGCGAAGTGTTGGATATGCGGCTCGAACGCGATATTGACTTGGATGGCTTGCCCGCGAAATTGAACGCGACGCTCCCACCGGGGATTCGGGTAACAAGCATCGAACAAGTGGACGAGCGCGCGCCCGCCTTGCAGGCGCAAGTCGTTGAGGCGGAGTATCAGGTGGAGTTGCGGGAGCAGGTTGACCCGTCGGAGTTGAAGCGGAGGATCGAGTCCGCTTTGGGGTCCGAATCCATCCTCCGTGAACGTCGCGGGAAGAAGTATGATCTGCGTCCGTTGATAAAGTCTATCGAAGTTTTGAATGATACAATCGCGATGTTGCTGGCGGCGCGCGAGGGCGCAACGGGACGACCCGAAGAGGTGTTAGATGTGTTGAGCATCGCGTTCGAGGAGACACGCATCGAGCGGACGCGGTTGATATTCAAAGTCCCACAGGAATCGTAGTGACGACTTCAGTCGTCATTTGCGCCAACCATTAATAACGACTGAAGTCGTTACTACAAATTAATTTTCTTGGAGGAGCCATGGCATTACTTGCGGCAATATTCTTTGGGTTCGTCCCCATGTTCCTGTTCGCGGCTTTCGTGAACTGGCTGGACCGCTACGAGAAAGAACCGAAAGTGTTACTCGGCGCGGCGTTCGTATGGGGTGTGGTCATTGCGGGAGGCGGCGCGTATATTTTGAACACGGTCTTCGGCATCGGCATCTATGTGCTGACCGGTTCGGAAAGCGCGGCGGATTTTGGCACCACTTCGATTGTCGCGCCGATCATCGAGGAAGCGTTGAAAGGACTCGCCGTTGGGGCAGTCTTCTTGATGTTCCGCAAGGAGTTCGATTCCATTCTCGACGGCATCGTCTACGGCGCGATCACCGCGATGGGATTTGCCGCCATCGAGAACGTGTTGTACATCTATCGCAACGGGTATCAAGAGGGCGGCTGGGAGGGCTTTTGGGTCCTCGTGGTCGTGCGCGTGATTCTCGTCGGTTGGATGCATCCATTCTTCACCGCGTTCACCGGCATCGGCTTTGCAGTGGCGCGCCTGAATAAAAACGTGCTTGTGAAGATACTGGCAGTCCCTGCCGGCTACGTGGTGGCAGTGTTGACGCACTCGTTCCATAACACGTTCGGTTCGCTGGTCGGCGGCAATGGCGGATTCTTCCTCGGCATCCTCGCAGATTATTTCGGGTATTTCCTGATGACATCCTTCATTATCTGGATGATCCTTCACGAGCGCAACATTTTGAAGCGGCAGTTGGTGGAGGAAGTGAAGAACGGCGCGATCTCGCAACAACAATACAAGACCGCCATCTCGTTCTTCCAGTTCAACGCGCATATTTCGGCGATCACATCGGGGAGTTTCGGCACCACCAAACGTTTCTATCAAGTACTCGGCGAATTGGCTCATAAAAAGGAACAACTCTCCAGGGTTGGGGAAGAATCGGGCAATACCAAGGTCATCGAGGGCTATCGCGCCGAGTTGGCGCGGCTCGCGCCGTTGGCGAAGGTGTAACAACGTCGATGCTTCCGCAGTTCAACTGCGGAAGCATCTGAACGAATGTTGTCGCCGCAGTTGAACTGAAGCGCGCGAAGTTAATATTTTTTCTTGGCGTTCTTAGCGGGCTTCGCGGTAAAAGATTTTTCTGCATTACAATTTACGCGTGATGAAAAAGGTTGTTTCAATTGTTTGGCTGGCGATCTTTTGCGCGGGGTGCAGTTTTTCTGTGGATGTGATCGAAGCGGATACGCCAACCGTGCTGGTCGTCACTTCGACTTTGCCACCCTCGCCGACATTGGAACCCAGTGAGACTCCGCTTCCGCCTCCTCCCACAGGGACAGTTGTTCCGGCGGCGGGGACTACGTCCACTCAGGTGAATGTGCGCGTCGAACCGTCTACGGCGGGCGAGGTGGTTGGCATCATCCCGGCGAACGCAAGCGTGGAGATCATCGGCAAAGGTCCCGGCGGGAATTGGTGGCTGATCATCTATCCGCAAGCGCCGGAGGGGGAAGGCTGGGTGACAGCGGAGTTCATCGTCACCGCAGGCGAACCAGCCGTCCCTGTGGTGGGAGGCGTGGGGGTGAATCCGAATGGCGACAATGTGGCGATCATCCAACAGCAACTCAATGTGCGCAGTGGACCGGGCACAAGTTTTAATTCCATCGGCACGTTGAACGCGCAGGATGTGGTCACGCTGACGGGCAAGGATGCGGACGGCGTGTGGTTGCAGATCGCTTTTGCGGCTGGACCAGATGGCAGGGGTTGGGTGAATGCGGCGTTCGCGCAGGCGACGGGCGTGAGTTCGCTCCCGATCGTGTCGGATGCAGGGCAGGTTATCGGCACCGGCACACCGGAGAATACCGCCGCCCCTGCCGAGCCAACTGTTGCGCCTGCCGCGTTGGATAACGATTCGGCGGTGGCGCCCGCGGTGAACATCACGTTGACTGCCAGAGGGATGCGCTCGTTCCAGTATTCGAGCGACGTGTCCTCCCCCACCGGCGACGCGGAGGATTGGATCCAGTTCAAAACGTTTTCGGTGAACACGAAACTGGAACTGGAATGCATGGGAAGCAACTCGTATATCGCGGAGTTGTTGCTGAATTATTCGGTGGTGGATACGCTTGTATGCGGGAAGATCATTTTGTTCCTAAGCGACCCGAATGGGGTGTATGCCGTGCATTTTATCTCGTCGCCCACCGGGGGGTTGGAGTATACGAAGTACACCTTGAGGGTGGAGGCATTACCATAATTTTTGTAGGGCTATCGCATTTGGATTTTTGTCCGCTAATCTGCGCCAATCTACGCTAATACTTCGACAGGCTCAGTACAAGTTTTTTAGAAGAGTAGCGTGAATTCGTGTGGAGTAGCGGATTCTGAAACAAAAAGCTGATGTTTTGGGCTTTCCCGTTAATAACGGTAGAGTCATTTTTGTTTTATTGCATTTTGATTGTGCCTATTTGTACTAAGAAAACTTTTATGGTAGAGTTAATTCATGAGAAGCAAATGCCGTTTTTTGGATGCTGATCATGCTGATTCAAATAGAGAAAATCCGCATTTTTTGCATGGGTCAGTGTTCAATTTTTTTCGATTCACATAAATTTACCTACAACGAGGGACGCCCCGCATGGCTACTGAGAAGATACCGGATATTATCATCGGACGATTGCCCATCTATTTAAGGGCTTTGCAACGCCTGTCGGACCAGGGGATTCAAACCACCTCGTCGCAGGATTTAGGGGAGGTGGTGGGGATTTCGGCGGCGCAGATCCGCAAGGATATTTCACAGTTCGGCGAGTTCGGCAAGCAAGGGACGGGGTATTCCATCGCGTATTTGATCGAGAAATTAAAAGACATCTTGAAAATGGATCGCGTGTGGGAGGTGATCATCGTCGGCATGGGCGATATCGGTCACGCGCTCGCCCATTACAACGGGTTCGCCAATCGCGGCTTCCACGTGAGCATGGTGTTCGATAACGACCCGAAAAAAGTGGGGCAAACCGTGGGAGATTTTCGCGTTCTCGACACAGCCAGCATGATCGAAAAGATCAAACAGCACAAGATTAAGGTGGCGGTGTTGACCGTGCCTGCCACATCGGCGCAGGAAGCGGCGGACCTGCTCGTGAAGGCGGGGATCAAAGCCATCCTCAACTATGCCCCCATCAGCATCAACGTGCCGGAGGAGGTGAAGGTGCAATACGTCGACCCAGTCACGCATTTGCAGAGGATGACGTATTATTTGTAGGGGCAGAGAGTTGGAGACTGGAGACTAGAGATTGGGATCGCGCTTCGAGAAGCAGTTTTCAGCCCGCCCAAAATCCGCTGGCGCGAGTTGTTGGGTGGCCTCGCTACATCAATCTTTCGTGGGAGACGCAAATGATATTTAATAAATATTTTTCTAAACGCCACGCTATCAAGGAACATGGTCAAGGGTTAATTGAATATGCTCTCATCCTTGTATTAATAATCGCTGCATGCATTGGACTTTTCTATGGCGGGCAAGCAGCCATAAAATGGTATCAAGGGCGAAATAGTCAACCAGCCGCTCCTGCATCTGCTCAAACACAATTGCCTGTTATATCAAGCGATGCCGAAATACAACAAATTGTAGAAACAGGCAAAACTGTCGAATCAATTGAAACTGAAACCACGACAACGAATAATTGTTTTAGTTCAACCCCAACAGAAATTCAAACGCAAAGATCAAGAAGCATCGAGCATTTAGTTGTTATCGAGGGACAGGCTGGAGTCGCCATAGCCGATATTGAGATACAACAGATACCTTTCCTCAAATTGCTAAAAGTCAGCGTAGAAGGCAAATACGGCGTGCAAGACAAACAAACAGAACAACGCTCATATACAATCACCTTTTCGACCAATGCCAATAAATTTGCTACTCATACAGTCTCTTGGAAATATACTTGGTATTTAGGTGAAGGCACGATCAAAAGTCCTGATGGCGCCATTCAGGTATATAAATATAAAGTTCGAGCCATTCTTGAACCAGAAATAACGAGCATTGAACAAGATTGTTCTCAAATTCCTATAAGCACTCCTAGCCCATAAAGCGGGCAACAAAACGTTAGGCAGTTAGCAAGGAAGTCCAAAAGTCGCAAATCTAGATTATTAATTGGAGAACTACTATGGATAAGAAACGGATTTATATATGCTTAAGTTTTATTATCATTACGATTCAAGGGTGTAGCGATTCCACAGTTTTGATCCCTACCATATCCCCTGCTTCAATGAATATTACTGCAACTTCCGAAACAAAAGCTGCGACAGAGCTCCCATCAAGTTGCAGTGAATTCAATTTAACGCCTGAAGAATGCGCAAATCTTGGTTCAAACGCATATTCATATGTAGAAACCGCTTTTGAGCCTTGTGATCAAACCGATACAGGGGCAACTACCTTTACCATATTATTTGTAAGCAATGGAGTTGTTATCAACTCGCCTGAAAACAATAGCGCCACCCCCGACCTGAAAGTTTCTCCCAATAATTATTCAGGAACTTATGAAACTGATACAGGCACTGTGTACACAACTGATACAGTTTTCACCTTAGAAGGCTTTACCAGCACATTCACACGAATTAGCGGGAGTGGATGTAGCACCTTCTCAACATATACGCTCTCATCGCCAACAACGACATCACTTCTGACATCAACGGCGACATTGTCGCCAACTGCATTACCGCAAACAACAGCAACTGTAATTTCGCTCCAAACCGAATGGTTATTTCAAGTTACCGTAACCATCGAACAGTTAGGACCAGTTTTAGGTGGAACAATGGGTGGGCAAAGTGGCTATAACTGGGGAATATTGGAAACACAAACGCCCATTCAGGAGGGAATCAACCCTGCCTCTGTCTATTCCCCAACAGGACAAATGTGCGCTCAGGGCATGTTGGTCGAAGGGCAGCCCATGGTCACGTCGCTAACCAGTGGAGCGTGCTCGGTTGAGATTCCTGTGCCATAATCGGAATGAATATTGAATACAATTTTCAGCGCATAAGGGACAAGTCCAGTAAAACTCAAAATGCACGAATGTGTTCCATGCAAACGCTGCCCACCGAAGCGCGCAGGGATTTTTGAGAGTCTATGGCATTGAGAATGCATTTCGCGAAGCGTGGCTTCAATATTTTCGGCTCTCAATCCTCCTACCTCGTCCAAAATCCGCTGGCGCGAGCCGTTAGCCGCCTAACCGAGAACACAAAGTTGTGAATACAAGTATATCAACCAGAAAATCTCCAACCGCTTTTTTTATCCTGGTTTATGCCCTTACGATTCCATTCTGGGCGCTTAGCACGATGATTAAAGCCGAGGGACTTCCCGACAATCTGCCTATCACCGATGTTGGAGCAACATTCGTCCCTCTCATCGCCGCTTTCGTCCTCATATACAGAGAAGAGAATTTTGGCGGAATCAAACGGTTACTGGCTAAGACCTTCGATTACAAGAGAATTAAGCGCAAGGTATGGTACCTCCCTGTTATTTTTCTAATGCCGTTTCTAGATACCATCACTTATCTTGTCATGCGCGCAATTGGTCTGCCTGTCCCAACAACATGGCATATTCCCTCTGCCGCGCCGCTCATCTTTCTTGCGTTCTTTTTTGCCGCGGCGGGCGAAGAATTAGGGTATATGGGGTACGCGATTGACCCTATGCAAGAGCGCTGGGGAGCATTGAAAGCCGGTTTGATTATGGGCGCGATCCATGCAATCTGGCATTACCCATCAATGATTGAACTCGGCCAAACCCTACCGTTGATGGTATGGGGCACTCTTTTTACAATTGGAATACGAATCCTTATCGTTTGGCTCTATAACAACGCTGGAAAAAGCGTTTTTGTGGCGATTCTCCTGCATGCGATTGGCAATACCGCTAGAAGTATTTTTCCAGGCGGGCGTCCAGCCTTTGAGTTAGGCAATGCCGCAGCTGGCTATTCACTGGTTGTAATCGCCGCCATCGTAGTTATTTTCTTGTGGGGACCGCAAACTTTATCGCAATACAGATTCTCAAGCGCCAAACATGAATAGTCAGGATTGTACTGCACCCCAAAACTTGGACAGTAGCGCTAAACAAGATAGACTACTGTGCGAGGCAAAAAGGAGTGCAACACGGCAAGGATCAGAAGGACATTCAACGCCGAGTTCAAGGCAAAGTCGTCTTGGAAATCATCAGTGGCAGCAAGAACATGGCCGAGGCATGTCGGGAATACAGTCTGAAGGCGGACCTGCTTTCACACTGGAAGTCTCAGTTCTTGGGCAACGCTTCCAAAGTATTTGAAAACGCATCCGAAGCGGATCCACAACAGGCCCGCATTGCCGAGTTGGAACGACTGGCAGGCAAGCAAAGCCTGGAACTGGAAATCCTAAAAAAAGCATTGACGCTCTTGCCCCAAGCCAGAAAGAAGGGCGAGAGTTGAGCCGTAGTATGGGAAAAGAATAACCCAAAGCAGTGGTTAGTCGGGTGTTGGGTACATCCCGCAGTAGCCAATACTACGAGTTCAAAGTCGTGGATGAAAGTGAACTGGAAGCAGAGATCCGCAAGGTCTGTGCCCAATTTCCATGCTATGGCTATCGCCGTGTGACCGCCGAGCTCAAAAGACGCAACTGGCATGTAAATCGCAAACGGATTGCCCGTCTGATGGCAAAACTGAACTTACAATCAGTATGCTTTATAAGACTTCGTATCTTCTATAGCCGCATTGTATGCAACTTAATCCCACAGTAAAACTGCTGGATGAACGACTTAATTTCCCCACCTCGGTTGCCAATCTGAAATCGAGTTATTCGTTAGCCGTGTCAACCCTGTGCCATCGGGATGGATGATGTAGATTTCGTTGTTGCCGTCGCGGAAGGATGTGAAGGCGATCCAATTGCCATCGGGCGACCACGAGGGACCGAGATTGTCGCCGCCGTTTGTGAGTTGCAGTAAGCCTGTGCCGTCCATGTTGATGATGTAGATATTGTGATCTCCAGCGGGTCCGCGATAGAAGGCGAGTTGAGTCCCATCGGGTGACCAGGTACTGCGTCCGCCCATGTTGTTGAGGTCTGTCACTTGTTGAATGTTCGAGCCATCGGCATTCATCACGAACAGTTGACGTCCTCCGCTACGCGAGGAGGCAAACGCGATCATCGAACCGTCGGGTGACCAGGTGGGGTCAATATCGTCGCGGTTCGTGAGTGGACGCGGGTTATCGCCATCGGGCTTCATCACCCAGAGCCCATCTCCAGATTTGGCAAAGACGATCAACTGTCCGCTGGGGGAAAGCTCGGGGCCGTAGAGACTGCCGATGTCGCGCGTGAGGCGTTGCAGTCCGTCTCCGTTGATTCCGATGGAGTAGATTTCAAATCCGCCGCTTCGTTTGGAGGAAAAGTAAATGGTCTGTCCATCGGGTGAAAGGGAAGGGTAGAACGCGGTCGCGTCGAAGTCGGTGAGTTGTTCGCGCCCCGAACCGTCCGCGTTCATCAGGCAGATCTGGTCAATCTGTTTGACGTAGCAAGTGAAAACGATTTTTCCCGTCGGAGGGGAGTCGTTGAAGTTTGGGATGGAGGTTGGAGGAAGAGGTGTTGATGTAGAGAATTGGAGAATTTGAGAATTGGAAATTTGAGTTGACGGGTCAATGACCGCAATTTGTGTGAATTCAGAAGATGGCACGGGCAAGTTTTGAACGATGTAAGCAAACCATGCGATGATGCCGCATAGCACGAGGACGCCGCATCCCAAGCCGACGAGGAGAGTTTTGTCGAATGCTGAGACGATCTTGTTTTGCGAATCCATCGTGCGATGGATTGTAATTCATGTTTGGCATGTCACTCTCCCGAAGGACATCGGGACGATGTGAGCGGCAGCGAAGGGTCTCTACGACAGTGTCAGAGATGCTTCGTCGCTTCGCTCCTCAGCATGACATATCTGTGTATTAACTCAACAGATTCCTCATCACTGGCGAATAATCTGGAAAAATCTGATCCGTCGCGGGATTGTTTAGCCGCTTCTGCAAAACTTCTGACAGCACATCGCGATAATCGGTCGTGACGGCGAGGTCGCCTGGTCCGATCATTTGACCGTCTTCCAGCCCGGGCCATTCGCCGTGGACCTTGCCGCCGTCCACACTGCCGCCCATGACCATCATCATGCTTCCGTGACCGTGATCGGTGCCGAGGCTTCCATTCTCGGAGGCGCGGCGTCCAAACTCAGACATGGTGACGACGGTGAGATTCCGCATGTGTTCCTGCATATCAGCGTGAAATGCCGCCATGCCGTCTGCCAAATCTTTCATCAAGTTTGGCATGAGTCCAATCGTTGAACCTTGCGCGAAGTGCGTGTCCCAGCCGCCCACGTCAATCGCGGAGACTTCGAGTCCTACTTCCGCTTTGATGAGCATGGCGGTTTGTTTGAGGGCGAGACCAAATTCGGAGTCGGGGTACGTGGTAAATGGGGATTGGTAATTGTTAGGGTCAAGTGTTTCCAACGTGTCCATGATCGAAAGCGTGTCTTGTCCAAGCACATCATCTTCATATACAACATTCAACGCGGCGCGCATTTGTTGCAAGGCACGCGGATCGCCGCCGAGATGGAAATCCGCGATCGAACGCAAGGCGGAGACTGGCACACTTCCGCTCAGACTCCGTTGCGGCCTGGTCCCCATCCCCACCGCGCGCAGGGGCGACGAGTTGCCTGTGTTCAACGTGGCGAGGTGACGACCGATCCAACCCGAGGCGGGACCGCCGTTTGTCGCGCTTGCGACGCCGCGCTCCATAAGTTCCATCGCTTTGAAGTGACTGCGTGATTCGTCGGGCGCGCCGCAAGCGTGGATGATGGCGAGTTGTCCCGAAGCCCACGCGTCGAGTAACGCGCTCATGGATGGATGAAAGCCGAAGAATCCATCAAGATCAATTGCGCGCTCCTCTTTCTTCTTTACGTTGTCATCAGGTCTTGCAACTCCAAGTGTTGGTCGCATCGCGTAATACGCGTCTTCGCCATGCGGCACGACCATGTTGAGAATGTCTGCCGCGCCGCGCAGGAAGATGACCACGAGCGTGTCTCCGCGCGGGGCAACGTTGTGAGGCGCGAACGCGAGGCGAGGCATCCATGATTTCGTTGGGATTTGTTGAAGGGTTGGTAAAGTTTGTAGCATGTTATCTCCAAGTAATTATGTCGTTGCGAGGGCGCTCTTGCTCTTTGCCCGAAGCAATCCCCTGCCATGAGGAGATTGCTTCGTCGTCGCTTCGCTCCTCCTCGCAACGACATGTCGTGTCATCGCCACTGAAACGCGGGGGAGGCGATGATGCCTGCGGCGAGGATTTGCAAGGTCTCCTCGGGCGTAGAGTTCGCTGAATGGACTGAATCAATCAACTCGTCGCGCGCGAAGCGTTCGAGGGGCGCGCCTAAAAGCAGTGAGGTGAGCGCGTCCACGTCATCGGCGAGAATGCCCGTCGAAGCGACATCCAACAAATGATTTAAATTATTTTTCGTGTCCTTAATTTCATTTCTCATCAACTCGAACGCGAATTGCCAGCGCGGCATCAAGTTGCTTTGCCACGGCTCACTGCGATCGGGATAACCATCGGGCGTGGGCAGATTGAAATAGAGTTGACCCATGCGAATCAGATAGTCGTCAAGCGCGCCGTCGGTTTCGGTGTTGGTGAGTCGCAGTGCAGACGTGATGAAATTCGCGGGGCGTTTATATTTTGGTTGCGCGATCGCGAGACCATCGAGGAGAATCACACGCAACACAGATTTGATATCGCCGTTCGTATCGAGAAAAGTTTGCGCGGCTTTCTCGACGATCTCCCGCGGAGGATCATCCGCGATGAAGCGACAAGTTAACTTGGTTGCGATGAAACGCGCGGTGGATGGATGCGACGCGAGATGCTCGATGACCTGCTCCGCTTCACTCTGACCGTTGGGCTGGATCGCCAAACCCAAAACTTTTTTCGCACCTTCATCGTGGAGGTCTTTGTTGAAAGTGAACTCGCCCAACCAGAAATGTTCTTTGACCGTCCAACCCGTGAGGCAACGCGCGAGTTCCATCACGTCGTTTTGACTGTAGCCGCCGTCCACGCCGAGGGTGTGGAGTTCCATCAACTCGCGCGCATAATTTTCGTTGGGATGACTCTTCTCGTTGACATGGTTATCGAGATAGACCAGCATCGCAGGTGAATGTGCGGACGCCCACACGAGATCGCGGAAGTTGCCGAGCGCGTGTTTGCGAATCACTTCGCGGTCGTCAACGGTCTTCAAGAAAAACAGCGGTTGTTTCTCGATAAAAATATTGAAGTGATCGCTCCAAAACTCGACCATCACTTCATGCAATTGTCGCTTGCTGTAAATCTGACGGAGCAATGTTGCTTGACGTAATTCGTTCGCGGGCCGTTCGCGGTCATAACCATCGAAGAGTTGATTCGTTACGCCTTCGATCTCGTTCGCGTCCATGTGGAGAGTGTCGAAGGTCGAAAGTCGAAGGTCACAGGAGATGTCGTTGATAGAGTCGTAGTCAAGTTGCTCTTCGATGAAGGCTTGCAATCCGATCTCTGCGAAGCGGGTGCGCTCTTCGACGCGTGGACCGAAGGTGAGTCGATTCAACGCGAGGAAGTCCTGCGCGTCGAGCGGAGTCAACGGGAGGGTCGGGAGTCCGCCAGTGAGTCGTCGGTACACTGGAGCGCATGATGAAAGCGCGGCGCTGGCGGTGACGAGGGTAGTAAGTTTTAGGAAGTCGCGGCGGGTGAGGGACATAGTAATTGGTAAGTAGTAATTGAGGGCGGGGGCGGAGTGATTGATAGAGGGAGACTGGAGACTAGAGATTGGAGATTGGAGAATTAGAGGATTGGAGAATTTGTGGGCGTAGAAAGTGGAAAGTGGAAGATAGTCTACTTATCCACTTTCTACTTTCCACTCGCTACACATGCTTCACGTTCAACGTATCCGCTAGCGCGTGTTTACCTGTTTCCATGTTTACCTGTTTACTTGTCTCCGTGTTTACCTGTTTACCTGTTTCCGTGTTTACGCTCTTCACCCTCGGCATCCAATTCAACAGCGCAAACGCCGTCGCGCCGAAGGAGGTGATGAGGAGGGGAATCCACACGAAGAGCCAGCCGATGAGTGGGAAGAACGCCGCGAGTTCGAGGATGACCGCGCCACGCAGGAACGCGTTGAGAGGTGAATAACTATTGCCCGTTTGTTTCATCCGTTCGCCGAGATGCGCGGCGATGCCAGCCGAGCCGATGGATGAAACTGTGAGAGACGCGCCGAGCAGAATCCACGCGAGGGATTTGGCGGGACCGATAGGCAACGCCATCAAAACTACGATGGGGACGACGAGCGCGAAGACTACGATCACTCCCAGCCAGAAAGTGGCGCCGAGTGATCTTTCCACACGGGTCTGCGCGCGCTGGATGAGTTTCGGGAACAACAGCCACCACGCGGCGAGCATCGCAGGGAACGCGACGCCGAGGATCAAGAGGATGAAGAAGATGGCGGATATGTCTGCCATGGGGAAAATCCTTTCTTTTGGTTGATGCTAGGGGTACAGGGGAGGGAGGGGAAAAGTTGCAAGAATAGAGAGTAGAGAGTAGTGAATAGATGAAAAGAAAAAGACGCGGGGTGAGCGCGTCTTGGAAAGAGGAAAGAGGAAAGAGGAAAGAATCTTTGCGTTCTTAGCGGGCTTAGCGGTTAATTAACTATCGCGTTGGAAGAATCCCAGAATCACTGCGCCGAAACCTGTGAGGGCGACGAACGGGAAGAGCAGGAACCATCCCACAAAAGGAATGGCGGATGCAAACGTGAGGATTATCGTTCCCCAAAATGATTTCTGCCACGTTGATAGATCAGGGAAAATCCGTTCGCCGAGGATGCTGACCATTGCGGAAAGCCCGAGGCTGAGAAGAATCAACAAAACGGCGGAAAGCAACAGAGATGGAATTAATACAATGAGACTGATTAATTCATTTCCTGCGCCCTGGGCAATGGCAAACAAAACCACTGCTATCGTGCCGAAGAACAGGAAGTTGACAAATCCGATGCCAAAAGAACGCGCGGGCAGTTGCTTCGCCACGTTGAGTGTTTTCAACACGCGTTTATTGAAGAACGCGCTGACGACGAGAAAATAACAGGCGAACGCAACGGCGAGCAATGTAACGAGAAGGATTATGCGGATGATTTCGGTCATGTGGTCTCCTAATTTCGCGTGTAGTTGGCGTTCTCTAACGCCAACCCCAATGGACGCGTTAGAGAACGCGTCCTACACAATTATTTAATTTGTCTCCTCAACAGCAACCCATTCCCCACCAGCCAGAGCAGGGACGCGCCAGCGAGGGCGAGGAAGAGAGTCAGTGTTGGGATTTGAAGGGGCGGAAGGGATGGCAACGTGGGTAATTGGTAAGTAGTAATTGTGGTAAATAGTGTGAGCCAGTGCGATTGAATTTGAATCAACATTTCGGTGAACGAGGGCGTTTGAATAGCAGGCAATAGATTCATCACGAACGGCGCGGCGACGACAATTGCGATCAACGCGAGCGCGGCTTGGAGAGTCGCTGTCAGCGTGAGCCAGCGCGGGAGTTGTGGGGACGATGTAGCGTGGAGCGTGATTCGTGAGGCGATAGAGTGAGTCAGTTCCACTTCGGGGAGAGAATCCAATTCGGCGAATAACGATTGAAGCGCGGTGAGACGCGCCGCGCATTCCCCACATGAATCGAGATGCAATTCGATGTGCGCGCGATCCGCAATTTCGTTATCCAAATATTCGTTCAATTGATCGTCAGTCAGGTGCATGGAGTTTCTCCGCCAACAGTTTGCGGGCGCGGAAGAGATGACTCTTCACGTCGCTCAATGGGATTTTTAATTCAGCCGCGATCTCATCATACGACATTTCTTGATAGTGCCTGAGTTCGACGACGACGCGATAATTCGCGGGCAACGACGCGAGCGCGCCGCGAATTTGCTCGCTTCTTTCTCGCACCTCAACCTGCTTCTCGGGTCTGACACTTTCATCGGCGTCCCGATCCTCATCGAGCGGCGCAGTGACTTTTTGCGACTCGAGATGATTGAGGCACATATTCGCGGCGACGCGCCTCACCCACGGGCCAAACTCGCGTTCGAGATCGAACTGTTCGAGGCGATTATACGCGCGCATGAACGTCTCTTGCGCCAGGTCTTCGGCTTCGCCGCGCTCATGCAGGATGCGATAGCACACATTGAACACGTTGGTCTGATAACGCGTGACGAGTTCGCTGAACGCGTCGCCGTCACCGCGACGGGCGCGGACGATCAGGTCGCGGTCGGTGGGCGCGGTCATGGCTGAATTGTAGTACAGGAGTCGGTAGGAAAAAGTTGCAGGGGGAAAGAGAAAAGAGATTAGATGATTAGAGACTGGGCGATTAGAGATAACTGCTGAGGTTCACAGACACAGACCAATCTCCAGTCTCTACTCTCTACTCTCTACTTTCTATTCTCCATCTTTCATTTCGCCAGAATCTTATTCCAATCCATCATCGCCTTCATGTGTTCGGTCGGCGCCTGACCTTCAGGCACAAAGCCGACGAACGAACGGTTGTAGGAATCCTCCGTGCCATCATCGAGATTCCAGCGGAGCGAGTTGCGGAAAACGCCAAGGCAGGAGGTGCCGCGAAAATCATCAGGCAGGGACGTTTCGAAGGTGTACACGTAGGTGCCATCGGCGGTATCCACTACTTCGACCACCGTCGCCTCGTGGATCCATCTCAGCCATTGATGTTCAGGGATCGGCTTCTTGTTGACATCCACCGTGGTGCGGCTCCGCGTGATCGGCTCACCCATTTTATATTGCCACGAGGGGACGGCTGGCGCGTTCTTTCCACTTCGATCTTTTTTCTGCTTCCCGACAAAATTCACCGAAAGCAAACCCACGCCATTCGCATCTTCCACGCCTTTGGCGATCTGCCACGGGCTTGGGTCGCCGCCGACAAACCTCAGCCAGAAGATGGACGCGCCCTGTGTGTAGTGCTCCGCGCCCG
>JBGANO010000064.1:0-18676 GCA_044222305.1 Anaerolineales bacterium
CCGCTTGAGTTCGTTCAGCAGTTTGTCGAATTCCGCGTCGCTGATGATCGGCGAATCCATCACATGATAGCGATGATTATGAAAATGGATTTTTTCTTTGAGTTCTTCGTATTGCGATTTAGTAGTCATAATTGAATTATACTTCCGACATGCCATCACGCATCGGTCTCTTCGGCGGGACGTTTGACCCGCCTCATCTCGGACATTTGATCCTCGCTTCAGAGGCGCAATCGCAATTGGAGTTGGATCGCCTGCTTTGGATTCTCACCCCTGAGCCGCCGCACAAGCAAGATAAACTCATCACATCAACGAAGCATCGCCTCGCAATGGTGAAACTTGCGATTGCAGATAATCCATCGTTTGAACTTTCGGATGTTGAAATAAATCGCCCAGGTCCGCATTACACGTTAGACACGATCAAACTCATCGCCGAGCAAAATCCGCACGCGGAAATTGTCCCGATCATCGGTGGCGATTCACTGCACGATCTACCCACGTGGCATCAACCCAAAGAGATTGTGTACGCCTGTCACTGGATCGGCGTGATGCGCCGTCCGCACGAAGATGCAAGTTTGGACGAACTCGAACGCGAATTGCCTGGCATCCGCTCGAAAGTCCATTATGTGGATGCGCCGCTTCTCGAAATCGCCTCGCGCGAAATTCGCAGTCGCATCGCGGAGGGGAGATCGGTACGTTACTATCTTCCAATGTCTGTGTACGAATACATCGAACAACATCATCTTTATCAGCAATAACTTCCCGTCATTGCGAGGGCTGGTGGTTGAGTAGCCCGAGGCGTTAGCCGAGGGCGTATCGAAACCACAGCCCGAAGCAATCTCCCTCACCGTCCAACGAATTGCACGCGGGATTTCTCGACCACCATCACCCAATCGTAAATCGTCAATCGTAAATCCAAAATGTCCCTCCTCCTCGACTCCCTCTTCTCTTCCGTCGCGCTCAGCCACCTCATCGTGGACGTCTTCAACAGCGCGCGCCCCGTCCTGCTCACCTATCTCGGTTTGAGCGAGACGCACATCGCGCTCATCACAACGATCTACATTTGGGCGGCATCCCTCACCCAACCCTTCTTCGGCTGGATGTCCGACCGCGTCGGTCCGCGTTGGCTGGCGGCAGGCGGCGTGTTGTGGATGACGATATTTTTCACGGGCGCGGTCTTCGTGACGGGATCAGGCGGACTCATCTGCCTGATCATCGCCGCGCTCGGTTCCTCCGCCTTTCATCCTGTCGGCACAGCGCAAGCGACTCTACAGGGACGCCTTCTCCTCAAAGGACGCGACACCACCTCCACATCGTTATTCTTCATGGCGGGTCAGATCGGACATTTCCTCGGTCCGATTCTCACAGGCTTGATCCTCGCGCGACTCGGTTTGCATTGGCTGGTGATTCTTTCCATCATTTCGATACCAATCGGCGTTTCGCTTGCGTATCAACTGCGGCACAATCACCCGCACCCCAAACCAAAACATGACGATGGCAAGATCCGTTTGCAAGCGAGCATCGGATTCATCATACTCCTTGCCATTGTCGCGAGTCTGCAATCATGGGCGCAATCGAACATGATGGCATTCGTCCCGAAATATATCAAGGACTTGGGTCAAAGCGCGGTCACATACGGCAACATCGCGGGTTTGTTCATGGGCGGCTCAGCGTTGGGCAACGTTATCGGCGGGCATCTCGGAGACAAATACACCAAGCGCAAAGTCGTTGCCACAGCATTGTTTCTCGCGGCATTTCCCATTTTCATCATCAGCCAGATCGGATGGTCGCCGTGGCTGTATGTGTTGATTCCGCTTTCAGGGGCTTGCACAGGCGCAGTGCATAGCATCATGGTCGTGCTTGCCCAGCGCGTTATCTCAGGCGGCATGGCTCTCGCTTCGGGACTCATCCTCGGCTTCATCTTCTCCGCAGGCGCGCTGGGATTGCTGTTCACGGGGCCACTGGCTGAAAACTATGGCTTCCCCACAGTGTTGATGATGACGACTGGCTTAGTCTTGCTGGCAAGTCCGCTGGCGTGGATGTTGAGGGAATGATTATCGTTGTATAATCGTGTTGCGAGGTGAAACATGACAATCGCAGAGATTTTGGAAAAACTCGTATCAATGCTCGAAGACCTCAAAGACGCCCAAGAGATGCAACAGGCAAAGATAATTCAGGAAGAAACAATCCCTTGGGAATTAGCAAAATTGGAGTTGAAGTTATGAATGCCTTGACACAAACCGCTCTCAAATATGATGTTGAAGTCGCCGAAAACGGACAAGTCGAATTGACCGTTCCGTTTCCTGCTGGCGCGCATGTGACTGTTTTCGTCGTGGAAGCGGGAGAATCGTTTAGCGATCTACTCGGCGCGGCGGAAAGCAGTCTCGCGTTTTGGGATAACACATACGATGATGAGGATTGGAACAATGCCTGAACAAGGGGATATTCTGCTCGTTCCAATTCCATTCACTGATCTATCTTCCCAAAAGCGACGACCTGTTATCGTTATTTCCAACAACGCCTACAACAAGAAGACAACGGATATTGTCGTCGTGGCAATGACCTCCAATCCTGTAGAAGCTGATTATAGTTTCAACATCACTTCGGATGATTTAGAAAAGGGGACTCTCAACCATCCTGGCAAAGTGCGCGCGGATAAGATTTACACGATTTCAACATCCATAGTTGTTAAAACATTTGGGCGGGTGAACGAAAATGTGCTGGAAAAGATTCGGGGAGAACTACAGACTTTAACGACAAAGAAGTCAAAATAAGAACGCGACAACCACCTCGCTGGCATGAGGGTTGAGGTAGCAAGTTTAATTTTCCTGTACACAAAATTATATATAATTTATAATCTGCCTACCCACTTCCTGAAGGAGGCAGATGGCTAGCCGTTCCCCTGTTACTGAAGAAAACGAGTTCATCCAGAAACGCCCGCTCAAAGAGGACATCTTCAACGTCCTGCACGACAAGATCGTCTCGGGCAAGTACAAGCCTGGCGAATGGCTGAGGCAGGATGAGATCGCGACCCAACTCGGCGTGAGCATGACTCCCGTCCGCGAGGGACTCGATCTGCTCGTCTCGTCGGGGCTGGCGGAACGCGTGCCGTATCGAGGCGTCCGCGTGCGCGAGATCGTGATGAAGGATGTCGTCGAAGCATACGGCTTGCGGCTCGCGCTCGAAGTGGTCATTGCCCAAGAGGCGGCAAAAAATATAACGCCTGAGCAGGTCGCCAGTCTGCAACGAACGATTGCCGAGATGAAGAAACATGACTCGTTGAAGGAAATGTCCGTGGCGCGGAAGTTGAGTCGAGAGTTCCATTCTGCGCTCGCGGAGATCACGAAGAATGATCTGCTCATCAAATTATATGGCGTCGTTGCCAACGCCTTCCCCGATTGGATTTTGTACGAAGCGATCTTCCGCAAGCCTGAAATTCTGGCGGGCAGTATGAGCGACATGCACGACGAACACACGCTGATCGTCAACGCGCTCAAAAAACGCGACGGATTGAAAGCCGCGTTACATTCGGTTGAGCACGTAATGGAATCGGGCAAATGGCTGGAGAAATATCTTGAACATCCCGTGCCTGCCGAGTTGTTGCGCGAAAAAGAGGATCAGGTATTGTCGTTGTTACGGAAATAATTGAACCGCGAAGCTCGCTAAGAACGCTAAGAAAAAATTTAAACTTAGCGACCTTCGCGCTCTTAGCGGTAAATAAGGTTTTTGAAATCATTCAAGGAGTCTATTCATGTCGGAAGAACTTTATAAACAAATGGCGCAAAGCATCATCGAAGGCGAAAAGGAAATCGCGATTGAACTCGCGCAAAAATCCATCGTGTTGAATATGCACCCGCTGGATACGATCACCAAAGGATTCGTCGTCGGCGTGAATTACATCGGCGACCAATTCGGCGCGGGCGAAGCCTTCTTGCCTGAACTGGTGATGGCTGGTGAAGCGATGAAAGCCGCCGTCGCGGTGCTTGAACCCGAACTGCTCAAACTCGGTGAAGCCCGCGAAGTGATGGGGCGCGTTGTCCTCGCGACAGTCGAAGGCGACATTCACGAGATCGGAAAAACCCTCGTCGGCACGATGCTTTCCGCTTCTGGGTTTGAAGTCACCGATTTGGGCGTGGACCAACCCGCCGAAAAGATCATCGGCAAAGCGATTGAAATTGACGCGCAACTCATCGGTATGAGCGCGTTGTTGACAACGACGATGATTCGTCAACGCGAAGTGATCGAAGAACTCGACAAAGAAGGCTTGCGTCCGCGCATCAAAGTGATGGTCGGCGGCGCCCCGATTACCAAAGACTGGGCGGAGAAGATCAAAGCCGATGGCACTTCTGAGGACGCAGTCGGCGCGGTGCAATTGGCGAAACGATTACTTGGTAAAGAATAAATCTTTTTTCACCGCTAAGAACGCGAAGTACGCAAAGAAAACAAAAAAGAGTCTTCGCGATCTTAGCGTGCTTAGCGGTTAATTATTTCGGAGGTTCTCATGCAACCCAAACTCACCCTCCTCACCGAAGACATCATCGAACGCATTCTCGATGAAGCCTATCAACTCCTGTTGAAGCCTGGCGTCAAAGTCAACAACGACGAAGCGCGAGAACTCCTCGGCACTGCTGGCGCGCAGGTCGATGCGGAAACGAACGTCGTCCACATCCCCGAACAAATTGTGCGCAAGGCGTTGGAGTCCGTCCCGCGCGAATTTTATCTTTACGATTACGATGGCAATCCCACAGTCAAATACGGCGGCGACGCGGTCCACTTCGACCCTGGCTCATCGGGCATCGCCATGCTCAATCCCGAAACGCTTGAGCATGACACGACCGAAACTTCTCATCTTCTCAAACTGATCAAGGTCGCGGAACAACTCCCGCAATACGACGCGCAATCCACGGCGGTGGTCTGCCACGATGTGCCGCAGTCCATTCAGGATTCGTATCGTCTGTATCTCGCGTTACTTTACTCCAAGAAGCCGATTGTCACGGGCGCATTCACCAACAAAACCGCCACCGAGATGATTGACATGCTCGCCATCCTCGCGGGCGGACACGACGCCTCGCGCGAAAAACCTCGCGCCATCTTCGACGTGTGTCCCGCTCCCCCTCTCATTTGGAGTAACTTCGCGGCGGGCAATCTCATCGCGCTTGCGCGCGCTGGCATCCCTGCTGAAATTGTTTCGGTTCCGCTGGCGGGCGCGGCGGCGCCCGTCACCTTGCTTGGCGCGGTCACACAACACACAGCCGAATGTTTGGCGGGTATCACAATTCATCAACTTGCAAAAGCAGGCTCGCCCGTCGTGTGGGGCGGCGCGGCGTGCATCTTCGATATGAAAAAAGGCGCGACGCCCATGGGCGCGGTCGAAACCGCCATGCTCGATTGTTCGTACGCGCAAGTCGCAAAATCGCTGAACATGCCAACGCACACCTACCTCGGTGCGACCGACTCAAAACTCGTCGACGCGCAAGCAGGACTCGAAAGCGGCATCACCGCCATGATCGGCGCGCTCAGCGGCATCAACATGATCTCTGGCTCAGGCATGTTGGATTTTCTTTCGTGTCACTCCGCAGAAAAACTTGTCATCGACGCGGAAGGCATCGCGATGGCAAAGCGCATGATCGCTGGCGTGCAACTCCACACCGAAACGCTCGCCACAGGTTTTTACGACGACAACATCAACTTCAAAGGCGGCGACTTCCTCAAACAGCGGATCACCATGCAACTCTTCCGCAAAGAACAGCATCTGCCGAGCAACGTCATAGACCGCGACTCAATGCGCAACTGGAAGGAAGCAGGGAGTCTGGACACCTTCGCCCGCGCAAAACTGATCGTGGATGGACTGCTCGCTTCATACTCCAAGCCGACGCTTGATGAGGCTAAAGAAAAAGCGCTCCACGCCTTCATGCTTGATCTCGCCCAGAAGGCTGGCATGGACGCGTTGCCCTGTCTGGAAAACATCGTAAGCGTAGAAAAAGATTTGCATTGCGCTTCAACCTGATCGCCGCGATTTACAACCTTGAACTCATCTCAAATTGACTTTTGCAAGAGGTCTATTCATAAATAGGACTCGGAAGTATTCCGACTATCGAGTCAGCCATGAGGTACAATACGCGTATCGCCCAATATAGTTCATGGGACTCAAAATTTTTTAGGAGGTTTCACATGCGCAAGAAGATCGCAATCATATTCATCGGCATAGTCGTCGTTGTAATTATGTTCTTTTCGTTCGGCGGACTCGTCTCATCACTGGCAGTCTATTGCAAACTGGACGGCAATCAACTCTATACCTGTCAAGCCCGCGACACCTTGTTCGGCGTCTCGCTCTCGGAGGCGCATGCCGAACAAGTCAATAATATCGAACGCGAGCTCACATGCAAGGGAGCTGGTCCCAATAAAGGATGCAGCGCCCATGCGGAATTCAAAACCGCCCCAGGGGAGACGATTATCTTGAGCGCGTTATACACCAACCCAGATCAGGTTGAAAAAGCGGTGGACACGCTCAAGTTGCTCATGGCGGACAAAGCCACTACCATTGATGTGGTCTTCCCGCCTTCGAAGTTTACATCAATCGTTCTAATCTCCGTTGTTTCGTGCTTATCCATCCTGTTCGTTTTGGTCGCGATCGTCTTCCTGTTTGGCAAGGATCCGAAAGATCTGGAGTCTCACGCAATTGACTTGAGAAGAAATAAATAACTTTACAAGAAATCAAGCACACAGGCAAAAAGGTTATATCTTGAACTTCCGTCCCGCGCGTGCCTGTTTACCTATTTCCGCGCCTACCTCCACTCAATGCTCAACCTCGCCGACCTCCTCCGCGTCCCACACGTTGACTCCCTCTTCGACATTTTCCCCGACAACTCCAAACTCGCCTTCGCATGGAACAAAACAGGCGAGTGGCAAATTTATGAAATAGAGCTTGAACGCCAAAAAACTCAGCCACAGAGTGCACAGAGCGCTTTGAGTTTTTTCTCAGAGAACTCAGTGGACTCTGTGGCTGAGCAAATCACGACAGGCGTCGGGGGAAAATTCAACCCGCGCTACTCCCTCAACGGCAAACAACTCGCATACGTGCTTGATGTAGACGGCAGTGAAAGTTATCACCTCATCGTCTACGATTTCGCTACACAACAGCACACCGACTTAACTCCAAACATCCCTCACAGCTTACAACCCAACTTCTGCTGGTCACCCAATGGACAGCAACTCGCCTTCCTCAGCAACGAGCATGGACATTTCAGCGCGTACGTGATCTCCGCAAACGGAGGCGACGCGCAACTGATTCTGGATACAGGTCATCCCGCGTGGCAAGTGGAATGGTCGCCCGATGGGAAACATATCGCAGTCTGTTGCGAAATGCATGGGCAAGATTATGGAATATTTATTGTTGATGCTGAAATATGTCATTCTGAGCGGAGCGAAGAATCTCTACTCCAACGTAAGAGACCCTTCGCTATCGCTCAGGGTGACATGGCGTTGAATGCCCACGCGCCAAAATGGTCGTCCAATGGACGGCAACTTGCATTTCATTCCGATGTAAACGATTGGTTCGATATTGGATTGTATGATTTAGATTCAAAAGCAATCACATGGCTAACAAACAGCGAAGGAGATTCGCAAACGCCAATCATTGTTTCAAGTAATGAAAAAAACTCTCACCTAAAACACCAAATTGCCTACGCGCAGAGCAAGGGCGCGGTGAATTGGATTGAAATTGAATCCGTAGGTCAGGCTTTTAGCCTGACAAAAAACGATGGGTTGCCAACCCGTCCCACGGTGGACGCGAAAAAGTATCAGGTGGGAAAAGGCATCCACAGCGGATTCAAATTCACGTCCGATTTGAAGCGGGTGGTGACGACGTTCAGCAGTCCATCCCAGCCATCCGATCTTTGGCTGATGGATGTTGAGTCAGGCGAAGCGATCCAGTTGACGAATTCGATGCCCGAAAATTTATCGCGCGAAGAATTTGTCATGCCCGAAGAAATTTTTTATGAGGGCATGGATGGAGTCAAAGTCCCCGCGTTGTTGTTTCGTCCTGAAAAATTGCCTGCGCCTGCGGTGGTGATGATTCACGGCGGACCGAATTGGCATTATGCGATGGAGTGGAATGTGGCGATGGCGCATTTTGCGAGCCGCGGATATGTGGTGCTTGCGCCGAATTATCGCGGCTCGACGGGTTACGGGCGCGCGTGGCAATATGCGGCGCGATTCGACATGGGCGGCGTGGACACGCGCGATGTGGCGGCGGGCGCGCACTATTTGATTCGCGAGAGGCTTGCGCTGAAAAATAAAATCGCAGTGACGGGACGGAGTCACGGCGGATATTTGACGATGACGTGCTTGACTCAATTCCCCGAATTGTGGTGCGCGGGTTCGGCAGTTGTACCGTTTATGAACTGGTTCAAATCACACGATGATTCGCGCGAAGATTTGCAACATTGGAACATCGAGAACATGGGCGACCCGAAAGAAAATTACTCGCGCTGGTATAACGCCTCGCCGTATTTCTTTTTGGATCGGATCAACGCGCCCGTGCAATTGATCTGCGGAGGCAACGACCCGCGCTGTCCCGCGTCTGATTCTTTGGACGCTCGTGATAAACTTGTTTCATTGGGGAAGGAAGTTGAGTTATTGTTGTACGAAGATGAAGGGCATGAGTTTTTGAAGATAGAGAACATTCTTGATTCTGAAATGAAGAGAGTGGAGTTTATTGTTAAGAACGTAGACAGGTAAACAGGTATACAAGTAAACACGTTAATATATTGACAACCAAGCAAAAGCCACCATGAATAATTTGAGCGTTTCTGATAAAGTTTTTGCATATCTGAAAATATTCGCAGATGCTCCTTACAGAAAGGAATCAGAGCCATCCTCTGAACTTGTCAAATTCCTCAGAAAAAACCCGCGTGAGTCTTTCAATGTTATTGCTAGTTACTCATTCCAAAAGCCAGAAAATCTGGATTTTAGAGATATGGGCGATCTATTGTGCAGATTGTTGAAAACATTTGTAGATTTAGTTCCAGACTTATTAATCCCAAAGATGACGGTTGGGTTTTGGGGAGCAAGATATCTTTTCATTTCAAGTGCAGCCGCTTCGAAATCACCGACATTTATCCCGATCATAGTAAATCTTCTTACAGACCGTTCGTTTTATATTAAGTGGCTTGTACTTGACCTCGTTGTAGCTTATCCACATCTCCAGATTCCAGAAGTATTACCAAAATTAGAAAAGTTGAGCAAGATGAAATCTATTCAGGACTCGGAAAGGTGCCGAAAACTTCTTGATCAAGCAAAGCAATACGTATCTTTTAAATTGTGAATTGTGTTTTATCGAAATTGCTAAAAACTATCGTTGACCTGTCTACTTGTCTACTTGTTTACTTGTCTACGTATATACCTGTGTACCTCCCCCAAGGAAACCCATGGAACCCCTCAAGTTCTTATCCGACGATGACATAAAAGCCATGCACGAAGCGACTCTGCGGATCATGCAAGAGATCGGCATCATCTGGACGCACAAACCAAGCCTCGACATCCTCACTGACGCGGGATGCACGCTCAAAGACAATCGCGTGTGCTTTCCTCCCGACCTTGTGATGGATAGTATTGCAAAGGCAAACAAACGCCCCGTGATTCGCGGGCGCAATGGGACAGTCAACGAACTCGGCGGCGGAAACGTATATTTCCATAATCTCGGTGGCGCGCGCGATGTGTTCGATGCGCGCACAGGCACGCATCACACCGCCACGCAGGAAGATTGCATCAACGCCACGCGCGTTCTCGACGCGCTTCCCAACTGCAACACGGTCACGCCGTTTTTCACTCCGCCCGATGTGCCGAACGAAATGATGGCTCTGCACATGTTTCGTCACACACTTTCCAACACAACGAAACCTGTGCAAGGTCCTGGCATCCAATTTGGGCACGAGGCAAAATATGCAGTCGAGATGGCGGCAGTCGTCGGCACGCCCGCGCGCGAACTCACGCTCTCCCTCTCCCCCGTCAGCCCGCTCACGATGCACGATGTCGCCGCGCAAGCCGTGATGGACATGGCGCGCGCGGGCATCATCCATTCCAATTTGCCCGCGCCCACTGGCGGCGCGACCTCGCCGATGACGATCACGGGAAGCCTCGTCCAACAAAGCGCGGAGACTCTTGCGCCTCTCGTTCTCGCTCAATTAATTAATCCAGGATGCGGCGTCATTTACTGCGGACGACTCGGGATGCTGGAGCCGCGCACGGGACTCATCTGGGGCGGAGTCGAGCTCGGCATATCATCCGCCGCCACGGTTCAACTCGGACATTTTTACGGGTTCGCCGTTAACGTATATGGATTCTCCACCAACGCGCACACGCTCGACGCGCAGAACGCCTTCGAACGCGGACTCAACGCCTCTCTCCCCGCCCTGGCTGGCGCGGACGAACTCTCGGGCATCGGCGAAATGGAAGCGGGTGTGATGGGTTCCTTCGCGCAAATGGTCTTGGACAATGAACTGGCAAAGAGTGTCCTTCGTCAACGCGCAGGGCTGTCGGCAGATGCGGAACATCTCGCGGTGGAGATCATCAATACCGTGATGGATACAAATCGTAATTATCTCGCCAGCAAACATACGCTCAAACATTTGCGCGCGGGCGAATTGGCGCTGACCAAACTCGCCGAACGCAATTCGTGGGATACTTGGGAGGGAAAATTAGGACGCAAGCAAATGGCAGATTACGCGACGGATGAAGCAGAAAGAATCTTGCGCGAGCATGTCGTCCCTCCGCTTGATGAAAAACAGGAGGCGGAATTGGATAGAATTTTGGCGGCGGCTGAGAAGGAAACGGTGAAGCCGCGAAGGTAAACAGGTACACACGGTACAAGTTACGAGTTACAAGATACACCTGTTTAATTGTCTACTTGTGTACTTGTTTACATGTGTACTTGTCTACATTTTCAACCCTACTTTTTATTCACAATCAAGATTGGAGTCACACCCATGCTCAAACAATCACACGCAATCTCAGAAGAACTCATCGAATGGCGGCGGGACTTTCACATGCATCCCGAGATCGGTTTCGATTTGCCTCGCACCTCGAAAATCGTTGCCGACGAGTTGGAAAAGATGGGGTACCGAGTCAAACGCAATGTAGGGAAGACTGGCGTTGTCGCGGAGATCGGCGTAGGCGGCAAGATGGTCGCCATCCGCGCGGACATGGACGCCCTCCCCATCCTTGAAATGAATAACGAGGAATATGTTTCGCAAAACAAAGGCGCGATGCACGCTTGCGGACACGACTCGCATACCGCGATGGCATTGGGTGCGGCGTTGTTGTTATCCAAAGAAAAATTGCCAGGGCGTGTGCGCTTTTTATTTCAACCCTGTGAAGAAACTGTGGACGAGGAAGGCAAAAGCGGCGCGCAGAGAATGTCAGATGAAGGCGCGATGCAAGGCGTGGATTACGTCATCGCGCAACACGTTGACCCGACCAAGCCTGTCGGCACGATCAGCATCAGCGCGGGACCCAGCTCAGGCGGAGTCGATTCGTGGCACGCGGTCATTAAAGGCAAAGGCGGGCACGGCGCGCATCCCGATAAAACGATTGACCCGTTTTATCTGACGGCGCATGTCATCATCGCGTTGAACGCGATCATCTCCCGCAGAATCAATCCGTTCGAGCCAGCCGTTGTCAGTATCGGTTCGATCAACGGAGGCTTCGCGGAAAACGTAATTCCTGAGGAAGTAAAGATCACTGGCACGTTGCGATTCACGGATGAGACTGTGCATCAACAAATTTATGCAGAGATCAAACGCGCCTTCGACATTGTCAAAGCCCTGGGCGGCGACTACGAACTGGGCTACGATGTGGGCGGACCGCCGATGATCAACGATGAATTTGTTACAGAAATGATTCGAAAGGCTGGGAGCGACTTACTCGGCGCAAACAATGTCGTTGAACACGAAAAGTCTCTCGGCGCGGAGGACTTCGGCGAATTCATGAAGCACGCCCCCGGCGCGATGTACACGCTGGGAACACAAAAGGCTGGGCATGAAGATTACCTGCTTCACCACCCCAAATTTGATATTGATGAACGCGCCCTGCCGGTCGGCACAGCCATACTGGCAGAGACGGCGAAACGCTTTTTGCAGGGATAAAACTACGAGAAAAACGGCAAACAAAACGCATCCCGAATCGGGATGCGTTTTGTTGTGACTCCGGGGGGATTCGAACCCTCAACCAATTGATTAAGAGTCAACTGCTCTACCATTGAGCTACGGAGCCAAACGTGCGGCGGGAATTATACCCGAGGCGATAGTCCTGTCAATCATTGAAACAGCCGACCCCGGCGAAAAGAAGCGGCGCATTTCATCCCGCGCCCCATCCATGCTTTTATCCCTGTATAATTGCCCCACATGGAAATCAACGAACCGACACCACAGCCCGAACCCGAATTCGTTTCCGCGCGCGCGCGCCGCCGCCGCGCCTTGCGCCGCGCCTACTTCCCCGCCGATGAAGCGGGACGCGCCGCATTGTTCGAACATCTCGCGCGCCGCGCCTATCCATCGTATGAACTATTCGTCTTCTCGCTCGTGGCGGGCGTGATCCTCGGGGTGGGATACTTCGTCAACTCGCTGGCGTTGATCTTTTTCGGCATCCTCGTCGCGCCCGTGCTCACGCCATGGATCGGTCTTTCGCTCGCCGCCATCGCGGGCTCGTTCCGATTGTTCGCGCAAACATTTGCCGCCCTGCTCTTGAGCGCGTTCCTCGTTTTCGCCAGCGGTTTGCTCGCAGGCTACGCCTCGCGCATTTTTGGACCGCTCAACTTCAATGAAGCGTTCACGCTCAGCCGCCTGTGGTGGCCCAGTTTCGTCATACTCACCATCGGCTCGATCATCTTCACCATTTCGTTCGTCCGTTCAGAAACGTTACCTTATCTCCCCAGCGCGTTGATCTCCTCCGTTTTATTCACGCCGCTCTGCGCGGCAGGTTTTGGTTTGGGGAGCGGTATCGCCGCCGCGGAACTCTGGCCTCAGGGCTTGCTCGTCTTCATCGTCCACTTTGCCTGGGCGACATTCTTCGCCATTCTCACCCTCTTCTTTTTGCGATTTTATCCGACAACGATCGGCGGCGCATCGCTCACGGGATTCGTGATCGTCACGATTCTCGTCACGACGATATTTTTAACCGGCTTCGATCAATGGATAAAAATCCAGTCGGGTCTTTCCACGCCTCCGCCTGCCCCACTCACCCAGCGGACCTCCACCTCCACGCCGGCGACATCCACTCTTGCCATGAACTCCGCCACCAAACCTCCCGCGCCGACCGTGTTCGTGGGCGTGCCCACCGCATCTCCTTCACGGACATCCCGCCCAGCCACACAGCCCATCTTGCCGCCCACCGAAACGTCCACATCAACCGTCACAGCCGAACCAACTCCCATCATTGCCCAAATTCGCGCGGCGGAGGGAGGCGGGGCTTTCATCCGCGAGAAACCTGGCGGCAAAGTGATCGCCACCCTCGGCAACGGCGCCACAGTCACCATCGTGCCGAACGATTTTCAGGAAGTGGGGAACGTGGTTTGGGTGCACGTTTTTGCCACCGTCAACGATGCGCGCGTGGAAGGCTGGATGATCCAGGCTGTGCTTGTCACCGCCACGCCCATCGCGGATTGGCAACCATCGCCCACGCCGCAAACCACCTCAACACCGTAAAATTTTTACCGCGAAGAGCGCGAAGCACGCAAAGAATTTATTTTCTTAGCGCCCTTAGCGGGCTTTGCGGCTCGCGGAATTTTCACTTCACAAAAAGGAATTTTCATGCCCATTCATTTTGGCACCGACGGTTGGAGAGCCGTAATCTCCGACTCATTCACGTTCGATAATTTACGCATCGTCGCGCAAGCCATCGCCGATGCCGTCGACTCAGAACACTGGGACAAGCGAAGCAGTCCCGTGGATAAAGCGGGCAACGGCGGGCACACGCCCGACCCGAAAAAAATTGTGGTGGGATTCGACACGCGCTTCCTCTCGGATCGTTTCGCCGGGGAAGTTGCGCGCGTGCTCGCCGCCAACGGGTTCACCGTCCTGCTCGCCCAATCCGATTCGCCCACGCCCGCCATTTCGTACGCCGTAAAACACAATCGCGCCATCGCGGGCGTGATGATCACCGCCTCGCACAACGCGCCGCGCTATAACGGGGTCAAACTCAAGGGCGCGTTCGGAGGTTCCGCCTTGCCCGAACAATGCCGCCGCGTGGAAGTCTATATCAACGACAACGAGGAACAGGCGCGCGGACCCAACCTGATGGATTTCAAAAAAGCGCGCGAGGCGAAGTTGATCCAAAAATTCAACCCATTGCCCGCGTATTTTGATCATTTGCGAACATTGATCAACACCGACACGATCGCGGACAATCCGCAACGATTTGTCGTCGACGCGATGTTCGGCTCAGGGCGCGGAGTCATTAAGTCATTCTTGCAAGGCACGGGTTGCGAAATTTCAGAGATACGCGGCGAGATGAACCCCGGCTTTGGCGGCGTCCACCCGGAGCCGATCGCGAAGAATCTCGGCGCGCTCGCCTCCGCCATCAGCGCGGGGATGGGCACCTTCGGCGTGGTGACAGACGGCGACGCGGATCGAATCGGAGCGATGGATGAGCGCGGCACGTTCGTTGATCCGCATAAGATCATGGCTTTATCGTTGAAATATCTCGTGGAAAAACGCGGTTGGGATGGCGCCGTGGTGCGCACCGTGTCCACCACTCGCATGATCGATCGTTTGGCAAAACGCTACGGTTTGAAATTGTACGAAACACCTGTTGGTTTCAACCACATCGCGGATTATATGTTACAGGAGGATGTGTTGATCGGCGGCGAGGAATCGGGCGGCATCTCATTCAAGGGACACATCCCCGAAGGCGACGGTCCCATCATGGGGTTGTTGCTCGTGGAGATGATCGCGCAATCGGAAAAGACGTTGCACGGCATGGTGGAGGATTTGCTCGCGGATGTTGGTCCCGCCTATTACGAACGCACGGACTTGCGCCTCAGCCGCCCCGTCGCCAAAAAGGAGATGACTGAGTTCCTGACGAATCAGGCTCCCACTGAGATCGGAGGCGAGCAGGTCGCGGAGGTGAGTCAACGCGACGGCGTCAAATACATCATGGCGGATGATTCGTGGTTGTTGATTCGCCCGTCAGGGACGGAACCCGTACTGCGAGTCTATGCCGAAGGGCGGACGCAGGCGATGGTGAAGTCCTTGCTGGGTTATGGCGAGCAGGTGGCGAAGAGCGTGGTGTGACAGTCAAGACCTCCGTGTCGATGAAACACGGGGGTCTTTTTATGAGTTGTCATTAGATCACGAAAACAAGTTCTTGATGCAGTTCGATTTACACGGCAAATCGCGCATCAAGACAGGCGACAGTGCAACTGTCGCCTGAACTTTGTGAAACACGGAGGTCTTTTTGCGAGGGGAAGTTTATGGGCTGGCTTTGCGTTTCGCAAGCAGTTTTCCATTGCGTGAGATTTCCAGCGTGCCGCCAGAGAGAACGCGGACGGTGAAGACATCTCCCGCCGTGAACTTTGCGGGGATATCCTTCCCGATCTGCGTCCAGCCTTTAGTGGGATCATATCGCCACACTTGTATGCGCTGGTTGGGAACATCGTACAACACCTGAACAGTGTTCTCTCCCCACACCCCGTTGCTCTGCGGTTTGAGGCTGGCTTGCAGGCTGGCAAATGTGACGCTCGCGATTTGATTTGTTTTCATCGGAATCCCCTGCCAGAATGAAGACGCGGAGTTTGTCTTCACATTCCGTTGCGCCGCTGTCATGCCTGATTGACTTGTTGACGCGGGCGCGTCTGCCATCAGCGCTTGCATTCCGCTTGGAAGCGTGCCGCCGCCGAAATCGTCCAGTCTTGCATTTTGCGCGCCGACGAACCACAAGCCGATGTAGCCTCCCTGGGCATAATACGACCAACTCGTAATGTCGCGCGTTCCCAACAGCTCACCATTCTTGTACACTTCCACGTTGCCATTAGCGAGGGCGCGCGCTCCGAAGGTGTCGCCATTGATGAAGGTGATGGGAATATCCGCGCCGTGTTGTTCCCAGCCTGCGGGCCATTCCCACGTCCAGACTTGGACGCGCTGGTTCGGGGCGTCGTACAGCACTTCGATCATGCCGCTTCCCCACGTGGTATTGCTTTGCGCTTTGAGGATCAAATCCTGTTCTGCCTCCGCCGCGTGGACGTTGGCAAAGGTGACGTACGCCTCCTGATCCGCGCCGAAGGCTTGACCGCTGAAGTAGATATCCGAGTTGGAGTCGTTGGAGGTCACCAGCAGTTGGTTGGAGGAGATGGCATATTTCGAGGGGTTCCCCGCCCAGTTACTCCCAATCGCGCCGTTTGTACGGTTGAAGTCGTCCAGAACTGGGGTGGAGGGAAAAACTCTTTCCGCTACCACTGTGGATAGGGAATATTCTCTAGTAAATGGTTGGCTGTATCTGATGTTGTTACCAGAGATTTGAACGTTGAAATTGTAACTTCCATCCAGGTTCGTATCGGCAAACACATTGGCATAAACACCATCATCAGGATTTCCATCCTCATGCATTCCATCATCATAAAGCGCAAAGATGAAAGTGTTTGTGTCAGGGTCGACAACTGTCGCTTGCACAGCAAGATTGTGAACATGATCAGCGCCTAACGGATCAATCAATGAACTATCTTCCACGCTCGCAGTGAGTATTATTGGGTCGCCGGTAAAATATTCCGTTTCATCCACATTAACAGATATAATCATCGAGTCCATTGCCGAGACTGACGCAATGAAATCCTCTCCTGAAAAATCCGTTGATTTACCAAAGATTCTCATTGTCCATGTTCCTGATGGAGGCGCATAAACTGTATAGAACTCATACGTTAAGTTTGAGACAAATGTAATATCTGGGTCATTCTCAGCCACGGTTGGATCAACTATACTCCCATCTGGCCGGACCAAGGTCAAATCAAGGTCGCTTCCAGGCCAATTAATAGAAAAATTTATTGAACCGATTGTGGAATCCACTGTTATATTTTGTTCAATTGTAGCGTTGGGGAGAACAGTTCCAGATATTCTTCTTACAACGCTCTCGCCATACACCTTGGAGTAGATAGCGTAGAAAATATCTGTCATTCCGTCTGCCAGGTTGTATCGATAAACACCATCGGTTTGGATTGCAATATTTTCCAGTTTTTCCTTGTCAGCATCGGTTCCTAAAGCCAGGGTATGAACAGTGATCTTATCTGCAATAATACCTGGTAAAACCTGCTCTGCGGTGGGAGAGCCAGTTTCCACTCCATCACTTAGAAGGAGCATGAGGCGAATGGGGTCAGACTGACCATTGATATTCAGTTGCGATTGACCCAGTTGCAGACCAGCCCCCATTGAGGTTCCGCCCGATGCAGTGAGGGCATCAATAGCGTTCTTAGCCTCACCCTTTATATCTGCGCCCGTAGCCAAAATCTCCTGTAACGGGTATGCAACCGAGGCGCTACTACCAAAAGCAACAACTCCAACTTTATCGCCCGGCCGCATAAGATCGACAAACATCTTGGCAGATTGTTTCGCCGCCCAAAGTTTGTTCCCGGACATACTGCCAGAGCGATCAATAACGAGAACTACATCAATCGGGTTAAGGTAGGTGTAAGGATAATAATCCGGATCCTCATATGAACCATCAGCCCTACAGCCAATCGGATCACAATATTCAATTCGTTTAATTTTCACTTTATCTGTCAGGTACCCTTGACCGCGAAAATATTTGGGTGTGGGTTTGCCAACGTCAATGTCTGTTAATTCGTATGTACTGACAACAACTTTATGCGGTTCCCATGCCGCTTCATAAGCCATGAATTGCGCCCCGGCAAAGGGTTCCCCATCGACGCCGGGGTTATAGTGATCCAGTTCCTAAAGAGTACCACATGATTTATAGTGGATCCAGAGATATATCTTTGTACCACATCCCCGGCGCGTAAATCCTCAAACCGAATAGGACGCATCATCTCGAGGGCACTGGGCATATTAAGTCGCGTGCCCGTTCTCCAAACTTGCCCTATAAATCCAATGCAATCAACGCCATTAGCCAGGTTCCATTGCGGCTCACCAAAGTTGCGTATATTGCCGGCGGGGTAGCCAAGTGCCAGTTTTTCGCCAAAGTGCCTTAACGGTACGCCATCGTGCGGTTTTAGATTCAGGTCTGGTATACCGTCTTGGGGATAATCTTCAACAGAAGTGGCCCCTCCCCAATAGTATGGGACACCTACATTCGTGGCAGGCCCTTTGTCCCAACAGCCCCATGTTGCTGACCCGCAATAGTTCACATCAGGCGTGTCCACTCGACTGGCATGAAGTTCATTAGTGTTCTGGCTCATCCCCCATTCGGAATTGATTGCTGTCCAAGTGTAATTCACGTAACGATCAGCGATTGCCAACATGTCTGCTCTACTCGTTCCTTCTTCAGTTGCGTCAATTGCCGGCAACGGGTTGATGGATGCTGCTGCTGGATTGAAAGACACAGCCAGAACAGCGCCAAGAATAACCATGATGCTCATTCTTGTGTAGCGAGGTAGTGTAGATCTAGTGCAGAATCAGGAAACATTTTAGGATTTCACCAAGAAAGGTAATACAGGATTAGCGAACACGTCGCAAACTCT
>JBGANO010000065.1:0-18217 GCA_044222305.1 Anaerolineales bacterium
CTCAACTGCTCGACAGAATCAATGTAATCAATACCGGGAATCCACGTGCCGTTAACGGGGTCTGAAATTGCATTCCAGGTGAACAGCACATCGTCTGCTGTCACTTGATTTCCATCCTGCCACAAAATATCCTGGCGCATCGTCCACGTGACCGACATTGTCCCCGCGTCTTCGTCTATGGTCACGCCGCCGTTTTCTACTGTCGGCAATTCGGCGGCGAGTTCGGGGAAGACATTTCCATTCGGGTCAATGTCTGCCATGCCAAGCAAGACGAGTTCCATCACGAGCGCGTCGTAGCCGGTGTCTGCGACCATCGGGTTGAATGATGGCGGATCTTCGGCGATGATGATGGTGATACTTTTTTCCGAACCTGCCGGTGTCGTAGGTTCTTCAGTCGCCGTAGGTTGTGAGGCTGGTCCGCATGAGACGATCGCTAGCGAGAATATGACCACGAAGGTCAGAAAGAGCAACGCGCGCTTTTTGGTGAACATTGGTCCTCCTGCAAATTTTTAATTTTCTCTCTTGCTTAGCCACAGAGACCACAGAGTTCTCAGAGAAAAATCTCAAAATCTCTGTGCGCTCTGTGGCAAAACATTCTCACAAGAGACTGTTTTGCAAACGCCGTGTATTATTGCACGAATCGCCTTTGATGTTAAGGTTTTTGCAAGACGAATTTGCGGGTACAATCTCCCCCATGAGAACCGTATTCTGGGAAGATAACCAAGTCAAAATGATAGACCAGCGGGTTTTGCCCGCGCGCTTCGAAGTCGCGTCGTACGCCGATCACAAATCTGTGGCGCAAGCCATCACGGATATGGTTGTGCGCGGCGCCCCCGCCATCGGAGCGACTGCCGCTTTCGGACTCGCGCTCGCGGGATTCGAATCCGCTTCCACTTCGACGGGCGGCCTGCTCGCCGATCTGCAAGCCGCCGCGTCCACGTTGAAGGCTTCGCGCCCAACGGCGGTGAATCTCGCATGGGCAGTGGATCGCGTGCTACGTACTGCGTACTCCGTAAAGGGCTCGGCGAGTGAGGTGAGGGATGCGGTGTTGAATGAAGCGCAACGAATCGCTGATGAAGATGTTGAGATCAACAAGCGCATGGCGGAACACGGCGCGACTCTCATCAACGACGGCGATACGATCATTCATCACTGCAACACGGGCGCGCTCGCCGCAGTGGATTGGGGAACCGCGCTTGGCGTCATCCACACCGCGCATGAGCAGGGAAAAAAGATTCACGTGTTGGTGGATGAGACTCGCCCGCGTTTGCAGGGAGCACGTCTCACCGCGTGGGAGCTGGAGCAATATGGAATCCCGTACGAGATCATCAGCGACAATACAGCGGGCTATTTCCTCAAAGCGGGCAAAGCACAGAAATGTTTCGTCGGCTCGGATCGCACTGCCGCAAATGGCGATGTGGCAAACAAAATTGGAACGTACATGCTCGCCCTCGCCGCAAACGACAACGGCGTGCCGTTTTATCCCGTTGTGCCGACTTCGACAATTGATTTGTCGCTTTCACACGGAGATCAAATCCCAATTGAGGAACGCGATCCCGAAGAAGTGTTAGGCTTGGAGTTCAAAGGCGAGCGCGTGACGCCCAGGAATGCCAGAGCGCGGAATATTGCCTTCGATGTGACGCCGAATCGCTTGGTGACCGGAATTGTCACAGAGAATGGAATCGCGTATCCGCCGTTTGAGGAGAGCTTGAGGAAAGTGGTGTTAGGTCAATAATGTCCTTCTTTCAACCTACCCCAACAAGCCGCTACGATCTTCGCTTTTCCATTGCGGGCATCCCTGTGCGCGTGCATCCATTGTTTTGGCTCATTGCGCTCTTGCTAGGTTCAAGCGGTGGTCCGCTTCAGATCGTAATTTGGATTCTTGTCGTTTTTATCTCCATCCTAATTCATGAATTCGGTCACGCTCTGGCATTTCGTTGGTATGGATTGCGCTCGCAGATTCTGCTCCATTTTTCCGGCGGATTAACCATTCCTGAAACGACGGCTTGGGGCGGTGGATATGCAAGCGTTGCTATCGGCCCCATCCAGCAAATTTTGATTTCGCTTGCGGGACCCGGCGCGGGCTTCGTGCTGGCTGGATTAGTCGTTGCCATTGTCAAATTGCTGGGCGGCGAAATCATTGTCAATTGGTTGTTTGGGTTGATTCCCATTCCTTACAGCGCCATTATTCCGTCTGGCGGGATCATCCCCAGCCTGTTTGCCACCTTGTTTCTTTGGGTCAATATTTTTTGGGGGTTGATAAACCTTCTGCCTGTGTTTCCGTTGGATGGCGGTCACGTTGCGCGCAATATTCTGCTCTTGTATGATCCCGTAGGCGGCGTGCGTAAATCATTGTGGTTGTCTGTGATCGCGGGCGGACTTATGGCAGTGGCGGGCTTCGCATTATTTCGCAGTATGTACACCGCGCTCCTTTTTGGGATTCTCGCGTTCCAAAGTTATCAGGCTTTGCAAAGTAGATTTGGCGGCGGATATTGAAACGGAAAATTTGAGCTCGATCGTTTTTGCGGGAAACCCCTTTTCAAACACAAAGGGCACGACGGTCACGAAGGAAAAACGCAAGGATCCTAAACTCTTTTATCCCTTTGTGTCGCTTCGATGAACTCAGCGCAAGACTTTGTGTACTTCGTGGTGAGGCTCTTCCCGTGGATTGTGAGAGACCGAAATTTGTAATCCCGTTTTCTAGACAATCCCCGTCTCACGTGATAAACTTTCGCCCGTTGACAAAGGCGTGACGCAACCCGCGTCACGCCTTTTGACGCGAATATCTCTTGAGCAATTGCGCTTCGACTGCGCGCCGACGAGCACGGCGCTTCGCTCAACACGAGGAAAGAAATGGACATCCTTCTTACCGGTTCAGTCGCCTACGATTACTTGATGACCTTCCCCGGTCTTTTCAAGGAACAAATCCTTCCCGAACGATTGGCTTCGATCAGCCTTTCGTTTCTTGTTGAATCCATGTCCAAGCAACGCGGCGGTATTGCGCCAAACATTGCCTACTCGATGGCGTTGCTTGGAACAAAACCGCGCGTGATGGCGACCGTCGGCGAGGATTTTAGCGAGTATCGCCAATGGCTCGAATCGAAAGGCGTGGATACGTCGCTGATGAAGGTTGTCCCCGGTGAATTCACCGCCTCCTTTTTCGCGACCACGGACCAAACCTCCGCGCAAATTGCCTCGTTCTATCCCGGAGCGATGGCGCACTCGTCCACGCAGTCGCTGAAAGAGTTGGATCAAAAACCAGATTTGGTGATCGTCTCCCCGTCCGCGCCGGATGCGATGATGAAGTTCCCCGCCGAAAGCCGCGAGTTGGGAATCCCGTATTTGTATGACCCGAGTCAACAAGTGCTTCGTCTCGAAGGGAATGAGTTGGCGCGCGATATGGAAGGCGCGCACTTCCTGTTTTGCAACGATTACGAATTTGGATTGATCTCCAAGAAAACAGGCTGGAGTTTGGATCAAATCCTTGGGCATGTGAAAGTGCTGGTCGTCACGCGCGGCAAACATGGCGCGGATTTGTACATGGGCGGCGAGTCGGTGCACATCCCAACCGTCCCTGAGAAAGAGATCGTAGACCCAACGGGAGTCGGCGACGCGTTCCGAGGCGGTTTCCTTGCGGGCTACTCGCGCGGCTTGGACTGGAAGTTGTGCGGCGAGATTGGTTCGCTCGCGGCGGTGTATTGTTTGGAACAGAAGGGCACTCAGAGTCATTCGTATTCGCGCGATGAATTTGTTGAACGATTCAGAAAGCATTTTGAAGATGAGGGGAAGTTGGACGTTTTAGTCAGGTAGAGAGTAGAGACTGGAAGCTAGTTGGTTCTAGTCTCCAGTCTCTACTCTCTAGTTTCTAGTCATCTACTATCAAGGAGCAACAATGAGTAATTACGATATCAAAGACATCAGTCAAGCCGAAGGCGGACGCCGCCGCATGGACTGGGCGGAACGCGAGATGCCCGTCCTGCGACAGATCCGCGAGCGATTCAAAAAGGAGAAGCCGCTCAAGGGTTTGCGCGTGTCGGCGTGTTTGCACGTGACGACCGAGACCGCGAACCTCATGGTCACATTGCAAGACGGCGGCGCGGACATTGTCCTGACCGCGTCGAACCCGCTGTCCACACAGGACGATGTCGCGGCGGCGTTGGTGAATCAGTTCGAGATTCCCACGTTTGCGATCAAGGGCGAAGACAAGGTCACGTACTTCAAACACATCCGCGCCGCGCTCGAACACAAACCACATATGACGATGGACGACGGCGCCGATTTGGTTTCGTCCTTGTTCTTCATCGAGATGGGTCGTTTTGAAAAACTTGAACCTTCACTCGCGAGTTGGGCAAAGGGACTTTCCGACGATGAGCGCAAGGAAATGCTCAAAGGCGTGATCGGCGGCACGGAAGAAACGACCACAGGTGTCATCCGCCTCAAAGCGATGGAAACCGATAAGGTCTTGAAGTTCCCCGTTATCGCGGTGAACGACGCGTTGACCAAGCATCTTTTTGACAATCGTTATGGCACGGGTCAATCCACCATTGACGGCATCATCCGCGCGACGAACGTTTTGCTGGCTGGTAAAAATTTCGTGGTCTCAGGCTACGGCTGGTGCGGACGCGGTCTCGCGTCACGCGCGCGCGGCATGGGCGCGTTGGTCATCATCACCGAAGTGGATCCGATGAAGGCGCTCGAAGCGGTCATGGACGGTTATCAAGTGATGCCGATGGGCGACGCCGCGAAGATCGGTGATTTCTTCTGCACCGTCACAGGCGATCTCAATGTGATTGACGAGCAACACTTCGCCGCGATGAAAGACGGCGCGATCGTCGCCAACTCGGGTCACTTCAACGTGGAGATCAACATCCCCGCGCTGGAGAAGATGAGCAAAGGCAAACCGAATCTCGTCCGCCCGTTCGTGGATCAATACGAGACGAAAGACGGACGCAAGATCAACATCCTCGGCGAAGGACGACTCATCAACCTCGCGTCCGCCGAAGGGCATCCAGCCTCCGTCATGGACATGTCTTTCGCCAACCAGGCATTATCTGCTGAATACATGGCGAAGAACGCCGACAAGTTGGAGAAGAAAGTTTACTCCGTGCCTGAGGATATTGATAAAGAGATCGCCCGCCTTAAACTCGAAGCCATGGGCGTGAAGATTGACACGCTCACTGCCGAACAATCGCACTATTTGAATTCGTGGGAAGAGGGCACTTAACAATCAGATCTCGGAGTTCTTGAAGAACTCCGAGATCTTTATTTCTGGAGCCTCGCGGATATTTCATCCGTGAGGCTTTTTGTTGTTCATCTTATCGAGAGCAACTTGTTGCTAATTCTTATTACACGAAAAATTGACTCCTATCGTGTTGCTCGAGTGACCCGCCTGATCGGTAATGACAACTCCAACCGTCACATCGTATTGTTTCGTGCCGCAACTCCATTGACCCGTGACGATACTGCCTTTTCTCTGGTTGGCAGATGGGGCAAATGAAACATCTTTGATCTTCCCTGTTACCGGAATCGACGTGCTAACCAGTTGCAGGTCGAGGAAATTCGCGTCGCCTTCACCATCGTAGAAGTAGACATCCATATAAACGATCAAGCCGCCCGAGGATGAATCATATCGCACTGCCACGTGATCAATGATGGGAGCAAGCGCGGCAAGCGGCGTGACCGTTGGCGGCGCGGCGACCTCTTGTAAACCAGCCGCGTCGCCGGTGATGGTGGCGTGTTCGCCCCACAGCCAGCACGTTCCCGCGCCGAGGGGATTATCGATCACCCAGTAATTGGCGGCTGAACTTTTCCCCACCACTTCCGCCTGCTGACCGATGGTCAACGCCCCGACGATATCGTACTCCACGCCGGGACCGGAGCGACAGTTCGTGTCTGCGCTGACGGTGATTGTCACTTTGGAAGGTGTTGCTGTGAAGACGGGGGCAGGCGTGAAGGTGGGTTCCGCTGTGTTCGTAGGCGCCAGGGCGGTTTGTGTCAATGCTTGAAGAAGGTTCGCCTGCGCGGTGACGGTGAGCGCCAGGTCGGGTCCTGTAGTGGGTTCAGCCTGCGGTGTGGCGGCTGGCGTGATGCATGAAGACAAAGTCCATGCGATGAGTGTGAAAATACCGATCACGTGCTTGCTGTTCATTTTACTCCTTGAATTTTTATGGGGGTTTGTTCAGACGACACAAACTCTTATAACATACAATCATAAACGCTTCTTAACCCTTGTGATGATCCCCCGATAAATTGAGGCAATAGTACTATCCGCGCGAAAATTTACGTTAATTGTGACGGGCTGATCTCACGATGCCCCTTTGAGATAGATTCCCGTCGGGTCGAGTTCGTCGCGCAGGATGCGGAGCTCGTTTTCAGTAACCGGATCAGTCGTCCCGACGCGCGAAGCGGTTTTCAAATCCCAGCCGGTGTTCGCCTTCGCGTCATCCGATGTTTTGCCGGGGTGCAAGGCGGTGAGAATCATCTCGCCTGTGTCGTCAGGTTCCATGATGCCGATGTCGGTGACGACGGCGAGCATCCCGCCGCCGCGCAAGCCTGCCCGCTCGCGGTCGCCGCGCCCGCCGATGAATCCAGCCGAGGTCATGAATTCCACTTTTTCAGGGAAGCGGCGTTTTTGATGCGGGGTCATGATGTAACAACGGTTTGCCCACGCCGCGATCTCTTGCGAACCGCCCGAACCGGGCAAACGCACTTTGGGGTTTTCGTATCCGCCGATGACGGTGGCGTTGATGTTGCCGTGTTTGTCAATTTGTGCGCCGCCCATGAAGCCCACATCCACGTTGCCGCGCTGGAGGTAATTGGTGAAAATATCGTACATGCTCACCACGGATAGCGAACCGCTCACGAGAGTTGGGTCGCCGATGGACAGTGGCAGACGCGCAGGCTCCGCGCCGATCACGCCCGCTTCGTAGATCATCACTAGGTTTGGAGCGTGAGTCCGCTTGGCAAGATTACATGCGAGGTTTGGTTGACCAACACCGACGAACACCACATCGCCATCGCGCAACAACCGCGCGGCGTTGATGATCATTAATTCAGCAGATGAATATTTAATTTCGCTCATGTTTATTCCGCTAATCTGCGCTAATCCTCGCTAATCTGGGTCAATGGGTTTGGGGTCGTTGATACGCGGTTTTGAGGAGGAATGATCACTCTTGGTGTGCGCGTTGGTTTTTGGGTAAGCACCATTCGCTTCCACTCCAAATCTTTGTCTGCGCCGAAGTTGATGAGCAGACCAACTGGCATTCCCGTTGCCTTTAAATAGTTTAGCAATTGCGCCTCTTCGCGCGAGGTCAAGCGGTCAATGGCTTTGATTTCAGTGATGATCTTCTCGTAGTATATAAAATCTGGTTTGAAGAATTGCTTTAGCACCGTTCCCTTGTAATCAATGTGGATTTCCTGTTGCGGATTGTTGGGTAGTTTCCGCGAGATGGATTCGATTTCCAATGCTTCTTGGTAAATCGCCTCACCGAACCCGGGTCCGAGTTGGTTATAGACCTCCATTGCCGCGCCGATAATTGCATACACTTCATCCTTGAACAATAGCTCAGCCATACTGCCTCCTTCAATCTCGAAACGTTTTGCCTTTAAAAGATTAGCGTAAATTCGCGAAGATTAGTGGACTCAATATCTTCCATAGTTAATCGGCTCGCTCATCAAGTCTGGAACCTCCAGCCGTTTGTGAGTCTCCGCGCCGAGTCTTTGCCAATATTCGTTTCGATCTTTTACGCCGTACACCCATTCATCTAAATATTGCTTTGTCGCCTCAGCCGATTCGCTGACCTTGTCCCACGCGAGATAAAACTCGTTGTCGCGGTCGTAATATCCTTGCGAGTAACTGGGATGGCACGCGAACGGGACATGACACACCGCGCCGACCACGATCTCCGAGATCATCGTGCGGTTCGGGTCAGAGCGGATGACGGATTCGTCCACGATTTCCTCCGCCGTCACGATGACTTTCTTCGCGGCGAACGCGGCTTCTTTTTGCTCGCCGATGATTCCCCACAAGTGCGCGTTGCCATTCGCGTCTGCGCGCTGAACGTGGACGATGGCAACGTCGGGGTTCAAGGCTGGGACGACGATCACATCCTTGCCGCCGTAGGGATCAGCGATTCGTTTGATATTCGGATTTACTTTTTCCAAATCTGCCGCGCCGGTTTGATTCATTGGCAGGAAAGGCAAACCAGCCGCGCCCGCTTGCAAGCGCGTGATCATCCCGAAGTGCGAGTATTCCTCCCATTCGAGTTTTCCCTGCTCGATGGCAGAACGGACAATGCGAAGCGACCCCACGCCGGGATTTCCCATGTACGAGAAAATAACTTTCTTTGCGCATCCCGCCGCGACCATCTGGTCGTAGATCAAGTCTGGAGTGGCGCGGGCGAGGGTGAGATTCTTTTTTCCCTGCCGAATGATCTCATGCCCGGCGGCGAAGGGGATGAGATGGGTGAATCCGGCGGCATACACCGTATCCCCATCGTTCACGAATTTTGCAATCGCGTCGGAGAGCGAAAGTACTTTTGTCATTCCTCTTTACCTTTCAAGAGCCGCTTCATCCAGCCGAAACGTCCGCTCGATGGAGAGGGGCGTTTGAGTTGCGAGCGGAAGAAGAACCCGATGCCTGAAATAAGAACGCCCAGGCAAAACAGATCGAAGCGCGGCTCACCAGCGCCGTCAGAAAGGATGAAGTAGACCAACAAGCCCACCGCGATCAGGAGGAAAAAAGTGCCGATACGGTGGATGAGTTCCTTGCGGTTGTAATTCTCGGGTTCGCCCATGTCTATGCTGGTTTTCTTGCGGAAAATAAAATCCTGCGGAACGGATAAAACACCGGACTGCCCGGCAACGCCGCGCGCATCTTCTTTTGGATAGAGTCTACAAATTCATCTTTGTGTTCGCCCAACCGCTCGAAGTATGGGACGAGCGCGGTGCCGGAGATCCATTCAACGACGGCGTCTGAATCGTCCATCACGTGGGCGTAAATTTTTTCGAACACGATAATATTTTCCGCGCCACAATCGAACAGGGTTTGCGCGTACTCGTCAATCGTCAGCACGGGAGCGATGCGCTGAAATCCATGCAAGATGGATTTGAACTTCTCTTCATCGGCAGTCTCGCGATAGATCTGATGCGAGATGTGATTGTGATTCGACGGCACTTGAACAGCGATCTGCCCGCCGGGGTTGAGTCGTGCAAATAACTGCGGAATCAACTTCGCATGATTCTCGCTCCATTGCAGGGCGGCGTTGCTGAAGATCAAGTCCCAGTCGCCGGTGAGGGCGGATAAATCTCCCACCTGGAAGACCAGCCCGCCCCGCGCGAATGAAGCGGCTTTGTCGAGCATTTGCGGCGATGAGTCCAGCCCGGTCACATCGGAGTTGGGAAGCCGGTCTGCCAGTTGACGCGTCAACTTGCCGGTGCCGCATCCCAGATCCACTGCTTTGAGATTCGGGCGCGCATCCACGAGCGCGAGCAGGTCATAAAACGGCGCCGCGCGTTCGGATTGAAACTTGTGATATTGATCGGGATTCCAAGGCATAAAAAGTATTCGCCTCTCCTTGAAAAGGTTTGAGGGCGGACAGGCTTCAAAATTTACCGCCAAGAGCGCCAAGAACGCAAAGAAAGAATTAAAACTTGGCGCCCTTAGCGGGCTTAGCGGTTCAATAAAGCAAGGTCAGGGTCGCTTTTACTTGCGCGATTTCTTCTTGACAACTTTCTTTTTCACAACTTTTTTCCTCGCCGTTGCTTTTGCTTTTTTAACCGCGGCGGGCTTCACCAGCGTTTGAATCTGCTCGTGCATATACAGCTGTGTGTAATAGTATCCGCCGCCGTTCTTGCCGCTTGCGCCGGAGCCTTTCCAGCCGCCGAAGGGTTGGAAGCCGGGCCACGCGCCGGTCGTCGCGCCTTGCGGACGGTTCGCGTACGTCACGCCGGCTTGAATGTTATCGAAGAACCACGCGCTTTCTTTTTGTGAGCCATAGAAACCAGCCGTGAGACCGTAGTTCACATCGTTCGCAATGGTCATCGCTTCATCGAGATTCTTCACCTTGCCGACCGTGGCGATGGGCAGGAACATCTCATGCTTCCACAAGCGATGCTCGAACGGCAGATTGGTGACGAGGGTTGGCTCGCAGTAATAGCCGTAATCGTACATGCCGCCGGACTTCACGTTTCCGCCGGTGAGGAATCGTCCGCCAGCCTGATTGATCTCCTCGGTGAAATTCTTGAACTCGGTGTACGAATTTTGGTTGACCACCGGTCCGATGTAGGTGGCGCGTTCCGTTGGGTCGCCGATGACCAACGCATCCACTTTAGATTTCAGTTTGGCGATGAGCGCGTCGTAGACCGGCTCTTCCACAAGGATGCGTGACGCGGCGGAGCATTTCTGTCCCTGCAAACCGAACGCGGAGCGATAGATGCCCGTCGCCGCGTCTTCGAGATTCGCGTTGCGCGAAACGATGGCGGGATTCTTTCCGCCGAGTTCCAGCACGATCGGGCGGACGTGATTGCGGTTCGCAAAATCGCGATACATCTTCATGCCCACGTCGAACGAGCCGGTGAATGTTACGCCGTCAACGTCGGGGCTGTCCACCAGCGCCTGCCCAATGGTTGAGCCTCCGCCCGTCACAAAGTTGACCACGCCGTTCGGGATGCCTGCGTCGCGCAGGCATTCAACGTATAAGCGCACGATCCACGCCGTATCGGAGGCGGGTTTGATGACAACCGTGTTTCCAGCAACGAGCGCCGCGCCGGTCGGTCCGCCGGTCAACGCGAAGGGGAAGTTGAACGGTGAAATGATGAGCCACACGCCATACGGACGAAGCACAGACACGTTTGTTGAATCATATCCAGTGAGCGGATCTTTGCCCATCGGTTTGATGAAGCCGTTATTATCCTCCATCATTTTCGCGGGCCAATACATCAGGTCGGCGGTCTCCTGCACATCGCCGAGCGACTCCATGCGATTCTTGCCGACTTCGAGAGCCATCGCCGCGCCGAGTTCGAAGATGCGCTTCTCGATCAACGATGCGGCTTTGCGCACCAATGCCACGCGTTTCTGCCACGGTGTATGGCTCCATCCGGGAAAGGCTTTACGCGCCGCTTCAATTGCCATGCGGGCGTGAAGCGCGTTGCCCTTTTGCATGCGCGCCAGCGTCCAACTAGTGTTGACGGGCGAGTGGTCGTCGAACTTTTCGTCCGCGAACACATCTTTGCCGTCAATGAACATTCCATATTCTTTGCCGAGATTTTGTTTGAGTTTTGCGACCGCTTTATCGAACCCCTCATGAAGCGCCTCAGGCGGATTGAACATCGTGCCGTAGGTAAGTTTGAAACCAGCCATACTTCCTCCATATATTATTTGATCGTTATGTATGTGGTCGTTTAAATGTTTTTAGAAATTTTCCGTGTAGTCGGCGTTCTCTTACGCCGACGGGGACGTTAGAGAACGTCCCCTACGCGGATAATTTATTTCGAACGACCACATAGTTGAAACTAAGCGTAGTATAGCGTAGGACGTGACACTCGTCAAAGATGGCATTTGTAACCTTTGCGTAAGGATTTTTTGGTACAAAGTATCTTGATTTCAAGAAAGGATAGGATGATGAAAACCCGCTTCGCTCCGACCTTACTTTTGCTCGCCCTCCTCGCGGCTTCGTGCGCCCCCCCAGCGACTCAGCCCACACCCGCGCCTGCGACCGGTTTACCCAGCGCGACCCCTTCGTCGACAGTTGAATCTGCCCCCGTAGCGGCGACCCAGCCTCCCGTCGCAACCGAAGCGCCGCTCCCCATCGCCACCTCGCGCGGTCCGAATCTCGAAGCGACTGATCCAACGACGGTCAGTCTGGCGTCCGGTCAATATCAGTTCGTCGAATTCTTCCGCTTTACCTGAAGCACCTGCCGCGCCATGGCGCCCATGGTTCATGGGCTTGAAGCGGAATATTTTGGCAGGATCAAATTTACGTATTTGGATGCCGACGATCCCAGCACTCGTGATTTTCAACAGACGTTAGGCTTTTACTACCAACCTGAAGTGTACTTCCTCGACCCCGACGGCAACGTCTTGCAAAAATGGGTGGGCTTCACTTCCGAAGAAGATTTTGAGGCAGTGTTTGGTCAGTACGTGCAGTGAATGAACCGTACCGCAAGATTTATCTTGCGATTCAGCCAGCGCAAAGTGAACTTTGCGGTACGAAAAAACAGGCGAAATTTTCTCGCCTGTTTTTTCGTACCGCGACATTTATGTCGCCCTTGCCCAACGCTCGCTTTAAAGAGATTTTCCTACCCCGCCTTTTCAATATGAACCAGATACGCTTCCACCATGAGCAGGTTTTTCTCGCCTGCGCGCTGGATCACGCTTAACAATTGATCCATTTTGTTGATTTCCTCAAGTTGCTCATCGATGAACCATTGCAGGAAGTTCTGCGCCAGATAATCGTTTTGCGAGACCGCCATATCCATGAGAGCTTTGATCTGTGCCGTCACTTCCTGTTCCCAGGCGAGCGCGGCTTTCACCGCTTCCTCGGCGGATGCGAATTTCGGCTTCGGCGAAGGGATGGCGGGAATTTGCAATTCGCCTTGCGTGTCAAGGACATAATGCACGAACTTCATCGCGTGCGTTTTTTCCTCTTCTGCCTGCTCGAAGAATAGTTTTTCCAACAGCGTCAATTTTTGCGTGTGGAAATGTCCGGCGATGCTGAGATACTGCATACTCGCGCCGAATTCATTGCCGATCTGGGTGTTCATGGCTTTCGCCAATTCAGGGTTGATTAACATTTTCTCTCCTTTGTGTTTCGGTGAAGCAAGTATAACATGGCGTGAGATTGACCCATTTTGCGGGGAATGGCTGTTCTGGTATGTAAATCTACACTGTTCGTGCCGCGAGCACGACGATGCGAGACGGCAAAGCGCATAGAGATGTTGAGATTTTCTCTCGTGGTCTCTGTGGCAAAGATGCTATTTGCGCATTTGTCTCACTTCTCCCATTCCCGGCAAAATCGAGGCGTTTCAGCCTTTGCAATGTTTTATAATTGGCGAAATCCTCTGAGGAGAGCGCGTTGACAGTTATCAGTCTGATGACCGATCATGGAATCAAAGATGGCACGGTGGGAGTGATGAAAGGCGTGATCTGGGGCATCTGCCCGACAGCGCAGATTTCCGACCTGAGCCATGTGGTGCAGGCGCAAAACATCCGGGAAGCCGCGTATATCTTTGCGCGTTCCATTCCGTATTATCCAAAAGGATCGGTGCACGTGGTTGTGGTGGATCCCGGTGTTGGCACAAAACGCCGACCGATGGCGGCGCGGATCGGCGATTGGTTCTACGTGGGACCCGATAACGGCACGGTCTCCGGTTTGCTCGATCGCGCCGAGCATTCCGGCTGGGAAACACAATTCGTGGAGTTGAATCGGATCAGATATTGGCTGCCGGTCATCAGCTTTGTGTTCCATGGGCGAGATATTTTTTCTCCCGTTGCCGCGCATCTGGCAAATGGGACGCCGATCGGCGACTTGGGAACGCCGTTCAACGACCCGGTGCGAATTGACTTGCCGAAGCCTGCCCGCACGGAGAATGGCTGGCGCGGAGAGGTGATTCACATCGACCATTTCGGGAATATCTCGACGAATATCAGCGCCGAACATTTGGATACCGCGCTGGAACAGAAAGATAGCATACGGGTCAACTTGCTGGGTACCGAGATCAAAGGCATGGTCAACACATTTGGCGAGAGACCGGCAGGCGAGATGATCGCTTTGATGAATAGCACGGGCAACTTAACCGTCGCCGTGGTGAATGGGAGCGCGGAACGCGCCCTCGGCGTAAAACTTGGCGACGAAATTTTTGTGACATTGTAGGTGATGTGATGAGTCAATCTCCGCTGGTGATCGAGAATTTATCTTTTCAATATCGAACCCGCCCTGAAAAGGCGATCGAAAATATTTCATTCGAACTCAAGCCCGGCGAACTGTTGTTAATCGCCGGCTCGAGCGGATGCGGCAAGACCACGCTGGCGCGTTGCATCAACGGCTTGATTCCGCGATCCTATAAGGGAGAGCGCGCTGGCAAACTCCTTTTGCATGGCAGGGATGTTTCTGAGATGAAGATCGCCGATGTGGCGCAGACGGTGGGAACCTTGTTGCAAGACCCGGAGCGCCAGATCGTTGCCAGCAATGTGTACAACGAGGTCGCCTTTGGTCCCGAGAATCTCGGTTTGCCGCGCGAGGAAATCCTCGCTCGCGTGGATGCGGCGATGAAGCGGCTGAGAATCGAGTACCTGCTCGAGCGCGAAACGTTTAACCTCTCCGGCGGAGAAAAACAGAAGGTTGCGCTGGCGGGATTGCTGTCCATGAACCCGTCCATTTTATTGCTGGATGAACCGCTCGCTTCTCTCGACCCCGCGTCTGCTCACGAAGCCCTCGAAGTTTTTCGAAGCCTGGCAGACGAGGGAAAGACGGTCGTGTTGATCGAGCACCGCGTTGAAGATGCGATCTTTGCGAAACCCGATCGTCTCTTGTACATGGAAGCGGGTCAGGTGAAGTATCTCGGCGCGATAGACAGCCTGCCAACGGCGATCAATCATCGCGAGGTGAAACTCCCGGCAGAATGGGTGGTGAAGCGGGTTCGTCAGGCGGGGAAAATGCCGGCGAGGGTGGAACCAGCCGCACAGGAGGCGCGTGGCGAGGCGCTGGTCGCGTTCGAGAATGTGGATTTCCGATACAGCGACGAGACTCCCCTCATCCTGCAAAATGTCAACCTCCAGATCAATCGCGGCGATTTGGTCGCGGTGTTGGGCCCCAACGGCGCGGGAAAATCCACGCTGGTGAAACATGCCATTGGGTTGCTCAAACCTACCGGCGGGCGCGTGCTGGTGGAGGGCAAAGATACGAAAAGCATGAGCGTCGCGCAGATCGCCCATTCACTCGGATTTGTTTTTCAAAGCCCCACGCATATGTTGTTTGCTCCGACCGTGCGCGAGGAGTTGGAGTTTGGACCGAAGAATCTTGAACTGGACAGCCTCTCGATTCCGCGATTGGTTTCTGAAAGTCTTGCCACGATGAACTTGAAAGGGCTTGAGGAATATCCGCCGCTTGGGCTCTCGTTCGGTCAGCAAAAACGCACGACGATTGCGGCGGTGCTGGCGATGCAATCGAAGATCATGATCATGGATGAACCCACCGCCGGGCAGGATTATTCGAATTACACGCATTTTATGGATGCGATGTGCAAACCGGCGAACGGTAGGAAATCGCTGGTTGCCGAAAATTTTGCGGCGACGCTGTTCATCACGCATGATGTTGACCTTGCTGTGACGTATGCCAACCGCGTGGTGTTGTTCGGCGACAAACATATCGTTGCCGATGGAAAACCCGAAGTGGTGTTGAAGGATTTTGATCTGTTGACGAAGTATCGCGTGAGACCCACCTCGCTTCTGCGTATGAACTTGAACCTGCTTTCCAAGACCAAACGGTTTCTTACCGCCGAGGCTCTTGCCGCTTACGCATGAGAGATTAACCCTGCAACGAATGTCTGTGTACAGGGTTAATACGAGCGGGTCAGTCCGTTATCCAAATTAATCAAAGGAGAGAAAGAAATGAACAACAATTCAACCTGGGAGTTCGGAACCCGACAAGTGGTGTACGGCGCCATCGGCGCGGCGCTCTATGGCGCGTTGTCGTGGTTTACGAATTTCCTCGCAATTCCCGCCGCTGGAAATATCTCGTTTCGACCGGCGGTTGCCGTGCTGATCTTCTTCGGCGTGGCATATGGTCCCATCGTTGGTTTGCTGGCGGGCTTCATTGGGAACACGATCGGCGACCAGGCTTCCGGCTATGGCTTTTACTGGAATTGGAGCCTCGGAAATGGCTTGATGGGAATGGTGCCGGGTTTGATCATGGCTTCCATCACCGATTTCAAAGCGCAGAATCAGATCATCAAGGCGGTCGGTTGGGGCGTACTGGGCATTATCGTCGGCATGTTATTCGCATCGCTGACCGAAATGTTCACCAGCGGGATCGATATTGCCACGGCCATCACCGGTTACTTTGTCCCCACGCTCATCAGCAATACGGTAAACGTCGCCATCCTGTTGCCGATCCTGATGATCGCGTTTGCCGGGATGGCCGCCCGTAGAGGCAGATAGCAGTATGCTCGTTACGTGGAAGTACCGCCCGCGCGATACGTTCATCCAGCGCTTGGATCCGCGCACCAGGTTTATCGTCCTGCTGTGCACGATCTTTGCATTGACAATACCGGAAATATGGGATTACCGCTTTATGATTCCGCTCTTTCTGTTCTCGCTGACCCAGTTCTTATTGGCGCGGATCGAGTGGAAGGAAATACGGCGGACCCTTTTCTTCGTCTTCATTCTGGTATTCTTTATTATTGGATTGAATGGTTTGCTTTCAGGGCGCGGCGGTCCTTCCGCGGCACTCGACCCGAACTCGCCGATCCTCTTTCAGGCGTTAATTCCGGGCACTGTCTGGGGGATCACGATCACCATTTCAAAATTGTGGTTTGCCATGACGCAGGTGCTTCGAATTCTTGCCATGGCTCTGCCGGCGATGGCAATTCCATATACCCTCGATCCGAATATCTATGGGACTGCCTTCAAGCGCATGGGCGCATCGGATAAAGTATCCTTCACCATGGACCTAGCGCTCCGCTTCCTGCCCACCTTTTCACGCGACCTCACCATCACAGTCGATGCCCAGCGCGCGCGCGGCTACGAAGTGGAGAAACTCAAGGGCGGGTTCGTCGAAAAGATCCGCAAACTTGCCCCGTTGATCATCCCCGTCACCATGCAGTCGACGGTGACCGGCGAGGAGGTGATCGACGCGATGGATCTGCGCGCCTTCGACACGGCTCCCCGCACGTGGCTGAAAGAATTACACTACGCCCCCCGCGACTATTTCATGATCGGGCTGGGAGTCGCCATCTTCCTTGCGTGTTGCATTCTGAAATGGGGGTTTGGGATCGGCGGCTTCTTCGTCCCGGACTTTTTTACGAAATTCATATTGGGGTAAATCTGGAAAATGAAAACCGACCTGGCCAGGTCGGTTTTTTTGACTCACTTGACATGTAAGTTGACGCGCTGAGAAGATCACCCTCGATAAATCTCCCCCGCCTCCACGCGGAAGGGGAGCGTGTTTTGCGCTGAGGCGAACACGCAGGTTGCGTACGGCGTAAACGCGCACGGCGGGCTGTAAGCATAGTTGAAATCTAAGATTACCTTATTGTCTTTTGGAGGGTCGGTGTACAAGTAGCGGCTGGGCGGATAGGTTTCTTTACTGCTTGTGCCGTCTCGAAATTTGACGAATAATTTCCTTGTGCTGGTTTCGGTGACATCGAGTTTGTAGGTCTTCCCCTCAAAGCGGAACGACACGAACCCGTGCAATTGATCGTCGACCATATCGCCCAATGAATTATCCTGTGGGGAGGCTTTCGGCTGGAGGTAGCGGGTATACGTGGCGTTGAAGCGGAATTTTTTTTCGACAGGGAACCATTTCAACGGCGGAAGTTTGAAGCGTTCTTCACGGTTGTTATCCCAGATGCGCATGGAATATTTCTCCCCATGCTGATGCACCACCATGCGGAGTTTATTCCAGGTGATGAAACTCGGGTTTGGATCTTGCGCGGGCTTGAGGATCGCCTTTTGCACTGCGCGCCCATTGACCTTCACGGGGATTCCGTTGGCGGGTTGAAAGCGGATGGCTTTGCTTGAAACTTCCACCACACCCAGGTAGGTTGGGGCGTGTTCCGGGAGGATTACTTCGCTCATCGATGTCGAACCGACCAGGTTTCTGCCCTGTTTGAGTTCGTGCAAGCCAGCCAGCGCCACCCAGCCGTTTTCACCGGTCAGCGCGGCGTATTTCTCCGCGCGCCATAGCAGGATTTCGTTTTCGTAGGTTTTGTCTGTCATGTGGGAAATTATACTGTGAGGCAGTCCGGTGTGGTTTGCCAGTTTTGTTTTACAAAAGTGTCTTTCTGCTTTTATGGAACTTTCATATCACGCCGAACAAAAACAGGCTGGGAACTTTTGCCTCAGCCTGTTCAGTCTCTGGTCTCGATACGAGCCGACGAGCACCGCACTACTCGACCACCGTCAATTCTCTAATTCTCTAATTCTCCAATTCTCTACTCTTCTACTCCTCTAAAGTAGAAATATCACCTTCCGGCAACCCCTGTGCGCGGGCTTTCAACA
>JBGANO010000066.1:0-16977 GCA_044222305.1 Anaerolineales bacterium
TTAGTTACTAGAAATTGCGACTGTGCGAACCAACAGCTAGACCGCCATGACTGTCAGGCTGTGGCGGGGGCGTGTGGTGAATATAGTTGTGAGAGTGAGAGTAATCGATGCTGGTGTAGCGCAACCTGTGGCTGGACTGGGGGCGGAGGGGGTGGCGGCGGGTCGTGCCCTGGGGAGTGCAGAGCAGGCTCTAGTTGCGGGGCGGGGTATAGCGAGAAGTAGGGTAATCGCATTTGAAAATATTGGCGTCCAAAACTTTGTTTTTTGTTTCAGAATCCGCTAATCCCCACGAATTCACGCTAATCTTTCTAAAAAACCTGTACTGAGCCTGTCGAAGTGTTAGCGCAGATTGGCGGAAATTAGCGTACAAAAAATCCAAATGCGATAGCCCTACAGCGAGAAGTCTTTTGATGCCATGATAAAATCTCCGCATTGGAGTCATCATGGCGAGCAAAATAAATACCGTCAAAGGCACACGCGAGTTTTACCCAGAGCAGATGTTCGCGCGCAACTTCATCTATGAAAAAGTGCGCGCGGCGTCTGAGATGTTCGGCTATCAGGAATACGATGGCCCGTTCATCGAGCCGCTTGAGTTGTACGCGGCGAAGTCGGGCGAAGAACTCGTGAAGAAGCAATCGTTCACGTTCGAAGATCGCGGTGGCGAGCAAGTGGCGCTGCGCCCCGAGCTCACGCCGTCGCTGGCGCGCATGATCGCGGCGAGACAAGGCGAGTTGAATTTCCCCGCGCGTTGGTGGTCGTTCGGTCCGTTTTGGAGATACGAGTCGCCTCAGCGCGGACGTACGCGCGAATTCTTTCAGTGGAATATTGACATGCTCGGCGTGGACTCGCCCGAAGCGGACGCGGAACTCATCGCGGTGGGAGCGACGTTCCTGCGCTCGGTCGGACTCAGCCCCAGCCTGACTCAAATTAGTGTGAATAATCGGCGCCTGATGGAATCGCAGTTCGACGCGCTCGACATCCCAGCCGAAAAACGCGTGGATGTTTCGAATCTCGTGGACCGCCGCGCGAAAATGGAATCCGCGAAATGGGACGCGTACGCGCTCGAAATCGGATTAAATCAAAATCAACTCGATGGCTTGAAAAGTTTGCTCGGCAATTTCGATCTGTGGAAGCAAAGCGAAGAACTGACTCGCACCTTCGCCGCGCTCGAAGCGTTGGGCGTAAAAGAATACGTGAAGTTCGATCCGAACATCATGCGTGGACTGTTGTATTACACAGGCACAGTCTTCGAAGCCTTTGATACAAGCGGCTCGGTCAAACGCGCCATCTTCGGCGGAGGTCGCTACGATAATTTGCTCGAAGATGTCGGTGGGCAACCGCTTTCAGGCGTTGGATTCGCAATGGGCGATGTGGTGGTCGGGATCATCCTGCAAGAGGCGGGACTCATCCCTGAGTTTCAGCCCAGCCCCGCGCAGGTGATGGTCACGGTGTTTGATGAAAAATTATTGCCGCAATCATTCGCGCTCGCGGCAGAGTTGCGGAGCGGGGGACTCAATGCAATGGTCTACCCTGAGCCGACGAAACTTCCGAAGCAATTCAAATTTGCCGATAGGATGAAGATGAAAGTCGCGCTGGTGCTGGGTCCCGATGAGGCGGAGAAAGGCTTGGTCGTGGTTAAAAACTTGACGACGGGCGAGCAGGTTCAAGTGCGGAAAGACGCGGTTCTTGAATCTGTAAAAGGGATATTGAAGAATGCCTGAAATTCGTCCTGTTACAAAAGAAAATTGGGAGTCGTTGATTAATCTAAAAGTACGCGATGATCAAAAGAATTTTGTCGCGTCAAACTTGTATTCGATTGCCCAATCCCATTTTGGCGATGAGTTCGAAGGGCATTGGGATTTGTTCGCGTACGGAATTTACGATGGTGATGAACCCGTCGGCTTTTTGATGTACGGTTTCAATTTCGCGCATCCATCACAACAAGCATACATTCAACGCTTGATGGTGGATGAAAAATTTCAAGGCAAAGGGTATGGGCGATTTGGGATGCAGAAGATGCTTGAAATTTTTCGCGCAGAGGAACGCGTCAAAGAAGTGAGCATCAGTTATGAGCCAGAGAATGACGTGGCGCGAAAACTGTACGCGAGTTTGGGCTTTGTAGAAACGGGGCGAATCATCGAAGACGAAGTGGAAGCGGTGTTGAAGTTGAAATAAACGCGGCGCCCACCGAATTTAATATTCAAGACTTTTAGCCACGGATTTCACGAATTTGCACGAAAAAAAGCCAACCCATCTATCGCGGGTTGGCTTTTTAGGTGATTCGTCGGGCGATCTTAATTAAAAATCCGCGAGAATCCGTGTAATCTGTGGCTGGTTTTTGAAGATCGTTTGTTATCTTCCGTCGTCAATGTCTTTCACGCCGTAGCCCGGACCTTCTTTGAAGAAGTCGTAATGCGGTTTGATGTCCGGTGTAAAGTCGAGGACTTCGCCTGCTTCAAGTTGGCGGGCAGTCTCGAGAAGGATGGGTTTGCCGTGATGGTTCGTCCCTTCGAACAGACCTGTGAGCCCGACCTGACTAATGTATTCGCCGCCTTTCGCGGTGTAAGCGGTCGGCGTTTCGTCTTCGGGGAAGATGGCGAGGTATGGGCATTCAGGAACGCACGCGCCGCAGTCAATGCAAGTGTCGGGGTCAATGTAGATCCAGGGCCATTTATCCAACGGAAAGCCCGGCAACATGCACTCAACGGGGCACACATCAATGCAACCGCGGTCTCGAACGCACAAACTGGTAATGATATGGGTCATGAAACACTCCTTATGAGAAGTTATTGTTGAAGTTGCCTGATTATATCTGGCTTCGCGTTCTCTGCAAGGCAGAGATTAGATCTCTCGCGAAAACTGTTTTCGCCACAGAGAACACAGAGAAAAGGAGATTTTCTCAAAGGGCTCTGTGAACTCTGTGGCTAAGTCCGCAGAGTCTAACTATTACTTCGCGGCAAACTTCGCGGCGACCGCATCCCAGTTGACCACGTTCCACCACGCGCTGACGTAATCGGCGCGGCGGCTTTGATAGTTCAAATAATACGCGTGCTCCCACACGTCAATGCCGAGGATCGGAGTCGCGCCGTCGGATAGCGGATTATCCTGATTCGCCGTGGAGACCACCGCGAGACCGCTTCCTTTTTTGACGAGCCATGCCCAGCCCGAGCCGAAGCGCGTGGCGGCGGATTTGGCGAACTCCTCTTTGAACGCGTCAAACGACCCGAAGGCTGATTCGACCGCTGTAGCCAATTCGCCGCTTGGAGCCCCGCCCGCTTTCGGTCCCATCACTTCCCAAAATAAATTGTGATTGAACGTCCCGCCGCCGTGATTGCGGACAACTCCGCGCACAGCCTCGGGGATCGCGTTCAGGTCGCTCAACATCGCAACGAGGGATTTGCCCGCAAGTTCGGGAGTCTTATCCACCGCGCCGTTCAAGTTGGTGATGTAAGCCTGATGATGTTTCGTGTGATGGATCTCCATCGTGCGCGCGTCGATATGAGGTTCGAGCGCGTCGTAGGCGTATGCCAGTTTTGGAAGTTCGAATGCCATGATTGTCTCCTTGTGAATTTATCGTAGTGACGACTTTAGTCGTCAAAAAACGACTGAAGTCGTTACTACATTGTGTTTTCTTGCAAAGAAATTGTAGCCCTGTGGAGGGAGCGTGTCAAGAAAGATATTCGCCCTTGCGATTCGCCTGCGCTCTCTGTTATCCTTGCCGCATGAGCAAAAGCCGACTTGAAGCATTCAGCGATGGCGTGATCGCCATCATCATCACGATCATGGTGTTGGAGTTGAAAGTTCCACACGAGCCCACGTTTGCCGCGTTGAGCGAACTGACTCCCGTGTTTCTCAGTTACGTGTTGAGTTTCATCTACGTTGGCATTTATTGGAATAACCATCATCATCTGTGGCAGGCGGGGAAACAAGTGAATGGACGAATTCTGTGGGCGAACCTGCATCTGCTCTTTTGGCTGTCGTTAATTCCCTTTGCAACCGCCTGGAACGGCGAGACGAGTTTTGCAGAATTGCCGATGGCGGCGTATGGTTTTGTGCTTTGGATGGCGGCATTGGCATACTACATTCTCGTCCGCGCGATGATTTCACAGCATGGAAAAGAATCCACGCTTGCCGCCGCGATTGGTAGAGACTCCAAAGGGATCATTTCGTTGGTGGGTTACACAATTGCTATCATCGTTGCGTTCTTCATCCCTTTGATCTCACTTGGTTTGTATGTGGCTGTCGCGCTGATGTGGTTGATCCCAGATAGCCGCATCGAGAAGACGATAGGTCGTTGATGAAATGACGCTCACGCTGACCGATAAAGATCAAGCCATGTTACGTGGTGATGAAGGTCCCGCCGCCAAGATGGCAATGTCTATCATTGTCCGCATGGCGGAGGTGTCAGGCGCAAAGGAATTGCTTGACATTACCGGCGCTCACATAGATAGCACGGTGTACATCGGCGACGCGGGGTTGGAATTTGCCGAACGGCTCGCAAGCCTCGGCGCGAAAGTTGCCGTGCCGACCACACTCAATGTGAGCGGACTCGACGAGCATCACTGGCAGGAGTGGGCGGTCCCTTCTGAGTGGGCGAGGCAGGCTCAACGTCAGATGGAGGCGTATCGAAGCATGGGGACGATCCCCACGTGGACGTGCGCTCCGTATCAGACAGAAGAGTCGCGCCCGAAGTTCGGTCAACAGATCGCGTGGGGCGAGTCGAATGCGATCGTGTTTGCGAACTCGGTGATCGGCGCGCGGACGGAACGCTACCCAGATTTGTTTGACATCTGTTGCGCCATCACGGGTCGCGCGCCCGCGATCGGGTTGCATCTCACAGAAAATCGCGCGGGCGAATTGTTGTTGCAATTGCGAGACGTCCCCGCCGCGCTTCAACACAGCGATGACTTTTATCCGGTGCTCGGACATTTCATCGGCAGAATCGCGCGGGATCGAATCCCGGTCATTGACGGGCTGGCTGTCTCGCCAGTGGAGGATCAACTCAAAGCGTTGGGCGCCGCGTCGGCATCGTCGGGCGGAGTCGCGTTGTTCCATGTCGTCGGCGTCACGCCCGAAGCGCCGACGTTGGAATCGGTATTTCAAAATAAACCTCCGCGCGAAGTGATTGATGTGACGATGGATTTGTTACGCAACGCGCGCGCCGAACTCACTCACACCGATAGCGATGAATTGGACATGGTTGTGTTGGGCAGTCCGCATTTTTCGCTGGCAGAATTCAAACGGCTCGCGCCGTTGGTTGCGGGAAAACAAAAACATCCGCGCGTGAAATTTTTGGTAACGTCTAGTCGTGCAATGACTCAGTTAGCAAAGCAAGCGGGCTACCTCGATTCGCTCCAATCCTTCGGCGCGCAATTGACCGTGGACACGTGCATCCTCACCACGCCGATGTTGCCGCCAGAAATAAAACGGCTGATGACCAACTCGGCAAAGTTTGCATATTACACACCTGGTTTGCTTGGCAGAAAAATTGCGTTTGGAAGTTTGAAAGATTGTGTGAACTCTGCCGTCGAAGGCAAAATCGTTCGGGATGAATCGCTGTGGATACATTAGACCACTTGCGAAAGTCTCTTTGCCACAGAGACCACAGAGAAAAAGAGATTTTCTCAAAGGTCTCTGCGGACTCTGTGGCTAAGCAAAACTCACTTATACAAGAGGTCTATTGATAATTTTAGGCAAACCGTTCATCGCAGGCTCGGCAAAAGGGATCGCGCTTGTGAGCCATGAGCCGTTGTCCTTTTGGGGCGGTTACGATTGGAAAACAGGCGAGATCATTGACCGTCGGCATCCGCTTTCGGGTGAAATTGCAAAGGGAAAGATTCTTGCGATACCTTTTACGCGCGGATCGTCCACGACGACGGCAGTGTTGTTGGAGTCAATCCGCGCCCAGACCGCGCCAGCAGGCATCATCACCACCGCGAATGATTTCTTCTTCGCCCTCGCATCCGTTGTAGCAGATGAGATGTATTCCAGTCCAATTCCGCTGGTGGCGATTTCATCCGATGATTTCGCGCGGTTGAAGACGGGTGATGAGGTTGAGATTGATGGTGGAGATATTGTTGTTCATCGGTAGGGGCGACCCGTCAGGGTCTGACCTTCAAGATAGACAGCAAAGTTGGTTTGCTTGTCATAACGACGAACGGCATTGTCGGGTCGCCCCTACATGTTTAAAAGGATTCATTATGCTCAACTTCAACTCCGCCCTGAAATTTACCCCTCCCTCCGATTGGCTCAAAATCACCGCCATTGACGCGCACACGGGCGGCGAGCCGTTCCGCGTGATCGTGGACGGATTCCCTGAATTGAAAGGCGACACCATCCTCGAGAAGCGGCGATTTGCGAAAGAGAATTACGACCATCTCCGCACCGCGTTGATGTGGGAGCCGCGCGGTCACGCGGACATGTACGGATGCCTCCTCACGCCTCCCGTCACGCAAGGCGCGGACTTCGGAATCCTGTTCATTCACAACGAGGGATTCAGCACCATGTGCGGGCATGGAATCATCGGCATTGCAACCGTCGTGCGTGAAACGGGAATGATGCCGATGGTTTCGCCAATCACAGAAATCAAAATTGACAGCCCAGCAGGTTTGATCACTGCGTTTGCTCACATCGAAAACAATCACGTGAAGAATGTTTCGTTCCTGAATGTGCCATCGTTCGTTGCCGAATTAGATGCAGTCGTTGATGTGCCAAGTCTTGGCAAAGTTCGATACGATCTTGCGTTCGGCGGCGCGTTCTATGCGTATGTCAACGCGAAGGATGTCGGCGTGTCGTGCAACGCGGATGATTATCGTCTGCTCATCGAAAAAGGGATGGCGATCAAGCGCGCGGTGATGCAAAGCAAACAGATCGTCCATCCGTTTGAAAAGGACTTGGGATTTTTATACGGCATAATTTTTGTGGACGAGCCGCAAGACTTCGCATCGCACAGCCGCAATGTGTGCATCTTCGCCGATGGGGAGGTGGATCGCAGTCCCACAGGCACAGGCGTGAGCGGACGACTCGCCATCCATCACGCGCGCGGTGAGATCAAGTTGAATGAGGAAATCGTTATCGAGAGTATCATTGGAAGTAAATTCGCTGGCAAGGTGGTCGAAGAGGCGGCGTTCGGTCCCCATGCCGCGATTAGGCCCGAAGTCCGAGGTGAAGCGCACATCGTCGGCAGGAACGAGTTGTGGATCGATCCGAATGATCCGTTTACAAAAGGTTTTATCTTGCGTTAAACTTCCCGAATACAAATGGGGACGCAGAAAAACGCTGACTAACGCTGATTCAAAGAAAAAAATCTGCATTTTCTGCGTTCATCAGCGTCCAAAATGGTTTGTAAGGATTTTATGAAACTCCCTCCACACATTTATCTCGATGAACGAAACATCCCATACGAGGCGCGCAGTTTTTCTCCCGAAACTGAAAAGGGCGCGGCGAACGTGGCGCGCGCGCTTGGATTCTCTGAACGGCAGGCGGTGAAAACATTGATCTTTCAAGTGGACACGGGCGAGCGCGTGCTGGTGATGCTTGGCGGCGATCAGAACGCGATCTCTGGAAATCTCAAGAAGGCAATCGGCTCGCGCAATATCCAGATGGCTTCGCCCGATGCGGTGAAAGAAGCGACTGGCTACGTGATCGGTTCGATTCCCGCGTTCGGCTGGCAACCCAGCGGATTCCGCTCTTTCCTCGAAGCGACTCTGCTCGACGAACCTATCCTCGGCACGGGCGCGGGTCAATGGGGCGAGGAGATCATGATCACGCCGCAGAATCTGGTAAAAGCGAGCGACGCGATCGTGGTCAATTTGACAGAGAGGGAGAAGCCAGTATTCTTGTGAGTTTTTCGATGCTATACTTGAATCAAGATCGAAGCGGAGTTGGGTGATACGGTAATCTCTAAACATGACATGTCTTAGGCGCGCCGCGCCTTTCCTGAAATCGTGCGTGGACAATTCTCGTTGATCGCCGAAGACTCGCGGAGACATGTCATGTTTTCAAGCGACGCGATCGTGGTCAATTTGACGGAGAGGGAGAAGCCAGTATTTTTGTGAGTTATTTTGAGTGCTATACTTCGATCAAGATTAATTGCTTTCTCGTCTGGGTCAGTCTAATTCCCACTGAGATCTGGTGATTAAAATGCCTAAGTCGTTATTAATAACCCTGTGGGTCTCTAATAATGAGTTAGGTGGCTAAAACCTGTTTGGTAGAATAAGTATCTAATGAATCAACAATTATTTCCCCTTCTAGTCAGTATCGCGGCTGCAATCTTTTTTGGAATCTTTTCTGCCTGGGTATATGATTTGCTTCGGGATAGAGGTATTATTCCAGATAGGCCAACCTTTAAGGCATTTCTAATTTTCTTGCTTGTGAGTTTGGTGTTCGTAATTTTGACGCTCTTCGGAAGTTCATTCTTAAGCAGAGTTGTGAGTTTCATGAATCAGCGGATGTTTATTTACTTATGGTTTCTTGTAATGTTGGTTATTGTTTCATTGGGTGTTGGAGTTTTGATCGGGCAGAAAAGGTATAAAAGTTTACCCAACCAACTAAAGAAAATAGAAGGACAACTTAGAGATTGTGAAAAACGGATTGAGCAATCTAACCACGCGACTCAGGAAGACAGTATAATAAATCCAGAATAAGACTGGAGGAAAATATGCGAATGATAACTCCTATAATTGAATTGATTCACAAGTTACTCAATTTGATTAACTTCTTACATAAAGACTCGCGGGAAGTTGAAGAGGATTATGACCTAGAGATTATTAATCCTAGACAAGATGCTGATTACTACCAAGTGATTGTGCCCCGAGATTATGAGTTCACCGAAAAAGCCAAGTTATCACTTCTTAGAAAATACGATTATATTCATTTGCTGCCTTACGCCCAAGAGCATCTAAAGGAAAGGGGATAACCAATGGCGAACATTCTTGAAAAGTTTTTAGGTTTACAAAAGTCTGGTGATACAGCCAAGACGAATGAGCTTGCAAAGATTCAATCATATGACGAGAATTTTGTATTGGTTCCCAAATCTGATAAACACCCTGAGTATCTAGTCGCGCTCGGTAGGATATTACATGACGGCAAGCCTGTTGATACGGTAAGGACGGCGATTAGTAAAAAAGAAAGTGATATCGAATTTTCAACTAACTTGGGAAAATTACCGAACACTCCCCTTGGCGGAGAGATCAAGGATAGATTAAGTCACCGTGTTGACGGCAAATTTGTTACTTTTAATAATAAAGATGAACCGAATACAATGGATTTAGTTTATGCAACCAGAAAGCCAAAAGACTGGATTAATAAGGAAAGAGCCGATCGTGAATTAGAGAATCATGCGATGACAAAAGATCTAGTAAATCCAGTGCTTTCTGCATCTATGCGGCTTGGAAAACCTAAAGATGATCTGAACTATGCAGATATTAAAGAATTAGCAAAAGATGTAGTAGATAGTAATCTAGGGTTACGGGAAAGAATCAGTAGTAAATTGACGTCCAGTAAATATTCACCAGGTCTACTAGATAAGGACAAGAAGTAATCTTTAGACTCGCCACTAGATCCAAACTCCCCATCACCTAAAAAAGGCGTCACTACAGGGTTCAACAAACAACGCCGATGATCCCGCCTTCCCTTCTGCGAGCGGCGGTCGTCAAACAAATCCACCAAAAGCGTCGTTTAAGCAAAGTAAGGAAGACCCACAAGTGACAAATTTTCCAAACCAGCAACCCCAAAATCAAACCGAATCGGTCATGAAGTGGCTACTTGATTCCGATCCATCCATCCGCTGGCAAGTGATGCGCGATCTATTACACGCGCCTTCGTCAGACGAAATCGCGGCTGAGCGCGCAAGAATCGCCACCGAGGGTTGGGGCGCGCAGTTGCTTGCCCTTCAATCCTCCGATGGGAAGTGGGGTGGCGCGGCGTGGAATCATGGATGGAACTCCACGATGCACGCGCTGACGTTGTTGCGCGAAATGGGGCTTGACCCCGCGAGCGACGAGTCGCGCCGCGCGCTTGGACTCGTCCGCGACCACGTGACGTGGAAAGACTGCGGACCCGAAGAGTGCGCGAACAATCCGTTCTTCGCGGGCGAGATCGAGCCGTGCATCAACGGGCAGGTTGGCGCGGCTGGCGCGTATTTTGGGCAGGACGCGCGCGGCATCATCGAGCGTCTGCTCGGCGAGCAACTGTCCGATGGCGGCTGGAATTGCGAGGCTGAAAACGGCTCGACGCGTTCATCGTTCAACACGACTGTCTGCGTGCTTGAGGCATTGCTCGAATACGGATTGCGCTTCGGGGACGATTCGGCTGTGACGTCCGCTCGCCTGCGTGGGCAGGAGTACCTCCTCGAACGCCGCCTCTTTCGCCGACGTTCAACTGGCGCGCCCATTCAGCATGATCGCAAGGGCGATTTCATGTTTACAAACTTCGCCTTCCCAACATGGTGGCATTACGACATCCTGCGCGGACTCGACTACCTGCGCCGCGCCGAAGTGACGCCCGATGAACGTGTGAAAGATGCGATTGACCTGGTCGAATCCAAACGCGGCGACGATGGACGCTGGCTACTCGATGTTCAATATCCAGGTGTGATGCCGATTGAGATTGACGACGGCGAAGGCAAGCCAAGTCGCTGGAACACCCTCCGCGCCTTGCGTGTGCTGGATTGGTATTCAACGCGCGGCTAAATGGTCGTTTGTAAATTTTATATGTGTAGGGGACGTTCTCTAACGTCCCCGTTGGCGTAAGAGAACGCCAACTACACCTAGGAAATTATAAAGACTTATGACCTCAACCCTCCAAAAAGGCACTCTCCTCCACAAACGCTATGAAATCGTAAAAGTATTAGGCGCGGGAGATTTTGGCACAGTATATCAAGCGCGGGACACGAAAGCCGTCAACACACCGCGTTATGTCGCGATCAAACAGATGCCCATGCAAATGATCGTTGACTGCGAGCGTCAAGCCAACTTGCGCGCTACGTTGATCCATCCGTCAATTCCGCGCATCTTTGATTACTTTGCAACCGAAACACATTCCTACCTTGTGCGTGAGTTGGTTCGAGGGTCTAATCTTGAGGAAATTCTTGATAGCCACAAGGGATTCTTGAAGGAGAAGATCGTTGTCCATTGGGCGGTCCAAATGTGCGGCGCGTTGGAAATTCTTCATACTCACCCTGTCCACCCGATGGTTTTCCGCGATCTAAAGCCCAACAACATCATGGTGGATTCGGCGAATCGAGTTTCTCTCGTTGATTTCGAACTTGCGCGTGTGTTCCCGCCGCGTTTCTTTGAAGAAAACAAAAAGGAATTCAGCCATTTCAAAAAGGGATTTCCCATCGGCACAAAGGGATATTCGCCGCCTGAGCAATATCGCGGTATCGTCACCCCGCGCAGTGACGTGTACGCGCTCGGCGCAACATTGCATCATCTGCTGACGCGGCGCGATCCACGCAAGGAAAAACCGTTCACGTTTCAAAATTATCCCGTGCGGTTACTCAATCCCGCCGTTTCAAAAGGGATGGAGTCCGTTGTTATGAAAGCGGTTCAGCCGAAGCCAAGTCAGCGGTTTTCGACGGCGCGAGAAATGAGACAAGCGTTGGAGAGTTTGTAACTCGCCTTTCAATCATTCAAACAGCAGGCGTGTCACCCTGAGCGCCAGCGAAGGGTCTCTATGACAATGGGAAAGATTCTTCGCTCCGCCCAGAATGACACTGCGTAAAGCGAGACTGTAAGAATTTATTAATGAGTTGACGGGTAAAAGTGAGCAACTCATCTCGTCTATTGAGTAGAACAAGATGAAAGGAAATTATCGAATGAACGATTTCAAGAAACCCTCGGATACCGAACTTCGCAAGCAACTTTCCCCGCTTCAATACGAAGTCACCCAACACGAAGGGACGGAGCGTCCCTTCTCGAACGAATATTGGAACAACAAACAGGATGGAATTTATGTGGATGTCGTCTCTGGCGAACCGCTGTTCAGCTCGCTCGATAAATACGACTCTGGCTGTGGCTGGCCCTCCTTCACTCAGCCGTTGTCATCCGAGCACCTCGTCGAGCGCGCGGATCACAAGTTATTCATGCCGCGCACGGAGGTCCGCTCGAAGCAAGCCGACTCGCACCTCGGTCACGTCTTCGATGACGGTCCCGCGCCGACCGGTTTGCGTTACTGCATGAATTCGGCTTCGATGCGATTTGTTCCTGTGGAAAAGTTGGAAGAGGAAGGCTATGGGGAGTACGTTTCGTTGTTTACGAAATAATTTGCAAAATACCTGACAGGTTTTCGAAAACCTGTCAGGTCTTAATGTTATCTCAAATACAGCCAATTCAAATCGCGCAAATTCTTAGAGAGTGACGGAGACAAATCTCCCTCATTCATTCGCCACTCCCAGTTGCCGCCAAGTTTGGAGGGAAAATTCATGCGCGCTTCGCCGCCTAGATTCAAAACGTCTTGCATGGGCGTCATGGCAATTGACGCCACCGACGACCACACCGCGCGGATCAGGTTCCATGCGAAGTTGTTCCCATCCGATTCCAAATACTTCAAAGCAAAGTCACGCTCTTTTTCATCGGCGGTTTCAAGCCAGCCTCTGGCAGTGTCGTTGTCGTGCGTGCCGGTATAGGCTACGCAATTTTCAGGGTAGTTGTGAGGCAGAAACGGATTGTCGGGACCAGAGAAGCCAAACTGCAACACTTTCATGCCGGGCAATTGAAATTCTTTGAGTAGCGCGATCACGTCGGGTGTTATTAAGCCGAGGTCTTCAGCGATGATGGGCAGGTTAAGTTCGGCTGTCCCTACGCCGTCGCTGAGTTTTGCGTCAACAGTGCGGAAGAAGTCTGAGCCGGGTCCCGGAACCCAATGTCCATGCTCGGCGGTCTTCTCATCTGCGGCGATCTCGTAATAACCGGCAAAGCCGCGAAAGTGATCGAGCCGCAGGATGTCAGTCGTTTTCAGCGCGAACTTGAGCCGCTCGAGCCACCAAGCATATCCGCTTTCTTTATGGATATCCCAACGATACAACGGATTGCCCCACAGTTGACCGGTGGGGGAGAATAAATCGGGTGGGACTCCCGCGACCACTGTTGGAGCGCCCGCGTCATCGAGAAAAAATAACTCGGGGTGCGACCATACGTCCGCGCTATCGTAGGCGACGAAGATCGGCATATCGCCGATAATTTTTAGTCCCTTTTCGTTGGCATACTTGCGGAGGTTTTCCCATTGGCGGAAAAATAAAAACTGATAGAACGAATGGCGATGGATGTCATCCGACAATTCACGCTTCGCGGCGTCCACTGCGGCTGGTTCGCGCGCGCGGAGGCTTTCCTCCCACGTGTTCCAAGCCTTGCCGCCGTGCGAATCTTTCAACGCCATGAAGAGGGCGTAATCATTCAGCCATGCGGCGTTTTGCGCGCAGAAATAATCGAATCCATCGCGGAAGTCTTTCGGCATGGAGGCGAGGCGCGAAAAAGCCTTCAAGAGTAGATTCAGTTTCCACGGGATGAGCAGGCCGAAGTTTATCCTGAGCGAGGTCGAAGGATCGACGCGAGAGGCGGGGAACATTGGCGTGTCGCGTAGGTCATCTTGAGTCAGCAATCCATCTTGAATCAATTCATCGGGGCTGATCAAATAGGGGTTGCCCGCAAACGCGGAAAAACATTGATAGGGAGAGTCCCCGTATCCTGTTGGACCGAGCGGAAGGATCTGCCAGAGTTTACAACCCGTGCCGGCGAGCCAATCTACAAACGCGTATGCCTGCTCGCCGAGATCGCCAATGCCATACCCGCCCGGCAAACTGGATGGGTGCAATAAGATTCCGCCTGCGCGCTCAAATTTCATTTGGCTGTCTTTTTGTTTGAATAATTTGACCCGCGCGAATGGTTGAATCGGGATAGTCGCTTTGAATCACGTCGGTGCCGATCTCGGCTTCGGGTTCGATCACGTAACCGGATGGCACAACACTGCTCTTCCCCACGAGCGCGATGCGGATGTTTTGATCGGTCACGCCCCAGCCCACGCGAGCGTGTTCTTCCACGCGCGCTTGTTTATCAAGCACCGAGCGTTCCACAACCGCGCCGGGTCTGATCTCTGCGTCGGTCAATACGATCGATTCACGCACAACTGCGCCAGAGCGCACGATCACGCCCGGTGAAAGCACGCTACTTTCCACCGTTGCGCCTTCTTCGATGAAACAGCCGTCACAGATCATGCTGGCATACACCTTGCCCTTGGCAGGGAAGCGCGCCGGCGGGCGTTCGGCTGTGCGGGTGTGAATGATCCAGCTTCGGTTGTACAGTTTCAAATGAGGCGAGGGCGCGAGCAAATCCATGTGCGCCTGCCAATACGATGCCAGTGTGCCGACATCCATCCAGTAACCGCTGTAGGGATAGGCGAACACCCGTGTTTTTGATTTGATCAAGCGCGGCAAAATATCCTTGCCGAAATCGTGCGACGAGCCTTTTCGCTGACGGTCGTCCCAAAGCGCTTTATCCAGCACTTCGCGCCTGAAAAGATACACGCCCATGTTGGCAAGGTTGGAGGGCGGCTCGGTCGGCTTTTCGACAAACGAGGTGACGCGGTATTTGTCGTCGGTGGCTAGGATGCCAAACCGCGACGCTTCTTCCTTCGGGACGGTGATCACGCCCATGGTCAGGTCTGCCTCGTGGTCGAGGTGGAACGAGATCATCGGCTCGTAATCCATGGTATAGATGTGGTCGCCGGAGAGGATCAATACGAGGTCTGGCGAGCCTTGTTTGATGAAACCGAAATTTTGTTGCACGGCATCGGCAGTGCCGGCGTACCAATCCGATTCGTTGCGGGCTTTGTACGGCGTGAGGATTTTGATGCCGCCCGTGAAGTCGCGGTTGAGATCCCAGGGCGCTCCCACGCCGATGTGTTCGATCAAAGACTGCGGGCGGTACTGCGCCAGCACCATCAAATCGAATATCCCTGAGTTGACGCAGTTCGAGAGGGCAAAGTCGATGATGCGATATTTGCCCGCGAATGGCACGGCGGGTTTTGTCCGTTTGACGGTGAGGGCGCCCAGCCGCGACCCTTCACCGCCCGCTAAGATAACTGCTCGTGTTTTCATGTTGCCTCGCCATTGACGATTGGGTTAGTGGCTTGCTCTTCACGGATGCGCCTGCGCGGCTTTTCTACAGGAGTTTGATACGCGTCACGCGCCGGGGCGGCCGAGTCGGCGATCAATTTTTTGTACGTGTCGACATATTTTTCCGCGGAGGCGCGCCAGCTAAAATCTTTTGCCATGCCAACTTTTTGCAATGCCCTCCAACGAAATTGATCCGGGAAGAACTGCAACGCGCGTCGTACGGTATCGTTGAACGACTTGACTTTTGTGTCCACGAATACGAACCCGCTTTCGCCATCGGTGACAGTATCGTGCAGTCCGCCTACGGCGCGCACGAGAGGCACGCATCCGTAGCGCATGGCGATCATTTGCGAAGTGCCGCACGGTTCGTAGCGCGAAGGCATGAGGAACAAGTCTGCCCCGGCGTAGATCTGGCGGGCGAGATTGGCATCGTAGCGGGTTTCCACGCGCGTGCGATCTGGTAATTCCTCCTGCAATTGTTTAGCCATCGCTTCGAGTTTGGGGTCGCCCGCGCCAAGCAAAACGAATTGCCAGTTTTGCTTCTTCATCATGCGCAAGCCTTTGAGGGCAATATCCACTCCTTTTTGCATGTCCATGCGCGTGACCATTCCCAGCAGGGGAGTGTCCGGGGCTTCAGGCAAGCCAACCCGGCGCTGGAGGGCGATCTTGTTTTTGGCGCGAAGGGAAAGCGTCTCGGCGTTGAAATTGGTCGAAAGGGCTGAATCAGTTTGGGGGTCGAACGAAACGATATCCAATCCATTGAGGATACCGCTCAGGGTATCGGTGCGGTTCTTGAAGAATTCCTGTAAGCCGGAGCCAAACTCTTCATGCAGAATTTCATCGGCGTAGGTGGGCGAAACAGCGATCATCGCATCCGACGCCCATAAGCCGAGCGGCATTGGTAACACGCGCGCCCAGTCCGGCAAGTCGGTGTTGGCAAGCGGCAATCCATACTCCTCGAGGATTTCGCGGATGTCAGGTCCGAGGAAAGGCAGGTTGTGGATCGAGATCACCGAAGCGATGCGGTTCTTTTTATCCTCCCAGCGTTTGACCAGGTTGCCATACGCCGCAAGGGCGGTGTGCCAGTCGTTGCACTGCAGGATGTTTGGCGTCCAATCGATCTGACGCGGCAATTCCAGCGCGGCAAGAGAAAAAAAAGCGTACTTTTCAGCATCCAGTTTGTTGTTGGATGAATACACCGATCCGCTTGCCTTGATCGGGTCCCCGTTGATGAAGTACACGGGAATGCCGCCCAACGCGCCTTCAAACGCCTCCACCTGGACCTCCGACCTGCCCCTCGATAGGGAATAGATCGCCAGGGGTTTCAGGGCTTCGGTTTTGATCACCGGGTGGAGTGGCAACACAAGACGCGCATCGATCTTGAGTTCCTCCCCTGATAAGGCGCGCAATTCACGCGGCAGTGTGCCTGCCACATCGCCCAGCCCGCCAACCTTGACGAAGGGTTCCGCCTCCGCCGCAAGGAACAAAACATTGATCGTTTGAGGCATGTGGGCTATTGTACTCGTTTTCAAAAGTCGTGGAGTCCAGGCTCAGATAAAAAGTAACCACAGAGTCCACGAATATTCACGGCGTATTTTTAAAGGCAGACTTCCGAAGTCTCGGAGACTTCGGAAGTCTTTTGTTGGGAGCCTGATGGGTTTCGAACCCACAACATCCACAGCCACAGTGTGGCGCTCTGCCGTTGAGCTACAGGCTCCATAGGAAGCGGCGGGATTATATCACCTGACAAGATGCCAAACAAGCCTACGTGTCATGGCTTTCACAAAGCCCTAGTGCAGTAGCAGACGAGAGTTTTGGAAAAGTGGTATAACCACTACATGAGACCTCCAATTTATGTTCGGAAA
>JBGANO010000067.1:0-16968 GCA_044222305.1 Anaerolineales bacterium
CAACGAACTCAACAACGGTCTCTCCGATTACACCTTCAACTTCGTGGTTACAGCCGCTCCTCCCGTCGCCACCCCAACCTCAGGCGTTGACGCTTCTTCCCTGCCCTCCACAGGTTTCGCCCCGAACCGCATCACCACGCTCCCAGCCCAGCCCGCCGAACTGACCTACAGCGCGATGGGCGATCTGTGGCTGGAGATTCCCGCGCTCAAGGTCAAGTCCACGATCGTCGGCGTGCCGCAAGCCAGCGATAAAACCTGGAACGTGGATTGGCTCGGCGCGAATACAGGCTGGCTGAACGGCACCGCCTTCCCCACCTGGAACGGCAACTCGGTCCTCACCGCTCACGTCACCGACACGAACGGCTTGCCTGGTCCCTTCGCCGCCCTCAAAGGCTTGCAATACGGCGACCGCGTCATCGTGCATCTGCTCGGTCAGCAATACATCTACGAAGTGCGCGACACGCGCCTCTCGCGCCCCGCCTCGACCCGTTACGCCTTCCAATCCCTGCAAGATCATTCCTACCTCACGCTGATCACCTGCCAGGACTACGTCTCCTCGTCGGATAGTTACCTCTTCCGCCGCATCGTCCGCGCCGTGTTGGTGGAGGTCAAGTAGGTTGAGGGTTTCAAGTTTCAAGTTTCAAGTTTCAAGTTTCAAGTTTCAAGTTTCAAGTTTCAAGTTTCAAGTTTCAAGTTTCAAGTTTCAAGTTTCAAGTTTCAAGTAAAACGGATGTTGGTCATTGCCCAACATCCGTTTTCATTCCGTGAATCCGTGACCCAGTCCGTTTTCATTCCGTGAATCCGTGACAAAGTCCGTTTACTAGAGTCCGCTTACCAGTTCACAACGTCCGCACATAGCGAAACTGCTTATAGCCTGGCGGGTCGGCGTTGATGGCGGAATCAACCGTCACGTGGAGCAAGGCTGGCTTGCCTGAATCAACCGCGCGCTGGAGAGAGGCGGGCAAGTCCTCCACTGAATCCACTTTTTCGGCGTAGCATCCCAGCCCTTGCGCGATCAAATCGTAGCGCGTCTCGCCCGAAAGATTCACGCCCTGTTGTTGTTCCGTTGGAATGCCGCCGAAATTATGCGCGGAGCGCTCCATGCCCCAGCCATCGTCCACCGCCACCAGCACGATGATCGGCGCATTCTCGCGCGCGGCGGTTTCCATCTCCATGATGTTGAAGCCCGCCGCGCCGTCGCCCGTGATGCAATAGACGGGGCGCTCAGGCGCGGCAAGTTTTGCGCCAATTGCAAACGGGATGCCCGTGCCGAGGTAACCCATCTTGACCGAATACAAAAAACTGCGCGGCTCATAAATCTGGTTGAACGCCACGCCCCACAGCGTCGTGTTGCCGCCGTCCAACACGGTGACGGCGTTGCGCGGGAAAAAACTGCGCGCGTTGAACACCATCTGCCCAGGGTTGAGTCCGCGCGTGGGTTGCGCCATCAAAAATTGAACGCCGTTCGTCATCGTCTCTTGCGTCAGCTCGCGGTAACGCGCGATGTCGGGCATTTCACTGCGGGCGGCAGTCTTCGCTTTCACTTTGGACAAGATCGCCTTAAGCGCCGATTTCGCGTCGGCGACGATTCCCACATCCACTGGGCGATTCAACCCGATGGAAAGCGCGTCGGAATCGATTTGAATTGTTTTCTGTTTCCCAGGCATTCCCCACGCTGGAGGCGACCCCCAACCGTCATACTCGCCGAGCCGCGAACCAACGACGAGGACGACATCCGCTTCGTTTCGCGCCAGCGACGTGGCTTGCATATCGAAGAGGAAAAAATAATGCGGGTGATCTTCAGGGATCGCGCCGCGCGCGCCCATGCTCGAACCCATGCCTGCGGCGAGATGATTTCCCAACTCCAAGAATTCAGCGGAGGCGTCTGCCCACAACACGCCCTTGCCCGCGTGCAGATACGGCTTCCTGGAATTTGCCAACAACTCGGCGGCTTGCTCGATCCAGTCTGGGTCGCCCGCGCCCATATCCACTTTGCGATATTGCGCCGATGGATACACAGGGACTTTCTCCGAATCAATTTTCACGCTCATCAATTCATCGGGGATGGCGAGGAACGCGGGACCAGGTCTGCCCGTCAACGCGGCGCGGAAAGCAGCGCGCACCATTTCGGGCAGTCGCTCAGGCTGACGAATCAACGCGCTGTATTTGGTGATCGGTTTCGCCATCTCGACGAGGTCGGTCGCCTGCCACGCGCCGCCGCGCTCAGGGTCGGTGGTGAGGCGTCTGCGCGTGCAGGCAATCGCGATGATGGGATGTCCCTCCGCGAACGCGCTGGAAACGCCCGCCAGCATGTTCGCCGCGCCAGGTCCAGGCGAGCCGATAACCACGCTCGCTTTGCCGTTCGTGCGCGTGTATCCCTCCGCCAAATGAACCGCGCCTTCTTCGTGGCGGCAGTTGATGTGACGGATTCCATACCGCGCGGCGTGAGCGGTGAACGGGATGTGCGCCCCGTCAATGATGCCGAACATCATCTCGATGCCCTCGGCTTGCAAACATTTTGCCAGTAATTCGCCAACGGTTATTTCTGTCATAGAGCCTCCAAAAAATATTAACCGCTAAGCACGCGAAGAGCGCAAAGGCTTATCTTTCTTTTCTTCGCGTCCTTCGCGGTCTTTGCGGTTAGGTCCGTATTATTTTCTGTTCCCGCAACCAAACTTCCGTCCGTTTCATCCCATCCTCCAAATCCACTTGCGCCTGCCAGCCGAGCAGGTCGCGCGCTTTTTGATTCGAGACGGTGTTTTTCTTCGAGAGCATTTCCATCGCGCCGCGTCCGAGTTCGGTGGGCTTGCCGAGCAGTTTGAAGATGACGCGCCCAACTTCCGCAATCATAATCGCGGACGAGGTACTCATCACACGCGGACCGCCCTTCCCCAACATGCGATAATAATGACCGAAAAATGTTTCGCAGGTCACAGCTTGCTCGCCGCCGAGGATGAAAATTTGACCCGCGCCTTCGTTTTTTTCTGCCGCAAGCATGATGCCGTTCACGAGGTCGTCAATGTAAATGGCGCGGAAGATTCCCTGTCCATGCGCGGGCAGGAGGAACAACCCCTTTTGAATCATCTGCGCGGGAATCAACGTCCATGGGCGGGAGCCAGGTCCGTAAATATCGGCGGGGCGAAGAATCGTGCAAGCGATCTCGCCTTTGGCATGTGCCGCAAGGACGACATGCTCGCTGGCGATTTTCGTATCCACATACGGGTTGCCCGTCGGCATCACGGGCGCGGACTCGTCGGCGCGATCCTCCACGTTGAAGCGCATGGCGGCAAGCGATGAAATATGGACGAAGCGTTTTACTCCCGCGCGAATCGCCGCGTCCAACACGCGCCGCGTGCCAAGCACGTTCACCCGCCACGCCTCTTCCCGCGCCACGTTGTTGGTCACAATCGCGGCGGTGTGGATGACGAGGTCACAGCCGTTCATCGCGGACTGCCACGCTTCAGGCTTCGACACATCGCCCGCGACGATGTTCAAAGCGGAGTCGGCGCGAACGTCCAGCCCGCAAGTCTGCGCGCCCAATGCGCGGTACTGCTCTGCAAGCGCGCTTCCCACGAAGCCTGATGCGCCAGTGATGAAGATTTTTTGATAACGAGTTGTTTTCATATTCAAACTGTGTAATGCGCGTTCTCTAACGCGCACTGACGTATCCATCGGCGTTAGAGAACGCCGATTACGCGCGATTTATTTTCTCTCTTTCCGAATCTTTTCCAGCCGCTTCATGCCGCGCCGCTTCATGGATTCATACAGCCAGAGCATGAGCGACGGGTTGGCGTGATTCAATTTCGTCAGCCAGCCGCGCCAGCGTGGGAGATTCAGTTCCAGCGGTTTATCGCGCATGGCTTTCCAGAAGGCTTGCTCCAGGTCAAAAACTGTCAGCGTGGCGCCGCTAAAGGCAAGCGCGGCTTCCTCCCCCGCCGAGTCGAGGCGTTCGGTCAGCACGGGCGTATCCACCAGATCGGGCGAGATGACCGTGACGGCGACTCCCAGTTTGCGCCATTCAATCGCGGTTGCAATCGAAGCGTTCCGCAAGCCGCCCTTCGCCGCCGAATACAGCGCGTTGCCTGGCGTGGGCGAGACTCCCGCCAACGAAGCGACGCTGATGATGTGACCTGCCTTCTGTTTGAGCATCACCTCGCCGACGAGTTTCATCCCGATCAACGCGCCTTTGAGATTGATGTCAATCACGCGGTCAATCGCGTCGAGGGGCTGGTCGCGCAAAAATAGCGGACGATTCGCCCCAGCGATGTTGAACAGATAGTCAATGCGCCCGAAGCGCTGAAGCGTCTCTTCGATGAGCGCCTGCCATTGTTCGGCTGAGCGAATGTCGAGCGCGCGCAAAATAATTTGTTCATTGGGCACAAAGGTGGAGCGCAGTCCTTCTATATTTGAATCGGCGAGTACCAATTGATACTCGCCGATTTTCTTCGAGAGGACATCCGCCCAATGCTTGCCGATTCCGCTGGCGGCTCCAGTGATGATGGCAACACGGGCAATCATACTTTGACCTCTTGCATAAGGTAGTTTTGCTTAGCCACAGAGTCCACAGAGATCGCTGAGAAAATCTTTGTTCTTCTCTGGGTACTCTGTGTTCTCTGTGGCAAGAGACCTTTCACAAGATGTTACTTATTTCAAGTTCGCCATTTCGCGAGCTTTCGTTTCGTTGACGCGGAGCATCAACGCCCAACCCGCGAAGAGGAACACGGCAATCGAAAGAAGCGCGAGCCTGTGACCAGACTGTTCAGCCAACAACGCCGCCTGTCCCTGGGACTGATACCAGATGGTCAACTCCGCCGCTAGCCAGCCGAAGATGGCGGGACCGATGAATGAGGAGGTGCGTCCCGTCAGCGCGAAGAAGCCGAAGAACTCGCCGCTCTTGCCAGGCGGGCTGAACGTGGCGACCATCGCGCGGCTGACAGATTGCACGCCCGCCATTGCCGCGCCGATGAACGCGCCGATGATGAAGAAGTGAGTCTGGTTTTGGGCGAAGTACATCGCGCCGATACACGCCGCCATCAGGAAGATGGAAATCGTCAGTGCCTTCTTGCCGCCCAACTTATCTTGCAGGTTTCCGAAGAGCAACGCGCCGACCACATTCGTGGCTTGCACGACGATGAAGAAGATGATCAAGCCCGTCTGTTCCAAACCGAACAACACCGCGCCGAGAATGGCGGCAAAATCGAGCGCGATAATCACGCCTTCGTTGTAAATCAAGTAGGCGAGCATGAACTTGAGGAATTCTTTGAATCCGCGCGCGGCTTTGATCGTCTGACTCAGTTGCTTGAACGCGATGCTGATGTAGTTCTCGCCTGCGGGCAAAGCTTGCGGTTGGGCGCGTTCCTTCAACCAGCGGAAGATAGGAATTGACGCGAGCGCAAAAAATATCGCGGTGACGATTAATGTGCTACGCACAACAAGCAAATCGCTTTTGGACATCAAAATTGGCGGGAGGATGAGCAAGAGGATGACAATGCCCCCAGCGGAGCCGATCGCCCAGCCCGTCCCTGCGATGCGACCCGTCTCTTCGGGCGCGGCGATCTCAGGCAGGAGCGCGTCGTAGAAAACTTGCGCGGCACGGTAGCCAAGTTCCGATAAAAGGAAGAAGAGGATCGCGATGGCAATCGTCCCTTTTTGGGTGAAGAATAATAAAGCGGTAAACACGACCGAGAGCGCGGTGAAAAAGAGCAGGAATTTTTTCTTTGCGCCAGAGTAATCGGCAATCGCCCCCATGATCGGCGCGGCAATGGCGACGAGGATCATCGCAACCGAAATGCTCAAGCCCCACAGACGCGAGCCTTCCGCGCCGCCGACCACTTGATTCTTGAAGTATGCCGAATAGACTGCCAGAAGCACAACCGAAGCGTATGCCGAATTCCCGAAATCGTACAAGTACCACGCCATGCGTTCCCGCTTCGTGGATTTAACTTGCGGAATAGTGTCTGCCATCTTCACTTCCTCCTCGCCGATATGAAATTGTCTTACATTTTGCGCAAGTATATCATGGGGGAAAAAGACTTCTGATGCGCTTGAGAAATGAAAATCAATGTTAGGCTCCGAAACCGCAAGGTATAATCGGAGAATAGTTAGCATGGACATCCAACCTCTCCACACAAAGATTGACAAGACCATCCAGTTGACTTCGGGCGTCCTCGTGCTGGAAAGTTCGAGCGGATACCCGCGCGGCGACTCCAACCTGTATCTGGTTGCCCCAAACGGAAAGATCCTCTGGAAAGCCGAAGCCCCGGAAGGCAACACCTATTTTTCGAGGGTCAAACTCAACGACGATGGCGAGACATTTTCCGCGTACACGGGACACGGTCACGCCTGCGAATTGGACCTGAGGACGGGGAAACTCATCAGTTTTACGAGTATTCAATGATCCGAGGTTTTCTTAACCAGCCGTGGTTTCTGTGGGCGGGGCTTGCCATGATCCTGTCTATCGTGTGGGTCTTTGTGGGACCGCATACAAAAATTCCAGCCGCGCCGGGCTTTCGCTATTTCGTCATCCGCTGGGGTCACGCGTTGACTTGGACACTGCTGGCAGTGAGTTTCTTCCTGCGCGGGATGAATCCTTCCCTCAATGAAACAGCGAATTTAATCGCCGCGACGGGTGGATTGGCGTATCTGTTGTTTATGGTGATGACGTTTGTAATAAAATAAAATTATTTTAGGAGTACAACATTGAAAATCATCGCATGTATCAAACAAGTCCCAGACTCGGAGGCGAAGATCAAAGCCGAGAACGGGCAGATCAACACAGGCGACTCGCCGCTGGTCATCAACCCATTTGACGAGTACGCGGTCGAGGGCGCGCTTCAACAAAGGGAAGCCATCAGCGGTTCAACAGTCACCGCGCTGTGCATCGGACCCGAATCCGCGAAGGAGGCGCTCAAGCACGCGCTTGCCATGGGCGCGGACGATGCCATCCTCGTTTCAGATCCCGCGCTCAATAATCTCGATACGGTCGGCGCGGCGCGCGTCCTTGCCGCGGCGATTCAAAAGATCGGCGGTGTGGACATGGTCGTGTTCGGACGGCAAACTCTCGACAACGGCTCAGGTCTCACATCCGCGCAGACGGCGCGCGCTCTGGGGTGGTCACTGCTGGGGTTGGCGGGGCAGATCAAAGTCGAGGAAAGAGCCGTGAGCGTCGAGCGAGTCATCGAAGAGGGCAGGCAAACCGTCAAGGCGAATCTGCCCGCAGTCATCAGCGTTGTGCAAAGCATCGGCGAGCCGCGCTATCCGTCGTTCATGGGCATTCGCAAAGCGTCGAAAGCCGAAATCCCCGTGTGGTCGTTGAGCGATTTGGGAATCGCCGCGCCCGACGCGATTATCAAACGCAGTGAGTTGATGAACCCGCCCGCGCGCGACACATCGGTGGAAATTATTTCGGGCGAAAGCCCCGCCGAGATCGCCGATAAACTTGCCAACAAACTCATCGCGGAGAAAGTGTTATGAAAATTTTTGTTTACGTTGATCACTTCAAGGGTGAAGCGCTAGCCGCGTCGTGGGAGGCGTTGGGACTTGCAAAAAGTTTTGGTGGTTCGTCTCCGCTCACCACGACCGCGATTGTGTTTGGTTCGAATGTTGATGACGTAGCGAAAGCCGCATTGGAATATGGCGCGGATGATGTCCTTGTTGCAGATGACCCCGCCCTTTTGGATTTTCGCGCTGAGACGTACGCTTCGACTCTTTCCGCGCTCGTTTCATCCCGGACCCCCGACCTGATTCTGTTTCCCACAACGACTCGCACCCGTGAGTTCGCCGCCATGTCGGCGGTGGATTTGAACACCAACGTTATCACCGACGCGACAGCCGTTGAAGTGAACGGCGATTCGATTCTTGTTACTCGTCCGATTTACGAAGGAAAGTTATTCGAGAAAGTGACTGCCTCCGCTAAACCACAACTCATCACGTTACGCGGACGCGCATTTCCAAAGCCAGAAAAGGTCGCTGGCAAAACTGGGACGATCACAAAAGTTGAAGCGAAGACCGATGCGCTCACAACCGTTGAAGGCTACAGCGTCGCGGATGTTGGAGTCAGTTTGAACGACGCGGGCATCATTGTCTCGGGCGGGCGCGGCGTCTCGAATAATCCATCCCTGCAACCACCTGCTGGACTGGACGATAAACAAGCCGAGATCTGGCGCGCGCATCAAGGATTCAAACTCGTTGGTGAACTCGCGTCAACACTCGGCGGCGCGGTCGGCGCAAGTCGCGCGGCAGTGGACGGGGGCTACATCCCCTACTCGAATCAAGTCGGGCAAACAGGCAAGGTCGTCGCGCCTGATGTTTATATCGCGTGCGGTATCTCGGGCGCGATTCAACATTTGGCAGGAATCCGCTCTGCGAAGTTGGTGGTTGCGATTAACAAAGACCCAGATGCGCCGATCTTCAAAGTTGCGCGGTATGGCGTGGTCGGCGACTTGTTCCAAATCGTCCCCGCGTTGACGGAAGCGTTCAAGAAGAAGTTGGGTAAGTAACAACATCAACAGGGATGCGGATTTGATCCGCATCCCTGTTTTGTAACTTCATTGCGGCGCCGGGAAGGACGACAGCATGAAATATAAACAGTGGTTGCTCGCCAGCATGGTTTTTCTGTCACTCGCATGCAATGCTTTAAGTATCCCAGTCACCCCCGAACAAGAATCGAACGCGCCTACGAACTGCCCCGATACCATGCCGAGCGAAGAAGAGGTCGAGCGAGCCCGCCAGTATAAAGAATCTGAGTTCGTCAAAGGGGATTGGGATTTGAGTTACACCGTGGCAGAGTTTCGGATCACGGTCACCAGAAAGAGCGATGCCTTGAACTCTGTGATCAATTTCGATACGGTCATTTTCTGCGATGTCACAAACTCCGCCCTGGATGAGTATTATTCCCCCGAAAATTTCGCGATCATTTTTCAATTTTACGATACCAATGAATTTCTGGATGAATGCCAGGCCGGCGACCTGCGCTTGTTTGAGCTGACTTTCAGCGACGAGGGGATTGATTATGAGGGTCGTTTTTGGGCGGAGATTCTTGACCGTGATCACATTCGAGAGACCCTGGTTGTATTTCCGTCATCCGATCCTTCCAACCTCGACCGGTTCAGCGGCGCATTGGTTCCCGCTCTGCCAAACTGCAAGTAACCAATCAATTTCGAACCCCATCACATCCAATCGAACGCCCGCGCCGCTGGGGAATTCGTCCCACCCCGATTGGGGGAGTAACGGACCATCGCTTGCCGCGTCTTGGCTGACGTGCTTCACAACACTCTACGCGCAAAGGAAAAATCCTACTTCGAGGTGAATTGCCATGAAACGACACAATCAAAAAACCATCCTGATCTTATTCCTAACCATCGCAACGATACTGGCATGCAATATCCCCGGTCAAGCGACGCCCACCGATTCGCCCACGATTGAGTCTCCAGCAACAGACATTCCCGTTGCCACTGAAACAGCGGTTCCGCCGCCCACTGAAATTGCCATCCAACACACGCTCATCCCTGTGAACCTGCCTGAAAACCGAAGCAGCCATGCCGGCGATTATGATTCATCTATCACAGCGGCGGAAAAAAAATCAAACGGCGGAGATCGCTTCACATTCGAGAAATTCGAGCGTCCATTTAACGCGAACACCATGGATATTTACTACCCCGAACTCGATATCGTGGACACGTTCGTTTTCCAGGATGAAACGTGGATCTACGGCACGATCAAAGTGGTTAACCGATCCGCGATCAACGTATCGCCCTATCGGTTCGCCATGCAATTGGATACGGATGTCAACGGCAAGGGCAATTATCTCGTTGTTGCATTGAATCCATCGTCCACAGATTGGACGACCGACGGGGTTCAAGTGTTTCATGATGCAAATCGGGATGTAGGCAACCTGACCGCCATGGTATCCGATAAAGGCGCGCCCGGCGGTGATGGGTTTGAATCGAATTTGTTCGATAGCGGCAAGGGAAACGACCCGGACAGCGCATGGGTTCGCGTTTCGCCAAACGATGCAAACACGGTCGAATTCGCGGTCAAACGGTCGTTGGTTGGCAATCCCAATTTATATTTGGTCGATATGTGGACAGGTCATGGAAACCTCGACCCATCTCAGTTCGATTTCAGCGACCACTACACTCACGACCAGGCCGGCGCGGCAGACCCAGGGTTGCCGAATTTCTATCCGATCAAGTCGGTATTCGAACTGGATAACTCCTGCCGCATGGCGGTGGGGTTCGAACCCAATGGGAGCGAACCGGGTCTTTGTCCCTTCATTGCGCCTCCAAAAGTTGAGGGAGGGGGCACGCCCGCCGGCTGTACCCCCAGCATGACGGATCTCAACTCCTGCATTCAATTCGGAGGAACCTGGAATTACACAACTTGCCAGTGTGACATCCCTGTCATCCCCTGATGAACACCCTGGTTTTCAAACTCAACGACTTAAACACTTGAGTCGTTGAGTTTTTATTTCTTTGGCTTCACCAGCCGCCCGCTGATAATCGCCGCGATGCCAGCAAGCGCCAAAACCACTGCCCCACTGCACACTCCCACAGCCGTGAAAGACGCGCCAAGTCCTTTGATTGCGATCTCCTCGTTGGGGACCACTTTTGTAGTTCCGTCTTCGAACACACACGTCCATTCCTCTTGATGACCCCTTGGACCACTGGGACTGGTTGTTACGGGACCAGAATTGTATTCATCCTTGTCAATGGATACCGCATTAGGGCAAACCACTCTCTCGGTTAGCGCGTCGAACACCGGCGGGTTGCCCACCAACATCGCCCCGCCGACCGGCACGATAAACAACAAAGAAGCGCCGCCTGCGAGTAAAACAATCAGCGCGCCGATACACGATCCATGCCATCGTTTCATGATCGATCTCCTGGCTTGAAAGTTAATACGAACCCATCTTCGGTTTTATTATAGCAATAAAAAAATTGCGCGGAGCGTGTGCTCCGCGCAACCTAACCCCGCCTGGGATTAACTCAGGCGTGAGAAAAACTTGGCAGTTCGACCCGATACGCCGAAGGAAGCAGACTCTCGAACTTTTTCAACGCGGTTCTCAACTGCATTCGCGCGCGGGCGAGGCGGCTCTTCACCGTCCCCACCGGCACGCGCGTCACTTGCGCCGCTTCTTCATACGACATTCCCTCGATATCCACAAGAATCACCACCAGGCGATAATCCGGCGTCAGGGCGCGGATACAACGCTGGAGGACTTCCCGCACCTCCGAAGACTCAGCCAAATCTTCGGGTCCTGCCGAAAGGTCCATCATCCAGGCTGGCGATTCGATCTCCTCGCCTTCATTGTTGAATTGCTCCAGCGGCATGGCAATATGACGTTTCTCGCGCCGCAGTTCATCGTAACTGGCATTGATCGCCACCCGCGCCAGCCAACTTTTGAACGACCCGCCGCGAAACGATCGGAGACTGTTGAACGCCTGGATCAACGCGTTCTGAGTGGCATCCTCCGCGCTGCGTTCATCGCGCGTGACGCGCACAGAGACGCGATACATCATATCCTGATACTTCAACACAAGCAGGTTGAACGCATCCAGGTCGCCGCGCTGGGCTGTGGCAATCAACATGGTTTCGGTATCGGGATAAGTTTTCATACGTTTATCATAATCCCCCGATGTTACAAACCTGTCTCAAAGTTGTCACAGTTTTGTGACATCTAATGATTCCGACAATCTTCGCTGAATCTCGCGGACAAATGAAGAATTAAGATCAGTGGATCGAAAAAATCATCGTCGGCAATGGGTTGAAATACATGATGGGTTTTTGTAATAGTGACTTCAGTCGCTTGTGAGCCGAGAAAAGGCGACTAAAGTCGTCACTACGATTTTCTTATCAGTTATTCAGCGCCACTACATCATCGTCTCGGCAGGCGCAGAGAGAAAACTGTCCCACGCGGTTCCGCCTGGCTGGAGCGCGCCCCACAGCCTCCGCCGTGCAAAATGGCGATGCGATTGACAAGAGCAAGCCCCAACCCGCTCCCCTCTGTGCTCCGCGCATTCGACCCGCGATACAACTCGTCGAAAATTTTCGACATATCATCGGATGCGATGCCCGCCCCTGAATCTGCCACCTCGATGACGATTGCCTTGCCATCTTCGAGCGCGCGCACCTCCACCGAATCATTTGCCGATGTGAACTTGAGCGCGTTTTCGACGAGGTTATACACCGCGAGCACAAGCAGGTCGCGGTCGCCGGTGAGCATGGGGAACGGTGATGGAATTTTGGGGATCAGCAGGCTGATGCTCCGCCCCACGTGTGTGGGAGTGGCGCGCGCCGCATCCACCACATCATCGAGCAGGTCCGGCACATTGACCGCATACCGCTCGATGGGGCGCTCGTCGAGGTCGGCAAGTTTTCGCAGGTCGGTAAGCAGGCGCGTGAGGCGTTCGACCGCTTTATCCGCGTTTTGCCCGGCTTGCCGGCGTTCATCTACCGCTTGCGCCTCCTGCAGGTTGACGAGCGCGGCGCGCAACCCGGTCAGCGGATTTTTGATCTCGTGATCGAGCCGCCTCAAGAAGTGACGCCGCTTTTGTTGCACATCCTCCACATAGTCAGCGTAAAGAGTATGCGCCTCGTTCACGCGCCGCTTGTCCCAATACCGGACAAGGAGGATTCCACCTGTGATAAAAAAACCCAGCAAGAACGCAACCAACGCTGTATTCCGAATCGACAAACCAATCACCAAACCGAAGATACCAATATCAATGGTTGTGAGTGTGGGAGGCGCGAACGGGACCAGAACCCACGCCAGTCCGGCGAGGAGCAGACCCACCCATAGCGGCAGTGTCAATGTTGCGGACCTCAACCATTTTCGTGAAAGCCGGCGCATTTACCCCTCTCCATGCACAGATGCGATGAAACGGTAGCCTTCGCTGGGAATCGTTTCGATGAAGCGCGGTTCGGAGGGATCATCATCCAACGCGCGGCGGAGTTCTGCCATGCGCGTGTCTACCGTGCGCGTGCCGGCGGGGTATTCCCAGCCCCATACCGCATCCAGCAGGCGTTCGCGTGAAATGGCTTCGTCGGGATGGGTCATCAGGTATTCCAACACAGCCAGCGCTTTGGGTGTGAGTTCGATGGTTTCGCCGGAGAGGGTGGCGCGGCGCGCGCGGCGGTCTAAAACAAGTTCGCTGGCAGTGAGCAACCATGCCGATGATAAGGATCGTTCACCGGGGCGCGCCCGTCGCAACACTGCGCGGATGCGGGCAAGCAGTTCATGCGGGTCGAATGGTTTGTTGAGGTAGTCGTCTGCGCCTTCTTCGAGGGCGAGCGCGCGTTCGGAGGCTTCGCCAACTTTTGTGAGCAGGATTGTCGGAGTCCAGATGTTCAGTTTCCGCAAGCGGCGCAATGTTTCGCGGCCATCCATGCGAGGCATGAGCACATCGAGGATGATCAACTCGGGGTGATGCGACTGCGCCTTGTCGAGCGCGGTCATGCCATCGGATACGACCAGCACATGAAAACCCGCGCGTTCCAGAAACGGCGCGAGGCTGTCTGCAATGGTGGGGTCATCGTCGGCGAGCAGGATGGTGGAACGATCGAGAGACATAAGTTGATCGTCCCACAGGTTTTTGCTTTCACAAAAAAGACTCTATAAAACCTGCGGGACGATGTATCGAAGGGAGAGGGAAAGGTTGAGGCTAGAGAAAAGCCCGGTCAAACCGGACCAGGCTTCTCGTCGGAAAAGAGGCGATGCATCCTATTGGAAAAATCCAAAGGTGTTGATGATCTGATCGAAGATCGCCGACTCGACGTTCTTGTCGAAGACCGGCGGAGGCGTGGGCAGGTTGCCGGGATTGACCGATTTGAGGACGAACGCGAGGTTGACGCAGGCGTTGTTGCTCACGGTGGAGTAACTGACCCAATCGAAGAAACTTCCCGCCGCGCCTTCCGAACCGCTCTCTTTGAGGAATTGCGCGCCGTTGATCGTGACGTTGCTCGATGAGACCGGCGACCCGCTGGCGTATTTACACTCGGCGGCATTGTCAGTGATCGTGATGGCGAGATATTTTTCGCGCAGGTTGGTGTTCGGGGCAAATTGCAAATCGGCGCGACCGGAGTTATCGGACATGCCAGCCGCCGCGTCGGGCGGAACTTTGACAAAGAATTTGTATTTGTCGTTTTGGAAACGATTCCACGATCCTAACGGATCGGGCGTGCTGGTCTGTGTGGGCGCAGAGGAGGGCGTGGGTGTAAAGGTTGGCGTGCCGCCGCATGGCAATGGGGGCGTGGGGGTCGGCAAATTTTCGGCGCGCGAGTTATTTTGTTCATTGCTCTCAGCGACTGTGTTGCCCGGATCAACCGCCACTGTGGCTGGGTTGGCAAAACTTGTGAAGTACACCGATTTGGATTCGCCCACTGCCAAGCCATTGACAGTTTGTTGCGCGCTCCCCGACTGCACTACGAAGCTTCCCACTGGCGCCTGTCCGCTGTTGGTGACACTGACGCGCAAACCCAGCGCTTCACCGGGATTGAAACAACTCGGGTTCGGGAATGAAACGCTGAGGGAATTGATGGCAAGATCAGGCAACGCGCCTCCACCGCCGGTTGGGCGGAAGATATGCGGACCCACCCACAAGGCGCGGTCGCCGGTTGCGGGACCAACCGCCAGCGCGGTGAGGATGAATTTCACATCTTTGCCGGCGAGCGCGGAGAGATCAATATCGACATTGAAGGTTTGTCCTTCGTAGCGTTCGAGGAACGGACCCCACAAGGTGAAGATCGGGTCGCTTCCTGTTTGATAATCGAGGCGATAGGCAACGTAACAGAGGGTCGAGCCGCCCTCGCATCCGATGGTCGCGCGGAAGCGGTCGCCGCTTTGCACTTTGAAGGCGGGGAAGAATCCCTGAATGTATCCGCTTGAAACATTTTGAGGGAAGGTAAGAATGCTCGGGCGGTTGTCCGTTGCGCCGGTTTCAAGTTTTGGGTTCGAGAGTTTCAACACGAAACCTTTTGCATCGCCATCGGCGCCGGGGCATTGCAGTTGACCCGCGCCGCTGAACCACGTGCCGGCGCAGGCGTTCGTCGCGAAATCATATCCGAGGCCGGGCATGGGGGTGGCTGTTGGTCCCGCCGTGTTTGTTGGAGTAGCGGAGGTCGGTGTTTTGCTCGGTCCGCCGGGCGTTACTGTTGGACCCGAAACTTTGACATCCACCCACCAGGGTTTGTTCGCTTGCGCGCCGATACCGAACAACGCGCCGCTGGCATTCTTGAACATCCAGTATCCGCGATATGAACCTGCGGCAGAGGGCGCGATCATCGGCACAGAAATGTCGATGGTCTGCCCCACTTCCACTGCGCGCGAGAACGCCGCGGCAGTTGGCGCGCCCATTTGCTCGCCGCTGAAGAATACCATTTGGTACGAAGTCGCCCACGCGCATGAGCCGACGTTTTTCAATCGCCACGTCTTGGTGAAAGTTTGACCCGGCGCAAACGTTGTGCCGTCGGGCACTGTGATATCAGAGACGAACTGAACTTTATCGCACGAAGATGGCTGGACAGTCTGCGTGACCGGCGCGGGAGTTTTTGTCGGTGTGGAGGTAAGAGGCGTGCCCGTCACGGTTGGAGGCGGAGGCACGGTTCCCTTCCGGACGATGACCGGGTTACCCCATAGGGCGCGGTCGCCAACGGGTGAGCCATACGCGGAAACATACAAAATGAATTTGACTTCCTGACCCGCAAGCGGAGAGAGGTCGATGTTCGCATCGTAGGTCAGCCCCTCGTAGCGTTCGCGGAACGTCCAAAACGTGCGGATCGTGCTCCCCACTTCGTAATCGAGTCGATAGGCAACATAGCACGACGTTGCATTGAATTCACAACCCACGCGAGTTTGGAACTTATCGCCGCTCTCCACCTTGAAGGCGGGATAACGCGCCTGAATGAATCCGTTCGTGAGATTTTGCGGGGCAAATAACAAGCCAGCCTGCGCCATCTCGACGCCTGATTCAAATTTCGGCTTGTCTTTCTTGATCGCAAAACCTTTCGCATCGCCATCGGCGCCGGGGAACGAAAGCCCGCCTGCTCCGCTCGACCAGGTGGCTTCACTTGCTTTCGCGGTGAAGTCATACACAACATTAGTCGTTGAAGAACCAACGACATTGATCTCAACCCACCAGGCTTTGTTGGCATTTGCGCCAATCCCAAACAATGCCCCGGAGGCATTCTTGAATTTCCAATACCCGATGTAATGACCTGCCGTGCCTGGCGCGGTCATATTCGCGGTGATATCAATGATCTGACCGGGAGCAGTGCTATTTGCAAAATTACTGGAGGTGGTTGCGCCCATCTTTTCGCCGGTATCGAATACCAGCGAGTAGGAGGTTGTCCATGTGCACGTGCCAACATTCTTTAATTTCCATACTTTGGTGAATGCCGCGCCGGGGTCAAAGCGGGTGCCATCAGGAACAGTTACATCAGCGATAAACTGCGCCCGATCAGTGCATGATTGCGCGGCAGTCGCGGATGACACGGTTGCGGCGGCAGGCAATAGCGACAATACCATCGCAAACAGCGCCATGATAGAAAGGGCTTTGAATCGGGTTTTCATAGGATTCTCCTCTTGTTCCAAGTGACTACGACGATAGAGACGTCGAAAAGTTCCTCAGTGACTATACGCCTCTAGTATATCTTTTCTTTAACAATTGTTCAATATCGGCTGGATGACTCTTTTCTCCTCTTATAATACAGCCATGTTGAGAACGATCCTGCACCTTGACCTCGATGCTTTTTTCTGCTCTGTGGAAGAGACGCGCGACCCCGAACTGCGCGGCAAAGCTTTTGCTGTGGGCGGCAGACCCGAAGAAAGAGGAGTCGTCGCCTCCTGTTCCTACGCCGCGAGACGGAACGGTGTGCGGAGCGCGATGCCGATGAGTCAAGCGCTTCGACTCAGCCCCGGGCTGATCATCGTCCCCGGACGTCATCGCGCCTACAGCGACGTGTCGCGCCAAG
>JBGANO010000068.1:0-16920 GCA_044222305.1 Anaerolineales bacterium
AAGGACAAACCTATTACTTCTGCGCCCCGGGTTGCAAGAGGTCGTTTGACAAAGATCCTGAGAAGTATTTGAACAGCAACGAGCAAACGCAACACCACGACGAATCAACCCATTAGGAGGCGGGACCTCATGGCAGACACACTTGATCAGCCACAACCCGTGACGGCAAAGACGGTCTGCGGCGGAACATTGACGGATACCAGCGGTTATCCAAGCGCGATCTATCGCGGCGAACAAGTCTATTTTTGTATCCCCGCCTGCCTGCGCGCTTTCGAGCAGGACCCCGATGCTTTTATGGCTGGCGAGATCGAACATCCGTTGGATGATGATCCGCCCAGTGTAGGAAAATGAACAACCATGTCTGATACGAAACAACTCACTCTCCCCATCACCGGCATGACCTGCGCCAACTGCGTCGCAACGGTCGAGCGCAACCTCAAGAAGTTGGACGGCGTGAATACCGCTGTCGTTAACTTGTCATCCGAACGCGCTACAGTGGATTTTGATTCTGCAAAACTTGGAATCACCGACATGATCGCCCGCGTCCAACGCGCAGGTTATGGCGTTGCCACCGGCGAAGCCGAACTCATCATCAAACGTCTCTCCGACGATAACGACGCGCGGCGATTGGAAAAAACATTGCTCAATCTCGAAGGCGTGCTGGACGCGCAGGTATCGTTCACGAGCGAGAAAGCCCGCGCGCGTTATATTCCAACAGTGGTGAGTCAGGCTGAGATTCGCGCGGCAGTTTCAAGGTCGGGGTTTGAAGCGGTTGAGTTGGGCGGCGACGCGGAAGATGCCGAAGCCATCGCGCGCGAGCATGAGATTCAAGAACAGCGGCGGTTGCTCATCATCGGTTTGATTTTTACCGTCCCGTTGTTTATCTTTTCTATGTTGCGCGATTTCAATATTTTGGGACACTGGGCGCACGCGGCTTGGGCGAATTACGCGATGATGCTGGTCGCCACGCCCGTGCAATTTTATGTGGGCTGGCAATATTACGTCGGCGCGTATAAGTCGTTGCGCAACGGCTCTGCCAACATGGATGTGTTAATCGCCATGGGTTCATCAGTCGCGTATGTTTATTCTGCGTTCATCACCTTCGGGTTCATCCCCGGTCACGTCTATTTTGAAACTGCCGCGGTCATCATCACATTGATTCGACTCGGAAAATTTTTGGAAGCGCGCGCAAAAGGACGCACCTCAGAAGCGATCAAAAAGTTGATGGGACTCCGCGCCAAAACAGCCCGCGTCATTCGCGACGGGGAGGAGGTCTCAGTTTCCATTGACGACGTTCGCGTCGGGGACGTCGTTCTCGTCAAGCCCGGCGAAACGATTCCGGTGGACGGCGTGGTGACCGAGGGCAAATCCAGCGTGGACGAGTCCATGCTCACGGGCGAATCGCTTCCCGTTGAAAAGAAACAAGGTGACACGGTCGTCGGCGCGACGTTGAATAAACTGGGCGCGTTGAAATTCGAAGCGACGAAAGTCGGCAAAGAAACCGCGCTGGCGCGAATCATCAAACTGGTCGAAGACGCGCAAGGGAGCAAGGCTCCGATTCAGAAATTGGCAGATCAGGTTTCGGCGGTGTTTGTCCCCGTTGTCATTGGCATTGCATTGCTTACATTTGCCATTTGGTATTTTATCGTTCCTCAATTTACCAATTACCAATTCGCCAATTCTCCATTTACAACAGCGCTTATCAACATGGTTGCCGTTCTCGTCATTGCCTGCCCCTGCGCGATGGGACTTGCCACACCCACGGCTGTGATGGTTGGAACAGGCAAAGGCGCGGAACTCGGCGTGCTATTCAAGAACAGTGAAGCGCTCGAACGCGCTGGAAAAGTGAATGTCGTTGTGCTGGATAAAACTGGAACGATCACAAAGGGTCAACCTGCTGTGACAGATATCATTTCTGCCGATCGGTTATCTGTGACCGGTACGAACGGCGTTGCCTGCGCAGGCTGGGACGAGAACGCGATTCTCTATCTGGCGGCTTCTGCAGAAAAAGGCAGTGAGCACGGACTAGGCGAAGCCATCGTGGCGGCAGCGACCGAACGTAATATCTCGTTGGCGGAGGCTGTGAGTTTCAAAGCGTTGGCTGGCATGGGTATCTCGGCAGAGGTGGACGGTCAGCGTATATTGATCGGCAATCTGCGATTGATGGAGACGGAAAATATCTCCGTTGACCTCATCCGCGCGGATGTGGAGCGTTTGCAGGCGGAGGCAAAGACCCCGATGATCGTTGCCGTAGATAATGAAATCGCTGGCGTGATCGCCGTGGCAGATACGATCAAAGAGTCCTCGAAAGAAGCGATTGCTGATCTGCGCGCGATGAATTTGAAAGTGGCAATGATCACCGGCGACAACCAAAAAACCGCCGAAGCCATCGCGAAACAAGTTGGCATTGACGAAGTTCTCGCCGAGGTCTTGCCTGAGGGAAAAGCAAGTGAGGTGAAAAAATTACAGTCGAAAGTCAAAGGTCAAAAGTCGTCTGACCTTCGACCTTCGACCTTTGACGTGATTGCAATGGTCGGAGACGGCATCAACGACGCCCCCGCGCTCGCGCAAGCGGATGTGGGCATTGCCATCGGCACCGGAACCGACGTCGCCATCGCCGCCGCGCCCGTCACATTGATGAGCGGCGACCTGCGCGGCGTGGCGCGAGCGATCTCACTTTCGCGCAAAACGCTTTCGACGATCAAACAAAATTTGTTCTGGGCGTTTTTCTACAACGTGATTCTGATCCCCGCCGCCGCGTTGGGATGGCTCAATCCCATGCTCGCCGCAGGCGCGATGGCCTTCAGCAGTGTGTTCGTGGTGACGAATAGTTTGAGGCTAAGAGCGTATACAGGTAGACAGGTACACAAGTAAACACGGGCTACACGTGTCTACCTGTGTACCTGTCTACTTTTCTCCGTGTTTACTCCCCTCCGTGTATACTTACCCCCATGCCCCAATACTTAACCCTTGCCCAAGCCAACGAAGCCTTGAAAACTATCCGCCCGCTGATGGACGAGGTGATGCAAATCCGCCAGCGGATTCTTGCCAGCCAGCCTGAAATCTGGTCCATCGTGGAAAAATCCGCAGGGAATGGCGGCAACCCCACCTTAAGCAAGATGGTTCTCGACTTCGAAAAATTTGACGCGTTGATCCACAAGATACAAGATACGGGAGCGCAGATCAAGGATATCAACATCGGCTTGCTCGATTTCTCCGCGCTGAGAGAGGGACGGGAAGTATATCTGTGCTGGCAACACGGAGAGGGTGATATTGCCTATTGGCACGAGGTGGACGACGGGTATGCAGGGCGGCAACCGATCCGCTCGTTTTAGTAAGTTCGCGCGGCACAGCCGCATCCAAGCCAAACGACTTAAAATCGCATAGGAGAAAAATGAAGAATAAGGGACTTCTTTACGGCGTCATCGCGTACGCGTTGTGGGGATTCTTTCCGATCTATTGGAGATTGCTTCAGGGAGTGTCTGCGATTGAACTGCTTGGACATCGCATTGCATGGTCTTTTTTGTTGTTGGTTGCCGCAGTTTTGTTCACGCGCCAATGGAGCGACTTTCGTTCTGCCTTGAACGCGCGGACGTTCGGAATCTATTTCATCGCCGCCATCCTCATCGGCGTCAACTGGCTGACATATGTGTGGGCGGTCAACGCGGGGTTTATCATCGAAACCAGTTTGGGATATTTCATCAATCCGTTGTTGAGCGTGTTGATGGGCGTGTTCTTCCTCCGTGAACGATTAAGATCCGCGCAGTGGATTCCCATCGCGCTTGCCGCGATCGGTGTGGCATATCTCACATTCGCGTATGGTCGCCTACCGTGGATCGCGCTCCTGCTGGCATTCTCATTTGGGTTTTACGGGTTGGCGAAGAAACTCGCGCCGCTCGGCTCGGTGTTCGGTCTCACACTCGAAACGGGGATACTCTTTCTGCCTGCGGTTGCTTATCTCGTTTGGGCGGAAGCCAGCGGAAGCGCGTCGTTTCTACATACAAGCGCAACCTCCAATTTGCTGATGATCGGCGCGGGCGTGGTGACGACCATTCCACTGTTGCTGTTCGCCTCCGCCGCGAAGCAGATTCCCCTTTCGATGATCGGCATCCTTCAATATCTGGCGCCAACGATTCAATTCCTCATCGGCGTCTTTGTTTACAAGGAACCATTCGATCAATCGCGGTTGATTGGTTTTGGTATTGTCTGGCTCGCGCTGATCGCCTTCTGGGTGGAGAATTATTTGGCGAGTCGCAGATCGACGTCTGCGCTTCCCGCCTTTAGCGAAAGATAGGGAGAAATCAAAGTGAAATGGGGGAAGCGGGGGCGGCAATTCTTGCGTGTAAAACAAACCGGTTGCCAGATCGGCGCTCGTGGAACGCGAATGTCCTGAATGAACGAATTCCGCGAATTTTTCAGGAACTCTTCGCGTCATTCGCGTTGAGAAGGCCATAACGTTTGGAAGCGTCCTCATTAGTTAACGGTAAAATCATCGTGTTATACTGCGTGAGGAGGCTTCAGGCGCGTGAACTCCAGCCGTTTTCAACAAACTTTCAGACCTCTCTTCGGGACCGATCGGCGTGAATTGACCGCGCGATTGCTATATCCAATGATCTGGGCGGTGATTGCCATTGGAGTGATCGTGTTAGTTCTCGATCTGCTCGAAACGGGGTTATCTTTCGACGCGAGAACGAGCGTTATCCTTGCCTTGCTCATCGAACAATTTGTTCTGCTTATTGTTTTGAGAGTAGGCTATGTGAACACATCCACGAACATTGCCTTGATCTCGTTGTGGGGCGCAATGACCTACGGGGCATGGAATGCGAACGGCGCGCATGACCTGGCGATTTTTGTGTACATGCTCATTATTCTTATTGCCGCCCTGCTGGCAGACTGGCGAATCCCCATTTTCATTGCCGCGCTGAGCATCGTCGCGATTTGGGGAATGACGATTGCCGAACTGCGCGGAGATTTGGTTCCGCGCCTTGACTCGGCGTTAAATCACGCGCGTGATTTAACCGCGATCTTTATCTTCCTGATCGTTCTTATCTTTTTGTTGATCAAAATCCTGCGCGACGATCATGACAAAATTCAGGAGGACTTTGCGGGCAGGTTGCAGGCGGAAAAGGCAATGCATGAAGGAGAGGAACGATTCCGTAGAATTTTTCAAGCCAGCCCGATCGCGATCGTCCTTACCAGCCTCGACGAAGGGCGATTACTCGACGCCAACGAAGCCTATTGGAAGTTAACTGGTTATTTTTCGGATACCGCATTGGGGCGCACCTCGGTTGAATTGGGGATCTGGAAAGATGAATTTCAGCGTGGAAAATTCGTTGCAAAGCTGCGCGAAGCAAAAACATTTCATAACCCTGTCTATGAGTTTGTTTCCGCCACAGGCGAAAGGAAGATCACCGACGCGTATTATGAGCTGGTCGACTTCGACAACAAACCGGCAATTCTCTCCCTGTTTCTCGATGTCACCCGTCAAAGACAGGCTCAGGATGCCCTCCTCCGCAGTGAAAGCCGCATGCGCGCCATGTTCGACGCGATTCCCGATATGCTTTTTGAATTAAAGAGCGACGGAACGATCCTGCAATTTGTCCCCTCCGCGCTGTTCGATCCGCTTATGCCGCCTGAAGAATTTCTCGGCAAAAAAGTTGCGGACGTGCTCCCGTCCGTCGCCGAACAGACGATATTTTCCATTGCGCGCGCGTTGGAATCGGGACAGGTGAATGCCTTTGAATATCAAATGCCGCAAAGCGGGGAAAACAAAACATTCGAAGCCAGGATCGTATCCATTGACGCGGACACCGTCATTGCGATGATTCGAGACGTGTCCCTGATCAAATGGATCTCCAGCGAGCGCGAAAAACTGATCAACGAATTGGAAGCCAAGAACGCGGAGTTGGAACGGTTTGTGTATACTGTCTCACATGATTTAAAATCGCCGCTGGTTACCATTGTGGGCTTTTTGGGCTATCTTGAGGAAGACCTCAAACGCGGCGATATGGACGTGCTGCGTAAAGATATTCAGCGTATCTATCTCGCGGCATACAAAATGCAAGACTTGTTGAAAGACCTGCTGGAACTCTCCCGCATCGGGAGGGCAATGAACCCTCCCCAAAGGATTTCATTCGCGGAACTCGCCGAAGAAGCGCTCGACTTGACGGAAGGAAGGCTTCAGGAACGCGGCGCGCGAACTGTGATTCAGCCCGATCTGCCTGTTGTGCATGGCGACCGTCAGCGTTTGTTGGAATTACTGCAGAACCTCGTCGATAACGCCGCCAAATATATGGGCGACCAGACCAACCCAACGATTGAAATTGGACAACTCGGGCGTGAAGGGAATAAATCAACCCTGTTTGTCCGGGATAATGGAATGGGCATCGCTCCAGAATATCATGAAAGAATTTTCGGCTTATTCAATAAACTTGACCCGAGCGTCGATGGGACCGGCGTGGGGCTGGCGATTGCTAAACGGATCGTCGAATTTCATGGCGGCAGATTGTGGGTCGAGAGCGAACCGGGAAAGGGCGCCACATTCTATTTTACGCTTCCCTCCCAGCCTGAGGTTGGTCGCTGACCCATGACTCACTCTTCCCTCCTGCGACTGCATAAAGCCTTCATCGAACCTCCCGCGATCATTGAGGATATTGCCCTTCGTCACAAATCGCGCCTGCTGAATATTTTTCTACTGATCATGATCGCAGTCTTCATGGGCGTGGATGGCTATCGCCTCGCTACCACCCCCGGTTACATGCCACCCTGGTATGGGTATGTGTTCCTGTTTGGGTCATACGCCTTGAATCGCGCGGGCTTCTACCGCGTGTCGGCGTTGTTGACCCTCATCATGTTTCCGATGGTCATCTTCATCAATATCGTTTCTGGCACTTCTTCCACCCCCATTACAACGATCTATTATTTGATACCGGGGTTGATACTCGCCGGGATATTACTCTCGTTCAAGCTAACTACCCTCTTTGCAGTCGCCGAAATCGCGATCGTACTTTCCATGCCCTATGCCGCGCCGAAGTCTTTTGCGAATTTCGAGTCTATTATTGGACCATTCTCCGCCCTTCTCATCAGCGCTGTGCTGGTTCTGGTTTCGATTAGTCACCGTAACAACGTGGAAGCGGAACGGCAGGAATTACTGCGCATGAGCGAGGAAAAATATCGCGCCATCGTGGAGGATGCCGTGTATGGCATCTTCCAAAGCACGCCGCAGGGAAGATACTTGCGCGTCAACACCGCGCTGGCGAGTATCTACGGCTATCACTCGCCGCAAGAGATGGTGGAATCGATTAGTGATATTTCACAGCAGGTCTATGTTGACCCATCCGATCGCGAGCGGTTTTTGAATGAGCTCAAAGTCAATGAGTTGGTGACCGACTTTGTTGCCAGAAACTATCGCAAAGACGGCGCGATCATTTGGATCTCATCCAATACTCGCGTGGTGAAAGATGAGCGCGGGAACTTTGCCTACTTTGAAGGCACGGTGGAGGATATTACTGAGAAGCGGCTCATGGAGCAAGCGCGTCACTTAAGCGAGGAACGCTACCGTTTGATCTCGTCGGTCACCTCTGATTATGTGTTTTCAAACATACAGGATGAAAAGGGCGATATCGTGCTGAACTGGGTGGCTGGGGCGTTCGAGCAGATATCGGGGTATACGGTGGAAGAATTCAACGCGCGTGGCGGCTGGGCATCCACAGTGCACCCGGACGATCTTGAAAAGGATGCGCGCGACATGGACAAGTTACGCAGGGGCGAGACGGTCATCTCTGAGTTGCGGACCATTCATCAGGACGGTTCGATCCGCTGGGTGAGGAATTACGCCCATCCTGTTTGGGATTCGCAAAAGAATAGATTGATCGGCATTTACGGAGCGGTGCAGGATATCAGCGAGCAAAAACATATTCAACACGAGCGCGAGAACCTTATCCGGGAGTTGGAGGCTAAAAATGCCGAACTTGAACAATTCGCCTACACGGTTTCGCACGATTTGAAAGCGCCGTTGATCACGATCAAGGGGTTTCTCGGCTTCCTTTTGGATGATGCGCGCTCGGAGAATACCGAGCGGCTGGAAGGCGACATCAAGCGGATTGGCGAAGCCACCGACAAGATGCGCAAGTTGTTGGACGATCTGCTGGAGCTTTCGCGCATTGGGCGGATGATGAATGAATCTGTTGAGATTGATATCACCGAATTAATACCGGTCGTGCGGGAAGTCCTGCATGGGCGCTTTGAAGAACAGCGTGTTGAGTTGGCTGTGGCCGACTCGCTTCCAAGCGTGTATGGCGACCGTCAGCGCTTGCTGGAAGTTTTGCAAAACCTGTTGGATAATGCCGCGAAATTCATGGGCGAACAAGCACAGCCAAAAATCGAAGTGGGGTGGACAAGTTCAGAAAACGATCGTTTCGCCACATTCTATGTGCGTGATAATGGCATTGGTGTTGCGCCACAATACCATGAACGCATCTTCGGTCTATTCAATCGCCTGAATCCCAACATCGAAGGGACAGGAGTGGGCTTGGCGCTTGCCAGAAGGATTGTTGAATTTCATGGAGGCAAAATCTGGGTGGAGAGTGAAGCGGGGGAGGGCGCAACATTTTACTTCACGCTCCCGCAGGCGAACCAAACTGCCACGTCGAGCGAAGCGGGCTCGTCCTGATGAGAAAGCGGATAATAACGGCTCGTATTGTATTTATTTTCACAAATAGGAGTATAATCTTTCTATTCGCAAAAGTCGCCGCTCCGAGCCGTTGAAAACCCCGTAGTTGGGCGAAGTCCGTTTTGCGTCATGGCAGGTTTTGCATTTCGGAGTATTTGATGATCAAGCTCAGTTACAGCACGTTTGGATTGACCAACCTTGATTTCTTGCGCGCCATCGAAGTGGTGGATCAGGCGGGCTACCCCGGTGTGGAATTTTCATTTCATCGCGACCAGTTCAATCCGTTCAACATTACCGATGAATATCTCGATGCGATCAAGCGAAAACTTGACTCGTTGGAAGTGACTGCGGCTTGCATGTCTACTGCCTCGCATTTTTTCACGCCGCAACGTCCGCATGAGCCGTCGTTGATGACGCCCGATCTCGCGGGGCGCAAACGCCGCATTGAACTCGTGCGCAGGGGAGTCCATGTTGCCCGCAGGCTGGGCATCCCGCTCGTCTCGTTTGGAAGCGGCTTCATCCGTGACGAGCATGTCAGCAATCCCTCGGTTAATCCGCGCGAGTTGCTGGTGGACAGTATCCATCAATGTCTCAAGTCTTTGCGTGACGATGACGACATCACCTTGCTGATCGAACCTGAACCCGGCATGTATATCGAGACGCTCGAACAGGGGATGAGCCTTGTGGACGAGGTTGGCTCGCCGCGCTTCCAACTGCACCTCGATTTGAATCATAACTACTGTTCCGAAACGAACTATCTCGAGGCGCTCGGCAAAGCCGCGCCGCGCGCGAAGTTTTTGCACGTGTCCGATTCGCAGGAAGGCTACAACCTGAAACTGGTGAAGATGCGCGACGACCTCAAAATGGATTTGAGTTTTGCCAAGTACCTGATCTACTTCCCTGAGACGGCGGACTATCTCTTGGTTGACCCCGATCACCCGATTTATTTTTATGATGAAACTCCCGATGCAAAGCAAAAAAAGCGCATCGAATCGATTCTGGGATCGGTGAACATCGCAACGCCGCCCGCCTTTGTGGATTACAACAGCCTGTACGCGGGTCAGTCTCCGTTTGAAAGCGAGATGTTTGTCTACCTCATCTCGGTTCCAGGCTTGACGTACGATGTGTTGGAACGCGCCCGCCCGATCATCATCTATCTGCGGAGCACAAAAGGCGCGGACGGCAAATTTCTGATGGACAAGATGGTCGCCAATACATTGACCGGCATCGTCCACTTCCACGAGATCCCCGGCGAAGGGACGATGGACTTCACCGCCACGTTCAAAACCCTGAAAGAGAACGGCTTCTCGGGCTATGCCTCAGTGGAGTTGTATCATCACGTCGCCTCATGGGAAAAAGCGCTCGCGGATAGTTACAAACATCTCTCACAGTTTGTCTAGTACGGCAAACTTCAGTTTGCCTTTGGAGTATTTTCATGATCAACCTCGAACAACTCGGCTGGGAGACATCCACCGTCGGCGAACTTGACCACCGCAGATTGAAAGCCCCGCACGTCAAACTGCGCTCCGCCAAACCGGGCGCGGATGGCGACGTGGTCTATTCGGTGGACTTGCGGATCAACCTGCCGAATTCCACATTCCTCTCAACTACCGAAATGCACTCCTTCGAACATTTTCTGTTGTGGGGATTCCAAAAATACATGCCGCAGAATTTCATCTCCATCGGCTTGATGGGATGCCAGACCGGCTTTTACCTCATCCTTTTCAATGAGGGACGCTCCAAAGCCATCATGGATATTTACGAGAAAATCTTGAACGACATTGTAGTTGCGAGCGAAGTTCCCTACGCCAATATCGAACAGTGCGGCAACTACATGAATCACAGCCTCGACATGGCGCAATCCCTCGCCCGCCGCGTATTGGACGGCAAGGCGAATTGGCGGCAGATCGTTTAGAGAAGGTTCCTTAGTTCGTGATACCCTCAGCCACAGAGAACACCGAGTTCACACCGTTCGTGCCGCGAGAAGGCAGAGATTTTTAAAGGATTTTCTCAGGGCTCTCTGTGGCTAAGAAAGAGTTTCTAGAGTTAGAACAAGAATGAGCACACGCAAAGTTACCTTTCAACACACAATCGAATATGAGGTTGTCAACACCTCGAACCTGTTCCACCCACAGAATTGGGCATTGCTCTCGGTCGGCAAGATCGAGGACGCGCGCCGTTTTATCGTCGTGGATGCCAACGTGGAAAAACATCACGGCGCCGCCATCCGCGCCTACTTCGAGTATCACCATGTGGAGGCGCGCTTCGTCATTTTCCCCGGCGGAGAGGAAAACAAGACGCTCGATCACTACCTCGCTCTCGCGCATGAACTTGATCTCTTTCCCATCCATCGCCGCGACGAGCCGATCATTGCCATCGGCGGCGGCGTGCTTACCGACTTGGTGGGGTTCGTCGCGGCAAGTCATCGGCGCGGCGTGCCGTACATCAAAGTTCCGACCACGTTGATGGGCTACGTGGATGCCTCCATCGGCATCAAGACCGGTTTCAATTTCAACGGCAACAAGAATCGCCTCGGCGCTTTCCATGCCCCGCAAACTGTCCTGCTCGACAAAACGCTTCTCAAAACCCTGCCGCGCCGTCACCTCCTCAACGGCGTGTGCGAGATCATCAAACTCGCCATCGTCAGCGACGCCGAACTATTCGACCTGCTTGAATTACACGGCGCGCATTGTGTGCAGTCGCGGTTTCAGGATGAGGAAAGCGATATCATCCTCGACCGCGCCATCACTGGCATGATCAAAGAACTGGAGCCGAATCTCTTCGAGGAGGAACTCGCTCGCAAAGTGGACTTCGGTCACACCTTCAGTTACGGACTCGAAACGCGGCACGAGGCGCATCTCCTCCATGGCGAGGCGGTGTTGCTCGATATTCTCCTCTCCACGCTGATCGCGCGCGGGCGGGATTTGTTGACGGAGGATGAAACAAGCCGCATCTTCCGCCTGACGCGCGAGTTGGGTTTCGCCATCGACGCTTCCGTCCTTGACCCCAGCCTGCTTTGCGCCTCGCTGACCGAACGCACCTACCATCGCAACGGACTGCAACGCGTTCCCATGCCGCGCGGTATCGGCGGCTGTGCTTTTCTCAACGATATTCACGCGGCTGAGATCGAATCCGCTGTAAAAACTTTGGAAGATTGGATGGCTAAAGAATATGAAGTCCTTTGAAAACGCCCATAAACGGGAGATCGATCGGTTCGACAACTTCTCCAGTATCTGGTGGGACTTGAAAGGCGAGATGGGCACCCTGCACATCATCAACCCGCTGAGGACGAAGTTCATCATGGAGCAACTCCCCGCGAACCCGAAGATCCTCGACGTGGGATGCGGCGGCGGAATCCTCTCTGAGGCGTTGGCAAAAGCCGGGGCGCGGGTAACAGGCTTAGACTTGTCTGAAGCGTCTGTCGAGGTTGCCAAACGTCACGCGCAGAGTCAGAATCTCCAAATTGACTATCGCTACGAAAGCGTCCAGGATGTGGCGGACAAAGAAGCGGGGACGTTCGACGCCATCGCCTGCATGGAAATGCTCGAGCATGTGCCGGAGCCGGGCAAGGTTGTGGCGGCGTGCGCGAAGGCGCTCAAACCCGGCGGGCAGGCGTTCTTTTCCACCATCAATCGCACGCCCAAGGCGTTTCTGTTTGCCATCGTCATGGGCGAATATGTTCTGCGTCTTTTGGCGCGCGGCACGCATACCTACTCGATGTTGATCCGCCCGAGCGAACTCAAAGAGTGGAACCGCGAGTCGGGGCTTGATTTTGCGCGCCTCGCCAGCCTGATGTACAATCCCATCACGCGCGGCTGGAAGGTTGCCCCGGGCAGGGAAGATGTGAACTACATGGCGCATTTTATAAAAGGCAAAAACGCAAAGTGAACTTTGCGGCACTTTTTTTGGAGACATTTTCAATGAAACGATTCTTCGCGCTTTCGAGAACTACTCACGGAGTTTTAGACCTCGCCATGCCGGGCTTTGTCGCCTTGTTGTGGCTGGGCGCATTCCCCCCGGCCTTGACGATCGTCCTTTCCCTCTTCACTGCCTTCGCGGCTTATACCGCCATCTACGCTCTCAATGACCTCGTTGGCATCGCTGTGGACAAGGAAAAATTCGCGGGTGGGATCAACGCCGGTTATTCAGTGGAGGCTTCCGACCTGCGTTATCCGCTTGCGCAAAATGCCCTCAGCCTCCGCAAGGGCGCGCTTTGGTTCGCGGGTTGGTTTGCTGTCGCGATGATCGGGGCGTATTTTCTCAATCCTTTCATCGTGATCATTCTCGCCTCAGCCGCGATTCTCGAAGTGATCTACGTTCTACTGCTCAAGGTCACGTACCTGCGCACCTTCGCCAGCGGACTCGTCAAATCAAGCGGACCCATCGCCGCCATTTATGTAGTTGACCCCAACCCGGATCTCTCGAAGGTATTCCTTGTGCTTGTTTGGGTTTTCGTGTGGGAGATCGGCGGGCAAAACATCCCCGCAGACTGGAACGATACGGCGGAAGATAAGCGAGTCAATGCCAAAACGATTCCGCTCCACTTTGGGACGCAGACTGCCGGCATCATCGTCCTGCTCACTCTCGCTCTTACCGTGACGTTCAGCCTGATTCTTCCCCGCGTCTCGCCGCTGACTCTTGGCTTGCCCTACCTGCTCGCCTCCGCTTTCGCCGGTCTGATCCTGCTCCTCAAACCCGGCTTCGATCTATTCCGCCAGCAAAGTGAAGGGCGCATGGCGGCAATGTTATTTGATCGCGCCAGTTTTTATCCCATGGCTCAACTGGCGATCATTGCGGCGTTTGTGATCTTTTTGTAGATACCGACCATAGACGATGGACGGTAGACGATAGCCTGCGGTTAATTTTCTTCGCGTGATCACTTCACGCCCTTCAGGAAAGCCAGATCGCCAAAGAACGTCAAAAAGTGACCGACGATTTCTGTCTTCAACCCTGGCGCTCCGAAAATTTCGGGGAGTTTCCCGTCAATGTTGTCGTTGGCTTCCTCGAACTTATGCAAAAACGGACCGATCAACTTTCCATACCAGGTAAAAGGCTTGCCAAAGTCAATGATGTGCAACTCCCCGCCGGATTTCAACACGCGGAATACTTCGCTGGCAGTCGTTATTTTTTCCGGTGTCTTCAAATGGTGGATCATAATACTGGACATTACGCGGTCGAACGACGCGTCGGGGTAGGGGAGTTTGTTGGTGAATCCGACATCGAACTTCACATGCGCCTTGCGCTCCCCTGATTTGTAGCGCGCCACTTTCAGCATATCGGGATCGGCGTCGAGTCCCGTCACCTCCGCGCTGGGTTGCGCCTGTTTTGCCATGATCGCTAACGTCCCTGTGCCGCAACCCAAATCTAAAACAGTTTGACCTGGCTGAATGTTTGCCTGTTGGATCAACAACGATTTATAGCGCGTATCGCGCACGATATATTTTTGGATGAAATCGAAAAACGGCGTGAGAAAGCGATAACTCAACGCGGGGATGTATTCGTCGTTTGCGTCTGACATGAACTGCTCCATAAATTTTCTTTGATCGGGGCTGAATTGTAACCGATTGCAAAAGTTGAGAGTATAATTTTTGAAATCTTACACGGTGGTCGAGTAGTCCCGCGCGTGCTGAGCGGAGTGGCGCGTGATGTTCGCGCCACGAAGACGAAGCATCGCGGGACGTATCGAGACCACCACGTCGTAAAGCAATTCTTGTAACAAGAGTACTTTTGATACCAGTTGGTTTCGATACGGCGGACGAACACCGCCTACTCAACCAACGAAATAACTAGAACAGGAGAACCTCATGAACATCAACTTTGCAATGTGGCGCAAAGCCTCGTGGCAACTCATCAAAATGGACAGCAAAAAAGAATGGGACGCGCTCGACGTGGTCTCGAAGTGGCTGATCGCAACGCGCTCGGCGGTGACGTTGGTCACTGTCTACTCATGCGTGATCGCGGGCATCCTAGCCGCGCGCGACGGATATTTCTCGTGGATTCCGTTCCTCGTTGTGACATTCGGTTTGTTCATCGCGCACGGCACGAATAACCTGCTCAACGATTACACCGACTTTTCGCGCGGCGTGGACAACGACAACTACTTCCGCACGCAATACGGAGTCCACCCACTTGTGCAAGGATTTTTCACCAAGGCGCAACAGATCCGCTGGTTTTTGGTGAGCGGCTTTATCGCAACGCTGGCTGGCGTGTATGTCTTTTTCAGCACAGGCTTCAACACAACCGTGATCGGCTTGTTTGTTTTTGGCGCGGTTGCTTTGCTGGCGTACACGTATCCGTTCAAATATTGGGGACTGGGCGAGTTTACGATCTTCCTCATCTGGGGTCCTATCATCATCGGCGGCGTGTATTACGTGCTGGCGTTGTTCAGCGGCAACGAGATCGTCATGTCCAATGTGTGGAGCGCGGTGCTTGCGGGCGTGCCGTACGGTCTCGGCGTTGCGAGCATCAACATCGCTAAACACATTGATAAGCACGACGACGATAAAGCCAAAGGCGTCGGCACGTTCCCCGTTCGCGTGGGCGAAGCGTTCGCGCGCCGCACTGATCAAGTTGTCATCGTTCTCATCTATGTTGTCATTGCATATCTCGTGTTCGCCTCGCGCTATTTCACCCCCGCCATGCTTATCGTCTTCCTCGCATCAAAAGATGCGTTGAATGCGATCAAAGTTTTGAATCATCCCAAGCCCGCGCAACCTCCTGAGCAGGCTCGCGCGTACTGGCCCGTTTGGTTTTCGGGTTTCGCCTTCCAGCACAATCGTCAATTCGGCGGCTACATATTGCTCGGCTTGATCGTCGACGCGCTACTTCGCATCTATCTGCCCACCTTTTGGGTTCACTAATCTCTAATCTCTAATCTCTATTCTCCAATTCTCTAATCTCTAAAAATGCGGGTTCGGGGTTTGCCAAAACTCCGAACCCGATTTTCCCATCAGGGGTAAACGACGCAAATTGATTATCAATCCAGATGACCAACCCCAGCGGCGGATTCGGACTCACAGCCGACTCAAACACTTGGACGTTATCCACTTCGAGCGACACTCGCTTCTTTTCCCAAGCGAGGCTGTATCTGTGCCATTCGGTTGGGTTCGTGCTTGTGTAGGGCGCATTCTCTAATGCGCCATTCGGCGCTAGAGAGCGCCGACTAAGCAAATTAATTCCATCCTCGCCGATAATTTTCCCCAACATGCGACGCGTCATCTTGCGTGAGAAAGGAAACGCAATCCCAGCAGGAATCAATAAGGGATGAAATTTCGGTGAACGAAATGTTTGCGCGAGAAATCCATTCGCGGCAATCTCGCGCTGAGCGGAGCGTAGCGAAGACGAAGCGTCCTTCGACTGCGTTCGTCGCAACTTGCGCTCCTCACTCCGCTCAGGACGAGGTTCATCTTTGAACGATAAATAATTTTCCTGCGACGCGCCGAAGAACCAGACCGCGTTCGGCAACGCGGGGAGACGAAACGGATTCCCTCCGAAGCCAAGCGACATCCCGAATGGATCGTTCCACAAGCCGAAGCCCCACGTTCCAGGGATGGAGTCGCTTGAGGCGCGGGCGAGCAGGCTGGCCCGTCGTCCGAATCGATGTGGGAATCGTCGGCGCGGGAGATGTGAGTAATCATCCAATTGCGCGTTGCGGTAGTTGTCTGCATTTCCAGCAGGGATGGAGAGGCGCCAGCCGCGTTCGATCTCATCCACGCGGGCGTTGGGCGTGACGCGCGGAGTTACTTTCGGTTGAGCCATCTGCGCCCCAACGTGAACAGACCGATGGCGACCCACACCGCGTTGAGACCTGTGGTGGCGAATGCCCCGAGCGCGAATGTGTAAATGACGAGGAATATGCCCGCTACGATGTTCATTCCCTGATAGAGGAGCGAATCGCCGTCCGCCTTTTTGAGCGAGACCAATGCGTAGGCGAGAAGGAATAAAACCGAGCCTGTCCAGCCGAGGATGTTGATAAAGAGCTTTGTTTCCATTTTATTAAGTCCACTCCCCGACCTTCTCCATCACCTTGTATGGATCGAACGCGTCGCGCAGACCGTCGCCGATGTAGTTGACGGAGATGATGGTGAGGAAGATCATCAAGCCAGGGAAGATCGCCAGCCACGGATATTTGGTGAAGTGATCCTGCGCGGAATAGATGAGGTTGCCCCACGAGGGGGTCGGTTGCTGGATGCCGAAGTTGAGGAAACTCAAGCCTGCCTCTTGAATGATGGCGTAGCCGAGTTGCAGAG
>JBGANO010000069.1:0-16870 GCA_044222305.1 Anaerolineales bacterium
GTTTTCCCGTGGTCGATGTGTCCCATCGTCCCCACGTTCAGATGCGGTTTACTCCGATCATATTTTTCCTTCGCCATTTTTCTTTCTCCTTCTTTAATTTGATAAAGAAATTTTATAGCAACGATTGAGCCCTCAACGAGATTCGAACCCGTGACCTCACCCTTACCAAGGGTGTGCTCTGCCGACTGAGCTATGAGGGCTTAACGTGCTTACCCGTTCGCACGAGTAGTGGGCAGTGAAGGATTCGAACCTCCGAAGTCGTCTGACAACTGATTTACAGTCAGTCCCCTTTGGCCACTTGGGTAACTGCCCAATATAAATTGTCACGATCACCGATATGACTCTCCCGGCAATCTCAGAGCCGACGACGAGACTTGAACTCGTAACCGCCCGCTTACAAGGCGGGTGCTCTGCCGATTGAGCTACGTCGGCATGTGTTTTGCGCCCGCCCAAAAATGCGGGGTTTCCGCCACACTCCAATAATTAAGCATGGCGATTATACCAAAGCCATACTTATCGGGGTAGTTAAACTGGCAATTAAATTGCTCCCGGCGCTTTACCCCGCCATAACTCGCGAGGTTTCCTAGGAGCAGGTCGCAAGTGTAGCAGGATTAAGGAGGACAGTCAAGAATTATAAACACATTGCGAAGCGTGAATTTCCCTCTTGACACAGCCAATGAGAGGATGTATATTTAGAACAGTTGTTCTATGAATGAAATTAACCAGTACGAACTCTTAATGGAAGCCTTTGCGGAACTTAAGCCGGAGATTGATGCGGCGCGTCGACTCACGCCGGTGCCTGCTCACCCATCCCTGCGCCAGACGCTCGCTGAATTTGGTTCCATGCCCGGCGAAGCCATGTTCATGGGCGTGGCATCTGATGGGCTTCCAATGCTGTTGAACCTGCACGACGCAGTGCCAGGACCTTTATTGATCTTGGGCGATGCCGGCGCTGGCAAAACGAATCTCCTGCGAGTGATCGCGCAATCGGCTGGAATGATGCACCAGCCATCCAGCCTTCAATTCGGGGTGGTGACCAACCATCCCGGGGAATGGAACGGTATGGAAAAAATCGCTAACAACGTGGGCATCTTCCCGTTGTACGCCAACTCATCCGAAGAGTTCATCCTTTCACTGGCATCCTGGGCGCACGGAAATAAAACCAGCTCGCAATCGGTTCTGTTACTGCTGGACGATCTCGAAGCCGCGACCAATCTCGGTTTCGACGCGCGGCAAAACCTACGCTGGCTATTCCTGCGCGGACCTGCCCGCCGAGTTTGGCCCATCGTGACTCTCAACCCCAGTCGATTGGACACCTTGCACCCCTGGCTGGATTTGTTCCGCACGCGCATTTACGGCGGTATCAAAGATGAAGGCGTCGCCCGTCAGTTGGGAGCGCGGGATGCGAACTTGAACACACTTAACAATGGATCAGAATTCGTCTTGCGCGAAGGAGATCAATGGCTTCGCTTTTGGCTACCAAGCATAGACTGACAAAAGGAGACACCCATGCACACTGGAATGCTTTGGTTTGATGACACCCTATCAACACTGGACACCAAGATCAAGAAAGCGTCGGAGTATTACAAAAAGAAATACGGGCGCGCGCCCGACCTATGCCTCGTGCATCCCAGCATGATGCAGGGTTCTGTGGTGGAAAGCGAAAAAATCACCGTGCGCGCCTATCGCCCCGTTCTCCCCGGTCACATGTGGGTGGGCGTGGAAGATAAAAACTAACCCGGCGCGTCAGCAGTTGAACCGCTAATGCATCAACACCGGCAACACGGACAAGAGTCGAGTCCTGTCCTTTGCAAACCTCCCGTGGAACTGGCCCACGGGAGGTTACTTTTAGCCAATCATGACCACAAAAGCCACCGAATGACTCTGGCTGTGGCTGATACTTAGCGACCACGAAGAAAAGCCAAGTTCATCCGCGCGTTGCTTTGCCTTATTATGCAAGGTCAATACTGGCGCATTCTGCCCATTACCGAGCACTTCGATATCCTTCCACGAAACATCGCCAATCCCCGAACCCAGAGCTTTGGCAACCGCCTCTTTTGCGGCAAACCTCCCCGCCAACGACTCCGCGCGGCGGCCGCACTGTTCCAACTCGGCAGGCGTGTAGACGCGCTCAAGATATTGTTTGCCGTGTCGGGCAATCACATCCTCGATGCGCGAAATCTCGATCAAATCAACGCCAGTTGCAATCTTCATTTCACCAATCTTTGGTTTCCAATCCTTCGACTTCGCCCAAGACAAATCTCTAGTCTCTACTCGCAAATTCTCTAATTCTCCAGTTCTCTCAACTTCGCACAAATCACCGATTACAAATTACCATTTCCCCTCACGCCCCTGCCACCGCAATTGCCAACTTCTCAGTATCGATAAACCGACGCGCCGCGCTCAATACATTCTCGCGCGTCACGTGGCGAACAAGATCCGCATAGCGAAGGTAGTAATCCAACCCCAGGTCATGACGCTCGATATTCAGCAACGCCCCCACCACGCCGCCATTCGATTCCAGGGAAAGCGGTAAACGCCCGATGTAATTTGTCTGGCTGTCGGCGAGTTCATCGGCGGTCACGCCATCGTCCGTGAAACGCTTCAATTCACTCACGATCAACTCGGTGGCTTTGTTCACATTCGAAGGGTTCACGCCCGCGTTCACCTCCCACGAGCCGGGTCCCATCCCTGCGCTCAGGCTTGAGCCGGCATAGTATGCCAACCCCGCCTTCTCGCGCACCACATCGCCGATCCGCCCCATCAGCCCAAACTGCCCCAAAATATTATTCCCAAGCGACGCGGGCAAAAAGTCTGGGTCTTTGCGCATGGGACCGGCTGTGCCAATCACCAGATCAGATTGCGACTTCCCGGCAATCTGATGATGCCGGCGGACGGTCTTCTTCATTGGCTTCAAAGGAGGAAGAGCCGGCGCCTCTTTCTGACCTTTCAACTGCCACCTCCCTAGGGCGCGCTTCACCTGCCTGACAGCTTCTTCCGCCTTCACCGCGCCGACGATGGCAATCACCATCCCACGCGGACCGAAATGCTCGCGATGAAATTTAACCAGGTCTCCCTGTGTGATCTTCTTAACCGTTTCCGGGTGACCATCCTCCGCCCGGCTATATGGGTGATCTTTGAACAGGATTTCATCAAAAACCATGGAAGCCATGTCAGACGTATCCTGGGCGCGGATCGCAAGGCCCGTCAACAGTTGCGTTCGTAATTTTTCCATTTCAACTTTTGGGAACGCGGGGGTGATCAACGACCCAGCCAGCAAATTCAACAGGAGCGGCAAATCCTCCGCAAGCGAGCGCCCGTTAAAGCCGGATTTATGCACGCCCGAACTGAACCCCAAACTCGCCCCGGCCGATTCCAACTCATTGTAAATGGTATCGAACGTTCGCGTCTTCGTCCCGCGCATCAACGCCGAGGCGACAAAGTCTGCCAAGCCCAGTTTCGCGTCGGGGTCGAAGAGCGAGCCGGCGCCGAAGAAACCACCGATAACCACCGAAGGACTGTTGAAATTGGAACGCGTCAATACCGTGATCCCGTTCGGCAAGACCTCGCGAACAATATCATTGGGACCCGGCAATGCGGAATTGTTTGTCGTCATGATTTCACCCTCCCGCCCAAAGGAATGTATGTTCCGACCACGCGGCTTTGAGGTTTGAAGTATTCATTCGCCACGCGCTGGACATCTTTGGCAGTGACTTTCGCCAGTTTTTCAAGATAGGTTAGGAACCAATCGTACTTGGCAAACATTTCGGCGTAGCCCATCCAACATGCCTGGTTGGTAATGTTTTCGCTTCCGTATGCAAACAACGCGCGCGCCTGTTTGATGGCGCGGGTGATCTCCTCTTTGGAGACTTTTTCCTCCTGCGCGCGTTTGATCTCCTTATCAAGCACAGCAAGCGCCTCTTCAGGTTTGCGTTTGGGATGGATCGTCATCGTGATCCCATACAAAAACGGATCCACGGTTGCTTGAGCGCCGCCGTGCACACTGACGGCGAGTTCTTTGTCTACTAACGCGCGATAGAGACGGGAGGTTTTGTTCGAGATGCCGCCGCTGAACATGTTGAGGTTGCTGGGACCCGCGAGTAAACTATCCAACACGGAGAGCGGGAAAAAGTCGGGGTGCGAAGCGGCTGGGAAGTGGTAGCAGGCTTGCACGTAGGAAGTGGAGCCGGGTCCTTCCACCGAGAGGCGCACCTCCCCATTTTGTGGAAGTTCCGGGCGCGCCACCCGAGCCGGCTCTTTTCCAGATGGAATCGACTCGAACAGTTCGCGGATGCGCGCCAGCATCTTGTTGGTTTCAAAATCGCCGGCGATCGCCATTACCGCGTTGTTCGGCACATAGAATTCGCGGTAGTGGTTGTAGAGATCGTCGCGCGTCATGGTGCGGAGGTCTGCCATATCGCCGATGACTTCGTGATGGTAGGGGTGCACGCGGAACGCGGTTTGTTGCACGGCTTCGCCAAGCATGAAGAGCGGTTCATTTTCACCGCCTTCGCGCTCCGAAATGATGACGGTGCGCTCGGAGGCGACCTCGTTCGGGTCGAATTGGCTGTTCGTCATGCGGTCTGCCTCGAGGCGCAAGCCCAGGTCAATTTTATCTGCCGGCATGGTTTCGAAGTAGGCTGTCCAATCGAGGTAGGTCATGGCATTCCACGCGCCGCCTTCGCGCGAGATGGCTTTATCGAGCAGGTTGGCGGGGAATTGCGGCGTGCCTTTGAATTGCATGTGTTCGACCCAGTGTGAAATGCCGGTTTTCCCTTGCACTTCGTCGCGTGAGCCGACGCGGTACCATAACCACGAAGAAATGATCGGCGCGGTATGTATTTCTTTGAGGAAAACTTTCAATCCATTAGCGAGGGTGGTTTCGGTGAGTTGGTTTTTCATGGGATGGGTTGACTCCACATTTATGGGGATTGTGCGGGCGCGCAGATTTGGACCCCGTTCCACACGGCATTGGGTTCAACGAGACAGTAGTAAGGTTTAACCACTTCCTGCAAGCCGACGAACGGGTCGTGCAGTTGCGTATCTTTGAGTGGAATGTTGACCGGCACGTTCAGGCTGATCGGGACCTGGATCTGGTTGTTGTTGGTATCCGTTTTTACCGGTAGCGGGAAATCGAGGATCACATTGAGCGGCGTGCCGGCGGGCAGGGTGACGACCGCATCGGCGTCGATATCCACGCCGCCGGTGTTGATGACGACATGGGCGTTGTTGATGGTGGTTGCGTCTGCCAGCACGATGCGCGTGGTCGTTTTGACGGGCACCACGATATCGAGGGGGATCGCCGCGTTGACGGGGATGTTCGTCGAAATGGTGGCTTCGTCCATCCTGACAAAATTGAGATACAACCCGCCCAGCACGCCGGAGAATTGGTCGTTGGCGGTAAGTTGCAACGCGCCCAACAGCCTCAACGTGACAAGCAGGATGACGATCAAAACAATGTTTACGATGAGCGAGAGGATGCCGGTGAACGTCCAGAAGGCTCGCAGGAGGCGGGTCGGTTGGGGAACAGAATCAGTTGCAGGGGAGGCAGGAGCCGGCGCGGATGGGTGAGTCGCGGCAGGTCGGCGATACGCGCGCGTCCGCGCAGTTCGACCGGAGTCGCCGCGCACGATCCGCATTAAGCGCGCAATTGGTGTCTCACGTCTGGGGGCTGGCTGAGTCATACGACCTCCTTACTCTGGGTAAAGTACGCCTGTAATCTTAGCATAGATATGAAAAAATGTTGGAAGGTTACGAAGATGTTGCCGCGAAAATAATTTTGGCTATAATCTCTCCATTCTTCAATATCGCAGGGCTTTTCAGGAGGCATCGTGACCAACCCATATCATGTCGCCGTGATCGGCGCAGGATCGGCGGGGCTGTTCGGAGCGCGCGAGTTAGCCGCGCAGGGAGTTCATGTTTCACTTTTCAATCGCGACATCAAGCCGGGCGGACTGGCTGAGTATGGCATCTACCCTGAAAAGCATACGATGAAGGATGGACTCCGCAAACAGTTTCGGCATATCCTGGACCTGCCAAACATCGATTACTACGGAAACATCACGTTCGGGACCCAGGGCGACCTGACTCTCGATGGGTTGCGTTCCCTCGGCTTCGACGCGGTTCTGGTCACGGTAGGCGCGCAGGGCACCAAGTCTTTGAATCTGCCGGGCGAGGAACTCGAGGGCGTGTATCACGCCAAAGATGTTGTGTACTACTACAATCATCTCCCGCCGTATAGTCAGTGGCGCTTCCACTTTGGGAAGCGCTGCGCCATCATCGGCGCGGGCAACGTGATGGTGGATATTGCCCGCCACCTCATCAACGAATATAAAGCGGAACATATAACGGCAGTTGTGCGGCGCGGACCGGCAGAGGTCAACTTCACGAAAGAAGAGATGAAGCATTTGATCTCGTACCTCGATCTCGAAGAGTTCGAGCGCGAAATGGCGCGCGTCTTGCCCGCTTTGCAAGCCGTCAACCAGGACCCTGAAATTGGTCGCCACAAAGTGTTGGATTCTCTCGCCAAGGCTGATCCCAAAGCCGATAACGCCTCTTTCCATTTTGATTTTCTCGCCTCGCCGGTCGGCATGATCGGCGAGAACGGCAAACTCACGCACATGGAAGTGGAAGATAACATCCTCACCGAAAAAGACGGCAAGACCAGCGCCAAAGGCACCGGCAGGAAGCGCATGATCCCGCTGGATACGGTCATCTTCGCCATCGGCGATCAAGTGGATGAGTCGTTCGGCTTGCCGACGGAATGGGGCGAGTTTGTTAAAAGCAAGGAGCCGCGTTATCCTGTGGACGGGCTTTCGTATGAATCACCGATCGAGGGCGTGTTCGTTGGCGGCTGGTCGCGCAAGGCAAGTTCGGGACTCGTAGGCATCGCGCGCAAGGATGGCACGAATGCGGCAAAAGTGGTGTTGCAATATTTGGGGACGACACAAGCAGGCGAACTACATATCTCTGCTTTGAAAGAAAAAATGAAATCGCTTGGCAAACCAGTTGTGCTGAAGGAACACGTGAAAAAACTGGAGGCGATTGAATTGGAAGAAGCCCAAAAACGCGGTATCGTGGAATTCAAGTTCAATAACAATGAAGAGATGTTGAAAGCGGCGGGGTTGGGGTGAGGGCGAGATATGGGATACAAGATACGGGGTACGAGTTACAAGAGATGTGAGGTGTGGACCGTGTGGCGTGTTTACGTGTTTATCTGTTTCCATGTTTACGTGTGTACCTGTCTACTTACCTACCTGATATGAAACGCGACCTGTATTTCAGCAAGCCATTGATGAACGCGGCGGGGTCGTTGGGGTTCGCGCCAGACCTCCGAGATTTTGATCCCCTATCGGGGACAGGCAACCTCGGAGGTCTTGATCTTGGCGCGTTCGTGACGAACCCGATCTCGCTTCGCCCGCGTTTGCCGACTGCTCAGCCATCTGTAATCGAATACCCCGGCGGATTTCTCCTCCACACGGGACTGCCGAATCCCGGCATCCATGCCGCGCTGAAAAAATATTCCGCCAAGTGGACGCGTTCGGAATTGCCGGTCATCGTCCACCTCATGGCAGACCGCCCCGAAGAGACTCAACAAATGGCGCGAATGTTGGAGTCGCATGAAAACGTGATGGCTGTGGAACTCGGCTTCGCTCCCCTGCTCGCTGACGATATTATTTTGCTCACACTTGAAATGTGTTTGGGTGAACTCCCGTTGATCTTTTCATTGCCTGTTGAACAAGTGCTGTCGCTCGGTCCGCGCTTGATGCAGGAGGGGGCGCAGGCAATCAGTGTCGCCGCGCCGAGAGGGTCGTTGACGATGGACGATGGACGATCGACCACTGGACGACTGTTCGGTCCTTCGTTGTTTCCGCAGACATTGCACATTGTTGAATCCGCCGCGAAATTGGGAATCCCTATCATCGGTGCGGGAGGCGTGTGGTCAAAAGAAAACGCCGACGCGATGCTCTCGGTCGGCGCGCTGGCGGCGCAGGTGGACGCGGCGTTGTGGAATCCGTCAATTACTTTCTCTTAAACACAAAGGACACGAAGTACACAAAGTTTTTAAGTCTTACGATCTTAATTCCTTCGTGACCTTTGTGTCACTTCGACAGGCTCAGTGCAAGCCTTCGTGGTGAAAGAGGCTTTCGGCTCCAACACCATCACGGGGATATGACGATGCGCGGCGCGTTCGCGATATTTCTCATACCCCGCATAATACGAATTCGCCATCTGAAAATATCTCTCGCGTTCCTCATCGAACGTTTCGCGCGCAATGTATTTTCTGGTCTCACCATTGACCCGCACTTCGCACTCGGGGTTCGCCTTCAGGTTGTAGTACCAGCCGGGGTTATGCTCCCCGCCAAAATACGAAGCGATCAACGCGAGCCTCTCCCCGTCTGGAAAACTGATCAGCGGCATGGTGCGCAGTTTACCGGTCTTCGCGCCTCTCGTCGTCAATTGAATGACTGACAGCCCCACGATACGAGTGACCGTGAGTTTCCCTTTGGTTGCGCGTAAAAGAAAAATATCAGCGCGATATAAAATTTTCGACAAAAGCATCGAGACGGGCTTGAGCATCAGGAAACGATGCATGATTTTTTGGAATGCGTTAGGTTGGAGATTCATTTTTCGAGCCAGATCGTGACGGGACCGTCGTTGTGGATTTCTACCTGCATGTGCGCGCCGAACTCTCCTGTTTGAGTCGGGACGCCATGTCCGCGCAGTAATTCAACGAAGCGATTCACCAACGGCTCGGCAACTTCGGGTAAGGCGGCTTCAATGAAGGAGGGACGGCGTCCCTTTTGGGTGTTGGCGTACAACGTGAACTGTGAAACGACAATCGCTTCCCCCTTCACATCCAACACGGAGAGATTCGTTTTGCCCTGCTCATCTTCGAAGATTCGCAGATTGGCGGTCTTCTCCGCAAGGAAAACTGCCTGCGCCTCCCCATCTCCGTGACCAACTCCCAACAGAATCAGCAATCCTTTTCCGATGAAGGAAATGGTTGTTCCATCAACGGATACGCTGGCATGGGAAACGCGTTGGATTAATGCTCTCATGGGTGGAAACGAATACACGGAAACACGTAGACAAGTACACAGGTAAACACGTACACAGGTCGTATCATGTAACTCGTATCCTGTATCTCGCAACGTGTCTACGTGTATACCTGTCTACCTGTGTACTTCACGGAAGCCGCATCGCCTCGCGCACTTCCCTCATCGTCTGTTGCGCGATCACACGGGCACGCGAAGCTCCGTCGTTCAGCACATCAGTCACATAGTCGGGCTTTGAAGCGAGTTCGGCGCGTTTGGCGCGGAAAGGTTCCAGATGCTTATTCAAGTTCGCGGCGAAACGCATCTTGCAGTCCACACATCCGATGCCCGCGCGGCGGCACTCCACGTTGATCATGTCCACTTCGTCTTGCGGCGAAAAAATCTTGTGCATCGAAAAGACGTTGCAGATGTCGGGATTGCCAGGGTCAGTTCGTTTGATGCGCGCAGGGTCAGTGACCATTTCTTTCACGCGCGCGGTCGTCTCTTCGGGCGTGGCGGCGAGTTCGATGTGATTGTTCAAGCTCTTGCTCATCTTCGCTTTGCCGTCAATGCCCAGCACTTTGAGCACTTCGGTATGCTTGACCTGCGGCTCGATGAGGACTTTCGTGTTGTAGCGATAATTGAACGAACGGACGATCTCGCGCGCAAATTCCAAATGCGGAGCCTGATCAATGCCCACAGGGACGATGTCGGATTTATACAACACGATGTCGGCGGTCATTAGGACGGGATAGCCGAGCAAGCCGTAGTTGGCGTTTTCAGGCTGTTGGGCGAGCTTCTCTTTGAAGGTCGGCAGGTCGGTGAGTTTGCCCATCTGCGTGACCATCGAAAGATAGGTGTGCAGTTCCATCACTTCGGGGACGTGCGATTGAATGAACAGAATCGTTTCTTCTGGACGAATCCCCGCGGCGAGCCAGTCGAGCGCCATCTCGATCGTGTTCTGTTTCAACTCTTGCGTGGTTTCAACTGTTGTCAGCGCATGGACATCCACGATGCAATAGACGCAATCGTAGTCATCCTGCAACGCGACATAATTCCGAATCGCGCCGAGATAATTGCCCAGGTGTTGCTTCCCCGTCGGTCTTGCTCCTGAAAATACGCGTCCTTTTTTTGGCATTCAATATCCTCATTCATTCAAAATCGGTGGTCGAGTAGTTCCGAGCGATAGCGAGGAACATATCGAGACCACCAGTTAGATTCAAACATTAACTTTCAAGTTACCTGCTGGTTTCGATACGTCCCGCGAACTACACGCGAGACTACTCAACCAGCGAAGTTTCTATTCTCCAACCAACTTCCTCACCAACCCCACCACTTCCCCCGCCTCGGCGTGACGATGCAACTCCAATTTTGAAAACAACAACTGCCCATTGACTGTCACTTCAAAGCGACCTTCATCCGAAGGGATCAACTTGATCTCTTCGATCACATGCTCATAGTGTCTGATCAGTTCACCCATCAGGCTCACGGCCCGAGCGGTGTAATGTCAGACCGCGCAGTAGACGATTTCGATTTTCAACATTCGCGCCTCAACAGTGGCGCGATTATATCATTTGGATGCGAGGAGATTAATCAGGGGGTGGCCAAAACGTCTTTGCCACAGAGAACACCGAGCCATCAGACCCCGCACCTGCGTTCGGGGCAGGTGGAAAAAATCTCAGAATCTCTGTGATCTCTGTGGCTGATTCGTCGAATTGATCCACGTCGGCTAATCGTGGTCGGGCTTTTCCAGCCGACGAGTCAAAGCCAGCAGGAAAATGGAAACAACCACCAGCACAACGGACAACGCCAGCGCCACGCCAAGGTTTCTTTCAAATCCCAAGTAAATTGCCATCGGCATGGTTTGAGTCACACCTTCTAAATTCCCCGCAAACAAAATCGTCGCGCCAAATTCACCGAGGGCGCGCGTCCATGTGAGGATTGCCCCGCTTAATAGTGTTTTGCCCGTAAGCGGAAGCATCACCTCGCGAAACATCTGCCAGCGATTCGCGCCTTCGACGTTGGCGGCTTCTTCGAGTTGTTTGTCAATGCCTGAAAAGCCGACCCTCGCCGAACGGATATACAACGGTGCGGCGACAAACATCTGAGCCATCACTACCGCCGCCGTGGTGAATGGAAGCGAAATCCCAAACAGGTCCAGGGTCGAACCGAACAATCCACGCCGACCAAATGCGATCAATAATGCCAAGCCTGCCACTGAAGGCGGGAGGACGATGGGCAGGTCAATCACCAATTCAAGCAGAGATTTATATCTGATTTTCCAGTTTGCCAGGATATAAGCCAGCGGCGTTCCGAACAGAATCGCGCAAAGAGTTGTGATGGTGCTGGTCGCTACACTTAACTTCAAGGCATCTAAGGCTTGTTCCGAAAAAGCATAATCGAAAAATTTCGCATTGAGCGAACGCAGGAAAACGGTTAGCAAGGGCAGGAAAAATAACCCCAATATGAAAACGCTTGGGATAATAAAAATCCATTTAGAGTCGAGGAGTTTTTTCAATTCAAAACTAATTTACCACAAAGGGAACAAAGGGTCACAAAGGTTTTCCTTTGTGTACCTTCGTGGTTAAAGAATTAAGGAGAGACAAAACCCCATTTCTGGAAAATTGCCAGACCTTCCTCCGAAAAGACATAATTAACGAACGCCTGCGCCAACTCCCCATTGGCAGATTCAACCAACAGCGCGATGGGATATTTGGCAATGACATTCAATTCATTTGGAATTTCAATCGTCTGCAACTCAGGCGCGGTGACCGCATCGGATGTGTAGACGATGCCCGCATCCGCTTCACCGAGTTGGATTTTGGCAACCACTTGCCTGACGTTATCCTCATAGGAAACGACGTTTGCCAGAACTTTATCTTTGAAGTCTGTTCCAAAGGAAGCGTTCATCAAATCCAACGCTTGACGCGAGTAGTTGCCGACTGGCACTTCTTCTGCGGCCAGGACAATTTTGAGTCTAGGATTCGCCAAATCTTCGAGCGAGTCGATGCCGGCGGGGTTATCGGCAGGGAGAATGACCACGAGCTTGTTATGCAGAAAAATATGAGAACTTTCTTTTGTCACAAACGAGTCTGTGATCAATGCGTCCATCTCTTTGCCGCTCGCGGATGCAAACACATCCGCTGGCGCGCCTTCCTCGATCTGGGTCCGCAGGGCTTGGGAACCGGCGAAGTTGAAGCTGACTGTCACATTTGGATTCGCTTTTTGAAAGTTTTCGCCAATTTCCGTAAACGCATCGGTCAGCGATGCGGCGGCGAACACGGTCAACGCGCGTGGTTCAGAATTCATCGAACCGCCACATGCGACAAGCGTTACGGATAAGAATACCAACAAGCAAAGCAATCGTTTCATTACAACTCCTGTAAGATCATATCGATGAGAGGTCTATAATCTCCTGCGTGGACGAATGGAAGTCTCCCGAAAGTATGTGTATCTGACATTCTAAAAATATGCGCAGCCGAGGTTCTCTAACGTCGGCTCAGGGTGGCGTTAGAGAACCTGCTCCCCGCTATGCGTGGAGTTATAGCCAGTAAGGGCATTCAATTCATAACGAAACATGGCTGTCTGCAAGTAATCAAGCAATGGCGCAAGGGTTTTCTCATTCTCGCGCGGCAGGACGAGGTCGTACCGTTCTTCGAACAATGAAATGAAATCAAGGCTGGCTCGATGCGCGGCGGCTTGCAAACCGAGCGACACATCCGCTTTGCCGTTGGCAATCAATGCGGCGGCTTCGGTGTGAGTCTTCACTTCGTTGTCGTATCCGCTGATCTTCTCAACAGGGATTTTGAGCCTCTTCAACTCAGAATCGAACCACAGGCGAGTCCCTGAACCAGAATTTCGATTCACAAATCTAGTATTTGGTTTTGCCATGTCAGCGAGATTCTTTATCCCTTTCGGGTTTCCACTTGCAAGCATCAATCCTTGCGCGCGATACGCAAGTGTGACAATTTCCACATTACGGTCGGGGAATAGATGACGAACGAATGGGGTGTTATATTCGCCGCTTTCGTCGAGGAGATGCGAGCCGCTGATCTGGCACAGTCCCTGCCGCAGATTCACAAGCCCATCCAACGACCCGACAGGTAAACTCAACAACGAAACATGCTTTTCAAGATGTTCGGCAATTCCCTCGAGCGCGAGGTCATGACTGCCTGAAAAAATGACGGCGGGCTTTTTGGTTTTTGGGAGGATGACTTCCTGCAAGAGCAACGCGTCCGCTTTGGCGCGGTAGAATTTTTCGGTCACCTTGCCCGTCTTGCGGATTTCGCCCACCTCGACAAGTTCCGCCGACTCGAGCGCGAGGATGTGATGGCGAATCCAAGCGGGAGACTGCTTCATCGTCCGCGCGAGATGCGTGAGCGTGGCGGGAGACGCCATGAGCAAGCGCAGGATGTCCATGCGGCGGAAATCTGCGAGGAGTTTGATCTTGTCGAACGAGTGGAGCGGGTTAACTATTCTCATACGATTAAGTTTTTACTTAATCGATAGTCTAACATAAGGGACAGATCGAGTCAAAGTAAATTTCACTTAATGATTGGCTGATGTTTTTCCGACTGCCGCGCTAGTCATATCGAATCGGCTCCACCCCTCTATCTCTTTCCTCTTTCTTCTTTCGTTCCCGCGCATAATAAAACGTCTCACGCAACTGCGGCGTGACCAAACTTGTCTCGCGGTGACCCATGCGCGTGCCGTGAAATTGCATAAAGCGGAACCAGAGTATCGAAGCGATATTCTTCCACAACACGCGTTCACGCGCCGCGTGCCACAGGTCGCTGAAAATGTTCGAGATCGTCAATCGAATAAAATCATACATATTGAAATGCGACTCGGGGTAAATATTCTTGAACGCCATCGCTTCGCGGCGATAACGGTTGAACACGCCGCGCGGTGTTTCATTGTGGATATGGACAATCTCCGCTTCGGCAACGTAGGCGATTTTGTATCCCTGTTCTTTCATCCATTTCGCCCAAGCCAGATCTTCGAGTCCCGTCAACGTTTCATCGTAGGGATTCTTCTCCCATAAACTTTTTCGTATGGCGGCGTTGGCATTGTTGCAAAACGCAGTGGGCTGATCCAAGGCGCTCGCATCGGGATACCACCGATGAAAAATTTGCTGTTCCGAATATTTTGCCGAGTCGGGTCCGCGTTGTTTGCCATACGTGAGCGCGATCTTTTCATCCGCGCCAAACGGACGAAGCAGACTCTCCAACCAATCGGGATACACAGGATACACGTGCGCGCTGGCGATGACGACCAACTCACGCGTCGCGTCGCGGACGCCGAAATTGAGCGACCGTCCAAAAGTGAACTCCTCCGAAGCGATTCGCACGATCCGCGCGCCGAACGATTCGGCAATCGAAACGGTCGCGTCCGTCGAACCTGAGTCGACGAGGATGATCTCCACATCTTTGAGAGTCTGCTGTTTGATTCCCTCCAGCAGACGACCGATATGTTTCTCTTCGTTATAGGCGCGGATGACGATGGAACAGTTCATGGGGAAGGTACACAAGTAGACACGTACACACGTAGACAAGGAAACATGTTCGAATAGACTTGTTTACCTGTGTACTTGTTTCCCTGTTTACCAGCTGTTATCCTTTTCATACTCCAATCTTATCAACAAATCGCCAGCGACATCCTTGAAAATCTGCTTGTGTTCGTCGTTGAAATACTTTTTCCATTCACCTGTCTTCCCCGAACGGAAGGTGGGAGAACGGCTGGGGTTGATGGACGATTCGAGGGATTCGAGAATCAACTCGCGGGGCGTCCGAAGCGGGGTGCGGGTTAGGAAATGATCCAGAATGCGCGTCAGAGTCGCGGCGCGGTCGTGAATCAAATCTTCAAAATGGATCGCCAGCACTTCGGGATGATTCAACCAATCCATGTAGGGAGCAAAGCGCTCGGCGATGTTCGGGAATTCGATGCCAGCATCAGGCCTTCCTAAAATACTCACTTTCAATCGCGAATCAAAATCGGGAAGCGACTGGTAATGCGCGTGATGAACATGATGCGACTCCATCTCGGTGACGTAGAAGACATGCGAGACGACCACATCGCGCGGGTCGCGGAAGATGAAATAGGGAATAAATTTCGGCAAACACACGCGAGCAACCGCTTCAGGTCGGGCAAAAAGATGCGCGGACGCGACATCGCGCGGGCGAAGCGAATCGAGCCAGCGAATCGCCTGCTCGGGCGCGCGCTTAATTCCGCTTACGCCTTCGTATTCGGCGTAAAAAGAATGTAAGCGCTTCGCATACGGCGCGACGTTGGAAAATCCTAACAGAATTTGATCGAGAAGATGCGTTCCGCTTTTGGGGAAGGAGATGCCGAGGAGGATGGGCAAATCAGTTCGTTGTGATGCAAAGCGAAGACGTTGAATTAATTTCTCAGATTGATAAATTGTTTGACGAATTTTGGATTTGAGGGGCATGAAATATTATTACTTCGCGAACTTCGCGTTCTTTGCGGTGAAGATTCTTATTTCGCTTCCTTCATTGCTTCTTTGAATTCCACCAGCGCTTGGATCGGCGTGGGGTCAACGCCGTAGCCCATCGCTAAATAATATGCCATGTAATCACCAAACAGAATGGACGTCCACATGTGGGCGAGCGGAGTGTCGCCGCGCGCGTCGATGTAGTCGGTGTTCATGCCCTCGAGCATGAAGGCTTTGCGCGTCAGGTCGGACCTCAGCCTGTTACGCGGATGGTCGGATGGCGCGCGCAGGAAGAGGGTCATCGTGTGCGCGTTAAGCGTCTCTTGTGGATTCATCGTTCCAGCCAGCGTGTTGTGATCGGCTTCGGGGAGGAACTCGAAGTTCGCGCCCGCTTTCGCTACTTCGTTGATCTGTCCCTTCCATCTGCGTGCAACAACGCTGAGCAAACCTGATCCCATAAACGTCACCCACCTCCCCATCAGTTGACCCGCGTAACGCTTGGCGGGATTCTTCACCGCGGGGACATCCGCTTTCAAATGCTGTTGCGTTTTCTTCATGGATGCGACCGCGTCTTCCATCTCTTTCGATTGATCGGGGACGAAGCCGAGTCGCTGGAACATGGCAAGCAGTAAGCCAAACGAGAATCCCACCGCGGCGCGGGGTTGACCTGTGTGCTCGAACGTCCAGATCGGGATGCTGTTTTCTTTCGCGCGTTTGGCAAGTTCACCGCCGGTGCAGACGACAACCACGCGGCATTCCGCTTTGCGGGCTGACTCAAACGCGTCGAGAGTCTCTTCGGTGTTGCCTGAATGCGAGGAACAAATGACGAGAGTCTCTCCTCCGCGCGCGAAGAAGGGGAGTGAATAATCTCGATGGACTGAAACAGGCAGACGGGCGAGAGAAGCGCAATACGATGCGAGCAAGTCCGCGCCGATGGCAGATCCGCCCATGCCCGCGATGACGACTTGTCTAAAATTTTTCCAGTCGGGCAAATCGTGTTTCATGCCGAGTTGGTAAGCAACGGCGAGTTGATCGGGGAGGTTGTCAATCTCGCCAAGCATGTTGAGGGTGTCGAGTTGTTTGAAGCGTTCGAGATCGTCAAGATTCATTTATTCACCTTACGCATTTTGCCGCAGTCCCGCAAGGGGATGATAAGTCGCAGAGACGCGGAGAAAAACCCTGTTTTTTCTCTGTGACTCCGTGTCTCTGTGGCTAGACTTTGTAACATCATTCCTTTACGCAGAGTCCTTGATGAATGCCGCCAAATCTTTTTTCATCTGCTTGAGCGAGGGGATGTGAATGTACATCATGTGACCCGCTTCGTAGTAGCCCATCGTTACGTTGCCGCGCAACGACTCATCGAGACCGAGATGATTGA